>NZ_CAKLBZ010000001.1:2846250-3535833 GCF_921008455.1 Bacillus basilensis | reverse complement strand
TGAGCGCGGATCGAAAAAAGCGCTTCGTAAAATCCAAAAGGAAATAAGAAAGAATAGGGGGTAATATAGAGTGGTAACGATTAGGCAAGAACAAAAAAGCGATTATAGAAAAACAGAAGAAGTTGTAAAAGAAGCATTTTTAAATGAAGAGTATAGTGATAAAAAGGAACATGAACTTGTAAAGCGTATTAGAGAATGTGATTCGTTTGTTCCTGAGTTATCTATTGTTGCGGTAGATGAGGAAATAGTCGGTCACATTATGTTATCGAAAATTACGATAGAAAAAGATGGAGCTTCTGTAGATTCATTAGCGCTTGCGCCAGTATCAGTTGCTAGGGGCCATCAGAAAAAAGGCATTGGCGGTAAACTTATTGTAGCTGCGTTAGAAAAAGCGAAAGGCCTTGGATACGGGTCAGTTGTAGTATTAGGCCATCCAGAGTACTATCCGAAATTTGGTTTTAAGAAAGCAAGTGAGTGGAATATAAAAGCACCATTTGAAGTGCCTGAAGAGGTGTTTATGGTGGTGGAATTAAGGGAGAATGCTCTTGAAGGTGTAGAAGGAGTTGTTCAGTATTCGAGTGCATTTGCTGAATAGGAATATCAGTTAAGAAATGTAATCATAAAAGATGCTATCTTTTTGTAGAGATATACAGAAAGATAGCTTTTTTTATTAAGCAAATTCACTTACGTATATTTTGCTCAATGAATAATTAAGATGGTAAAATTGATATAGAAATGTAAAGGGAGAGAATTGAATGAAGAAGCGAGAAACAGATAGCAATGAGAATGTAGTTACGTTATATGTTACAAGACACGGTAAAACAATATTAAATACGAATCATCGCGCGCAAGGTTGGGCAGACTCTCCGTTAGTAGAAAAAGGTGTGGAAGTTGCCTCTAATTTAGGAACGGGATTAAAAGATGTTCATTTTGCGAATGCATATAGTAGTGATAGCGGCCGAGCGATTGAAACTGCTAATTTAGTATTAAAATATAGTGAGCAAAAAAAGTTAAAACTTGAGAAAAGAAAAAATTTACGAGAATTAAATTTTGGTATTTTTGAAGGTGAAAAACTTGAAAATATGTGGGATGCGGTTGGAAAAGCTGCGGGCGTTGCATCACCAGAAGAACTTATGAAGTTTTCTATTCAAGAAGTGATTAATCTTATTAGAGCAGCAGACCCTACGAAACAGGCGGAAGATTGGGAATTATTTTCTACTCGTATAAAAGAAGAGATTGATAAAATTAGTGAAGAATCTGCTGCAAATGGTGGCGGTAATGTTTTAGTTGTCGTTCATGGGCTTTTGATTACTACCTTAATCGAAATGTTAGACAGTAGCAAAACAAAACTTGGAGTAGAAAATGCTAGTGTGACGAAGATTGTATATCAAGATGGAACATACACAGTCGAGTCTGTTGGAGATATGAGTTATGTTGCAAAAGGGAAAGAAAGTGTGGAAATATAATTATACCTCAAATAGAAATATGAAAAGGAAGTTAGAAAAATCTAGCTTCCTTTTCACTTTTTAGTATACTATTTATAGATTTGAGTTTGAATGTTCTGATAAAAATATACCGTGAGAATTATTGTGATGATATAGTAAGAGGTAGGTATTTAGTAGCATCTTAGGAACAAAGAATCGTCTTGTAGTATATTGGATGGTGGTATAGTCTTACATCTCGAAATTTAAGTAAGTTTACAAGAACTAAAACAAAGTAAGGAACGTGTGAATATGGATCGAATATATTTTGTGGACAATCCGTGGCCTAATGGTCATCGAATTGTTAATTTTAAGTGGAGTGCACATTTTAAATATGCAGAGGAAGAAGAGTTAAAGGGTATAGCTGGTTTGTATTTTGATTTACATTTAGAGACTGCGGATTATGATGAGGAAGATTTGGATGAAGAAGACGAAGATGAAGACGAAGATGAAGATGAAGATGATTGGCATGCGAAGATTGTATGGAACAACTTCCATAGTTGCACCTTGTCATCAGAAGAATGGGATTTTAAAGGATTTCGTGTAGGAAGTGATGAGGTACCATTTGACTTGGATATGCTAACTGGGAAGGGATTTGCAATTGATTTTTTATCCGAAGATGAACAGAAGAACTTAGATTTAGAGTTAACGGCATTTGATGTTTATTTACTTGGACATGACGCATCAGCCTTTCATGATATTAAGTTCACTAGATTAGAAGGGAAGACGTATCAAATTGAATGGAAAGGGAAATTGGCGCTTGCGTATATTGGAGACTATGAGTTCAAATATGATTTTCATACATTAATTTCCTCAACGTCATTTAGTGGGATTAATATTCCTAATGAAATAACTGATTATGAGGCATACGTTTTGTTAAAACGATTTGTTAGTAATCCAGTAATGTTTGAATTGCACCATGATAATGGCAATAGACGATTTGTATTTAAATAAAAATATATCGTTGACTTTGTGAAACAACTGTATAATGTTTTCAATTTATTTAATTAATTTTTGAGTCGAAGAGCAAGTGATAATATAAAACTCTTTTTTTAGGTCATGGACGAGAAAGTCTAACGACATATAGGAGGGGGCTACTGTTTATGAGGTTTTAAACATGAGTAAAAGTCAAACTGTGTTCGGCATGGTTAATAACTTTTGTGTCGGAAAATTCAAATGAAATGATACATATTATGTTATTTATGTTCAGTTCTAAGAGGAAAAGAATATTAACAATTATATGGAGAAGTGATTATGTTGATTAAATTAGTTCATTTTTTATTTGGAAAACCGTGTAAAAAAGGTGATTCGTTCCAAACTAAATTTCCACGTTTTATTTATTGGAATGCAGTTGTATTTTATTTTTTTGGAATGATACTCTTTGGGATTCCTTCTTTTATTGATACTGTATTTATTGAGTCGCTCATATTTGGAGGTTTGTTTTTTCCTTTAATATTTAGATTCGTTTATTTTATGAACTTAAAAATGAGCGGTCTAGAAAAAGAAGTATAGAAAGAATATAAATAACAGGGTTATTGGGAAGAAGCGAAAGTGAACATTAATAAAATTTAAAAAGGAAGCAAAGAAATAAAATCTAGCTTCCTTTTTAAATTGGAACGACTAAGGGATTAATAAAATCTTCCCTGTACTTTTTCTGCTCTCTAATAATTCATGAGCATGGGCGCCGTATTGTAAAGAGAATGTAGTAGGACTCGCAATGTTTAATTTTCCGCTCGTGATCCATTCAAATAATTGAGTAGAGCGTTTTTTACGTTCTTCATACGTAGTAAGAACATTCCAAAGGTCTCCGCCAGTTAAAGTTTTTGAAGTATCCATAAGCATACGCGGATCAACGGGCGCAGGATTACCGCCAGCCATTCCGTAAAATACAACGGTACCACCAATTTTAGTAGCATTAAAACTGTCCTCTAATGTAGAACCTACTGATTCATATACAACATTTACTCCAGTACCATGTGTTATTTCAAGTACTTTGTTTTGCCATGCTTCCGTATATAAAAATACGTGATCAGCACCAGCTAACGTGGCTACTTTGTTTTTTTTGTTTGATGACGTAAGACCGATTACTGTTCCGCCCTGTAGTTTAATCATTTGAATAAGAAGTTGACCAACGCCGCCAGCTGCAGCATGGACTAAAGCTGTATCACCTTGTTTTATTTGGTAGCTATCTTTTGTTAAATAATGTGCTGTTAAGCCTTGTAATAATACTGAAGCGGCTGTTTCAAAAGAAATTGAATCTGGAAGCGGGATTGCTTTTTCTGATGGAATGGCAACTAATTCTGCATTTGCAAATGGAACATCAGCAAATGCAATACGGTCTCCAGGCTTGATGGTAGTAACGTTAGTTCCTACTTCTTCAACAATACCAGCCCCTTCATAACCTAATATATAAGGCGGGTTACCAGCGAGATGATAATCACCGCGGCGTCTATAAATATCAGCGAAGTTTAATCCAATTGCTTTCGTACGGACAAGAATTTCATTTGGATTAATGATTGGATCAGGGATTTCTTTATATTGAAGTACATCAGTATTTCCGAATGTTTCGAAACAAAGTGCTTTCATATGGAATACCTCCATTTATATTGTTTGTCGATGCTCTTTATCATACAATATAAATATCAATAGACAAAGATGATTATTTCGATGAAATCAATCGGAAATACCGATTGAAAAGAGGGATGATAAATGGAGATAAAACAATTAATTACATTTAAAGTAGCAGCAGACACTTTGAATTTTACACAAACTGCGAAGAAATTGAACTTTGCTCAATCGAGCGTGACAGCGCAAATTAAAACGTTAGAAGCTGAGCTCGGTACGCCGTTATTTGAAAGATTAGGAAAACGTCTTTTCTTAACTGAAGCGGGCAGGAAGTTTCAATTATATGCTGATAAGATGATTGCACTTAGTAACGAAGCGAAAATGGCTGTGAAAGATGATGAAGAAATAGCTGGTACATTAACAATTGGTGCACAAGAAAGTCAATGTACATATAGGCTTCCTTCTATATTAAAGAGGTTTAAAGCGCAATTTCCACAAATAAAGCTTATATTTAAACCAGCGCATTCCAATAAAGATGCGAAGGAACAATTGATGGAGGGGAAAGTCGATCTTGCATTTATTTTGGACGAATGTAAAGCAGAAGATGCTTTGCATGTGGAGCCACTTATGAAAGAAGAATTAAAAGTAGTAGTTGCTCCAGGGCATTGTTTACTCGAACGACCTTCCGTTTCTATAAAAGATTTAGAGAAGGAAACACTTTTGTTAACAGAACTAGGGTGCTCATATCGGACTTTATTTGAAGAGCTATTTCGTACAAAAGACGTATATCCGACAAATAAGATTGAGTTTGTTAGCGTAGAGGCAATCAAACAATGTGTTATTGCGGATTTAGGTATAGCAGTTTTGCCAGCAATAGTAGTAGAAAAAGATATACGAGAGGGAACGATAAAAGAGTTACATCTAGAAAATACTATCAATCCAATTTTTACACAAATTGCTTGGCATAAAGATAAATGGATGACAGCGCCACTGCAACAATTTATTGATGTAACGAGGGAGTTTTTTACAACGGATTAAGTGGAGAAATATTTATTTTATATAAAAGAAAAAATGGCACTTTTGTATAGAGAGAACCGATGCTTGCATGTAACAAGTATCGGTTCTTTTGTGTTTTAAATAAAGGATGCAATAAAATGTGTATTTCTCAACTTTTTTTCTTACAAGGATAAGTAAATTTCTTCGTATATTCCAATAACCATAAGGAAATTTACAACGTTTATTCGTTTCTGTAAGATGCCTCTAGGAAGCATGAAAGGAGGGGCGTACATAGGGGATAGATTGTCTTTATCATACGTATTTATTTTGAGGGAGGAGATTGGAAATGTTTAAAAGGTTCATGAAAGTATGTGTGTTAAGTGTAGCGAGTGTAGGGGTATTATTTAGTTTTCAAGGGAGTACATTTGCAGCTACCGATCTTAGTAGTTATTATGACGGGAAAAATCCGGCTACAACGAAAGTGTATGGGGGTAGTGCAACATGTGATGCAGATGGATTTAATGCAAAGTCTACAGCGGTGTATGAAGGTAGCAAAAAAGTAGGAACAGTGTATTTACGTTACAGTAATAAATGTCATGCAGCATGGGCAAAGTTTGTTTTAGATCAACCAGCACCTGCTGTTTCGGGAGGAGTGTACGCGTACGCTGTTGTAAATAAATATAAAAATGGTGTATTCCAAAAATCAGTCACTTCAAATCAGGGGAATGGCACAATAAAAACAGGTCAAACGAGCACGTATACAGGAATGGTATTTGACTTAACTGCTGATTTCGGATACACAGCAGATGCTGAAGCGGTTACGTTTAATAATGGTTACGGGAAAACTGGACGTTATTAATAAAGGAGTGGAATTCTATGAAACTTTTAAAAAAAGTAAGCGCATGTCTTTGTCTGGCTTTGCTCATTGTAACTAGTGTGTTGAGTACAACCAATAATGATAAAGCATATGCGGAAGACCATTCGTATGATGGGAAAAGTCCGTATTATAATAGTTGTGATCAATCAGCAGTAACGAAAGAAAAGAAGTGGATTGATTCCAATTCTTATGTGGAATTAAAATTTAGCACGACGTGTAAAACAGCGTGGGCAAAAGTTACTGTAACCCGTGCAGCAGTTTATAATAACGAAGCTGATGCAAGGATCGTCAGAAAAACTGATGGAAAGGCATATACTTGTGGGAGTGCTGGAGGAAATGGTGTTGTGAATAAAGGGCAAACATCATGCTATACGCCAATGGTATATGATTTTGATCCAAGAAAGGCGCAAGCGCAGGGGAAACATGCCATTCCAAATAGTGATGCATATAATTATGCTGAGACTATTTGGTATTGATGAGGATATGAAAATAGTAGGATAGGAGATTTTAAGAGCATGTTTTGGAAAATAAACAAAACATGCTCGATCTTTTTGGTAGTTTAGAAAAATCGAATTAAATAAGATCTGTATCAGGAGGATTGTATCCAAGGTGACGAGCCATAGATACAATTTGTCCTTTATGATGAAACTCATGAGTCTCCGTATGAGTTAAAAGCCATAGCGGGGTTGTGCTCCAATGTTCTTTTTGCCATTTCACTTCATTTGCTATATTTTCAAGCAAACGGTCATTGTATTCATCTAAAAAACGTTGTACAACCTCATCGACTAACTTAAACCTAGCACGAACTTTCTCGATATCTGCATGCTCAATTTCATAATCACTAGCGAATGAAAAATCTGCTCGTTTTTGCTTAAATGCGAATGATCCAAGCCAGTATCGGTAGCAATCGGCTACATGAAGGTGCGTCTTTATTATGCTACCGCTTCCGAAATTCGGAATAGTGCTATGTAATTTTTCTAGTGGGATTTTTTCCAAAAATGAAAATAGAGTTTCTCTTGTAGAGCTAATAAGATTATATTGTTGTTTTAAAATATCTAACATGCAATTACACTCCTCTTTTATTTACTAAACCATTTGTGTAGTAAGTAATTCTATATTTATGAGGAGTGAACCTTTGTTATTATTTTTACTAAGCATATTAGATGTATTTCTTAATTGTTTCTGATAGATTATACAAGGTGAAACTTTAATAAGTTGAACACTCTTAGCTCATAATAAATTGTACATAAAAAAGGGGAGCGATAAAATGAATAGACTAGTTGGTTTAAAACAATTTGAAATAACGCGTGGGGAATTGCTTAAATTTATGGAGACGCTAGACGATAAAACTGTGGATACGCAGCCAGAAGGCTTTAACAATACAATTCGTTGGCATATTGGTCACGTGTTAACAGCAGCAGAAACTTTTATGTTTGGAAGAGAGTTTAAACAATTACCAACGGAATATCCAGGTATGTTTGGATATGGATCAAGACCATCTAAATGGACAACAGAAGGACCATCATTAGAAGTGTTAACGGCCCAATTAAAAGAACAAGCAAAACGTATTAACGAAATTCCAGCAGAAGCATTTGAAAACAAACTTCCAGAGCCATTCCTAGGATTGGAAACAGTTGGTGAGCTTTACGGTATGATGCTTTATCATGAAGCAGATCATATTGGGCAAATGAAGGCCATGGAACGTATTATTAAGGTTCTTTAGTTTTGGATGAAATTTATTTGCGTATAAAAACGAACTCCAGATGTTTTATCAAAATTGAGGTGTAGATAGTTACAACTTTATTTTTCACAATAATATATAGACAAAAAAAGGATAGATAATTTATTATCTATCCTTTTTGGGTTGTTGAAATTCTTGAAGGATTAGGGATTATGAGCGCTTATTATCTTGATGTTTCTGATGTAATTATTTTTTGTTTTATTTAATAGAAAATACCGAAGAAAGTATAGATTGCAAAAACTGTATGAAATATAGTATTCCTAAATATGGAATATACGTATAATAAAAGAGAAGAACTAGAAATAGGGGTGAATACTATGATTACATTGGAACAAAAGTTGGAGCAATACACACATACATATGCACAGTTAAAGGAAGAACTAAAATGGAAAACGAGTGATTCTCGAACAGGAATGATGATTGCTGCTATGTATGCAAGCAGTGATAAATTATTTGATCTCGGACGTTTTTTAGAACTTAGTAGTTATATTAAGAATCAGGTAGGAATGTTTTCATACTTAAAGTCTTATCATCGCTTTGTGGTAGCCGCAACATTAGATATACACTTTACAGATTACAAGAAAGCTTTTCGAAACTTTTTAGATTTATATGAAAAATTGGTCGCTGGTGGTTTTAGCCGGAGTATATTTACTTATCTTGCAGCAGCTGTGCTTTTAACAGAAGATAATGAACAGTATGGCACGCACATTCAGCGTTCGATGCAAGTATATAAACGAATGAAAGAGGATCATCTTTTTCTTACAGGTACAAATGATTATCCGCTCGCGGTTTTACTAGCAGGGCAATCAGAGAATGTAGAAGCACTTATGGACCGAGTGGAACGTCTTTATCAGAAACTAGCGGCAGCTGGTTTGCGTAAAGGGAATGATCTTCAATTTCTAAGTCATATTCTTTCACTAAAGAAGGATGTCCGTGAAGAAATGTTAGTTGCAACATGCACAAACATATGGAAGTTATTAAAGCGAGAAAAGGTAAAAGTGAAACAGATGCATTATCCCGCTATCGGGCTACTAGCGTTACTTGAGGATGGAGAAAAAGAGATTCATTCTATTAAAGCATTGATTGAAAAATTGCAGGGGGAGAAATTGTTCCGTTGGCATACAGATACCAATATTCTTATTGCTATTCAACTGTTCGTAAGTCAGAAAAGTGGGGAAAGTAAAGCTACCAACACAGGCTTACAAACAATGATAGAAGTCCTCATACAGGCACAACAGGCAGCTATGATGGCAACGATTGCCGCTTCATCTGTAGCAACCTCCTCCGCTAGTAGTAGTTCATAATGTGCAACTGCTTATGCACTTGTAAATTATGATGAATTTATAACTCCTTTGATGAGGGCGGTTTAAAAAATATTATTAAAAAAGGCACATCACTCTCTAATGAGTGATGTGCTAACTTTTTTACATAATCAGCATTATCTTTTCGACTCTTTCAAATGTTTAAGTTGTGTAACAATCATAATGCTAATAACAACGAGTAAAAACCATGAACTAATTTTGCTTAAGTGAACGAGATTCCATGCTTCCCGTTGATTTGGATATTGCCATGCTCCGAAAAATGTTGCGATGTTTTCTGCAATCCAAATAAAGAATCCGATAAGGAAAAAGGAGAGAACGAGCGGCATTTTATATGTAACGCCTCGTAATGAAAACTCCACAAATGTCCGAAAGAAAACGATGAATAGAAGTAAAGTTAATACCCATCTAAAGTCATATAGAAAATGATGTGTGAAAAAATTGAAGTAAATCATTGCTCCTAGAGGTATTGCAAAAATAGCTTTCGGCCAATGGTACATTTGTAAATGCATTCTTCTCCACGCTTGGCATATGTAACTCGCGACACTTGCATACATAAACCCGCTGTAAAGTGGAACTCCAAACACTTTTGAATATGCCTTTTCAGGATAACTCCATGAACCGAAATGTACTTTATATATTTCTAGTAAAAGGCCGATGAGGTGGAAGACAGTAATTACTTTTAATTCGTCTTTCGTCTCAAGTCCAGTCTTATACATAAACAACTGCATAAGAAGACATACGATGAGTATGAAATCATAGCGATATAACCCTGGGATAGAAACGATTTTTGAAAGGGCTAGTGTTAAAAAAATAACGACTGGAAATAAGCAAGATAATGCTTGCTCGTAAGTGAAATGTAGTAGTTGTTTTATATAGAACATTGTGTCTCCTTCGATATTTTTTGTTAGAAAACTCAAAATAATGACTAAGTATACTACAATTTTAAAAATAAGCTAGTAGTCTATTTTGCGTGTATTTGTAAGTTTTGGAAGGGAATTGTAATAAGTATTTTAATATTTAGCGAAGTGAAAAAATAGTTTGCTATTTAAAAAAAGTGGCGATATAATATCTAAATGAAAATGATAATTATTATCAATATTAATTATAAATAAAAAATAATTATAAAAAACAACTGAATATAAAGGATGAAATGAAACATGTTACATAAGTCTACTATACGTGCTGGCAATAACCGCTGGATACATATTAAGTTTATATGTTTTATGAGCTTAACAATTATATGTTTAATTGGATCTATATTTTTGGCCGTCGCATTTGGTGCAAAGGATATTCATTTGCAAACGGTGTGGACAGCGGTTTTTGATTACAATCCGAAATTAACGCAGCATCAAATCATTTACGAATTAAGGCTCCCAAGGGTAATTGGCGCAGCAGTTGTAGGAGCGGCTTTTGCAGTCGCTGGGGCTGTTATGCAAGGAGTAACACGAAATCCTTTAGCTGATGCAGGTGTACTTGGCATAAATGCAGGTGCGATGTTTGTAGTAGCACTTAGTTTTGCCTTTTTTCCGCATATGCCGTATTCCTATTTGATGATTGTCTCCTTTATTGGAGCGGTTTTAAGTACAGTACTCATTTTTATTATCGGATCAGCAACATCAGGCGGATTAACACCGATGAGGTTAACGATTGCTGGAGCGGTTATGGCAGCACTTTTACATTCGTTAAGTTCAGGTATTGCAATTTATTATGATTTAAGCCAAGATTTAGCGTTTTGGTATGCTGGTGGTGTTGCGGGGGTTAAGTGGGAACACCTGAAATTTTTAGTTCCTATTATTTTCATAACAATTGTTTTTGCTGCATCGATAGGGCGGTCTATTTCACTCATATCAATGGGGGATGACGTCGCTACAAATTTAGGAGTGAAAACGAGCCGAACGAGAATACTAGGGATGATTATAGTAGTCATCCTTGCAGGTGTATCTGTTTCAGCTGTTGGTTCTATTGGATTTGTAGGACTAGTCATTCCGCATATTGCTAGAAAATTAGTTGGTGTTAATTATCGACTCATTATTCCTATGTCGGCGTTATTAGGAGCTATGTTATTAGTTTTAGCTGACCTAGGGGCAAGAACAGTAAATCCTCCTAAAGAACTTGCGATAGGAATTATGGTAGCTCTTGTTGGAGTCCCGTTCTTCCTCTATATAGCACGTAAAGTTGGGAGGGAGTTGTAAGTGAAGAAGATTTTAAACACGGATAAAAAGAGAGCCGTTACTGTAACTACAATATTTGGGTGTGTTGGTATCGCTGTCATTTTGCTTGGCTTAAATACGGGGACACTTAGCATTGCACCGCTCAAAGTAATTCAAACGCTTTTCGGTTATGGTGATTTTGAAAGTGCAACCGTGCTATACGATTATCGTATGCCAAGAATTATAATCACAATGTTAGCTGGTATTGGCCTTGGAGTTTCCGGTGCGATTTTGCAAGGGTTATCACGTAATGCACTTGCAGATCCTGGTATTCTTGGACTGCATGCAGGTGCATCTTTTGGGCTAATTCTATTCGTTACTTTCTTTCATTCTATTAATGAGAATGCATCGATTTTAATACCGTTATTTACATTTGGCGGGGGAGTGTTAGCTGCATTTTTAATTATTTTACTTGCGAGTGATCGATCAAAAGGTTTACTTCCCATTAGACTTATTCTCGTTGGTATTGCTGTTTCAGCTGGATTTAGTGCGATTTCGTTATTTTTCTCTCTCAAGTTAAATGATGAGACGTATATATTCGCTTCTAGATGGCTCGTTGGTAACGTGTGGGGAAGGGATTGGATTCATGTTCTAGCATTATTACCTTGGATTTTCATACTAACCCCGTATGCGTGGCTAAAATCTAAAACGTTAAATGCACTGTCATTAGGTGATAGTGTAGCAGCAGGACTTGGTGTTTCTGTTCAAAAAGAACGGTTGCTACTTTTAGCTACAGCGGTTGGATTATCGTGCGCAAGTGTATCGATGGCAGGAGGGATTGGTTTTATCGGTTTAGTTGCCCCGCATATCGCAAGAAAGTTAGTAGGCACTACCTATCAACATTTCCTTCCGCTAGCTGGCATTATCGGCATGATTATTTTAGTACTAGCAGATACGATAGGTCGTTCTATATTTGAGCCAAATTCTATTCCAGCTGGTGTAGTAGTGGCCGCTTTAGGAGCACCTTATTTTCTTTATTTACTTACAAAAACAAAATAAATACTTCAAAGAGGAGAACATATGAAAAAGAAACTTACTATTTTATTTAGCATTATGTGTATTTTAGTATTAGCAGCATGTGGTCAAACGAGATCTAATGAAGAGGCAACGAAAAAAACAGAAAAAAGTAATGATCCAAAAATTGCTTCTATGTCTATTCATTTAACGAATAATTTACTTGCATTAGGAATTACACCGGTAGGTTCTGTAATTGGTGGAGATTTAAAAGATTTCCTACCACACGCAAAAGAACAGCTGAAAGATACGAAGAAACTTGGTGTTGTAACAGATCCGAATATGGAAGCGTTACTTCAGTTAAAACCATCTGAAATTTATGTAGATGAAAAATACGCGGGCAAAGATTTAGCGAAATACGAAAAAATTGCAAAAACACATTCTTTCAACTTAGATGAAGGTACGTGGAGAGATCAGTTAAAACAAGTTGGTAAACTTGTAAACCGTGAGAAAGAAGCGGATAAATATATTCAAGATTACGAAGAGCAATCAAAACGAGTAAAAAGTTTAATAGATAAAGAGTTAGGTAATAACGAAAAAGTAATGGCAATTCGCGTTACTGCAAAAGAATTACGAGTATTTAGCACGAAAAGACCGATGGGACCAATTTTATTCCAAGACTTAGGATTACAACCTGCAAATGGTGTAGAGAAAATCGATGGAAATCGTCCTTTTGAAGTCATTTCACAAGAAGTATTACCTGACTTTGATGCAGATGCGATTTTCGTTGTTGTAAACAGAGACGATAAAGCAAAAGCGGCATTTAAACAATTACAAGAAACACCAATTTGGAAAGACTTAAAAGCTGTTAAAGGCAAGCACGTATACATTATCAATGACCAACCATGGCTTGACTATTCTGCTTTAGGTAACAAAATGGCAATGGATGAAGCGGAGAAAATGTTTACGAAATAATAGAGTTTTGCTATTAGGAAAGGCCCTCTGAATTTGGAGGGCCTTTTTGTTATTGTTAGAATAAATAAAAAATTATACAATGAATTTAATTTAATGTAGAGGAGATGTGCCAATGTCAGCGCTTATTGTAAGTATCCCGTTTATAAAACAGTTTATGGAACAAGGGGATAAATAGACTAAAATAAGTGTCCCCGTTATTAAAAAAGGGGGAATTTGAAATGACGATGAATCTTTTTCAAAATAAAACTGTTAAATTATCCGCTATTAGAGAATCAGATGCTAAAGTAATGGCTATGTGGCAAGAAGATAGTGAGTATTTAAGAAATGTCGATACAGATGTAGCGTTTCCACAATCGTTACAAGAAATAGCAAGTGATGGGCTATTAAAGGGACGGAGATCGAATAGTGTATCTTTCATGTTGAGGACAGTTCAAGATGATCGCTTAATTGGTTTTGTGGCAATTCATGGCATAGAGTGGAATAACAGAACGGGTTTATTAGCCATTGGTATAGGAGATGCAAATGATAGAGGGAAGGGATATGGAAGAGAAGCAATCCATCTTATCTTAAAATATGCTTTCTATGAATTGAATTTACACCGCGTTGGTCTGGATGTTATTTCTTATAATAAAGCTGCTATTGAGTTGTATAAAAAGATGGGTTTTCAGATAGAAGGCTGTATGAGAGAAGCAGTGCAAAGAGATGGGAAGTGTTTTGATCGTATCATTATGGGGATATTGCGGGATGAATGGATAGAGCTACAAGGTTAGAAAATACATTCTAAATTATATATGTAGTATGCAGGAGATATAATGATAATTGGCGAAAATTTACAGTGTACTGATTGAATTTATCCCGCGTTAACGGGCAGTAAAACTCCCACCTCAAAATTCAGTTGGAGCAAAGAAGTTAGGTGGGAGATCAACTGTCCGTAAACGTCCGATTGGTTCAACTAATAATCAGTGGGAGATGAACAAAACCCCCACTGATTAAAGTTTCACTTTATAAGGAGCTATGCAAAATGAATTTAGAAAAAGCAAAACCAGTAAATGAAGAGGTCGCTGAATTAAAAGAGCTAATTAAAGAATTGCACGGAAGTGTACATCAACTGCAAAGCGAAGTGCAGCAACTAAGGCACGAAAGACCGGTTGTTGAGGTGAGGAAAGGTGTTCAATTATCGCCAGCAATCGTCGGACAAATTGGTGGTATGATTTTAGGTGGATTAGCAATTATAGGTATATTTTGGTGATAAAAAAGGTATGCAGTTTAACGCTGCATACCTTTTTTAGTGTCGTTATTTGTTGGTAAATCGATATTCTCTGTCGAACCGTCGATATATTTAGAAAATCGTTGATATATTCGAAGAAACGATCGATATATTTTAAAAACCGTCGATATAATTTCACACACCATAACATCTACATTAAATAACGTAAATATATATAAGCGTGTGATAACAATAATGCAATAATTGTTAACGGAAAACCAATTTTTAAGAAGTCCATATAAGAGAAAGCATGTCCTTCACGTTTCGCAATACCAGCAACGACTACGTTTGCTGATGCTCCGATTAATGTTCCGTTTCCTCCTAAGCAAGCTCCAAGTGATAACGCCCACCATAGTACTTCGATTTGCGGGGAATCGACAGATAGTCCGAGCCCTGTAGCTAAATCTTGAATAAGCGGGATCATCGTTGCGACAAATGGGATGTTGTCAATTGTTGCAGATGCGATGCCAGATACCCATAAAATAAGTACCGCAGCGAAACCGATATCGCCATTTGTTACGTCGAGTACTTCTTTTGCGAGTGAAGAAATAAGCCCAATATCAATTAACCCGCCAACGAGAACGAATAGTCCGGCGAAGAAGAAAATGGTTACCCATTCAACGTGAGCAAATACATCTTCAATATCATGTTCTTTTACTCCGATTAGCATAAGAAGTGTAGCGCCTGTCATTGCAATTACCGCAGCGTCTACATGAATAATGGAATGAAGTACAAAGCCTAAAATAGTTAGTCCTAAAATCGAAATGGATTTTAAAAGGAGGCTTTGATCTTTAATATAATCTTTTTCGTTTAATTCCATTAATATTTTAATTTGTTCAGTTGTTGTTTTTAGTTTGTTGCGATACAGGAAGTAAATAATGCCAAGTGTAACGATAGAAATAATAATTACGATTGGAGCTAAGTTTAGTAAAAAGGCATTAAAATCTAAATGCTTATTTGCCGATCCGATCATTATGTTAGGTGGATCACCGATTAATGTTGCTGTTCCGCCTATATTTGAAAAAAGCACTTCTGAAATCAAATAAGGAACAGGGTTTACTTTTAAAATACGTGTAATGGATAGTGTAACAGGTACGATTAGTAAAACGGTTGTTACATTGTCCAAAAATGCTGATCCGACAGCAGTTAATAAGGATAGTAATAATAAAATGCGGATTGGTTTTCCGCCAGCTGCCTTCGCTGCTTTAATGGCCACAAATTCAAATACGCCCGATTGGCTCGTAATATGTACGAGAATCATCATCCCAATTAAAAGGGTGATCGTTTCCCATTGAATATGTGATGTGAAAGCAGTATGTAAGTCTACAATTCCAAAAATAATCATAATAGCAGCGCCGAATAGTGCGATTACAGCACGATTCAATTTCTCAGAAATAATAAATCCGTACGTGACTAAAAATACGGCAATTGCAAAATAATATTGCCAATTTGCTACTTCATGTGCTGATTGTTCCAATCATGTCACCTTCTTCAAATTATGTATTAAATTGTCAAAATGTATCCCGTTATATGAATACGGGATAAAATATATTGTAGCAAATTCAAAAAAGAAAGAAAACTATTTAACAAAGTGAAGGAAAAAATGATGATTTTACATATGATATAAAAAAATAAAGAAACACAGTGCAAATTATTAGGAAAAGTGGGCGTTGTCCTCTAATATAGAGATAGCAATTTACATTATTTTTGCGTAAAATGGTTTAAAGAGGTGAATTCCGATGGAAATAGTAAAAGATAGTTCTCTTATTCAAAATGAAATTGAACGTTTTGTAAATAAAGATGTATATATTCATTTAGAAACGACGAACGGAGCGTACGCGTCACACTTTAATGAAAAGATGATGACAGTTGGAGCATTCATTCGAAATGCAATTATTCGCTTTGAACGCGGAAAGATTACTGGAACGAATCCATATCGAGTTGGTTTAAAAATGGATCATGGCTGGGTATATGCTGAAGGTATTACGCACTGGGAAGTAGACGATAAAGAACGTTTATTACTTGCAGGGCATGATAATCAAGGTCGTTTAGCAGTTGCGCTTGAGTTAAGCTTAACGCCATTTAAGTAAGAAGGAGGGAAACTTATGGAGAGACATGTACTTGTTGTATTTCCGCATCCAGATGATGAAGCATTTGCTGCGGGAGGAACAATTCGCTTATTAACAGATCAAGGAGTACCTGTAACATATGCATGTGGTACTTTAGGACAAATGGGACGTAACATGGGGAAAAACGTGTTCGCTAACCGTGAAACGATTCCAAATATCCGTAAAAAAGAATTGAAAGATGCATGTGAAGCGATGGGGATCAAAGATTTAAGAATGCTTGGTTTCCATGATAAAACGTTAGAATTTGAAGATGTTGATTTCGTTGCTGATAAAATTGAAGCGATCATTCAAGAAGTAAATCCATCTCGAATTATTACATTTTATCCAGAGCACGGCGTACATCCAGATCATGATGCATTTGGCCGCGCTGTTGTTCGCGCTGTATCGCGTATGCCAAAAGAAGAACGTCCAGTCATTCATGCGGTTGCGATTACGAAAAATCGCGAAGCTGTACTGGGTGAGCCGGATGTTGTAAATAATATTAGTGAAGTATTCGAGCATAAATTAGCTGCACTAGGTGCGCACCGTTCGCAAACAGAAGCGATGCTTGAAGAAACACACGCGAAAATCAAAAACAAAGATGCAGCAACATTAAAATGGTTGCAACTTGAACAATTTTGGACTTATAAATGGGAGTAGGCTAGAAGGGAATCTTCTAGTAGCTCTTACATAGAAAAAGCACCGTCATTTGTGACGGTGCTTTTTTTGTTGAAGACTATATATTTCTTAGAGATATGCTTCAAGGTTTTAAAATTAATGTGCAGTATAGCCTCCATCAACAAGAAGTGTTGTACCATTAACAAAACTAGCATCATCACTTGCTAAAAATAAGACAGCTTTTGCTACTTCTTCTGGTGTTCCAAGTCTGCCTTGTGGATGAAGTGAAGCTAAATATTCTTTCTGTTGAGGATTAACACTACTAAGTAAAGGGGTATCAATATAGCCAGGGCAGACCGCGTTAATACGTATTCCATATTTAGCGTAGGCAGTACATAAATTTTGAGTTAATAGTTTCACACCACCTTTTGCAGATGAGTATGCTGTTGGGGTAGGTAATGAAACAAAACTATGAATCGAACCAGCATTAACGATGACACCGCCTGTACCTTGTTTAAGAAATTGTTCAATCGAATATTTATCAGAAAGGAATACCCCAGACAAGTTAATATCAATGGTTCTTTTCCATTTTTCGTAGGATAATTCGTTTGCCGGTGCATCATCAGCAACGCCGGCATTAGCATACATAATATCTAATTTACCGTATGTACTTACTGTCTCATGGATTAGCTGTTTAATATCTGCCTCTTTTGTTACATCGGTTTTAATAAATAACGTATTATATCCATGTGCATTCAATTCATCTGATAGATCTTTTCCACGTTCAGAAAAGTCAGCAATAACTACTTTTGCACCTTCTTTGATAAAAAGACGAACAGTAGATTCGCCAATTCCACTTGCACCACCAGTTATGATCGCTACTTTGTCTTTTAATTTCATATAAACCTCTCCATTCATCAATGAATTTAAGTCGAATTTTTTTAATTTGGTTATATTACCATTAACCTTAAATAGTAAGTAGATAGAAGAAAAAGCTTGCGTTTACTTAATTGTGAGAGTGCTATTTTTTTTATTGTAATTTTTTATACAGTGATGGACGAAAATATTAATTAAGTCAATTTTATCATTAGATTGAATATTCTGTAAAGTGTTCTCGAATAGGGTGAGTGCTGAAGCTAAACTACTGATCTACATAGATATAACGAGGGAGATTTACATATAGTTGCTCTTTGTATTTTATTAATTAACAAATTTTCAAACTTGCTGATGATGTAGTGGAATTAAATGAGTCGGTTGTTTTCAGATTGAATCAGAACTAAAAACAGCAAAAATAAATTGTTGAATAATAATTATTTATTGAAAAACGATAAACAACATGTTAATATCAAATTGGAAATTAGTAAGAGAGGTGTTTTTTATAAAATGTAAAACGAATGTTATGTACTAAAAAGAAATTGATAGAAATTAGGAAAGTTATATATTTTAATAGCAAAAAAAGAAAAGGGAGTTAGAGCATGATTAATAAAACAGTAAAGAAAGTTATCTTGATTGCAGGTGGTTTGTATATTACATATTTAGTAGGTGTAGCCATATTAGCGGAATCTATACCATATCCTACATCTCAACAACTTAAAGAAGCCGAAAAAGTAGTTGAACGTTATATAGGTGAAAATAATGGAGTTAAACTGATAAATACATCTAGCAGCTTCACGGCTGAGATGTTCGATCGTTCAATTCATATTGAAGGGAATTCAAAAGAGAATCCGGAACAAGTATTTCGAATGGATTTAGATCGAGTTTCTAATGAAAATGAAAGAATAACAGAAAAATTGATAAATAATATTTGTAAATCAAATGATGGAGGCAAGAATTTTACGTGTGTTGATGCTGAATAGCTAAAGGTGGGATGTGTAGCAGCATAGTAACGGTTAATAACTACTTTCTAGTTAAATAGGAAAAAGCCTCACAGGGGGGCGAGGCTTTAAACAGGGTATTAAAAATTATCGATTCATTAAGAATAACTTCTTTTGAATAAACTAATTTTAGCATGATAACTCATGTATATGTGTTACGAATTTATGAACAAAAAATCAATGATAAGAATATAGAAAAGATAATAATTTATTTGTAATCTGTATCATTACATAAAGTTCGAGTGGCATAGAGAGTATACTTTTGTATGGTGTAATAAAGATATAGTCTGCCTACGGAAATAGGTAGGCTATTTTTTATAAAGAAAAGGCAACTTGAGGTAAAGTCCTTGTTAAGAAATAGGATAAGAACAAGACTTTTTAAGGAGAGATAAGGTCGTTCAACAGATAAAGATATTGTATTTGAAACACGTGATTATTCGTGGATTAAGTTCTATTTTTGATGAAAAATCTATAAAAGACATTACAATCCCTAGAACTGATATTTAGTAATGATTTGCAAGAAACATATATTTTGAATTATTTAATAGAATAATATATATTTATATTGATTTAATGATTATAGTTTGTTAAAAATGGGGAAATCAATATGAAGGTTAAATTTGCCGTAATAAAAGATGAGAACTTTGATTGTAGTTTATTGGAAACAAAATTATTGAAAACTTTTAAAGAAGTAGATTGTGAAGCAGATATTGTAAAGGTTGAGGATGAAATTTTTGAAAACAATGACATACAAATGAATTTATCAGAAATAACCATTAATGTTACTGGGGAAAATATGGGGTATAGGTTCGTTTCAGCTAGTATATTTATTGTTTTAGAGAGTTTATCAATACAGCTGTTTCGTATTAATATTAGTATACATTAAGCAGCTAAAAAAGTGGACTCTTCATAAAATTATACTGACTATATTGAGTTGTAAATATGAAAATGTTGATTAAAACAATAGAAATTATCGTAGGTGCTCCCGGATGTTGGATTGCACCTTGTTTGTTGTTAAATAAACAAGGGGTTCCTTTTCAAATTTTAATTTATCTTAATCGCATATTATCTTAACGCTGAAATTGACAGTCTCAAGGCTGAGCAAAAAGAAATTATGAGAGACATTCGAAATTTAGAAATGCGTACCACGGTTAATGAGAAAGACATAGCAACAATCAATAAGCAATTAGAAAAAATAAGTGCAAACACAACTTGGATTTTGCGGATTATTATTAGTGCGATAGTAATGTCAAAAAGGGATGATTTAATCTTGCGAAATAGGACGATATAAAAGAAAGAGGGGAGCTCCCTCTTACTTTTATATAAATGAGAAGCTATAAATTTTCCGTTTCTTTTTCATCTGCATACTTTTCCTCTAAAGAAATTAATAGAGTAATTAACCCAATTACTACGATAATTAATGTAATTATAAAAGATTTAGAAAGAGAGAAAGGACCTTCAATTAAAAGTGGTAAAAACTTGAATGAAAGTATACTAGCTATTAAGGAAATTACTAAAATACTAAAAAGGGATATATTTTTATTTTTTATAGATGTTTGTAGAAAATCTTTAATAAAGCCTGTAGCGACAAATATAGTTAGTATGATAAGAGAAATAAAATAATGTGTTACATTTGTCATACTAATAGTAGGATCGTCTATTATGTAGGCAAGTAATTTAGATAATAATATACCACCAAACAATAGAATGATAAAAGCGAGTAATTCTGTTGATATATAAGTGCTGAAACTATCTTTCTTTTTAAAGAGCTTGTAGCTTAGAGTAGCCTGGATCATTTGAATGACAAATAAAGCGATAATCCATACATAATATACAATTGGTAATTCTCCTGAGAATAGAGAGATTAGGAAGTTTATTACTGTCCTTAAAATTTCAATCATTACGAAATTCCTCCTGTTTGTAAGCTTTACGATATTAAAATATGGTAGTCTATCGTTTGATAATTAGATCTGTTAATTCGAACTATTTCTAATTATTCCATAAAAAGGAAGTGGTATCAAGTTATCCTTTTAAGAATTCCTCTAAGGTCTAGCGCTAGAAAAAGAAACACAATATGTAATATAATTGAAAAAGTATATTTTAAAATCAATGTTAATATTACCCTCCTATAAGTATTAACATACGTAATCGAGGTGTTTTTTTTGTTGTTTTATGATCGAATTTCTATAATGGCCCCTCCTGTTCCGTAGCTAAGGAAAGTCTTTTTATTTCTGAGATTTTCAAAGTTATAGGAGGGTATGAAAAATGAAAAAAGTCTCAGTACCATCACTTTTGTTAATGATTATTCTTGTCGCGTTTCCGCAAATTAGTGAAACGATATATACACCGTCTTTACCTGACATTTCAAAGGCGTTACATGTAAGTAATAATGAGGTGCAGTTCACGCTAAGTGTGTATTTCGCTGGATTTGCTTTAGGTGTATTTTTTATTGGATGGTTATCAGACATAATTGGTCGTCGCCCGGCGATGTTATTTGGAATTGTCGTATATGGTGTAGGTAGTTTCTTATGCTTTATTGCAAATTCCATTGAAGTTTTATTGGTAAGTCGTTTTATTCAAGCGTTTGGAGCAAGTGCAGGATCAGTTGTAACGCAAACGATTCTTCGTGAAAGTGTAGAAGGGCATAAGAGGCATGTTATGTTTGCTCAAATCTCGGCAGTCATTGCTTTTACACCAGCGATAGGACCGTTAATTGGTGGCTTTCTTGATCAAATGTTTGGATTTAAAATAGTATTTTTAAGTTTAGTAGTTATGAGTATCGGGATTTTTCTGTATACGTTTGTTTCTCTTCCCGAAACAAAAACGGACTCAGTGACGAATAAAATAAATGTCTATTCAGTATGGAAAAGGTTAATTACAAATCCGAAAGTAGTAACATATGGGCTATTAATTGGGGGAGCAAATGGTGTTTTATTTAGCTATTATGCAGAAGCGCCGTTTATCTTTATTGAATACTTTCAGTTATCGCCTAGTATGTATGGATTTTTAGGGATTGTTGTTGCGTCTGCTTCTATTATTGGGGCGAAAGTTTCAAAACGTTTACTTGCTACTTATAAACTAGAGAAAATTATATATATTGGTTGTCTTGTAATGACAGGGGGAGCTATTCTTTTATCTGTTATTACGTTTGTTGGATCAAATCCAAATGTAATATATATGATAGTATTTTTAATAGCGATGTTTATATTGCTATTAGGAATTGGAGTAGCGTTACCTAATTGTTTAAGTTTAGCGTTAGTAGATTTTCAAGATGTTATTGGTACTGCGGGAGCATTGTTTAGCTTGGGGTACTATGTAATTGTAACGATGACAATATGGGGAATGAGTCAGCTGCATACAGGATCGTTACTGGTGATGCCACTTTATTTTCTAGCTATAGTAGTTATCATGATGGTGTTTACTAAAGTGTTTATTTTAGGTAAACGAACTTCAAAAACGATTTAAATATGAAATGGTAAAAGAGTCTCATTAAAAAATGAGACTCTTTTATATTTTATCCCGCTGTTTTGAGGTAGTAAGATTCCTGCTTCAAAATGGGGCTGGAGTAAAGAAGTTAGTAGTTTATTAATATATTAAATTTCTGATTGGTATATGAATGGGACGAGTGGGAATTTACGTTATCAACTATAAAGATTGAAGTACATGCGGTCTGAAACCGAGGAAGAAATGCTCTCGTCGATTATTTATATTGTAATAATATTCATGACGGAATCATATTGAATAGATGTATTTTATTGTTAATTTAGTTAAAAATTGATCAGACTTATGTATAATAATTTATCGAAAAAATAATTGAATTTTTCAGATTAATGAATTAATATAAGGTAAGTAATTTTAAGATTTATAGAATGTTGGAAGATGAAAGGTTTTGAGAATTTTATAAGAAGCAGAAAAACGATTTTAGGATAGCTTTAAAGCTAGTGTAAAATGACGTTTGCTTCATCATTTTCAGGGCCGAAAGGAATTAGGGGAAAGCATCTTGTTTTAAAATGCGGCTATGAATCATCTAAGAGGGGGAAGTGAAGTGGCAAACAAAGAATTGAAAAGAGGTTTAGAAGCACGTCATATTCAAATGATTGCTTTAGGCGGAACAATTGGTGTTGGTTTGTTTATGGGGTCAGCCAGCACGATTAAATGGACAGGTCCGTCAGTTATGCTTGCGTATGCAATTGCAGGTATTTTTATCTTCTTCATCATGCGTGCCATGGGAGAAATGTTGTATATGGAGCCAAGTACAGGTTCATTTGCGACATTCGGTCATAAGTATATGCATCCGCTAGCTGGTTATATGACAGCGTGGAGTAACTGGTTCCAGTGGGTCATCGTTGGGATGTCAGAGATTATCGCGGTTGGAGCGTATATGCAATATTGGTTCCCGGATTTACCAGCTTGGATACCAGGTGTAATCGCAATGGTTATTCTTGGCGCAGCTAACTTAATTTCTGTTAAGTCATTTGGTGAATTTGAATTTTGGTTTGCGATGATTAAAATCGTTACGATTCTATTAATGATTATTGCGGGATTTGGACTTATTTTCTTTGGAATTGGTAACGGCGGAGAAGCGATTGGCATATCGAATCTTTGGTCAAATGGCGGTTTCTTTACAGGTGGTTTTTCTGGATTCTTCTTTGCATTATCACTTGTAGTTGGAGCGTATCAAGGTGTGGAATTAATCGGTATTACTGCTGGTGAAGCGAAGGATCCGAAGAAGACACTTACAAGAGCGATTCAAAGTACAATTTGGCGTATTTTAATTTTCTATATTGGTGCTATTTTCGTTATTGTAACTGTGTATCCGTGGGATCAATTAAGTACAATTGGTAGCCCGTTCGTAGCGACTTTTGCGAAAGTTGGTATTACGGCTGCGGCTGGACTTATTAACTTCGTTGTTATTACAGCAGCAATGTCTGGTTGTAATAGTGGTATTTATAGTGCTGGACGTATGCTGTATACGTTAGGTGTAAATGGACAAGCACCGAAATATTTCACGAAACTTTCTGGAAATGGTGTGCCTTTATTCGGTACAGTTGGCGTAATTATCGGATTAGCGGTCGGTGTAGTTCTAAGTTATATTGCACCAAAAAACTTATTCGTATATGTATATAGTGCGAGTGTACTTCCTGGTATGGTACCATGGTTTGTCATTTTAATTAGTCAAATTAATTTTAGAAAAGAAAAGGGAGCAGAGATGAAAGATCATCCGTTCAAAATGCCATTTGCTCCTGTTACAAACTATTTGACGATTGCCTTTTTAATTATGGTATTAATCGGAATGTGGTTTAACGATGATACTCGTATTTCATTAGTTGTAGGTATTATTTTCTTAGCTATCGTTACAATTAGTTTCTATGCTTTCGGAATAGGGAAGCGTGCTCCGTTAGACATACAAAAAGATAATGAAATTTCAAGTAAATAAAGATAGTGAAAAGTCCGATTTCTTATTTAGAAATCGGACTTTTTGTTATTAAAATTTCTCTAAAACAATTTTCCCAATGGTGCGCCCACTTTCAAGTAGTGTATGTGCTTTCTTTACGTTTTCAGCGTTAATTGGTGTTATTGTTTCGTTTAAAGTAGTTTTTAAAATGCCTTCATCTAGTAGTTCGCTTACCTTATTTAATAATTCGTGCTGTGTAATCATATCGCCAGTTTCATACATCGCTTTTGTGAACATAAACTCCCAAACGAGTGTAGCACTTTTACTTTTTAAAATACCCATCTCAAGAGGGTGTTCATTTTCTACGATAGAGCAAATTTTCCCTTGTGGTTTAATGAGGTCACATATTGCTCGCCAATGCTGATCTGTATTATTTAAGCAGAAAATATAATCTACATCTTTTAGCCCAAACTCTACTATTTGTTCTTGTAAAGGTTGGTGATGGTTAATGATATAATCGGCACCGAATTTTTCAACCCAGTGTATCGTTTCATTGCGGGATGCAGTTGCGATTACATTCAATCCAGCCCATTTCGCAAGTTGAATGGCAATTGAACCGACACCACCAGCTCCGCCTATAATTAAAATGTTTTTAAATGTATTTGTATCTTTCTTATTATAATCAATGCCTAAACGTTCGAATAAACCTTCCCAAGCCGTAATAGCTGTTAAAGGAATTGCTGCAGATTCAGCATCATTTAACGTTTTTGGTTTTTTACCAACAATTCTTTCATCAACTAAATGGTATTCACTATATGTACCTTGTCTCGTAATACTACCGGCGTAAAACACTTCGTCGCCTTCTTTAAATAATGTACAACCTTCGCCAGTTTGCACAACAACACCACTCGCATCCCAGCCAAGTATTTTCGCTACCTCTTCTTTTTTATCTTTCGGAGAGCGAACTTTTGTATCAACTGGATTAACGGAAATAGCATTAACTTTTATGAGTAAATCTCTTCCGCTGGCAACAGGCTTTTCAATTTCCATATCAATTAAACTGTTTTCATCTTCAATAGGTAAGTATTCATGTAAACCAATTGCTTTCATTTGTATTCCCTCCATTAAAGTAAGAGTTTTTCTCTTTTATTATAGTAGGTAAAGTGTCATTATGTAAAAAAGTTAAGTCCTTTCCATTTTGTCAAAGGCCTGTTTCAGCCTCATATAGAACTTTGTAACTGGGGAGGACTAGTCATCGTTTGATTTTATAAGCATTGAATGAAAGGTATACTTATTTTTCCAGTGTACCTTGCAATGAACAATACCGAGTGTTATATTATACTTGTAGTTACTTATTATAAAACAGTACTGAATAATAAACAGTAGTGAATGTCAATTAGAATAGGGTGAATGAATATTGAATGTACAATTTAAAAAAGGAGTTTTAGAACTTTGTGTTCTTGTCTTACTGGATAAGCAAGACCGTTATGGATATGAATTAGTTAGAAATATTTCCAATCAAATTGAAATATCAGAAGGGTCTGTTTATCCTCTACTTCGTAGATTAACTAAAGAAGAATATTTTACAACGTATTTACAGGAGTCTTCAGAAGGGCCTTCAAGGAAGTATTATGCACTGACGGATAAAGGTAGAACGTATTTGTACCAACTATTGGAGGAATGGAATGAGTTCTCACAAGGTGTCAATCAATTAATAAAAGAAGGTGTACGTAATGACGAAAAATAAATTTTTACAACAATTAAATGCATCTCTAAAAAGATTATCTGAAAAAGAGCGTGCAGATATTTTAAAAGATTATGAAGAACATTTTACTTTCGGATTAGAGGAAGGAAAAAGTGAAGAAGAAATTGTAGCTTCATTAGGTTCTCCAGCTCAAATCGCCAAAGAGTTATTAGCAGATTATCATATTGAGAAAGTAACAACAAGTGCAACAACAGGAAATGTTTTTCGTGCAATTTGGGCAGTAATTGGATTAGGTTTTTTCAATTTGTTAATCGTACTTGGACCTGCAATTACATTAGCGGCATTGATTTTTTCAGGTTGGGTTCTAGGTATCTCATTTTTAGGTGCACCATTACTTGTTTTAGTTGATACTATTATACATCCAAATACATTCTTGTTATTTAATCTTTTCGTTTCTTTAGCACTTTGTGGACTTGGATATTTCATTGTTATTGCTATGTTATTTTTAACGAAGCTATCAACGAATGGATTTGTTCGTTATTTAAAGTTCAATATAGCACTAGTAAAAGGTGGTTTGAAGCATGATAAATAAAAAGAGTCTTTCAATCATTGCAGGTATTATTTTCATTATTGGCATTATCGGAAGTTTATTCACTTATCGTTCAATTGCTGCAGTACCAATTTCAGAAGAAAAGGTCATTAATAATAATGTGTCAAGCGTCATTATCGATACGAATAACGTTCGTGTTAACATCAATCCTACAACAGATAGTAACGTGAAGGTAAAATTAGATGGCGAGGTTAATCCAAACGTAAAAAAAACATTAGCTACGGATGAGAAAGATTCAACGCTTCTCATTTCTTATAAAGAAAAACAACAGAGCTGGTTCAATTTTAATATTTCTGAAGTATTGGCACCATTAACATTAAATGTGTATCTACCTGAAAAACAATATGATTCATTAAAAGTTTCTAATAGTAATGGTTTCGTTTCTATAAAAAAATTAAACACAACGTATTTGAATGCCAATACAAACAATGGACGTGTTGAATTAAAAGAAATCAATTCGCCAAAAATTATCGCGGAAACAAATAATGGAATTATGGGATTTAAAGATATAATAGCGCAAAATATTCATGTGAAGTCGAATAATGGGAGAATTATGCTAGAGCATGTTAAAGGTGAAATAGAGGGACAGTCTAAGAATGGAAGCCTTACCCTTAAAACAAATGAACTGGATCGAAATCTCAATTTCACGACTCACAATGGAAAAATCAATATTGAAACTGAAAAAGAACCAACAAATGTTCAATTTAATGTTTCTGTCCACAATGGCAGCGCGAATATCCTGGATAAATATAACGGAAATACGATTATTGGAAAGGGAGAAAATGTAATTAAATTAAACACACGTAACGGAAATATTAAAGTGAAAAAACAATAGCATATTACCTTTTATAATCTCAGCTCGCCACACATAAAGAGCAATAATAAATAAAAAAAGAACCGACTCCTTTTCTCAACATGTAGGTAGTCGGTTTTTTTATATGTAACATTCGGTTAAGTGTGTATCCTTTGTATCCTTTGTATATTTCAAAATACAAACAGTTGTTTTATTACTCTCGATTCTTAGGAAAATAACGAATAGTAATTAACAATGTAAGAAGAATTTGTGAATGACTCAAAAATAATCGTTGAAACAATGAAAGAAGAGAAGGAGTTTTTTTCTAACAGGAGGAATTTTTTACTGTGTACTTTATCCCAAATTAAATGTAAAGGTGGATACATAATGACAGTAAAGAAGCTTTATTTCCTTCCAGCTGGTCGGTGTATGTTAGATCATTCTTCTGTGAATAGTACACTCACACCGGGAAATTTATTGAATTTACCTGTATGGTGTTATCTTTTAGAGACAGAAGAGGGACCTATTTTAGTAGATACAGGTATGCCAGAAAGTGCAGTTAATAATGAAAACTTGTTTGAAGGGACATTTGCAGAAGGGCAGATTTTACCGGAAATGACTGAAGAAGATAGAATCGTCAATATTTTAAAACGTGTAGGGTATAAGCCGGAAGACCTTCTATATATTATTAATTCTCACTTGCATTTTGATCATGCAGGAGGAAACGGTGCTTTTACAAATACACCAATCATTGTGCAACGAGCGGAATATGAGGCAGCACTTCATAGAGAAGAATATATGAAAGAATGTATATTAACGCATTTGAACTACAAAATTATTGAAGGGGATTATGAAGTTATACCAGGTGTTCGGTTATTGTATACACCTGGTCATTCTCCAGGGCATCAGTCATTATTAATTGAGACGGAAAAATCCGGTCCTGTATTATTAACGATTGATGCATCTTATACGAAAGAAAATTTTGAAGATGAAGTGCCGTTTGCGGGATTTGATTCGGAATTAGCTTTATCTTCAATTAAGCGTTTAAAAGAAGTTGAGATGAAAGAGAAGCCGATTGTTTTCTTTGGACATGATATAGAACAGGAAAAGGGATGTAAAGTGTTCCCGGAATATATATAGTGGAAAAAGTCATGAGCTTACGTGCTCATGACTTTTTCGTTTAAATAATTTTTTTAAATAAGTTATAAACTTTTTTTGAACTATCTTTATTCAATTGATAATACGTAAGGGTTATATCATCAGGAGTATCTTGCTGAGCAATCATCACTTCGTTACTGTCATGATCAACTACCCATATGAAATATTTTTTATAAGTCCCATCCTCGAAAGTAATCCACATATCACAATCTATTAAATCTGATCCTTCTTCATCTAATGTTAATTTTCCTTTTTTTGCGGTATCCATACTATTAATAAACGTTTTTAATTCATCTGTTTTTGTGAGGAAGACATCCTTTTTTGTTTTAAGTGACTCGACATGTATATCTTTGATTTCCTGCTTTCCTAAAAAGACAGGAGGCTCATTTGGATCTCTTTGCGTTGAAATGATAGTCACTTTCTTTTTCGGTTTGTTTGCAGTATAAAGATCTTGAATAGATTTTCCAGAGTTTACAAACCATACGATTCCACAAATAATCAATGTGCTACAAAGCAGTAAAATGATTTTCTTAATAGAATATTCTCCTCTCTATTACTTCGTATGAAGAGCTTTTCTATTAATATATGATAGGTAAGCGTAAAGTATTATAGTTGAACGTGGCTATTCTTAACAGTTTTAAGGGGACGATCAACGAGTAAATTGTAAGTAAGCCCGACTAATACGAAAACACCGCCGATAATCTTTCCAGTTGAGAGTTCATTTGTCAGGAAGAAATCAATGATAGTCCCTGCAAATAATTGTCCGATAAAGATGAGTAACGTTAAATAAAATGCTGATATTTTAGGAGTAATATAGTTCGATAATGAAATAACGATAACGCCTACTAATCCGCCTAAATATACAGCGATAGGTATGGATTGTAACGTATGCATTGGAATATATAATGAATCTGAACTAAAAATTAAAAATAACATAGAGAAAAATAAGCCAGTAATATAATTGAAAAAAGTTCCTTCCCAATTGCCAATTTTCTTTGCTAAATTCGCGTTAATAATTCTAGCAACAACGATAGAAACACCAGCTAAAATAGCGATCGTAATATATAACATTTTCTTGCCTCCATTAATAAATTGTCATGATTATAATTCCAGAAGAGATGAAACATAATCCAATTAGCTTTTTCTTTTCAAACTTTGCAACTTTCATTCCTAATAAGCCGAAATGATCAATAACGATGGAAGTGATGGATTGGCCGAGTAAACTTAATGCAATCGTAATAGAGGCACCAAGGACGGAGAAACTTATATTATTAAACAGAACAGTGAATACTCCAATCGCTCCAGCGCTATATAAAAAAAGTGGAATACTTTTATCAAAATGGATTTTATTTTTGTTTATGATTAAAACGAAAATAACTGCAATTAAACCGACAAGATGAATGACAACGCTTGCTGTATACTTGCCAATTAACTCAGATAAAATCCCATTCAATGGGAGCATAACGGCGATGAGCACACCAATAAAGACAGAAAGAAAGTTATACAATGTAATATCCCCTTTATATTTCATATTTGTAATGACTGTATCATGCTGAAATTGTGTATTACTATGACATATGTCATAGTGGAAGAAGAAAATTTTGATTACAATGGGGATGAGTTGTAAAGGTGGGGGATTATGAAGAAAGTATGTAATTCTATTAAATTAGCAGAGTATATGAAACAAAATAATATTGACTCCTTTTTTAGTAATGATATGAATCCGTATATGGAACTAATATTTTTTAAAAAGAATGAGTTTATTTGTAGAGAAAATGAAGAGATAGATTATTTATATTTTTTTGTTGAAGGAAAAGCGAAAGCGTTTAATACATTAAGTAACGGGAAATCTGTATTATTATGTTTTTATGACAGTTTGCAGTTACTTGGAGATGTGGAGTTAATTCATTCACAAAGGATCACTTCAAATGTACAAGTAATGGCAGATTCATATTGTGTTGCTTTACCATTAGGAAAAGTGAGAAACCAGCTATTTCACGATGCGAAATTTTTAAGATGTATTTGCGGATCGTTAGCACATAAATTAAACCGACTTTCAAAAAATAGTACAATTAATTTACTATATCCACTTGAAAATAGACTTGCGAGTTACATGTTAGCAGCAGGAGAACGAGCAGTACAGCACGGAAATAGAATTGTATTTAGTGGGAATTTAACGGAAACAGCGGAATTGTTAGGGACGAGTTATCGGCACTTATTACGTACATTAAATATTTTTTGTGATAAAGAGATTATAAAGAAAAACAATGGTTGCTTTGAAGTAGTGAATGTGGATGTTTTGAGGGAATTGGCGGCAGATGTTTATAAATAATATAGTAAAGTGGGGGTTTAGATGAAAATAGCTATAATTTCAGACATTCATGGGAACAGTCACGCATTAAAAGGGGTATTAGAAGATATTGAACGTCGCAAGGTCGAAATGATAATAAATTTAGGGGATAGTGTGTATGGGCCGTTAGATCCTTTAGGGGCAATGGAAATATTAATAAAGAACGAAATGATACATATTAAGGGAAACTGTGATCGCATGCTTTGGGAACCTATAGAAGAGCAGTCTGCTACACTAACTTTTGTCCAAAACCAATTAACAAAAAATCATATAGATTGGTTAAAGCGACATCCTTCTCAATTTATTGTAGACAATATTTTATGTTGTCATGGTACGCCAACTTCAGATGAGGTGTATTTACTAGAAGAGATGGACGAGAATGGTGCGATATTAAAGAATGAAAAAAATATAATGGATCAACTCCAAAATATTGAGCAAAAAATAATAGTATGCGGTCATACACATATTCCTAGAGTTGTTTATTTATCTAACGGAAAGGTTATTATAAATCCAGGGAGTGTAGGACTTCCAGCATACAAAGATGAGTTACCTGTTATGCATAAAATGGAATCAGGAACTCCGCATGCAAAATATGTAGTGATAGAAAAGGTTTTGGGAGAATGGATAATTGAACAAATTTCAGTTCCGTATAATTGGGAAGAAGCTGCTGGATTAGCTGTTCAACAGGAAAGGTATGACTGGGCACAAGCGCTAAAGACTGGGAAGGTAGAATGAAGGGGAGTTTACTTGATGGTAAACTGCTCTTTTTATTTTGAATACATATTGAATGATATAAAAATAAAATGTTATTATTATGGAAACGTATGAATACATGAACAATTATTCATATGTTTAAGAGGAGGAGGGATTAGAGTGAAAGATCTAATTATTATTGGGGCGGGTCAAGCTGGATTAACAATGGGATACTACTTGAAGCAAGAAGGATATAATTTTTTACTACTCGAGGCAGGAAACCGAGTTGGTGATTCATGGAGAAATCGATATGATTCTTTGCAGCTTTTTACCCCAAGGTCTTACAGTAGCTTGCCAGGTATGGCGTTAATAGGGGAAAAAAATGAATTTCCATATAAAGATGAAATTGCAACTTATTTAGAAGAATATGCAAGGCACTTTCAATTACCAGTCCAATTGCAAACTGAAGTTTTTAAAATAAAGAAAGAAAAAGATATATTCGAATTACATACTCCTACAGAAATTTTACAATCAAAAAAGGTTGTTATCGCAACAGGTGGTTTTCAGCAACCGTACATCCCCTCATTTTCACAACATCTTTCATCGTATGTTTTTCAAATACATTCATCACAATATAAATCATCATCACAAATTCCTAAGGGGAAAGTACTAGTAGTAGGTGGCGGGAATTCAGGAATGCAAATTGCAGTAGAACTTGCACAAACTCATGAAGTTACAATGTCTATTAGTCATCCTTTAACGTTTTTACCGTTACATATTTTTAGAAAAAGCATTTTTAGTTGGTTAGAAAAATTGGGTTTATTGTACGCTGAAGTAAATACAAAGAGAGGAAAATGGTTTCAGAAGAGAAAAGATCCCATTTTTGGTTTTGAAGGTAAGGAACTCATTCGTAATGGAGCAATTAAACTAGAGGGAAAAGTGGTTAGTGCATCAGAAAATGGCATTATGTTTCAAAATGGTGGTACGTATAGCGGAGGAAGCATTATATGGTCAACTGGTTTTATTCAGAACTATAAATGGATTGAAATAGAAAAGGCAGTGAATGAGAAAGGATTTCCTAATCATGTAAGAGGTATAAGTCCAGTAAAAGGATTATATTATATCGGTTTGCCGTGGCAATCTCAAAGGGGCTCTGCACTTATTTGTGGTGTAGGAAAGGATGCAGCTTATTTACTTTCCGAAATCAAAAAAATAGATCAGTAGCAGCGACTACTGATCATCCATATGTACATGAATTAGGAGAGGTCAAACATTTATTAACTTTATTATAATTGATTTTCATAAGAATAAAAACTGAAAATTCTAATTTTATGTTGAGAAAGTTTTTTGTATCGAAATATATAAAAGAATAGGGATTTTTAGTAAAAGGAAATATGATATTTATATTTTAATAAATTGTGATATAGTTTATAAAGAGTAGATTACATAAAATATTATTTTATTACATATAAAGGGAGGTGGATGATTGTGAAGTTTGATGATCAACGCCTACTAGGAATCCGATTAGGTTCGATGCTCGTAACAGAGGAAAATCAATATTTAGTAATTAAGAAAAAAGATCATTATGCATTATTGAACATACATACTCTAGAATGCACTCATGTTGAAGTGCAGCTAGAACATATTGAAGAAATGTTGCGGGAAGATTTCCAAGAAAGTATAAAAGAAATTATTGCACCAGAACATATAAAAATTGTTGCGAAAAATGTTATATAGAGAAAGAAGCTGGAAGAACAGCTTCTTTCTTTTTTATTATAAGGATAACGTTTTTATAACATCACCAATAATCCCTTCCATTTGATGAACACCTAAGTCAGCGTTCGTCATTATAACGGCACCATTACCTCGGTATGGATAGCATACCATTATACATTGAAATCCCACGCCCCATCCAAGTGAATAAATTTGTAAGTCCTCATCCGAATCATCTAGAAAAACACCTAATCCAGTCCATTTTGAGCAACCTTGAGGAGAAATCATGTCTTGTACTGTTTTTTGAGAAAGTTTTAGTTTTCCCTTTCCTTGTAAGGAATGAATGATTTCAATTACTAAAGTTGATAAGTCAGTTGGTGTTGTCCAAATGCCTGAAGCAGCTGCGAATGGATAAAATGGATACTTCTCATTTGTAACGGTGCCATCTTTATTATGTCCACAAGAGAATGTATCTAATTTATTTATATTTTTAGTAGAGAATGCGGTACTATTCTTCAGTTGCAATGGCTGAAAGATATATTTTTCAAGTAAAAGATTGAATGGTTTTCCAGTTATATCTTCAAGTAGTAGTTCAATAATACAAAAGTTTGCATCAGAGTAGTGAAATTCACTTTCTGGTTCATAATTCACATCTATAGGTACTGGGCAATATGATGTTTTACCGGCAAAGAGTTCTGACATGTTTGGTCGCCCTTGTGCAAGTGTATACTTCTCAAAACTATTAGGAGGATCAATAATTCCAGATTGGTGACTTAATAAATTTCGCAACGTGATTTTTTTCTGTGAGGTAAGTAGATTGGTAGGTGTGTTCCAAGATGTGAGTCTATCATTTATGTCTTCATCTAAATGCACGATTTCTTGATCTGACAACGTCAGTACAAGCATTGTAGTGAAGAATTTACTAATTGAACAAGAATTGAATATAGAATTCATAGTGACAGTTCTATTTGTTCCAGCTTCAAGTGTTCCAAAAGCAATCGCTTCGTCTAGTTTGCCGTCACGTATAACGGCAAGACTTAACCCTGCAACGGAATATTGGCTCATTTTCTCGTATATATTGTTACTTTTTAAGTTCATAGTGACTCCTTCCTTCAAAAAAGACAGAATGTTAGTTCTATTATACAGTAGTAAATAGAGAGAATGAGAGAAAAAGAAAAAACTTCATCTTTTATCGATGAAGTTTTTAAGTTAATCCGAAGTGAATGTTTTAAAAAATTTGTCTCGGTACATGTACATTAACCATGAGATTGTTAGTAAGGAAATAATGACTTCTTTATTTTTAATTGGCTCATTGAAAATAAGCCAACCAACTATATCAAATAATAAATGTAGTGCAATTGAAAGAACTACAAATTGTAGTAATGTCTTAAAAAATCTTTTCATAAAGTGTCCCCCTAAAATATAAGGTTTTATCAACAGTGTTGTATATTACTATTATACATTAAATGTGTCCTGTGGTAAAATTTACATAAGTTAGTGAAATAAAACAAATGAAAGCTAATGAGGAGGAATAGTCATGGAATTTTGGATGATCATACCGATAGCGATCTTTGGGTTTATTTATATCGTTGAAAAATTAAATAAAATTGAAAAGAAAACGGATGCACGTTTAAAGCGGATGGAAGATAGATTACAGCTAATTACGAAAGAAATGGGAATTGTAGATAGAGAACCCGAAATTAATAAAGAGTTGCGCCAGCTTATGGAAGAAGGAAAAACAGTTACAGCAGTTAAGAGAGTAAGAGAAGCATTTGGGTTTTCATTGTTAGAAGCGAAGCAATATGTTGATAAATTATAAAAAAAGATCATCCGATTGGATGGTCTTTTTTTACTGAACCATACGTGTATTTACATAAGCAGCGATTATAACGTGTCCAATTATAATGATAGGAAATACTATTTTTGCATTAGGTGTAATGAAGACACTACCAATTGTGGCGATAACACCGGCAGTTAAATTATAAAGACCCACTATTTTTGATAGCTTCACTTTATCTGGTACACGGCGTTCATTGAATCCTGATAAGAGCCAAGTGTATTGTTTTACTCCGATGAAATAAGCTAGTGCAAATGAAATAATTGCAAGAATAAATAATGATGGGGAAGCGAAGAGAGTCATTGAGAACACCTCCGTTAAAGGGCTATAAATAAATTATAGTATGATTATTATAATTTAACAAAATACATTTTTGATTTTAAATGTAATAGAAAAACGGAGTATATGTGATGAAGGAAGATTAAGTATGGATATTGTAGATTTAAGAAGTTTTTGGAATATAAAAGAGATGGAGAAAATAATTTCCCCATCTCTTTCTTTTAACTATATTTAAATGCTGAAGCTGTCGATTACACCTGCATACGTTACTGAGATTTTAATTCCAAGTATACAAATACCAGTACCGTCATAATTGCTATAACAACGTAAGTAGCATCAAGCATGATAAGTGTCTTTAAAGTTTCAGTCATCCTAATTCACCCCTGGTATAAAAATCATAAAGATAACAATGTACATGAAATTTCTTAAGTAGTTTCTATATAAATATATCATATAAATAATGTAAACAATGTTAAGATAATGTAAATGTATTGTAAATAAAGAGCTTTCCCAAAAAATCGGTAATCAAAAAATAGCTAGTTGGTAATAGTTCTCTAAATCTATTAACTAGCTATTTGAAAGTACCAACAAAGATGTACATTTTTCAGTAATGTTTTTAGAGTCAATAAAAATATTATGTCAACAATATGAATTGTCACAAATTTTTATATATTATTGTGATTGATATCACATCCTTTTATTTCACCGGGTATTATGCTTAGTTTGTAAGCAATGATTGGGAGAGGGTGGGATGATATGTTTTGTTATCAATGTGAGCAAACCCCAACAGGCGGATGTAAAATAATAGGTGTTTGCGGAAAGAATGAAACAATTGCAAGTTTACAAGATACAATTGTGTTTGGGTTAAAAGGAATTGCAGCTTATCGTACGCATGCTGCTCAGCTAGGGTATACGGATGCATTTGTAGATGCTACAACGCAAGAAGCACTATATATGACATTAACAAATTCAAACTTTAATGAACAAGAACATATTGATATGGCTATGAAAGTAGGGAAATCAGCTTTACGAGTGATGGAGTTGTTGGATGAGGCACATACGAATCACTTTGGCGTTCCAGAGCCTGTTCAAATTACACAAAACCATGTAGAAGGTAAGGCAATTGTAGTTACTGGTCATAATTTATTTGCATTAGAAGAACTATTAAAGCAAACAGAAGGAAAAGACATTAATATTTATACGCATTCTGAAATGCTGCCAGCACACGGTTATCCGCAGCTGAAAAAATATAAACATTTAAAAGGGAATATTGGTAAGGCATGGTATGATCAACGACGTCTTTTCGAAAAATTTACAGGTGCTATATTAGCGACAACGAATTGTGTTATGCCAATTAAAGGATCATACTCTGATCGATTCTTTTCATATGATATTGCAGGTTTAGAGGGTGTACAAAAAATTGAAAATGATGATTTTGAACCATTGATTCAAAAAGCGCTAGAACTTCCAGAAGTACATATGGAGTCGGATGAGCAGTTAGTAACAGGGTTTCATCATAATACAGTATTATCATTAGCTCCGGAAATTATTAATGCAGTAAAAGAAGGAAAGATTAAGCGATTCTTTGTCATCGCAGGTTGTGATGCACCAGGAAAAGGCGGAGAATATTATCGTGAATTAGCAACGTCACTTCCGCCAGAAACAGTTATTTTAACAACTTCTTGCGGGAAATTCCGCTTTAATGATGTGAGTTATGGTGTTGTACCTGGTACAGAGATTCCGCGTTACATTGACTTAGGGCAATGCAATAATTCAATTTCTACAGTGAAAATAGCGGCTGCTTTAGCAGATGCTTTCCAATGTGAAGTGAATGAATTGCCAGTTAGTATTGTCTTATCATGGTTTGAACAAAAAGCGGTTGCCATTTTACTTGGGCTATTTAGTCTTGGAATTCAAGATATTCGCATCGGTCCAAAGGCTCCAGAATTTATTTCACCTGGCGTGCTTGATGTATTACAAGAAACATTCGGTTTAAAACTAATTACAACTGCAGCAGAAGATATGGATATGATGTTATCGTAACGAAAAAATGTTTTTATTTAATTATGGCTGTATAAATCATTTGTATGTGCGTGAGTAAACGTACATACAAATGATTTATCTTATTAATAAAAGGAAGCTGCTATATCTATAAAATTTATGATTTTATAAGGCTTTTAAAGGGTCCCACCACATGCCCACCAACTTAAGATTTGTAAGTATCCACAAAATGAAATTTCCACATGAATATCTATAATTTCACCTCTTTTTCATTTGAATTGAAAATATTGAAAAAAGCCCAACTCATTTTGATTACACTTTTCAACATGTAGGGCTTTTTTTACTGTAACAAAAAGTTGGGGTACAGACGCATACCCATCAACCTTTTATTATAAAGTAACCTCTGAACGTATTATATTATTGTTTTTTCTTGACAGACATAAAAATGATTTATTTGTCTTGTTGATAATTAGTAAACAATATTATAAAATGTTTATGTATATACAAACTTATTTTATTTTCGTTTGGTTTTATTGGATGTACAGGAAATGTTAATGACAATAAAATAATGGGTATATCACCTGCAAAAAGAGTGGAACTAATACGGAAAGGATGCGTTTGTTAAAAAATTAAAAAGTAAGCATTGTTAGCTCTTGAAGAAAAATGAATAAAAAAGTTACAAGCATATGGAGAATAGGTGTATATAAAAAAGTCCTAAAGGGGGACGGAATTATGAAACAAAGAAAGTATTTGGTAACACCTCAAGATCGAATGAATTATGTATTAGGTCTTTATTCTGCAGATCAACAAATTAATGCAGTTCTTTATTTTCCTGTAGGTATATCAAAGGAAAAACTTGAAGAATCAGTAAGGATAACGTTACAATTGCAGCCAGTTTTGAACAGCCGGTTTGTAGCAAATGATATTCCTTACTGGGAGGAACATTCATCTGGCACTAAATCACCCATTTTCTTTTTTGCAGAAGGAAATAATCAAGAACTTGAAATAATGGCAATGGATTTTATTAAGGAACCTGGTGATCGTATTGATGGGCCTATGGTTCAAACAAAATTATTACGAGGCACTACAATAGATATGTTAGTTGTGAAATTATCTCATCTATGTTCAGATGGTACAGGAGTCAAGGAATATATTAATTTACTTGGAACAATTTATACTCAACTTTCCTTGGGACGATCTAAGAATCAAATTATAAAGGAATTTGGTAAGGAAAATGAGAGTTTTCGAGATCAATCACATGTATTCAAATATGCTGGAATATCGGACATAAAAAGTGCGTATCGTCCTAACCAAGAACAACAGGAATCGTTATGGTCTTTTCCATCTAAACCTAATAAAAATAAATTCCCCCAAATGTCCGTACGACGGTTGAGCCATGAGCAAACTCTACGTCTAACCCAATGGGCAAAAGGACAACAGGCTACCTTGAATGATGTAATCATGGCTGCATACTTCCGAGCTTTATCACATTTCACTGTGTATGCAGAACCTCGCACCGCAGAAAAAATGATTGGTTTGACAATTGATTTACGTCGATATCTGCCTAATAATACAACTGGTGCTATTTGCAACTTATCTGGTATGGAAATGCCAGTGATTAAATTGGAAGAAGATGAAACATTTAATCAGACTCTTGTTCGAGTTAAACAATCAATGGATAAAATAAAGTCTCAAAATCCAGGTCTTTCTTCAGCTGCAGGAATGGAGCTACTGGCAGAAATGAAGCTATCTACTGTGAAAGAAATGTATAATCAGCAATACGAACAGGCTGTACAGATGGGGATGGCGTTGCCATTACTGACAAATTTGGGAGTAATCGCTGATGAAGCTATTCAGTTTGGTCAAATTCAAGCTGAGGACGGGTATATGACATCGCCTATTATGTATGCACCATTCTTTTCAATGGGAGCAAGCTCTTATAATGGAAGACTTACATTTACGATTGGTTATCATGCGCCGGATACATCAAAAGAAAAGGTAGAAGAATTTTTAGATAGTGTTGTGAATCAACTATCAGAAATAAAATAAAAGAGAATATAGAGAAAAAATTTCTAGCAGAGTTGTATTTTAGGGGCTCGTATCATGTACGGCTAATCTCTGGAAATTTTCTCTGATCACACTTGCCTTTATGCTTTATATACAAGGGGAATCGTAGTGAGAAACAATTTGTATCGTGAAAAAACAAGATATATCGGTATAAAAACAATAAAACAGAGCAGATTTAAATTACCCTTTGAATCAGCTCTGTTTTGCTAGTTTGATGGCCCTTACAACAAAAAATGTATATGTTTTTGTTGTAGAGCATTCTTTAACTTACTAGTTATATGGATAGTTCAACATAAAAATAGTAGCCTGTATCCGATTGGGATATAGCGGATTTTAAATTTTTTTGAAAATAAAGTTGACATTCTCTCTACTCAGTCATACAATGTAGTTGTAATAAGTAATACTGAATAGTGTGGTTTTACTCAAAAGCTATTCAGTAAAAATTCGCCTTAGTACTCTGTGATACTGAATATAAGTCAGACAGAATAGGGGGTAAAGGAGGATCAGAACATGGAAAATTTAACTGAAATGCTGAAAGGTTCACTGGAAGGGTGTGTGCTGGAAATCATTAGCCGCCGTGAAACGTATGGTTATGAGATTACCCGCCACTTAAATGATCTAGGGTTTACCGAAGTCGTGGAAGGAACGGTCTATACCATCCTCGTACGATTAGAGAAGAAAAAGCTTGTAAATATTGAAAAGAAACCATCAGATATGGGGCCGCCTCGTAAGTTTTATTCATTAAATGAGGATGGACGTCAGGAACTTGAATTGTTTTGGGAAAAATGGGATTTTGTATCGTCAAAAATTAACGTCTTGAAGTCAAACTAGCCTCATAATATTAAATGTTCCGGCTCGTATTTGGAGAGTTTCTTGTTCGGCTTTATAAAAAAGGAGGAAAATAAGATGTTGGAAATGTTCAAAAAATTAATTGGTGATAAAAAAGAGTACAAAATGATGATGGCACGTGTTGCAGCACTGCCAGAGGACTATCAGTTTGTGTTTAAGAAAATTCAAAACTACATGTGGAATTTTTCGACCGGAAACGGGATGGATATGCTGCACATTCAGTATGAATTAATTGATTTGTTTGAAGCCGGTGCAGCTGAAGGCAGAGAAGTGCTTGATATTACTGGGGAAGATGTGGCATCCTTTGCTGACGAACTAGTGGCAAATGCTAAAACGTATGTCTCTAAATATCGTGAAGATTTGAATGAAAGTATCATGAAAAAATTGAGAAAAAAATAAATGCAATAAGTAATACCGACTGATTAGCTGGTTACAAATGTGAACTACCGCCATCGCTATTCAGTTATATTTTTAAACCACTACTAAGTAATACGGATTATCAGTGATACTAAATAGAGGGTGAAGGTAATTTATTTTTATAAGGGGGAAAAAGTATGAGCAATGCAGCGGTTTCTGTAAAAGGGCTAAAAAAATCTTTTAAAGATAAAGAAGTTTTAAAGGGAGTGGATTTTGAGGTGCAGCGTGGCGAAATTTTCGCGCTACTAGGTTCAAATGGTGCTGGCAAGACGACGACGGTCAACATCCTCTCGACGCTAATGAAGCAAGATGGCGGTGAAGTAAGTATTTGCGGGTTTGATGTCCAGAGTCAACCAGATTATGTTCGCCAAAGCATCAGTTTGACAGGACAGTTCGCAGCTTTAGACGGTATGCTTACTGGCCGAGAAAACTTGATAATGATCGCCAAGTTACGTGGTGTTTCTAATCCCGCTCAAGTCGCTGACAATCTACTTGCAAGATTTAGTCTGACTGATGCGGCAAACCAAAGGGCAGATCAGTATTCAGGCGGGATGAAGCGCCGGCTTGATATCGCGATGAGTTTGATTGGGGCGCCAGCAGTTATTTTTCTTGACGAACCAACTACTGGACTTGATCCGGAAGCGCGAATCGAAGTGTGGGATACAGTCAAGGAACTTGCTGGTGGAGGAACAACCATTTTACTAACAACCCAGTACTTGGAGGAAGCAGAACAACTAGCTGATCGTATCGCGATTTTGCATGGTGGAAAAATCATTACGACAGGCACTCTTACTGAATTGAAAGAGATGTTCCCGCCAGCAAAAGTAGAGTATATCGAGAAGCAGCCGACATTGGAAGAAATATTCCTTGCGATCATTGGCAAAAAGGAGGAGATGTAAATGAAAAGCAAAACAGGTGTATTACTTGGGCGCTTAATGCGCAATATTATGCGTAGTCCGGATACAATTATTACGGTAGCGATTACACCGATTATGATGATGCTATTGTTTGTTTATGTATTTGGTGGTGCTATACAGACAGGAACAGATAACTACGTCAATTATTTATTGCCGGGAATTTTGCTAATGGCGATTGCATCTGGTGTCGCTTATACATCCGTACGGTTGTTTTCAGATGTAAAGAGCGGGCTTATGGCACGTTTCATTACGATGCCTATCAAACGCTCATCGATATTGTGGGCTCACGTATTAACCTCACTCGTTGCTAATGTACTTACTATCGTGGTGGTTATTCTTGTTGCACTCTTAATGGGCTTTCGTTCCAGTGCTAATATTTTAGATTGGCTTGCAGTAGCTGGAATACTAGGGATGTTTACGTTAGCGCTAACATGGTTGGCTATCATTCCAGGGCTGAAAGCGAAGTCTATGGAAGGGGCAACAGCCTACTCGTACCCACTAATTTTCCTCCCATTTATTAGTTCGGCCTTCGTACCTACCGAAACGATGCCCAAAATTGTCCGTGCGTTTGCTGAGAATCAGCCTGTAACTTCAATCGTGAATGCGATTCGTGCTCTTTTATATGAAGGAACTGTTGGCAACGATATTTGGATTGCACTCGCTTGGTGTGTAGGCATAATGATCATCTCTTACTTTTTCGCTAGTAAGGCATTTAAACGTCAGTTAGGGTAAGTAAATTAAATCTTCCGAAATAATATATATCTTTGAAAAAGCACGGGAAGGTTTTCCGTGCTTTAATACTACATTCATACTTCGCTTAATTGTAGTAGTTTTAAAGTAAATAGGAGAATAATAAATCAAATACACATGCCTTGAAGTATAGTATGTTAACATTCAACTGAAATAAACAGAATATTCTATATGAAAATAGAGATTAAAGATGTTATGTGCTATATTTATACTTATAAGGTATAAAATGTATAAAACAATCGTTTAGGGGATGGAAAAGGGAGAGGTTCAAATGAAATGGTATTTATATACTCTCAAAAACTATGCGAAATTTAGTGGGAGAGCTACGAGAAAAGAGTACTGGATTTTTACTTTAGTTAATAAGGTTACGTTTTGGTCATTAATATATTTGGCCTCTTATTCTTCGTCTGCCTTTTACTTAAGAGCCAATATTACTTTGCTATTTATTGCAATTTTTATTGTTCCTACTCTGGCAGTGGGAGCTCGTCGATTACATGATAGTGGAAAAACGGGATGGTGGCAGCTATTAAATTTGGTGCCATTTGGAGGAGCGGTTCTACTTGTGTTTTGTATCATTGAAAGTGATGAAGGTGAGAATAAGTATGGACCAAATCCACATTCAAATCTTAAACAAGCAATTTAATGTGTTTATAGTAAACTCTAATATAAAAAGGTGTGAACTAAGAGCTAGTTCACACCTTTTTTATTGTATTATTCCTAGAAGCTTCGTTCAGCGATGATAGCAAATATAATGTTTTCCCTAGGTATTAGAAAAATATAGACAACTGGTAATGAATTAAACTCAATATTTTGGGGTTACACCAATCAATGCTTATGGGGAGTATAAACATAATCTCTCTTGTAAAGCTGCTAATATTTCTTCAGGCATTTCCCTGATTGTAATATCCTTCCCTAGGAAAAGCACCCAATTTATTATTTCCGTCACTTCATCGGAATTGTTAACATTGATAAATGTTTTTAAAATGGCTGTGGATTGGTAAGGATTTGTATAAGATATTGAAATTTTGAAAGGGTGGTATTTTTTGAACTGGGCAATTGCTTTTGGACCAAGTTCAAGTACAAGATTAATTGCTTCATCCTTCTTACTTAGTTTTTCTAAAATCTTTTTCTTATTTAGCTTTTTTTTCGTCGTGTATGGTTCGATATTGATGAGATGATCCACAGGAAACATCCTCTTCTTTTCTTCTTTTAAGTCAAACCCTTCAATGATCCATTGGCTTTTTTCTTGATACAGGTGTAATAGATAAATGGAATAAGACTTGATTTCTTTCTCTTCTTTGATGGTAATCAATAAATGGCTATCCAAAAGAAGCATTTGAATGAGTTTTTCTAACATAGGGTGGGGGAGATCAGAAAGCTCAAGTAAATCAGGATTATGATGGTTAGTCCCTTCAAACAGCAAGAGTTGATTTAAAAGAACAATATCATCTTGCTGGGTTTCAGAGATAAGTCCTAACAGTTTTTCAGCTAAAGATTGACGACTTTTTAGATAGGGAAGTTGTTGATTTCTTGTAGCCATAAAAGCAATAAAAAGAGCTTTCACTTCGTTATCAGTAAAGCGAACAACGGGCAGGATAGAGTTATGCATGACAAAATATCCACCAGTCCTCCCAACTTCAGCGACAAGTGGCATGCCCATAGCTTCAATTTCTCTAATGTCTCTAATAGCTGTCGATCGTGATATGTTAAATTCTCGTATGATTTCTGAAATTGTAAAGTGGGAGCGGTTGTTGATATACCGCATAATTGTATTAATCCGTTCAACTTTTTTCATTTTAGTCTCCTAAACAGTATCATTTTTTGACATGATTTAAAGATATTATAAACTCATCAGATGAAAAGAGAAATCATTTGATTCATTTTAAAAAAAGGAAGGTTTTGAATATGAAAAATTATACGATTGAAGAAAAAGATAGCTTTATTGTGTTAGGTATTGGAACTGAAATTAAAAGTGAATATACAGATTTTGTTGGAATCAATAAAGAAAAGGAAGACTTTTGGTCGGCTGTTAAAGAAGATGGGAGGCTGGATACTTTAAAAGCTCTAGCTACAAATGATTACATTTTTTCTGTGAGCGAAGCGGTGAATAACAAGATGATGTATTATGCGGGTGTTATGACAGAAGCACAAATAGAAGAAGAATCTAGAGTGATCCAGTTTCCTAAGGGAGAATACTTAGTAGTAAAAGGGGAAGACAAAACAGCTGAAGAGCTAAGTAATAAGCTTACTGGCATCGCCTTCGGTCAGGCCTTACGAGAAGCAACAGATTTTGCTTATGTTGGTGGGCCAAATACAACGGTTGAGATGGGGGAAAGAAACGGTTTAGTATTTGGTGAAATGTGGATTCCGGTTGTTAGGAAGTAAAGTGATAAAAGATATGATTATGGAATGTAGAGGCTAACAATCTTGAATTGTTGGCCTTTTTGACGTGAGTATAATATTCATATACTACTACACATTATGTTCTGATAAAATGGAATAAAAGGGAATTATCAGAAGTTGGTGGTTCAGTGAAAGCTGGATCAAGTGGATTTAAGATTAGTCTTCCTTGGGGGCCAGGAGCAAGTCTTGTTGGCTCAGTTGTAAGATTTAAAAGTTGGGAACAACTTGTAATGATATATGGTAGAAAGCAAATGGATTCTAAAACTAAAGAAGAGTGGGATTATGTAGCTTGTTATTATCCAATTGGTAATATTTCAACTGAATATAATTTATTTTTTAATCATGAACATGTATCGGAGATTGTTTTTACTGGATATATTAATGATGAGGAAATCAAACTGAGTGAAGATTTAAAAAGATAAATTATAACTATAATTGTTTATTGATTTCGATATATTTCCAGTCAAGTATAGCCATTTTAGTATGATTTATTTTTTTAGTAAAGGAAGAGTTAATATTGAAAATATTAAAAGGTATAATGTTATTAGCTTGTTGTTTATTAATTGTCAGTGGATGTTCTTCTAGAGAAGGAAAAGTTGTTGGTGGAAAAGTAAAAAGTTCTTCAAATAGAATATTAGGAGATTATAGAGAGTTTACTGGTTCCGCAAGTCGTGATATGGAAGTCAAAAAAGGAGAGAATTGGGTGTTTTCTTTTGATGAAACAACAAAGAAAGGAACTGTAGTTGCTTATGTTGTGGATTCAAATGATAATACAATATTAGAATTTAATAATGGTAAAGATGATAAAAGCCTTAAAGTGCCTAAGGACGATAGATATAAAGTGAAAATTAAAACAGAAGAACATGGTGGGAAATTTTTAATAGAGTGGAAAAAATCATCTTAAATTGAAGAGGAAAATTAATGACGAAAATGGTTAGGTATCCAGACATGAAAATCAATTTAGGAATGGTCACTTATTTATTGGTCTTTTTGTTATTTGAAAAGGAGTATATGGTCTGGGAGTAAGAATCTATTCGCTTGTTAAATTTTAAAAGGCCGCATTATGGAATGTAAAGGCTAACAATCTTGAATTGTTGGCCTTTTTGACATGAGTATAATATTCATATACTACGACATATTATGTTCTGATAAAATGGAATAAAAGGGAATTATTGTAAGGTGGTGGCGGAGTGAATAAAAAAAAGACTATTTGAGTTATTCATAGTAACGTTTGTTTTTCTATTCCTTCATGTAAGCACATTTACTAATGAAAAATTTAATGATAAATTGGGTTCCTTTACTTTCATTGTGCTATTTCTTATGGTTTATATCCATGCTAAATTTATAGACCGGTATTTTGATGATATACAGAAGTGGGTTCGAAATATTATAATTTGTTTTGCTTAGTTAGTTGTTATTGGAGTATCACTATGGATCGATTACTTTTAATCCTTACTTAAGAGAATGAGAAGTATGTGATTACAATACATTTAACCCGATAATATTCCTTAGCTACATCGGCTTATATTAATCTTTTCTCTCCTCAATCATGATAAAATGTACAATAGGAAATTTTATGTAAGATAAAGGGGGAAGGTTTATGGTCAGCATGAGTACTTTGATAGCTTTTGCAATTGTTTCGCTTAGCATGGTTTGTTCACCGGGGCCTAATATGATGTATCTCATTTCCCGTTCCATTACGCAGGGACGTATGGCAGGATTTATTTCTTTATTGGGCATCATGCTTGGTTTCGTAATCTATATAATCGCAACAATGTTCGGACTTACAGTTCTTTTCCTTGCCGTTCCCGCTGTCTATGAAGCAGTCAAATGGGCAGGTGCCGCTTACTTGCTCTGGCTAGCTTGGAATTTGATTAAACCTGGTGCTACATCTATCATGGAGCCTAGTACGATTTCTAATGAGCCGCCACGGAAATTATTTTTGATGGGACTCATGACCAATCTTCTGAATCCAAAGATTGCTATTTTGTATGTATCACTTCTACCTCAATTTGAAGATCCTGAGAAGGGATCGTTGCTTCTACAAGGTGCAGTTTTGGGTCTTACGCAAATCACTGTTAGTTTTATAGTCAACCTCCTAATTGTGTTGACAGCAAGTCGGATTGCGAAATGGTTTGGCACACGCCCAACGTGGCTACGAGTGCAGCGTTGGCTTATGGCAAGTGTTTTAACGGGGCTTGCTGTACGTCTTGCTTTTGAACGTCGACAGTAAGAGAAGAGGTATGTAAAAAAACAGATTGGTTGTATGCATAATATACAACGTCTAAAAAGCTACCTTTGCTAAAAACTATTCACCCCTCTCATAAACAGAAGCCACTTTTTATGAGAGGGGTTTATTCAATTTAAGTCTATAAAAATTGAATGAAAGCAATATAAGTTCTCACTTATTTAGAATAAGAGGAAAGATGATGTTTTATTTGTTCAATAAAATATTGATGATGTATATTATCGTTAGATACTCGACTTGCCATAATAGCGCCCTCCATTGAAGATGCAAGAAAAGAAGCGAGCGATATAATGTCTATATCTTCTTTAAGTTCTTGTTTCTCTATTCCTTCTTTTATGAGAGAAGCCATTAACATTACTGTATCATCATAGCCTTTTGCTGCTGCTGTTTGTAATTCTGGAAATACTCCAGTACTTTCAATTGCGCTATTAAGCAATGGACAGCCTCCAGCAATAGGGGGATTATTAGCTGCATCTTGATATACAAGGAAAATTGCAAGGATTTTATCAATTGCTGTCTTTTTATTTTCCATTGCTTTATGAAAATGACTCCACATAATCTCACCACTTTTGTCGTAGGCAGCAAGGACAATTTCTTCTTTATTTTTGAATCTACGATAAATAGATCCTTTAGGTAGTTCGGTAGCTGTCATTATATCCTGGATGGATGTGCGTGTTATTCCATTGGTATTAAATAAATATAAAGATATTTCAATAATCTTTTCTTTTACCTTATCAACTTTAGTCATGCTTTGTAATCCTCCTAATAAAAACGAGCTTAATATTTCAGGTAATATTTACCCTCTATTTTCTTGATTTTTTTGTAAGTATAAATAAGTTTGGAGCAAAAATATCTTATCAATCCCTATCTTATGGAAACCTCAAACGATACAGTTTGAAAAGAGGTTAATCAAATTGTATTATCTGTATTATTCGAGTGAATTTTCTGTCAAAATCAACGTGACCAATTGTTTAATTGAGTCACTTTATACAAATAATGTTACTTGAAATCGTATAATGTGTAAAAATATATAGTTAATTTTAACGTATAGACATATGAGTAGTATATATAATTTTAATTAATATGTTTAGCTAAAATGTTGGAACTACTCCCACTTTCACTTTGTTTAATTAGGATATCTTGTGGTTAAAAGCCGTATCATTTCATACTATAAAAAATTAATCGTTAATAATGAATGAGTACGGGAATTTGATTGTAAATAAGAAACTGAGGTATAAATTTATTTGTTTTTTCCCGTTTTGATTGTGTTAATAATTTGTAAAAGGGTGTTTAAAAAACTAGAAACTTATAGTATCATTAGATTCCGGACCGAACCGTCCGGTTTGAAATCTTATATAAATATATTTAGAAGGAGTACGTTATGCAGAAAGAAAATTCAAAGATTCTAGGTAATTTCATTATGGAGGTAATAAAGTGAACTTTATTAAAATGAATACAAAAGAACTTATTATGCTAATAGTTTATACAATGTTTGCATTACTTCAAATTGGCTTGTTCATATTATTTGGCATATCACTTTTAACTAACAGCAATTTAGTTGAATCAGAATTTGCTCTTAGTGCCATCGGTTTGACTGTACCTGCTATTGTAGGAATAATTTTCTTTAGGAAAGAAATTATTGAAGGTTTTACTTATTTTAAAGAGAAGACAATTTTGAAAATAGTAAGTATTCCTATGGTGGTTTTATTTACGGTAATTGTAGAACAGGCTGTTATGCGTTTTCTAGCAACTGGTCAGCCAGAGAACCAAGAACAGCTCCTTGAAACGGGCGCGGAGATACCTCTTATATTTACATTGCTTGTATTTGGTATTCTCGGTCCGATACTTGAAGAAATTATATTTCGTTATATAATATTAAATCGTTTTTCACATTATATTGGTACTGCTATTGCATCTATCATTTCGATTATAATTTTTACACTTCTTCATACGAACCAGCTTTCGGATATTGCTATTTATTTACCTGGTGCAGTGATACTTACTGCGGCTTATCTTATTTCTAAAAGATCCCTTGCATATGTCATGGCGATACATATATTAAACAATTGCCTTGGTTTCATTCTGTAAGAAATTAAACTTAGCTCTGTTACGAAGTTGAAAACTAGATACAGATATTGATAAATGAGGAGTACAATTTAGACAGTGACTTATGATTCATGTAATTCCTTGTACTTCAAAAAACCACAGTTTGGGTGTAAACTGTGGTTTTTTATATAGAGGCCCCACACCTCGCTATTAAGCTAAGCCCCTACAACGTCAATTTTGATTTTGTTAGCTTAATAGTAGCCCTATTACACTTAACATAATATGTCCATATTGTTTTAATTACTTTTTTAATAATATAACTTAATAAATTTAAATATATGTTATGTATAACAGATATTTATCTAAAATAAGGGGGGAATATCATGACTGAAACAAAGGAATCTTCAGGAAGAGATTTACAAAAAGATGTGAAGTTTTCTATTATAATCCCTGCACATAATGAAGAAAAGTACATTAGAAAATGTTTAGATTCAATTGCAAAGGCATCAGAGGCATATAAAGAGCAAACGGAAGTTATAGTTGTTTTAAATCGTTGCACAGATAAAACAGAGGAAATAGCAAAATCTTATAATTGTATTACATTGAAAAATAACGATAAAAACTTATCTAAAATCCGAAATGCAGGGGCAGAAATAGCTAGTGGAGAAATAATCGTTACTATAGACGCTGATACTATAATGACAGATTCCGTGTTGTCTAATGTAGATAAATATTTATCTTCAGGTAAATACATTGGTGGTGGGGTGAATGGGAAGTTTGAAAGAATATCTTTAGGAATATTCTTTTCTGCAATGTTAATAATAATCCCCTTACTTTTTAAGTATGGAGCTATATCTGTAGGGATTTTTTGGTGCTATAAAAAAGATTTTATGGCAATTAACGGATTTAATGAAAACATGCTTATGGCAGAAGATGCAGATTTTGCTAAACGGTTAAAAGAATGGGGAAAGCGAAATAATAAGAAATTCGGTACCATTAAAAATGGAATGATAACTTCATGCAGAAGATTTGATACATATGGAGACTGGGACTTACTTAAAAATCCAAAAGTAATATTAGCTTATATAAAAGGAAATGATCAAAAATATGCAGATAAGACATATTATGATAATCAAGAAAGATAACGATAGAGAAAATCGGCAGGAAATAGTGAGAACAGCAGATTTTCTTATACATAATGAGAGCCCAACTTAATTTAATAGATATGATAAGAAAACCATCAATTTGATTAGTCCTTTTTCAAATCAATGGTTTTTATTTTTGAAATAAAAATCTATTTTTTTATAAAAATATTTTTTGACCCCCATAAAACTTTGTATTGCTCCGAATATGTATAGTGAAGAAAATAAATAGAAGAAAACTGACTCTGAAAGAATATTGAAGTGTTAATAAAATTACTAGATTAAGTGGGGCATCCGAAATAAAAGGATGAAATTACCAATGATATAGAGAAGAGTTATTCAAGGATTGCAGATAAAATAGAAACAGAGCAAGCAAAACAAGGGGAAGAAAATAAGAAAGTACATTAAAATATAAGCTGAACTATAGTGCCGAGAGAAAAGCAAGATCATTAGGAAAACAGTGAAAAAAGTTAGTCTCGAAAAAATATAAGTAACAGCAAGAAGACAAGACCAAAGAAAAGTACTAACAAAATGTGGTTAAATGGTCACTTGTTTAGTGACCATTTTTCTATTTAAAGCAGAAGGAGGCTGAGAGATTACCAGTGTTGAGTTTAGTAATGAAGATCTTAAGAAAACCGAAAATAGAAGATATCGTATGTAACATACAAAACAATGGAGAAGATAAGGAAGCCTTTATCGTTCAGTATCAGCCTTTTATTAGAAAATCAATATCGTCTGTCTGCCGCCGATATATTACAGAACAGGATGATGAATATAGTATTGGATTGTTTGCGTTTAACGAAGCAATTGAACAGTATTCGTATAAAAAAGGAAAATCTTTTCTAGCGTTTGCTGATCTTCTTATAAAAAGAGATGTAATTGACTATATACGCAAGGAGTCAAAGCATAACCGTGTCTTTTTAAAAGAAGATGAGCAAGAGGAAATGTTAGAAATGCAAGTATCGCTTACAGAGTATATGAAAGAGATGGACAATAGTAATCGTAAGGAAGAAATTCTTCATTTTCAAAGTGTGTTAGCTGAGTTTAAAATCACATTTTCAGAGCTTGCTAAAGAATCTCCTAAGCATCGTGACACGCGTGAGCACTTAATAGAAATTGTAAAGATAATTATAAAAGAAGAGGAAATGATGGAGGAGCTGTTCCGAAAGAAAAAGTTACCGCTTAAACATATTGAACCGCGTGTTAGGGTAAGTCGTAAAACGTTGGAGCGGCATAGAAAATATATCATTGCAATGTGTATTATCTTCGCAAACAACTATACATACATTCTTGATTATATAAGGGGAGGGAAGCATGATGAATAAAGGAATTGTGATGGATATAAAAAAACATAGCGTAGTTGTTTTAACACCAAATGGAGAATTTATTACGTGTAAAAGAAAAGGGGATTCTTGCATGATTGGAGAGGAAATCTCGTTTGAAGAACAAGAACAAAAAGCATCACGTTTTTCAATCCCTTATTTCTTAAAGCCGGCATCATTACTTGTTGCTTGTTTTCTATGTGCGCTGTTATTTTTCTACAACCAACCGGAAGAAAAAGTATTTGCTTACGTCTCAGTTGATATAAATCCAAGTTTAGAGGTGAGCGTAACGAAGGATCTTCGCGTTATAGATTTGCAAGCTTGTAATGATGATGGAAGGCGTATTTTAAAAGAATTGAAGCAATGGGAAAATAAACAATTGCAAGACGTAATACGTACGATTATAAAACAAAGTCAAGAGGATAAGTATTTAACGAATGATAAGCAAGTTATGCTAACGGCTGTTGCAAAGGACAAGTTGCTAGAACCACAGTTGGTAAAGGAAATGAAAGAATTAAAGAAAGAATATGAGCTAAAACATATTACAGTCGAATATCAAAGTAGCACGATGCAAGTACGAGAGGATGCTAGAAAAGCTGGAATTGGCACAGGAGTCTATATAAAGCAAGAGAATGAGAAGAACAAATCGCTTACTCCACCTGCCACGCCGTCTAATCCAGTGGAAAACGAAGAAGAGGTGCAATCGCAGCAGGAGTCAGCTTCTGATGCATCATCAGATTTGTCTCCTGTAAAAGAAAAAAAATATGAGAAACCAGAGCATAAAGAACAAAAGAAACCAGAGGAACAGCCATCTAGGCAAATAAAAGAAAATAATGGTAGAGGATCTCAGCAAGAAAATAGAGGGAATCAGCAGGAGAATAACGGTAGAGAATCTCAACAAGGGAGTAATGGAAATCAGCAAGGGAACAACGGTAGAGAATCTCAACAAGGAAATAATGGAAATCAGCAAGAAAACAACGGTAGGGGATCCCAACAAGGGAATAATGGAAATCAGCAAGGGGACAATGGAAGAGGATCCCAGAAAGAAAATGTTGGAAATCAACAAGGGAACAATGGTAGAGATCCTCAACAAGGAAATAATGGGAATCAGCAAGGGAACAACGGTAGAAATCCTCAACAAGGAAATAACGGGAATCAGCAAGGGAACAACGGTAGAGGATCTCAACAAGGGAATAATGGAAATCAGCAAGGGGACAATGGAAGAGGATCCCAGAAAGAAAATGTTGGAAATCAACAAGGGAACAATGGTAGGGGGTCTCAACAAGAAAATAGAGGTCACCAGCAAGGGAATGAAAAGAATAATCAATAGAATATTGAGAGATTCATTTCAAAGCTAAAAGGATTTATCTCGCTATTGCGGGCAGTAAAACTCCCATCTCAAAATTTGGCTGGGGCAAAGAAGTTAGGTGGGAGTTGGGCTGCTTAAAGTTGCACTTTATTATTCTATAGTTCTATTAAGAAGGAGTATGTGAAAAATATAATGGAGAAAAACATTCAACAAGGGAAAGATAAAGCAAAACCTATTTTTTATGATCCGAAAGGAAGGAGAAACATAGCTTTTATTTGGTTTCTATGTATCTCAATAGTTAGCGTAAGTATTGTATTTTATTTTTTCTTTCAAAGTATTTTTTCAACACCAGAAATTCCAAATATGAATACCGCTGTACAACAAGATAATAAACTTGTACCAATTAATCAAAAACTTAGTGATCAGCAGTTAAAGAAGGAAGGATTTAAACCAAATACCGAAATGAAGGATAACAAAAATTTGGTGAATTCGACGAACGATAGTAAACAACCTAAAGAAGTGTATGGTTTTTATGTAAACTGGGATGAAAATAGTACCGCTTCTTTAAAAGAAAATATCGATTCATTAACCACGCTAGTACCAGAGTGGTATCATTTAAAAGCAGATTTAACGATTAGAAGTGAGATAAAACCTGAGATAGTAAAGTTAGCAGAAAAAAATCAAGTGAAAATTATGCCGTTACTTACTAACTATACAGAGGAAGCTTCTGGTCCTGATAGTGGGCTGATTCATAAGTTACTGAATTCGCCAAATGATGTAAAGACAAAGTTTATAAATGATTTAGTAAAGCAAGTTGAAAAGAATCGATTTGCGGGTATTAATATTGACTTTGAGGCGATACCTGAAAGTGATAGAGAAAACTTAACAAATTTTATGAAAGAACTTACTACGGTCTTTCATAAACATGATTTGCTCGTTACACAAGATGTTCCAGCTAACGATAAGGCTTTTGATTATAGTGCGTTAGCGAAGGTAATAGATCGAATGATTGTAATGATGTACGATGAGCACTATGGAGCGGGGGAACCAGGGCCAATTGCTTCGAATAAATGGTTCCAACATACATTGAAAGAACTGAATATTCCGTCTAATAAGCTTATAGTTGCTTTCGGTAACTATGGATATGATTGGAAAGTGAACAGTAAAGAACCTGCGAAGTCTTTAACTTTTTCAGAAGTTATGGCAATGGCTCATAATTCAAATATGAAAATTCAATGGGATAAGATTAGTGGAAATCCTTATTTTAGATATAAAACAGGAGAGAAAGAACATACAGCTTGGTTCTTAGACAGTGTTACTCTCTATAATCAAGTGAAAATCGCAATGGATAACAATGCAAAGGGGTTTGCGCTATGGAGATTAGGAGCAGAAGATCCTACAATATGGAAAGTTTTAAAAAATCCTATTGGGGCACAAAAAAATCCTGATGTATTACATAAAATCACTAGTTTAGATGAAGTGAATTATTCTGGCCAAGGTGAAATTTTACAGATTGAGAATGAAAAGCAAAATGGATTGAGAGATTTTAAAGTAGGCAAAGATGGTTATCTTACAGATGAAGTATATCAATCCTTACCATCTGCATACGAAGTGCAACGATATGGAAAACCAAAGGGGAAACAAGTAGTATTAACATTTGATGATGGACCAGACCCGAAATATACGCCAGAAATTTTAGATATATTAAAAGAGAATAAAATAAAAGCTGCTTTTTTTGTACTTGGTGAAAACGCGCAACTAAATCCTAGTATTGTAAAAAGAATATACGATGAGGGGCATGAAATTGGTAATCATACTTTCAAGCATCCTAACATAGCTGATACGTCTTTACTACGAACAAAAGTAGAACTTAATACGACGCAACGTTTAATTCAGGAAGTAACTGGACATTCTACGGTTTTATTTAGACCACCATATGAAGCCGATGCTAACCCAGATTCGTCAAATGAAATATTGCCTATTTTACGTGCGCAAAATATGAACTATACAATGGTAGCGGAAAAAGTTGATCCTGAAGACTGGGCAACACCATCAACAAATGAATTAGTAAAGCGTGCTCTTAATCCCGTTTATAAGGGAGAGGGAAATATTATTCTTCTCCATGATGCGGGAGGGAATCGTACCCATACAGTAGAGGCGCTGCCAATCATTATCAAAGACCTTAAAAAGCATGGATATAGTTTTGTAACAATTTCAGATTTAATGAATAAAGAACGAGATGAAATTATGCCTCCTGTTTCTTCTGAGGGTAAGCAATATTTACTTTACAATAAAGCTGTCTTTTCAGGGGCGGGATATTTTAAACATATATTAACAACTATTTTTTATGTTGCTATTGGATTAGGTATTTTTCGATTCTTATTCTTAATTTATTTTGCATGGAAGCAGAAAAGAAAAACGCTATCTCGCTATATTAATTCGTCCTATCAACCTTTTGTTAGTGTTGTCATAGCAGCATATAATGAAGAAAAGGTGATAGCTAAGACGATTCGCTCAATTTTGGATAGTAATTATAGAGAATTTGAAGTTATTGTTGTGGATGACGGATCGACAGATGGTACGTCAAAAGTAATACAAGAAACATTTTATAAACACCCTAAAGTTCGTTTCATTCAGAAAGAAAACGGCGGGAAATCATCGGCAATAAACCTAGGATTTCAACAATCGCGAGGAGAGATCATTGTCACTTTAGATGCGGATACTATTATTGCGCAAGACGCCATTTCTCTAATGGTTAGACACTTTGAAGATCAGAATGTAGCAGCAGTTTCAGGTAATGTCAAAGTGGGGAATAGACGAAACTTGTTAACTACTTGGCAACATGTTGAGTATATTACAGGGTTTAATTTAGAACGTAGAGCTTTTGATGAGTTAAATTGTATTACAGTAGTTCCAGGAGCTATTGGGGCGTGGCGTAAGAAGAATGTAGTTGAATCTGGATATTTAAGCGAAGATACGTTAGCAGAAGATACAGATCTTACTATTACATTTTTACGTCAAGGACATAGAATTGTATATGAAGAAAAGGCTTACGCTTTTACGGAGTCACCTGAAGATGTGAAAAGTCTCATTAAACAGCGATATCGTTGGTCATATGGTACACTTCAATGTCTTTGGAAACATCGAAAAGCGTTATGTAATTCAAAGCATAAAACATTAGGATTTATCGCATTGCCAAATATGTGGTTATTCCAATATGTTCTGCAATTCATTGCTCCTTTTGCAGATATATTAATGATTGTGGGACTATTTAGTAATAATCCACTAAAAGTTTTAGGATTTTATTTTGTATTCTTTTTAATGGATCTTCTCGCATCTCTGTTTGCATTTAAATTAGAGGAAGAGAATCCGAAACCATTAGTATGGTTAATTTTACAACGCTTTATTTATCGTCAATTTATGACTTATGTTGTCGTTAAATCTATATTCTCATCGATTCGAGGAGTAGCGGTAGGGTGGAATAAGTTAAAGAGAATGGGAAGTGTAAAACATTCCACGGAACATAAGGAGGCATCTTAAGAGAGCAGGTTATCTGCTCTCTTTTTTATTGATTTTAGTGAGCTGAGTGTAGAGTAGATACGTCTGTATCTATAGGGGTACTGATAGTGAGCCATTATGTTAAGTTACTCCTTTAGTTTCGGGAAAAAGTTTTTTTATATTTTTTTTAAATGACGGACATAAAATCGTATATACCTTCGAATTATATATATGGATAACATAAATATGTATATAAAAGGGGAGAAATAAGATGAAAGAACAAAAAGAAATGTTTGAAGAAATCGCTGAAGTACTAAAGGTATTGGCGCATCCTGTTCGTTTATCCTTAGTGAAAATAATGCTTTCAAAAGGTCCTACTAATGTAACAACAATGTATGGGGATTTGGAAATGCCTCAAAGTACAATTAGTCAACATTTATCTAAACTAAAAGCTGCTAAAATGGTTACAGGTACTCGGAAAGGATTAGAAATTTATTATGAGGTAACTGACAATCGCACAAAATCAATATTAGCATGTTTAGTTTAAATGCTGACTGTCTAGACATTAAGAAGAGAATGCTAAAGCAATTCTGTGACTACAATTTTTAAGATGTTATACAAAAGTAATTTGTGTAAGTGTATGTGATTTTCTTACTAACATAAGTTGTATTTAGCCTGATTATTAATTTGTTATACTTCTTAATTAGATTATTTTATTTAATAATATTGTATGATCTTCACCTTGTTAAATTTAATATTATTTTATTAAAAATTAGTAAGATGAAGGTTCATTTATGTACACATGAAATATTTTATAAAGAGTACGACTTTACTCCAAAGTTACATTTTTAGTTTTTTCATCTATAGATCTAATACTAAAGGGAAAATAACTGAAATATAAATGTAATTGAAAGGAGTGGAATAATAATGGAGGTAAGCCTTTTTTTAGGTTTTTTTTGGGGATGGGTAACGGTTATCATCACAGGAATACTTTTTGTGCGACCATCTGTACTACGTGAACTGAAAAAATTAGTGGTAGAAGACAGGGGATTTGGAATTATGTATGGCTTTCTATCAATTTTCCTAGGATTAGGTACTGTTATCCTGCATAATGTTTGGACACTTAATTGGCAGGGACTCATTACACTTATTGCATGGCTCGCACTACTAAAAGGGATTTATGTAATTGCATATCCTGAACCATCCAAGAAAACCAATTTTGAAGTAAGGGTACTATCTACTCGAATAGTGCTTGCTATACTTGGTGTTTTATCTTTTTGGATGCTTATATTACTTTATATGAAATAGAGACAAATATTGTTGAACATGGGAGTATATAGGTGGGGTTTTTTTGTAGTCCTTCGGAACGAAATTTTATAGTTAACTGTAAATTTAGTGTTTCTTACCTTGTAGACATGTTTTTATAAATAGTGAGATGGGCAAAACGAAAAGAATCTTAAATAAATAGGATTCTTTTCGTTTTATAAAAATGAATTTATTTTGTATCACTAATACAATGGATAATTATTTTTCCGGACTATTCGCAGTTATCTATCTTGGTATATTCAATGGTGGCTATGTGACCATCCGGTCGAATCAAAACGGTATCTATATTTTGCAACTTGGAATCTTGTATTTCTCCTACTATCACCTTTATGTGCGAATCAATATTCATTTTATTTATCTTATCTATATAAGAAGGGTGTATTAATAAAATAAATTTACCATCCTGCATTAATTCAAAGAGTTTATAACTTTTCTTATTTTGAGAAGAAATAGTGAGATTTGTACATCTTTTTCCTATCAATGGATGCCTTTCTATATCGTGCATCGACGAATACCTAACCCCTAAACCACTTACTCTTTCAGATAAATCGTTATTTATCTCGGGGTATGTAAGTAAGTGCGAAAATAACTCTCTTAATTCCATTCCTGCGTTTGAAAAGTTTATCATTAATTGTTCTTGCGCTTGTACTTCTTTGAAAAATTGTTTTCCCACAGCATGTCGTTCAATATGATAACTTTTTAATAGACTTTCATATTTTTTGTGTTTTATTGCGAGTCCTAATTTCCATCCTATATTAAAAGCATCTTGTAGACCTACATTCAAGCCTTGTCCTCCAGCAGGGAAATGAATATGTGCTGCATCACCTGCTAAAAATACACGCTTATGTTGATAAGTATTTGCTAGTTTGGTTGCATTGCCAAAACGAGAAAGCCATAATGTGCTCTTAATTTGAATATGTTCACCTGTAATCCTATAAATACTATCTATAAACTCTTTTTCTGTAACAGCAACATGAACGGGTATTGCCTGATTCTTAGGATCAACAATTGCAAAACGAATTACATCAGGTGCAATAGGCACCATCATTAATATCCCATTTATATTAGAAGTAGATAAAAATGGAGTATCTGGTATATCTTCTAAAATAATATCACCTAATATAGCAGTAGTTGTTGTGTTTGTTCCATTAAACGGTATATTTGATAATTCACGAACTACACTTCTTGCTCCGTCAGCTCCTATTACATATGGAACTTCTATTTTATATATTGTTTCTCTTTGTTCTATTTCTAGTTGTACGAATGTTTCATACTGTTTTAAGTCTTTCAGAGTATGCCCACGTTTAATGTCTACACCTAATTCCAATGCACGTTCTTCTAATATTTCTTCTGTAATAGATTGGGGAATAAACAGTGTATACGGAAAATCAGTATCTAAATTTTTAAAGTTTAATCTTGTATCTAAGGCAGCAAAATGACTTGTATCTAATTTCTTTCCTCTAGATAAAAATCGATTTTCAATGCCTCTCATGGCCATCAATTCCAGTGAGCGGGGGTGTAGTGTTAGTGCTCTAGAATTTCGTATGCGATCCACTCTTCTCTCCAAAACGACAACGTTTATACCTTGAATAGCTAATTCACATGCTGTCATAAGTCCAACTGGACCACCACCAACTACCGCTACATCATAATAATTTTCCATATCATGCCCTCCATTTATTTAAGTGATTAAGAGCTAATGCAAAAAAATGTAAATAGATTTGTAAATGCTATCTATTGTACGTATATAATTATACTCCATTTTAGTTTCCTTGGAAACTAAAATGGAGTTCCTTAGAAGAATTTACATAGTAAGTGTGTAGTTAATGCGATATAGCGTGTCTGCAGCAGTTCCTTGTGGGAGTTGTAAAGGCCTTTCCACTATTCGTAGTTTTAATGACGTAGTAGTGGTTTTAACTCGATTTCAAATAATTCGCTTTCAATTTCATTAAGTGCATACATTGATACAGGGTAGGGAGAGGTATTAGATAAGACTTTTGATGAAAGAAGTTCTCCTGATGATGAGTAAAATGTAACAAACACTTGTGAAAATGGAGGGACCATAATGATTACACGGTCAGTTTTTTGCAACGTATTAACCAACTCCAAAATAATATAGTTTTATAAAAAATCGAAAAACATTAGATAAGTATAAAGATATTATTATGGGTGCTTTTCCAATAGTGAATTAATAAATTCTTTATTTCATTGTAAACAGTCTAAGAGCACACATATATGCGTGCTCTTAGATTAGAAAGGTAGTTTTCTATGAGTAGGGATTCCCTATATAATAAAATATGCTTGTCCAATTTAAATGTGAGAAGTTTTTTAATAAAAACGCTATTTGGTAAATATATGTAAAAAACGCCTTGTACAGACACTCTTTGCAAAGTGTTTTGTCTACTGTAGTAATTTTAAAAAAGCGATGGAAGTTGTTATCCGACTTATAAAACTAGGCAGTAAGCTCCCAAAAAAAGAAACTCCATCGCCCAGTTACTAGGGTGACAGTTAAGACAAAGAGTGGTATTAAAATAATCATTATTAAAGATGTTACTTTATATGAAGTGAATCCCGAAAACAGGACACATATCAAAAAACCTAAACCATCTATTCCCTAAATTCTTTAGGGGATAGGTGGTTTAGGTTTTCTTGAATTCGCACACGAGTGGAGTCCCTTTATCGCTTATGATTACGGCTAATTATATGGAGCATGTAGAACTAGGATTGAAGAAAGTCCCGATATTTGTGCACATTCCCCTTCAGATTATTATACCGGTAATTTTTATTTGTTGTTGCTATAATTCGCAAAAGGATACATCCATAGGGGGATATTTTAAAAGATTAGCGATGATCAATAAAAGTGTCTGAATTAAATATCAGGTGAAAAGTATAGGATACTTTTGTTATAAAGAGTATCTATAGATGAATGTTATTGATTTTTACTTCTGAAAGATTTGGGATTCTAAATTACGAGCTGTTGGAGTATCTCTATTTTAAAATTTCAGTAGAAATATTAAAATACTAATATGAATGTAGAAGATTTAATAAAGACGGTAATATTTTGTTAGTCATGTAATCTTTTGATTTGATGACCTTTTCCCCATTCAAATAGTTCATCCATAATTTTCATTAAAGATTTTCCGTGCTCACTTAGTGTGTACTCAACCTTTGGTGGTACTTCTTGATATACGGTACGATGGATAATCCCATCAGCTTCAAGTTGCCGAAGTTGTTGTGTAAGAACTTTTTGTGTAAGGTTTGGAATTTCTCGTTTAATTTCATTTGTTCGCATTTTTCCATCCATCAAAACACATAAAATATAAACTTTCCATTTTCCGCCGATTACATCGAGTGTCGTTGCAATTGGGCAGTCATCATTTTGATTCATATAACACCTCCAAAGGTACCTCAAGGTTCCTATAGTACCTGAAAGTACGTACTTTTCAATTATATGTAACTCATTCATACTAATACGTAAAGGATTGATTAATTTATAAAGGGGATGGAAAATGATGAGAACACTTGTAATTGTAGCACACCCTGATATTGAAAAATCACAAATTAATAAAAGATGGATAGAAGAACTTGAGAAACATTCGGATGAAATTACGGTGCATGAATTATATAAAGCGGCACCAAATTGGGAATTTAATATTGAAAAGGAACAAAGACTGTTAGTAGAACACGACAGATATATATTTCAATTTCCGCTTTACTGGTACAGCTCACCACCATTATTAAAAAAATGGTTTGATGATGTATTAACATATGGATTTGCGTACGGATCAAAAGGGGATAAAGTGAAGGGAAAAGAGTTTGGTGTAGCTATTTCTATAGGTGGATTAGAAAAAGACTATAACAATAGCGGAATCACAATGGATGACTTGACGAAACCATTCCAAGCTACATGCCTATATACAGGTATGGAATTTATACCTTCATTTTATTTATATGGTGCGGAATATAAACTAAGTGATGAAGAGATTGATAAAAGTGCGCCTGAGTATGTGCAATATGTGATGAACAAGAAGTATTCTAATATATAAGGAGAAACAGCCATTTACTTGTTAAGTAGATGGCTGTTTTTTTGTTTGTTTTATATTCACTAAGTGTAATCTTTAGTAAATTAATAGTTAATCTGGTAAAATAAAAAACCTAACATATATAAAGGGGAGTTTTACTTGAGAACGATGCGACAATTATTACAAAAAAGAGCAATGCAATCACCAAATTTGGAAGCGCTTGTAGGGGGAGAGAAAAGGTATTCGTTTCAGCAGTATAATGAACGAGTAAATCAGCTTGCACAGTATTTGTTACAAAACGGTGTGCAAAGAGGCGATCGTATAGGAATCCTTTGCAAAAATAATCACCCATTTCCAAGTATTATGATGGCAAGCTTAAAAATTGGAGCGGTATTTATTCCGCTAAATCATCAGCTTACTGTTTATGAACTAGAAACGATTGTAAAAGAAGCGAAATTAAAAGTATTAGTTATTGATGAAGAATTTAGTGAAGTTTTATTAAAAATTGATGCCGTTAAAGAAATTTCTTATGTAATTAAAACGACAAAAGAAGGCTTTGGTTCATTTGAATTAGAATTGCAAGAACAGCCAATTACAGAACCGAACGTAGAAGTGCATGAAGAGGATGATGCAATTTACTTATTTACTTCCGGAACAACTGGACAGGCAAAAGCATGCGTAATCGGACATAAAAACTTACATCATTATTTTGCTGAGATTGCGGGGCAAAGGGAAATTCCAGCAGGTGAACGCTTTTTATCCGTGCATCCATTGTTTCATATGAGTGGCGTGCTTTCTATTTTAAATTGTATTTATCATGGTGTTACGATGATTTTCTTAGCTGATTCGAATCCTACTCTTATTTGGGATAAGATTGAAGAAGAGAAAATTACTACGATGCTTGCATTCCCGGCTGTTTATAGCTACATGCTTGATGAACTAAATAAAAAAGAACGTAACATTTCAACCTTTAAAGTAGCACAAAGCGGTGGAACAAAAGTGCCAGAAACGCTTATCCAAAAATATATGGAAAAAGGAATCTATATGGTGCAAGGCTATGGTAGTACAGAAGGTTGGGTTGTAACTTCATGGCATCCAATGATGGGAAAAGAAAAGATGTCTTCTGTAGGGAAAACCTTGAAAAATGTAGAGGTGAAAATTGTTCATCCAGAAACAGGACATGAACTAACAACTAATGAAGTTGGGGAGATTCACGTAAGAAGTCCATACATGTTTAAAGGATATTGGAATAATGAAAAGGCGACAAAGAAGGTAGTAAAGGATAATTGGTTTAACATGGGCGATGCTGGCATGTTAGATGACGATGGATTCTTGCATATTATGGGAAGATATAAAGACGTTATTATACGCGGTGGTGACAACGTATATCCAGATCAAGTAGAAGATGTTATTCATGAAATACATGGTGTTTTAGAAGTTGCAGTAGTTGGAGTTCCAGATGACTTTTGGGGAGAGGTTCCAAGAGCTTACATTGTGAAAGATAGCGAAAGAACATTAACAGAAGAAAGTATTATTCAGTATTGTAAGGAGAAATTAGCAAGTTATAAAATACCAGAAGTGGTATTCGTAGAAGAGTTACCGAAAAACGCTTTAGGGAAAGTGTTGAAGAGAGAATTAAGGGATGTAGTTCTTGTGAAATAAAAATGTTATTAAACAATGAAGAACCCAGTTATGTATAAAGCATGACTGGGTTTTTGTCTATCAAAAACATAATAATTTACTAGATTTTGTATTTTGTGTAAGATGATAAAGAATATTCAATTAATAATCGAGGGATGAGATGTAAATGAAGCTACCGCTATTACAAGTAGAGACAGAGAGACTCATTATCCGTCCATTTCAAAAAGATGATTATGAAAGTTGGTTATATGGATTTAATAAGAGGCTACCATCTCAGTATAAATATGACGATGGTTATCAAGTTATGGCATCATCAACAAAAGAATGGTTCACGGAATGGATAAGAGGTTTTGATGAAGCAGCACATCGAGATGAGATGTATGTATTAGGCATTTTTCGTAAAGAAGACGGAGCTAATATTGGAAAGCTAGAGCTTATAAAAATTTTACGTATGGACTATCAGTGGGCGATGATGGGGTATGCCATACATAATCAATATTGGAAAAATGGATACGGTATTGAAAGTGTGAAAGCTGCGATATCGTTATTTTTTAATAGTCTTCATTTTCATAGAATCGAATTACATATACGTGTTGATAATGAGCCATCAGTGCGTCTTGCAGAAAGAGCAGGCTTTTCATTTGAATGCAAGAGAGAGGCGTTTTCTTTGGAGAATGGTAAGTGGATGGATTTTCTTATTTATTATAAAAATAAGGAGATGAATATATGAGAGTGTTTATTACAGGTGGCAGCCGCGGGTTAGGGTTACAGTTAGTAAAAGTATTTCATGAAAATGGGCATATCGTTTATCCATTAGTTAGAACTGAGGTTGCGGTAACGCAATTGAAGCAAATGTTTAGTGGTAGATGTTTTCCTATATTGGCAGACTTATCGGCTGATGAGAGTACGGAGCAAATTAAGAAGCAGCTTGAGGAATATACAGAGTATGTTGATCTAGTTATAAATAACGCTGGCATTACTGGGAAGGAGACTGAGATTTTACATACAAATTCAGAAGAGTTAACGGACTTATTTAATATTCATTGCTTAGGTGTAATTCGGGCTGTAAAAGGTACATATGTGGCGTTAGCTAAATCGGATCATCCGAGAATAATAAATGTGTCCTCTCGATTAGGATCATTACATAAAATGGCGAACAAAGAGTTTCCGCAAGGCCAGTTCTCATATTCATATCGAATTGCTAAAGCTGCACAAAATATGTTAACACTCTGCTTACAACAAGAGTTTGAGAATAAAGGAATTCGTGTAACTGCCATTCACCCAGGAAAATTAAAAACTGATATTGGTGCCTTTGATGCGAATATGACTCCGGCTGAAGGAGCAAAAAATATATATGATTGGGTAATAGATTCAAATGAGGATATTTCAGGGAAGTTTATTGAGCCTGGTGTGGGGGAATTGAAGTGGTGATATACGCTCTTGCAATCATTCAGAATCTATTTGGCCCTTCTAAAAAAGTATTAAATGGCTTACCAAATGCAGTAACGATTGAAGAAATAGAAGAAGATGTTTTGTATAACGTACAAATATATAAAGAAAAGATAAGTAGATTTGAAGAGGTTTGTTTTAATTTGGAGTTAAAAAGAGCAAGTATTGTATTAAACAAAAGGTTTAGTAGTTATAACTCAAGTGTGAGAGTGTTACTTGATGCCGGTTTTTCTTTGTATGCCGCAAAGATAGAAGTATGTAGAGAATTGAACAATGTAGAAGAGCCTGAAAGACAATATACATATCGATCAATAGCAGAAGGAACGTTATCGGAAAAAGAATTTAAATATATTTGGGAACAATGTATGTCGGGTTCAGGGAATCAAACTTCAATTTTAACTATCGATGAGCATTTTTATTCAGTGCAAACAGAGTTAGGTAAGGGCTGGGAAAAGTCATGTATTGTTTTTTATGATAAAAATGAGCCGATTGGTATGTCCATACCGCATATAGAAACTGGAACAGAAAGTGAAGGACGATTATTTTATTTTGGGGTAATGCCTTATTATCGCGAGAAAGGAATTGCTTCCCATATGCATCTTCAATCGTTGCATATGTTAAAGAAAATGGGGGCTACTTATTATATCGGAAGTACACATACTTCAAATGAAAAGATGCAGAGGATATTTTGGAGGAATAATTGTTCGTTGAAAACGGAGATAGAGCTTTATTATAAAATTTTTAAAGAAGATTAGGAGAAAAGAAAATGAAGACTATAAAGGTATTTCATTACGATGCATTTACGAATAAACCGAATATGGGTAATCCAGCAGGTGTTGTATTAGAGGCGGATGGATTAACAGAAGGGGAGATGCAGCGTACTGCTGAAAAAGTTGGATTTAACGAAACATCTTTCGTTCTTTCTTCAGAAGTAGCAGATATAAGAATGCGTTATTTTACACCTGGTTATGAAATGGATTTATGTGGACACGGGACAGTTGGGACTATATATGCCTTGCGTGAAAGAGGTTTATTAGAAGAGAAAGCAAACCTTACGATTGAAACGAAGGCCGGGATTTTACCGATACAAATAGTTGTAAATGAAAATGAAGAAACCTTTATTAAAATGGGGCAGGCAGCACCTCAGTTTAAAGATTTTGCAGGTTCAACAGAAGCATTAGCTCATAGTATTGGTTTAGAAGAAAATGATTTAGATGTAAGTTTACCAATTGTATATGGAAGTACGGGGAACTGGACTGTAATTGTACCGATTAAAAATCTAGATGCATGTGAGAGAATGAGACCTCATAATGATGCATTCCCATCCGTATTAAAAGAAATACCTAATGCTTCTATTCATCCAGTTTGTTTAGAAACTTATGATGAACAGGTGCAAATGCATGGGCGTCATTTCTCATCAGCTTATGCTGGAACGATTGAAGATCCAGTGACAGGAACAGCTTCAGGTGTAATGGGAGCGTATTATGCGACGTATTTGGAGAAAGATTTTAATCATGAAATGGAGTTAATCGTTGAACAAGGACAGGAAATGAATAAAGATGGTCGTGTAACGGTATATGTAACGAAAGATGTAGAAAATGAGAATTTACAAATTGATATTGCGGGAACAGCGGTGTATGTGAAAGAGTTTGAAGTTTCAATATAAAAAGAAAGCCCGGAATACGTCCGGACTTTCATTATCTGTTCAATACTTCAATATACGAAGCATCTCCAGTTGTTCTTAAAGCAGAGCGGAAATTGTTGTTTTCTAACGTTTCAGCGACTTGTTTTAACTGCTGTGCATCATCATGATGGATAAGTAAGCTGTCGGCACCACTTTCCTCTATATGAATGTGTTCGACATTTCCGATGGCATCATGTACAGCTTTTAAAAATTCAGGTTTCATAGTGTCCTCCTATATGTATGTAACGTTGTTGTTAGTATTTCCTTATTTTTGAAATGTAAAAGTGAATGAATTTTTGTTATATTATGATTTTGGAAGGGGTTTCCTATTCGTTTGTCAAATAATAGTAAAGTTGTCTTTTGAATTGAAGGAATCTTCGGAATTAAAGGGTGAGGGAATGGACATTTCAGTAATCGCTACACAACTAGTTAAGGAGGAAGTTATTTCACGTTATCCAAATAGCATAAAAGTGTTGAATGGAGGAACGACAAGTACTGTATATTTGTTGGATGGAAAATACGTTGTAAAGCTGAATAAAGCGGAAGTAATACGTGAAGAAGCTAATTTTCTTTCTTTTTATGAGGGAAACGCTATATTTTCAAATCTTTTGTATAAGGAACCTTTACATACATATATTGTGTATTCTTTCCTTGAAGGTAGTACTTCGTGCAAACAGGGACATAAACGAATTACGCTTAGTACTCTTGTAAATGAAGTTATTAATAAGTATGAAATAGTTTCAGATATAGATGGTTGGGGATGGAAAGAAAGTCCGGTTCAATCTTGGAATGAATTTTTAACGAAAAATGTGATGGAAGCTTATGAAAATGTAAGACGTTACATAAGTAAAGAAGAGTATAGAATTGTTCTTAAATTAGCAAAGAGGGACGCTGAAATAAATCAGCCATTTTTATTGCATGGTGATCTTGGATTCCATAATTGTATATTTCAAGGAAATAAGCTGCACGGTGTAATTGATCCTTTACCAGTGTTAGGAGATCCTATATACGATTTAATTTATGCGTTCTGTTCAACTCCGGAAGATTTAACGAAAGAAACGATTGATTATGTGATGAAACAATGTGTATTTCATAAAAAAGACAGTGAGTTATATGAAGAAATAGTTATTTGCTTATATTTGCGTATAGATACGTGTTTAAGGCACCACCCGAAAGATTTAGAAGATTATTTAGTAGCTTGGCGGTATTGGATGGACGAGGTTGAGGTGACTTTATAATACAAATATTTTAGGGGAGATGGTGAGATGAATGTTTCAGAAGCGAAAAAGGATTTAGCAATAAAAACGAAGAGGGGCTTGCCAATTATATTAGCTGGCGTTTTATTTTGGATAGTTATGAGTATAACGGGTTTTGTTCTTTCTGAAAAACAAGTGGTATGGGTATATTTAATCGGTATGGGTTGTGTATTTCCTTTTGGCTTAATGATAGGTGCTATATTGAAAATTGATATGTTTGCGAAAGGAAATCCGTTAGGGGTTTTGGCAGGATTAATTGGTGGGATAAATGTATTGAATATTCCGCTTGTATTACTTGCCTATTTTCAATTTCCAGAATGGTTACCTTTTGTAGTAGCAATGTTAATAGGTGTTCATTTTATCCCGTACGTATGGATTTATGAAAGTAAAAGTTATGGTTTATTGTCAGTAGGGACTGTATTTGTAACGTCAGTTTGCGGGATTCTTTTTGCAGAAAAAGGATTTACTGTAATTCCATTATCGGTTACAGTTGTCTATTTCCTTACTTTTATAAGTTTGTTAATTGAAAATAAAAAAGCAGATCATTACCAACAAAAATCAGCTTAATAAAGAAATAGGGATAGGGGGAATTATGATGAAAAATTTCGTTTGTACAACGTGTGGTGTGCAGTATGCAGCGAGTGTAGAAGAACCGGTGAGTTGTCATATTTGTGATGAAGAGAGGCAATATGTTAATCCGAAAGGGCAGTCTTGGACGACTTTAGAAAACTTGCAAACAGATGATACATACAAAAATGAAATAATTGAAGAAGAAAATGGGCTTTATAGTATTACGACAAAACCAGAGTTTGCAATCGGGCAAACGGCATTTGTAGTGAAAACAGAATCATATCGTTTACTATGGGACTGTATTACTTATTTAGATGAAACGACAATTGAGAAGATAAAAGAGCTTGGCGGATTAGATGCGATTGCATTGTCTCATCCTCATTATTATTCAACACAAGTAGAATGGGCGGAGACGTTCGATGTACCAATTTATATACACGAAGATGATAAAGAATGGGTAATGCGCCCGAGTAGTCGTATTATTTATTGGTCTGGTGAGTCTTTACAATTAGCTGATGGATTGGTCATCCATCGTTTAGGAGGCCATTTCAAAGGAGGATCTGTATTACATTGGGAAGAAGGTAATGATGGAAAAGGAATTTTGTTAACAGGTGATATTATTCAAGTTGTAGCGGATGAACGATGGGTAAGCTTCATGTACAGCTATCCAAACTTGATTCCATTACCAGCGAAAAAAGTGGAAGAAATGGTGAATCGAGTGAAGCCGTTACAGTTTAATCGTTTATACAACGCTTTTCATCGAGTAGTAAAAGAAAATGCAAATGAGGCAGTTGAACGTTCTGCTGAAAGATATATTAAGGCGGTAGAAGGAAAGTTGTTTCATACGTAAAAAGTAATTTGATAAGCGGCAAAGCACTGGATGCTTTGCTGTTTTTATAGTGCTGAAACGTCGTTATTTGTCGGTAAGTCGATATCCTTTGTCGAAACGTCAATATATTGAAAAAATCGTTGATATATTTCAAATTGTGATCGATATAATTTCATATACCTAAAAACAATGAAAAGCAAAGCGATATCGCTCTGCTTTTCATTGTTTTTAGTAGATCAATCTAAAAATGCTTGTTGCAATGCCTTCAGTCCATCGCTGTAGATGCTATGAAACAGATTAATTGCCTCTTCATCACTAACCTCTACAGGAGTGAAAGTACCAGACCATTCTACTAACGATGTGTTACTTTCGGTACCTTCTTTAACTTTGATTGTAGATAGATAATTAGTGACTGGGAATGGTGCATTCATGATTGAATACGTGTAGTAGCGTTCCTTATCATTGAATACTTCTAAGCGTTCTATAATTGTATCGCCATCTGGATTAGCTAGATGACGTACACGACCGCCTTCAGTTAATTTACTGCTAGGTATATAAGGTAACCAGTCTGGAAGGGAGTTGAAACCTCCGATTAATTGCCATACTTGTTCAGGTGAACCGAAAATTTCCATAGATGTAGTAGTATGTGCCATGTTCATTACGCTCCTTTTTATCTCGATATTTGCGAGCAAATAATCAGTGGGGGATGACCCTACTGATTAAGGTTTCAAATTATTTTACGTTGATTGGTAGTGGTGCATTAGGTGCTACTAGTTTTTGTTCGCGCATTTCTTCCCAGAATGCTGCTGGAATTACTGTGCTTAATGCAGTTTGGTCTTCTGCAATTCGTTCCGGTTTACTTGCACCAGGAACAACGGTAGCAACTGCTGGATTTGCTAATGAAAATTGTAATGCAGCAGCCTTGATGCTGATTTCGTGACGATCTGCAAGAGCTTTGATTTTCTCAACTTTTGCAATAATTTCTGGTGATGCTTTTTGGTATTCAAAGTGAGCACCTCCAGCAAGAATACCTGAGCTATATGGGCCACCAACGACAATATCCATATTATGCTTTACAGCTGCTGGCATTACTCGTTGCAATGCACGCTCGTGGTCTAGTAATGAATAACGACCAGCTAGTAAGGAGATATTTGGCTTCGCTTCTTCTAAATCAAGCATAAGTTCAATCGATTCTACTTTGTTTACTCCAAGTCCCCAGCCTTTAATGACGCCTTCTTCACGTAAGCGTGTTAGCGCACGGAATGCTCCTGTTCGAGCAATTTCAAATTGTGAAATCCACTCATCACCATAAAAGTCTTGTGCTAAATCATGAATGAAAACAAAGTCTAGTCGATCTGTTTTTAAACGTTTCAAACTTTGCTCGATAGAGCGAAGTGTTGCATCTGCGCTGTAGTCATTGATCATTTTATTTTTACGGCCAAATTCGAACAGTCCGCCTTTTTCACCTAAATCACGTGCAGATGGATCTTCTAGTTCATCTGAAATCGTTCGACCTACTTTTGTACTTAAAAAGTAATCATCACGATTTCTTTTTGATAGTGCTTCACCAAGACGAATTTCTGCTAAACCAGATCCATAAAGTGGAGCTGTATCAAAGTAACGAACGCCATTCTCCCAAGCAGCATCCACTGTAGCGATTGCCTCTTCTTCTGGGATATTACGGTACATATTTCCTAGTGGTGCTGTACCAAAACCAATTTTTTCTTTTAGTAATTTACTCATTATAGATATCCTCCTAAAATGTATTTAAAAATTAATAAATCATTGTGAATGGATGTGAAAATGAAAACATGTCATTTCATCGTCTGACAAAATGCATGATAAAAGTATTGAAACAGCTAAAAAAGTACGCACTTTAAAGTACGGTACTAAAATGTAATTTCTAATACTGCATGACTCACTCAACTCTTACAAATGCTATTATGAAATGTATTTTACATAATGAAAAGTACGTACTTTAAAGTGATATAGATACTAAAAAGTAATACAGGTACTTTTTAGTGCCGTACTACTCAGTTACTGTTTACGTATGCTATTATGAAACATGTTTAACACAATAAAAAGTACGTACTTTAAGGTGCTATAGATACTTAAAAGTAATATTTAAATCTTTAGCTTACTTGCCTTATAACATTATTAAAGGAGATTTTTATATGAAAACATACAATATTCCTGTAGAGGCGACTTTAGAGGTTATCGGTGGGAAGTGGAAAGTAGTTATCCTTTGTCATTTGAAGAAAGACAAAAAGAGAACGTGCGAATTAAAACAATTAATGTCTGGTATTACACAAAAGATGTTAACACAACAATTACGTGAATTAGAAGAAGATGGTGTAATCGAGAGAAAAGTGTATAATCAAGTGCCGCCAAAAGTAGAGTATTCTTTAACTGATTACGGTCATTCTTTAGATTCTATACTCGATTCTCTTTGTCACTGGGGAGAAAATCATCTCGACAAGAATGGGAACACATCTATGCTCATAACAGCAGCTGAATAAACAAGGAAAAAATGAACAAAAATATGTTCGTTTTTTTCTTGTTGTTTTGTCATGTATATATAGGGAGATTTTTTAAGCAGCATAATTACTTTTTGGTAATATAGGTACTTTTTTGTGCTGTAGGAACTAAAATGTGCCGTATAGAAAATTATTTGTTTTTACGCAACAATAGAGAAGAAATTTAGAAAAAAGGAGAGGAGCACGGGTGAAACAATATAATATACCGATAGAAGCAACTTTAGAAATTATCGGGGGAAAGTGGAAGGTCGTTATTTTATGTCACTTAACGAAAGGGACAAAGAGAACGAGTGAGTTACAACGTTTGATTCCTGAAATTTCTGTTAGAATGTTGACTCAGCAATTACGTGAGTTAGAAGAAGATGGTGTGATTACACGTAAAATCTATACAGAAATTCCACCTCGAGTAGAATACTCCTTAACTGATTATGGTTGGTCTTTACAAAATGTATTAAACCAATTAACAGTATGGGGAGAACGATGCGTAGATAGAAAAAAATGGTAAAGTTAAGTGAAATCTATATATGTAATATTGAAAACACCACCCCATGAAGAGGTGGTGTTTTTTCAGGATAAAACGTTAGAAAGTTACTATGGTGAAAAGTAAGGGTCTATACCATATCAGCAGCTGTTTTAGTAGGGTGAATGTTTAATTTATCATTCATCATAGGTACTTAAAAGTGCCTTCATCACTTTAAAGTACGTACTATGCTTCATAATATAACCGTTTTATAATGACACTCGTAGCAAGAAGCCATAACGGTTTTAAGCTATGTTCAAAAAGACTTATTAACTAGAATAGTTTTTTGTTCAATTTTTTTAGTAGGAGATGTTTATATGGTTGAAGAACTTTTTTATAAAAAAATACTCAAAAATCTTTTTTCAGATCCAGTTCAAATTACACTTTGGAATGGAGAAACAATCCAATATGGAGAAGGGGAACCTCAATTTCATGTAACATTCCATAAGCCGCTTTCAAAAAAAGAGCTTGCAAAGGATCCTTCTATTGCATTCGGTGAAGCATATATGAATGGGGACCTTGAAATAAAGGGTAACCTTGAAAAAGCAATTCAATCTATTTATAAAAGGCAGGATAGCTTTTTAGGTGATAGTAAGTTGCAATATTTCAAAAGTAAATGGAATTTCTCAAAACAAAAAAATAAAGATGATATTGCTCATCATTATGATATTGGGAACGATTTCTATAAATTGTGGCTTGATGAAACGATGACGTATTCTTGTGCGTATTTCCAAAATGAGCAAGATTCTTTAATGACAGCTCAGCATAATAAAGTGAATCATATTTTGAAAAAGTTGAACTTTAAAAAAGGTGATACGTTATTAGACATTGGTTGTGGTTGGGGTGAGCTCATTACAGCTGCCGCTAAACAGTACGGTGTAAAAGCGATGGGAGTAACGTTAAGTGAGGAACAATATGCAAAAACTTCCGAGCGAATTAAACAAGAGGGACTTACAGATTTAGTTGAAGTATCCTTACTTGATTACCGTGATATTAAGAATCTTAAATTTGATAAAATTGTTAGTGTAGGTATGATTGAACATGTAGGAAAAGACAACATTACGCAATAATTTGAGACAGTGAATGAACTGCTAAACGATGGTGGGATTTCTCTTCTTCATTGTATTACTTCTCCGGCTAATGGTGGTGCTACGAATGGTTGGATTGAAAAATATATATTCCCAGGTGGATATGTTCCTGCTGTTAATGAATTAATCACGAACATGACAAATGAACAATTTTTCATTGTTGATGTGGAAAGCTTACGTAGACATTACGGGAAAACATTACAACATTGGGCTCAAAATTTTGAAAACGTACTGGAGGAAGTTCGCAAAACGAAAGATGAGCGATTCATTCGTATGTGGCGTTTATATTTAAATGCATGTGCAGCTTCGTTCTTTACAGGTAATATTGATTTACATCAATTTGTATTTACAAAAGGTATTAACGATACAATTCCGATGACACGTTCTTATATGTATGAATAAGAGTGTGATCTAATAGCTCTTAAGCAATGTTTAAATTTATAGGTTCATAACTTAAAGTAAAAAAGTCGGGATGAAAATCGAAATGATTTGTATCTCGACTTTTTTTATTTATTATATATATTTAAAATTAAAACTATATACTTTTAATAATAAAAATATATAATAAAAATAGAAACAAAATTTTATAAGCAAGGAAGTTGAAGAATATGACATTAACAATGGGCTTTATTGGATTTGGAAAATCAGCTAACCGCTATCATTTACCGTATGTAAATACACGTAAAAATATAAAAGTAAAAACGATTTTTGGCCGCCAAATTAGTGAAGAATTAGCGGCTCCATATAAGAGTAAAGGTGTTTATTTCACTACTGATTTGGACGAATTGTTGAATGACAAAGAAATCCAAGTAGTGACAATCTGTACGCCAGCACATACGCATTACGAATTAGCGAAAAAAGTTATACTTGCTGGGAAATCGGTTATCGTTGAAAAACCATTTTGCGATACAGTAGAACATGCGAAAGAATTATTAGCTTTAGGACGAGAGAAAGGTGTAGTAGTTATGCCTTATCAAAACCGTCGTTTTGATGGTGATTTCTTAGCTGTTAAGCAAGTTGTGGAACAAGGATTCCTTGGTGATATTGTTGAAGTTGAATCACACATTGATTACTTCCGTCCTGGCTCCATCTCTCATGAAGCTCCAAAAGAAGAAGGTTCATTCTACAGTTTAGGTATTCATACGATGGACCGTATGATTTCATTATTTGGCCGTCCAGATACTGTTACATACGATATTCGTAATAATGAAGTGGAAGGTGCGGTTGATAATTATTTCGATGTTGGTCTACATTACGGAAATCAGTTGAAAATTAAACTGAAAACGAACCATGTTGTAGCGAAAGATTATCCACGCTTTATCGTTCATGGAACAAATGGATCGTTTATTAAATACGGTGAAGATCAGCAGGAAAATGATCTGAAAGCGGGTATTATGCCTGAGAGTGCAGGATTTGGTGAAGATTCGCCGATGTACTATGGGGTAGCGAAATATCGCAATGCAAACGGTGATTGGATTGAAAAACAAATTAAAACGCCGCTTGGTGATTACGGTCGTTTCTATGATGCAGCGTATGAAACAATTGTAAATGGTGCTCCAAAACTTGTGAAAGACGAAGAAGCGGTAACGAATATTGAAATCTTGGAAAACGGATTTGTTGCTCCATCACCTTCAGTTTACAAACTTGAGGCTTTAAACTTGAATGAATAGAAGAGGGGATACAGCATAAAGGAGGTATGTAAATGGCAAGCGGATCAACACAGGTAAAATACCTCGGCATTTACCAAAAAATTAAACAGCAAATTTTAGACGGCGAATATAAAATTAATGAAAAAATTCCAAGTAGCCCCGTCCTTGCTGAAGAATTTGGTGTTTCAGCTCTTACTATTAAAAAAGCGCTGGATCTGTTAGTGAGAGACGGATACATCATCCGCCGCCGCGGAAGTGGAACAGTCGTTCAAGATTGGCGTCAGCAGGAAAAGGCACGAATGATTCAAACTTTAACAGGTACGAAAGCCGTTTATGGCAGTGAGGTAGAAAGTGAAATTATCGAGTTTACGATTGTCGGTGCCGATGAAATCATTGCTGAAAAATTGGGCATTTCAGTGGGGGATTTTGTATATAAAATCATCCGTCTCCGCATCATTCACAGTATTCCAACGATTATGGAGCATACATGGATGCCTATTTCGGTCATCCCAGGTGTTGAAGCTTCGGTTTTAGAGGAATCGATCTACTCGCACATTCAAAATAAACTTGGACTTGAAGTAGGAACATCCGTTGTTAGGGTCAAAGGGGTTCGCCCAGATGATAGGGAAAAGCAATTTATGAACTTAACAATTCAAGATTTCTTAATGAGAGTTGAACAAGTAGCCTATTTAACGGACGGGCGCACTTTTGAGTACTCTTATGCTGATCACCTGCCGGAAACCTTTGAATTCGAAACAGTCATTACCGCAAAAAGTTATAGAGAGGCATAAAAAATAGGTTGGGGCAAGTATTGCCTCGACCTATTTTTTGTTTTCAATATAGTAGGAACAGTTACTATTCATCAGCTGTAATAAGCATGGACGTATTCCCGTTTTTTTCAAGATGAACTTCTCCCCAAGTGCAGAGGGAATCGAGTATGGCTCCTAAAGAAGAACCGTAATCCGTTAAAGAGTACTCTACTTTTGGTGGCACTTGGTCATACACTTTTCTTTGGATTACATCGTCTTCTTCTAGTTCACGTAATTGCTGTGTTAACATTTTTTGTGTAATACCAGGCATTAAACGTTTTAATTCGCTCGTTCTTTTTGTTCCTTTCTTTAAATGGCAAAGGATAACAACTTTCCATTTTCCGCCAATAACTTCTAAAGTCGCTTCTACAGGAATATTATATGTTTTCATAAAAAAACTCCTTTGATGAATTTAGATTACAGTTTTGGACCTAAATACGTTGTAATGCTAAAATTATTTCTTTTTAGTGCCTATAACACTTTAAAGTGCTTACTATTTATTGTGCTAAATATCGTTCATAATAACCGATGTAAGAGAGAAGTAAGCAGAACTACACTAGAAAGTTTATACGTTACTTTTTAGTACCTATAACACTTTAAAGTGCGTACTTGTTATTATGTTAAATATCGTCCATAATAACACATGTAAGTAAGAAATGAATAAAATGCACTTTGAAGTGCATTGGAAATTGGTTAGCATAATACTATGGGAACCATCCACACAAAAAAATGATTAATTAATCCAAGACTTAACATTTGATTAATAGAACTGTAAGGTTTAAAATTACAGTATAGATTTAAGAAGTGAGTTGTCATCATCTGTAAATGTAATTTCAATCATTTTATAAAAGAAGCATGAAAAGAAACGAATAGTAGAAATAAACGAAACATTGCCGAATAAATAATATTACGTGTATTTGATTCTAAACTGTAATTTTTTTTAATACATTTCAATAACCGATATTTAAAATGTACGTTTCATAAAGAACATTAAAGGAGTGAGTGAAATATGGTGGTTTTATATACAACAGCAAGCTGTGGTTCATGCCGAAAAGCGAAAGCATGGCTGGAGGAGAATCAAATTGATTATACTGAAAAAAATATCGTATCCAATTCTATGACAGTGGATGAACTTAAATCCATTCTTCGTTTAACTGAAGAGGGTGCTACTGAAATTATTTCAACTAGATCCAAAACTTTTCAAGACTTAAATATAAATATAGATGAGCTTTCGCTGAATGAATTTTATAAATTAATAATTGAGCATCCGCTAATGTTGCGTCGCCCAATTATGCTGGACGAGAAAAGATTACAGATTGGTTTTAATGACGAAGAAATTCGTAAATTTTTACCACGTAGCGTTCGAACGTTCTTAAATATTGAACTGCAAAAGTTGGCTAATTAATAAGTAATATTTTTCAAGAAAAGTTTTTTGAAAGTAGGAAACCGGAGATGATAGAAGTATGTGTTACAGTCAATTATAACGATAGAAATTATCAAACAAATGTTATTGTGAATAAAGATACGATATGGACAAAAATCAAACAGTTGGCAGAAGAACAAGTCAAAAAACAGTGGGGCTTTTAATTTGGATTATTTAAAAATTGAAGTTATAGGTTAGAGACTATAACTAAACCCAAGATTTGTCAGCGATTAAATATAAAAAAATTTTTTGAAAGGAGGAAGCAAAAAATGATAGAAGTATGCGTTACAGTTAATTATAACGATAGAAATTATCAAACAAATGTTATTGTGAATAAAGATACGATATGGACAAAAATCAAACAGTTGGCAGAAGAGCAAGTGAAGAAACAATGGAGTCTTTAAATGTATTTTTAATTTAAAAAGCTAAATGGAGTTATGGGATATAGGTGAGTTCGGATAGAATATAAAAGAATTTATTTCTTCATGATTAGAATGAATTTTATATATTTTAATGTTCGACTAACGTATCTGTAATATTTATGGCTACAGTAAGTTAACATGCCAGAAACATTATTCTTTATCGTAGGAGGAAAACCATGAGCAGCGACTTTACCTTGGCCATTCACAGTTTAACTTATTTAGCTCTACAGCCAGACCGAATGTCAACAAGTAATACTATTTCAGAAAGTGCAGGTGTTCACCCAGTACGCATTCGTAAAGTGCTAAGTTTGTTAAAAAAACATAAGTTTATTCAATCAAAAGAGGGGACTGGTGGAGGTTTTATTTTCGCTCGGGATTTAAGTGAAGTTAACCTCTGGCATATTTATCAAATAACCTCTGAAGGTGCGTTGCAACCTAAGTGTCCGGAATCAAATGATCAGTGTATTGTAGGTTTGAATATGCAAAAAGTTCTCTTCACTATTTTTTTAGGTGCGGAAGAACATCTAGGTGAATACTTAAAGAACTATACAATGCAAGAAATTGTTGATCTTATCAATCAAGAACGTTAAACGGCTTAAATGTTATATAGTCGTAAGTTTTTAAAAATTAAATGTAATAGAAAATATTACAGTTGAATTTTGTTTTTTATTTCTTGTTTATCGTCATTAAAAATAATTTGTAAGAAGGTGAAAAAGTATGATGTCAAATAATAATCATGTTTTAAAAGTAGGAGATTGGGTCCGAGGAGTATCAAATGAGGGTGAATTCATAGTTGGTTACATTGTATCACTTGATGAAGCGGAAGATGTAGTTACAGTTAGTATAGTGAAACGTGACGACAAGTACACAATAAACGAAGCGATTTTACTCTTTAGTAAACATGTTAACAAACTCCCTGAATCAAAGGTAATAAATAAGGAGCAAATCCTTTATCTTATAGACCTTGCATTATTAACAGGAGACGAAGAATGGTTTATCGAGCTTTCTTCAAAATTAAACTCGATCAAAGAGTTAGTTAATGAGGGGTTTTAATTTGTTAGGTTGTGCAATAATCAATAAAATCCTCTCTTTTGTTGCATCTTAATAAAAGAGAGGATTGATGTTATGGAAATAAGACTAACAATGGTTAGCATTATGTGTTTTCTTAGTTTTATATTACCCTGTATTTCTGTTCAGGCAATTGTAAAAAAGGAAAATAATATAAACGTAAACTTTGACATAGAGATATTCCTGAAGAAGAGTTAAAAAAACTAGAATTAAGATGACATTGTATTGAGGTGTTTGCACACTCCTGATAATGATTATTATGTAAATAAGCTGCCCGATATGGGTAGCTTATTTTATTTTTTTTCGTTTAGCGTAGGTTTTTGTAAAATGTTAGTGGTCTCTTATTGCCATAAAGTAAAAAACGTATCTTCCTAAAAATGTATATGAATGCAATAGCGATAATATATATCCTGAAAAATGGTTTATACATTCAAAACGATATTTGTTTTTAACCACATTAATTGTTTATTAGAATATCTTTTCTAGTTTGAAATAAAATTTTTTGACAAATAATGATATAAATATCTTTATGATGAGTAACTTGAATAAGTAATATATTAGTGTATTTTATGCTAATTAATTCAATTTTAAGTGATAGGAACAAGGGTTGCGTGCTAACTGTAAATTATTATCCATATAAAATTATACCTATTAAATATTTCTGAAAATATAAAAATATTAATTTTATAAATATACACGTTATAATGAGGGCGTCGAGAGAAATTTTATTATCTCTGGAGAAAATATAAAAAATGCGATTATTAGTAAGAAAGGTGTGTGATTAGAGGCGAAATGTATGTAAAGTGCTTCAGTGGCTTGTGTAATCAATACCATAAATGCTGCCGAAGTTATTAAAGTGATGTATAGAATTGAGAAAGAAATGCCTCGCAAATTAAGAGAGGCCGGTTTAGCTAAATTTACTGTTAAAAGTAAAAAAGAGAAACCATTAAAGTAATACACTGTTATTAGAAATGTTGCAACGTATTTATGAAGTCTATTCTATATTGTTCTCTTAAGGGTCTTTATATAAAGAGCGGATATTACGAGTAAACTTTTTTGTGAACGCTAACAATTATATTAGGACGCTAACTAGCGAATGTTTCAATTTGGATTTATTATGATGAAGGACATGCAATGTGGGGCAACTTGTAAGGAATTCATTTTCCAAAAAAGGAAAATATTCGTTAGCTAAAAAGGGAGATGCAGGAATAGATACAAGGGGGAGTTATTATATGAACGGGAATACTGCAAAGAAAATAGAAGTTCAAGCTGAAAATACCGCACTAAAAAATGAGCAATATGCAGATCCGAAAAAGTGGCATAAGCAGGATACTACATGGGCATTGAGTCTATTTGGAACTGCAATTGGAGCAGGGGTGCTCTTTTTACCGATTAATGCAGGTTCAGGTGGTTTATTATCTTTACTACTAATTACATTACTTGCATATCCAGTTATGTACTACTCACATAGGGCACTTGCTAAAATGATATACGCTTCTAATTCTGCTGATGAGGGGATCACAGGTACAATTAGAGAGTATTTCGGAAATAAAGCGAGTATCATTTTTAACATCGTATATTTCGGTTCAATTTATACAATCGTACTAATGTATTCGGTTGCGCTTACAAATACTGCAAGTAGTTTTATCGTGCATCAATTGCACATGCCAGAACCTCCAAGGGCTATTTTATCACTTGTATTAGTTCTTGGTCTTATCGCTATACTGAATTTTGGTCAAGATATTACTGTAAAGGTAATGAGTATGCTAGTGTATCCTTTCATAGCTTCTCTACTTTTTATCGCAATATCTTTAATTCCACAGTGGAATACGTCAATGCTTAGTTTTTCAGCTGTTTCTACTGCTTCAACAGGAACAGGATATTTTGGAACGATATTAATGATTCTACCAATCATCGTATTCTCATTTAATCATTCACCTATGATTTCATCATTTGTTGTGAAACAGAGAGCTACGTATGGGATCGAAGCCACTGATGCTAAATGTGCGCAAATACAAAAGGTTTGTTATATCATGACATTTGCGGTTGTTATGTTCTTCGTCTGGAGCAGTACATTGAGTTTGACTCCAGATGATATTAAAATGGCAAAAGAGCAGAACTTATCAATCCTTTCATATCTTGCTAATGAGCTTAATTCGCCTGTAATCACTATTGCAGCTCCTATCATTGCTTTTGTGGCTATTACAAAGTCTTTCCTTGGCCACTATATCGGAGCATATGAGGTAATGCGTGACGTGATTATGAAGTTTGGTAAAACACGTGGAAAAGATATAGAAGAAAAAACAATTAAGACAATAATCCTTACTTTTGTCGTATTAACATGCTGGTATGTTGCTTATGCAAATCCAAGTATTCTTGGAATTATTGATTCACTTAGCGGTCCATTAGTTGCTGCTATCTTATGTCTATTACCGATGTATGCAATCAATAAAGTAGCGGTACTAGCTAAATACAAAGGGAAAATGAGCAACGTATTTGTTATTATTGTAGGTGTCCTTACTGTTTTAGCAAGTATTAAGTCATTATTCTAATTCACGATTGTTAGTTCTAATGCAAAATAAAATAGAACGATTTTGGGACAGGCTTCTCCGTTTGGAGAGTCTGTCCCTTTTTAAATTAACGACAAAAGATTATCTTTCACATAGGTGCTATTTGTACATAAGGTTGCTTTAATGCGTAACACTTTTATCCGTATTGATTTTATGAGATTTTTACGCATAATTGTAACTAAGGGAGATGATTCCAAGTTGAGTAAGTCGAATATAAGCACAACGGTTTCAGGAGATATAAATTGTTACCCGTCTTATCGGCAAGATTAAAACAGATGATGTTTATGAATGGTTTAATGGTTTCGAGCAGGTTTGTCAGCAGTTCATTTCCGAGGGGCGGAAATACAGATTGTTGGTAGATAGAAAAGGATACACGCCAGATCATTTTTCTGTTCAAAAAGCATGGAAAGAGAAGTTTTTCAATGAAACGATTTTGAATCACAGTAAGGCAATTGCTTTTCTCCATGAAGAAGGGGAGATAATGAATTATTTACAACAATCTAATACAAAAGAATCTGTAAAATTTTTTGATGATTATGAACAAGCATTCATTTGGTTGAATGAATATCCCATATGAAATTGTTAGCGAACCAGTTGCTCGATCAACAGGTTTTTTTATGCTTGTAATGTTGTCGTTGTCTATGTATTTTGTACCATCCGGATCACGGAAGTAAAAAACTTCTATACGAAATGTTTAGTACGAAAGGACATACATTTTTAATGTGTTAAATATAATTCATAATAGCACCAAGAAGAAAAGAATACGCTTTACGGTAGAAAGTTCGTACGATAGAGTCACATAAATTCAAAAATATCAATGTGGCATAAAGTGATTAAGGGGGATAAAGATATGAGTACTTCAAATCTAAATGAAATAAGTAAACAAATTTTAATAGAAGAGGAAACACTTCAATTTTCTTCTTTTACAAATGAAGATGCTTTGCAAATAGGTTTATTTATCGTTGAAACAGCGAGGAAAGAGGGGAAATTGATTGCTGTTGATATAGCAAAAAATGGTGTGCAACTATTTCATTTCAAGATGACGGGGACAACTGAGGAAAATACGAAATGGATTGAGCGTAAAAAACGAGTCGTTTCCCTGCACAATCATAGCTCGTATTATATGCAAATACAAAGTGAAATAACTGGAATTCCATATAATGAAAAATATCTTTTAGATAGCTCGGAATATGCTGCGTTTGGTGGTTGCGTTCCTGTCCAAATAAAAGACGTAGGAGTTATTGGAATGATAACAGTTTCAGGATTACCACCAGAAGAAGATCATGAGTTGGTTATAAGGGCAGTTAAAAATCATTTGAAGCAATAATAAAAAGGCAAAACCAAACAAGAATATGTTAGGTTTTGCCTTTTTATTATTCATTTTATGTAATGAACATATTTCTAATCTTTCCTAACAAATAGACAAGCCCGAAAAGATGTTACGGAATGATAAATCTTTAATTCGAGACACTTTACTTGACGATTATAATCTATGTAGTTAATATGATATACATAAAATAACTTAATTACTTTTAATAATTAAGTTATTTTATATAAGCTTAACTGAGTAAGTAGGATGTGGGGAAAATGCTTTGAATTGCCACTATTAATATTGGGGACAATTAGAAAGCGAAAGGTATAAAAAGAATTGGAATTTGATAACTCTTTGTTTTTTATAAAAACATGAGCTTCTGTACAATTCATTTTGAATATATTGACCAGTATTATACAACAAGAGGGGGACTAAAATTGGAATCAATGACCTTTGTTTTATTTGGAGCGACAGGGGACTTAGCGAAACGCAAAATTTACCCCGCACTATATAACTTATATAGAGATCAAAAGCTTCCAAAGCAAATATCCGTTATCGGGCTTGGGAGACGTCAAGTATCTCATGAAGATTTTCAAAAAAGAATAAAAGAATCAATAGAGACGTTTTCCCGTCATAGAGAAGAAGGTACTCCAGAACTCGAAAGTTTTTTAGATAATTTTCGTTATTGCCCATTAGATGTGAGTAAGCCGGAAGACTATGAGAGATTATTACAAGTTGTTCGTGAAAGGGAAGAAGAACTACATATACAAGGTAATAGAATGTTCTATCTTTCAGTTGCACCTGAATTTTTCGAGACAATTGCTTTAAATATTAAGGAAAGCGGACTCGATAAAACGGATGGATGGAAACGTCTGATGATCGAGAAACCGTTTGGGCACGATCTTAAATCTGCGCGTGAGCTTAACGATAAGCTTAGTCGAACGTTTGAAGAAGACGAGATATACCGTATTGATCATTATTTAGGTAAGCCGATGATTCAAAACCTTGAAGCACTTGAATTTGCAAATCCTGTTCTTCAATCGATTTGGAATAAAGAACATATAGCGAATGTACAAATCACAGCGAGTGAAACAGTTGGGGTTGAAGAAAGAGCAGGATATTATGATCAGGCAGGAGCCATTCGTGATATGGTTCAAAATCATATGTTACAAATATTAATGATGACTGCTATGAATCTGCCGGAAAAAATTAACGCATGTGAAATTCGAGAGGAAAAGCGAAAGGTAATGGAAACGCTTCGTAAAGTGAAAAAAGAAGACGTTCACAACCATATCATTCGCGGACAGTACTCTTCAGGAGAGATAAATGGTCAACAAGTTGTATCATATAAAGAGGAGCCAGGAGTAAATCCTTCTTCTAACATAGACACATTTGTTGCTGCTCGCTTGTGGATCGATAATCCATTTTGGACAGGCGTTCCTTTCTATATCCGAACAGGAAAACGAATGAAAGAAAAGTCTACTCGTATTGTAATCGAATTTAAAAATACGTTAAAACAACAATATCAAGATAATAATCCAAATGCAGCACCTAACTTATTAATAATTGAAATTAGCCCAGGTGAGAATGTTTCATTACAGTTAAATAGTAAAAATCCATTGAAAAATGGAGAAATTGAACCGATCCGTATTAACTTTACTTGTGAGCAAGCGGATGTGGGAGTACCTGAAGCGTATGAAAGACTCATTCATGATGCTGTGAGTGGAGACGCTACATTCTTTGCACATTGGAGAGAAGTTGAATTGTCATGGGAATGGGTACAACCAATTCTTGAAGCATTTGAGGAAAACTTATTGCCACTTCATGAATATGAGTCGGGTTCATATGGTCCAGATGCGTCTAATGAACTATTGCAAGAAAGTGAATTTAAATGGTGGTTAGATCAAAAAACGGAAAAATAAGTACTTTCTTTAATGAAAGCATTTAGGGGGACGATTACTATGACACAAAATATAAATCAATTAGCAGTGAATACACTTCGTACGTTATCAATTGATGCTATTAATGCGGCAAATTCAGGTCATCCGGGTCTTCCGATGGGAGCAGCACCAATGGCTTATGCACTATGGGCGAATCATTTAAATCACAATCCTAATCATCCAAAATGGTTTAACCGTGATCGATTCGTTTTATCGGCGGGACATGGATCGAGCCTACTATATAGCTTACTTCATTTAGCTGGATATGACGTTTCAATTGATGACTTGAAAAGCTTCAGAAAGTTAAATAGTAAAACACCAGGACATCCTGAGTTTGGTCATACTTCCGGAGTTGAAGCGACTACAGGCCCGTTAGGACAAGGAATTGCCAATGCTGTCGGAATGGCAATGGCAGAAGCGCATTTAGCAGCGAAGTTTAATAAGGATGGTCACTCTATTATAGATCATAATACGTACGCTTTAGTTGGAGACGGTGATTTAATGGAGGGTGTCGCTTATGAAGCGATGTCAATGGCGGGGCATATGAAACTTGGCAAGTTAATTGTGCTGTATGATTCAAATGAAATTTCACTTGATGGTGAATTAAACATTGCTTTCTCTGAAGATATTCAGAAAAGGGTAGAATCTGCCCATTGGCAATATGTAAGAGTTGAGGATGGAAACGATGTTGATGCTATTACAAAAGCTATTCAATTAGCGAAAGACAATACGGACCAACCTACTCTTATAGAAATTAGAACCATTATAGGTTACGGAAGTCCAAAAGTTGCTGGAACGAACAAAGCACATGGCAACCCGCTTGGAGTAGAAGAGGCAACAGCGACAAAACAAGTGTATGGTTGGCATTATGAGGAAGACTTCTTTGTACCGGAAGAAGTAACAGCTCATTTTAATGAACTGAAACAAAAAGGTATTGAAAAAGAGAACGAATGGAATGAGCAGTTCAACTTATACAGAGAGTCGAACCCTGCACTAGCAGATGAATTAGAAAAAGCGATTACAGGTGAGGTTTTAATTGAAGCGAAAGACATTTTATCCTTCGATACTGAAAAAACGATTTCAACTCGTGTTGCAAGTGGGGAAGCTATTAATCATTATGTGAAATCGATTCCTTCTATTTTCGGTGGAAGTGCGGATCTTTCTCATTCCACGATGACAGATATAAAAGGTGAAGCAGTGTATGCAGTAGAATCGTATGCTGGCCGAAATATATACTTCGGTGTACGTGAACATGCAATGGGCGCGGCAGCGAATGGACTGGCTCTTCATGGAGGAGTAAAACCGTTCGTAAGTACATTCTTTGTATTTAATGATTACCTTCGTCCGTCTATTCGACTGGCTGCATTGCAAAAGTTACCTGTTACTTACGTATTCACACATGATTCGATCGCTGTAGGAGAAGATGGTCCAACGCATGAACCAATTGAACAATTGGCAGCTCTTCGGGCAATTCCTGGTTTAACAGTTATCCGCCCATCAGATGCAAATGAAACAGCAAGTGCGTGGGCTTATGCTTTACAGCAAACGGATGGTCCAGTCGTTTTAGTACTCAGCCGTCAAAATTTACCGGTGTTTCATGAAACGAAAGCGAACATAGAGAATCTTTCTAAAGGCGCTTACGTATTAGCACAAACGAATGAAAATCCGGATGTAATTTTAATTGCAACAGGTTCTGAAGTATCCTTAGCTGCTAGTGCAAAAGCGAAACTAGAAGAAGACAATGTCTCTGTTCGTATCGTTGCAATGCCAAGCTGGGAGCTATTCGATCACCAATCGAAAGAATATAAAGAATCCGTTCTTCCGTCTTCTGTAACGAAACGAGTATCTCTTGAGATGGGTGTATCTCTCGGTTGGGAACGTTATGTAGGACAAGAAGGAAAAATATTATCAATTGAAACATTTGGAGCTTCAGGAACTGGGGCTGAAGTCATGAATCTATTTGGATTTACGACAGGAAATGTTGTTCAAATTACAAAAAATGTATTGAATTCTTAAGCTATGACTGTGAATACCTTTCTGGACAGATCAACTTATCAGTGCTGAAAGGTATTCAAAATCGTAGTGATATGGATTTTTAATAAAAGATGATTTGAGGAGGAATTATATTATGCAAGTAGGATTAATTGGTTTAGGTAAAATGGGATTAAATTTAGGGAAAAATTTAATGGATCATAAACACGAGGTAGCAGCATTTGATTTAAATACGAGCGCAGTAGAAGAAATGAAAGAGTATGGGGCTACAGGTACATCTAGTTTAAGTGAACTTGTTCAGTCATTACAATCACCAAGAATTCTTTGGGTAATGGTACCACACGCTGTTGTTGATTCTGTTATTGATGAGGTTACACCATTGCTTTCAAAAGGAGATATTTTAATTGAAGCGGGTAATTCACATTATAAAGAGTCTATTCGCCGATATGAGCAATTAAAGAAAGATGGCATTCACTTTATGGATGCAGGAACTTCTGGCGGAATGGAAGGCGCTCGTAATGGTGCTTGTTACATGATCGGAGGAGATCAAGAAGCTTGGGACATTGTTGAACCTATCTTCCGCGATACTGCTGTAGAAAATGGATTCTTATATGCTGGAAAAGCTGGTAGTGGTCACTTCTTAAAAATGGTTCACAACGGAATTGAATACGGTATGATGGCTGCTATTGGTGAAGGATTTGAGATTCTAGAGAAAAGTGAATTTGACTACGATTATGAAAAAGTATCAAAAGTATGGAACAACGGTTCAGTAATCCGTTCATGGTTAATGGAATTAACAGAAAATGCATTTTCTAAAGATGCAAAACTGGATGAAATTAAGGGTGTTATGCATTCTTCTGGTGAAGGAAAATGGACAGTAGAAACAGCATTAGATCTTCAAACAGCAACTCCTGTCATCGCAATGTCGTTATTAATGCGCTATCGCTCATTAGACAATGATACATTTACAGGAAAAGTAGTAGCAGCTCTGCGCAATGAATTTGGCGGACATGCTGTAGAAAAGAAATAAACATCTTAAAAATTTAACTCATTGACGTTTAAAAAATGGAGGGAATAGATCATGAAGTTTTTTATTGATACTGCAAATCTTGAGGACATAAAAAAAGCATATAAACTTGGAGTTTTAGCTGGTGTTACAACAAATCCGTCTTTAGTAGCGAAAGAGGGCATTAAGTTTGAAGACCGAATTGCAGAAATTTGTCAGGCAGTACCTAAAGTTGAATCTGTTTCGGCAGAAGTAACGCCAGATGCTGTTACAGCTGAAGAGATGATCGCCCAAGCAGAAGAACTGATTAAAATTAACGGTGGCGATGAAAAAGTTACAATTAAACTTCCGATGACACTAGCAGGATTAGAAGCTTGTCGCTACCTTACTGAAAAAGGTGTTAAAACGAACGTTACACTTATCTTCACGGTGAACCAAGCACTTTTAGCTGCTCGAGCAGGTGCAACGTACGTTTCTCCATTTTTAGGACGTTTAGATGATATTTCTGAAGATGGTGTGCTCTTAGTTGCGAAAATTGCTGAGCTATTCGATATTCATCAATTAGATACACAAATTATTGCAGCTTCTGTCAGACACCCAGATCATGTAACTCGTGTAGCGATGGCAGGTGCTCACATTGCAACAATCCCTTATAAAGTAATTGAACAACTTGCTATGCATCCATTAACAGATCAAGGTATTGAAAAGTTCGCTGCAGATTGGGCAAAAGCACCTAAATTATAATATATGAAAGTGAAGGAGGCTTTCCGAAAATTGCTTTTCATGAGAGGACAGATTCCTAGGTAACTTCATCGTTTAACTTGGATCCCGAGTTTGGAGTCTTACTACGTGAAAACAGCAAGAGAAGAAAGTGTCATTCACTTTTGAAGAAGGAAAAGTTGCTCACGTGAAGCGTTTATCACAATAACGTTATAATTATTAAAGAGAAATCCCCTTATTAGAGAGATGGGTTAAAGTGTATCTCTGATAAGGGAGATTCTTTTTATATAAATCATTATGATGTGAATCTGCTTTTTAAGTGTATATCAATATGTAAATGTATCTTTTACTCAAGAAAGAACTATATAGGTTCTCTTAATTATAAAGTAATTTTGAAAGGGTTTACATAAAGGGTTAGGTGGAATTGAGTATGAATATGTATCTTTTAATTATTACATTATTATCGATTGTAATTGTTATTTTAGGGGTGTCGTGGTGGAGATGGCATGCATTTATTAGTTTAACGATTGCAAGTTTGTTTTTAGCAATTATGTCTGGAATGCCAATGGATAAAATAGTGAGTGCTTATGAAACGGGAGTCGGAAGTGTTCTCGGGCATTTAGTAGGTATTTTAGTTTTAGGTACAATTTTAGGGAAAATGATGGCAGAATCAGGTGCAGGAATGCAAGTGGCAGAGTTCTTTATTAAATCCTTTGGAATAAAAAACTTACCATGGGCGATGTTAATTGCAGGTTTTATTATTGGAATTCCGGTGTTTTTTGAAGTAGGCATTTTAATATTATTGCCGTTAGTAATTTCTATTCATAAAACAACGAAACAAAATATTTTATTGATAACATTACCAGCAATTGCTGGGCTATCTGTCGTACACGGCCTTGTTCCTCCGCATCCAGGGGCAATCGTTGCAATTGGTATTTATAAAGCGAATCTTGGGAAGGTACTATTGTATTCACTCATTATTACATTTTTTGCAGCGATTATTGCAGGTCCTATATTCGCTAAATGGATTCACAAACGTGTAATTCCTGAAAATGAGCCAGAATTGATTCGTGTAAATACAAAATCAACGAAATTACCAGGAATAGGAGTTTCATTTTTAGTTATTTTGTTACCTGTTATGTTAATGGTTTTAGCTGCAGCAGCTCCTTATGTGCCTCTTTCTACTACTTTGATGAAGATTGTCACATTAATCGGTAGTCCTATAATTGCGCTATTGATTGCATGTTTTGCAGCGTTCTATTTTCTTGGATTTCGTCAAGGTATCGATAAAAAGGCGATTAAGAAGGTAACAGAAGATAGCTTATTACCAATCGGTTCTATTGTTGCGATTATTGGTGCTGGCGGCGGATTTAAGCAAATTCTTATCGATAGTGGCGTAGGGAATGCTATTGCTCAAATGTCTGAGCATTTAGCTCTATCTCCAATTGTATTAGCATTTATGGTAGCTGGATTAATTCGAATTGCGACAGGATCAGCGACAGTCGCCTTAACAACAGCAGCGGGTATCGTTTCACCAATCGTTGAAAATACGACAGGTGTGAATTTAGAATTACTCGTCATTGCAACAGGTGCAGGAGCATTAATGTTTTCTCACGTAAACGATGCTGGGTTCTGGATGGTAAAAGAATACCTAGGGTTAACAGTGAAAGAAACATTACTTTCATTTATCGCTTTTGGAGGCGTTTTATTACTCGATATGTTTGTTTAAAATAAGGATACTTTTATATGAATTTAGAAAGATAGCTGTAGCGATTTTTTTGTTAGGAGGAAGAAATGGTGAGTTCAAAATATATGATTGGTGTAGATATTGGGACAACTAGTACAAAATCAGTTCTATTTTCTACTGATGGATCTGTTATTGCAAGTCATGGAATTGAATATCCTTTATATTCTCCCACGCCAGAAACAGCAGAACAAGACCCAGAAGAAATTTTTCATGCAGTAATAAATACGATTAAAGAAACTGTACGAGTAAGTAGTGTACAGCCGAATGATATTCTTTGTGTCTCTTTTAGTTCGGCAATGCATAGTATCATTGCTGTAGATGAAAAGGGGAATCCATTAACGAGATGTATTACATGGGCAGATAATAGAAGTGCAAGCTGGGCAGAAAAAATAAAGAATGATATGAATGGTCATGAAATTTATTTACGTACTGGGACACCAATCCATCCGATGTCACCACTTTCGAAATTAGTTTGGTTACAGAATGAGCAGGCAGAATTGTTCGCAAAAAGTTATAAATTTATTTCGATCAAAGAATATGTTTTTTATAAGTTATATAAGGAATATGTAATTGATTATTCAATAGCATCAGCAACAGGAATGTTCAATTTGAAATCTTTAAAATGGGATGAGGAAGCTCTTCGTGTTGCAGGGATTTCTGATGAAAAGCTTTCTAAACTTGTTCCAACGACGCACAGCTTAATAGGACTAGATGAAGAACTTGCAAAAGAGATGAATGTACTTGTTTCTACGCCTTTTGTAGTAGGAGCGAGTGATGGAGTACTATCAAACTTAGGTGTAAATGCAATAGATCCTGGGGTTGTGGCTGTTACAATTGGTACAAGCGGCGCGATACGTGCTGTAACAAATCGTCCTGTAACAGATCCAAAAGGTAGAATCTTTTGTTACGCTCTAACTGAAGACCATTGGGTAATCGGTGGACCAGTTAATAACGGCGGTATGATTTTTAGGTGGGCTCGTGATCAATTAGGCACTTCAGAGATTGAACTTGCGAAGCGTTTAGGAAAAGATCCATATGAAGTGCTTACTGAAATAGCAGCAAAAGTGAATCCGGGATCTGACGGTTTATTATTTCACCCGTATTTAGCGGGGGAAAGAGCTCCTTTATGGAATGCAAATGCGCGAGGATCTTTCTTTGGACTTGGATTGCACCATAAGAAAGAACATCTGATTCGTGCTGTTTTAGAAGGGGTAATTTATAACTTATATACGGTTCTACTTGCTTTAAAAGAGCTAATTGGCGAACCGAAAAAAATTCAAGCGACAGGCGGTTTTGCAAGATCGGAACTTTGGAGACAGATGATGGCGGATATCTTCCATCAAGACGTATATGTTCCCGAAAGTTTCGAAAGCTCTTGCTTAGGAGCTGCAATCCTCGGTTTATATAGTTTAGGTGAAGTAGATACGTTACATGTAGTTTCTGAAATGGTTGGGGCAAATTTTTATCATGAACCAAACATGGAAAGTGTAGAAAAATATAAAGATTTAACACTAATCTATATTCGTCTGTCACGTCAATTGGAAGAAGAATATGAAAGTATAGCAGCGTATCAAAAAAAGTGGGTTTAAAGGCTATTTAGCAGAGAAATATGGTAACGTATAAAGAGGTACTCCAATTTTTTTAGGATACTCTTTCAACATAAAATATTTTAAGAAGTATGATGAACGAAAAATATAGGGAGAGAGGGTTATGAAAATGAAGGAAAACAAAGAGTTTATTGGATATGTTGGAACATACACGAAAGAAAATAGTGAAGGAATATATAAGTTTACTTTAGATACGGAAGCCAAAAAAATTAGTAATGTAACACTTGCGGCAAAGCTGGATAACCCTACATATGTAACGATTAACCGAAATAATGAATATCTCTATTCTGTTGTTAAGGAAGGCGAATCTGGTGGTGTAGCTGCTTATTCGATTGATAGTAAAACTGGGGAGCTAAAGGAAGAACATAGACAAGTAGTAGAAGGGGCTTCCCCTTGTCATGTGAGTGTTGATAGTGGAAATCATACAGTAGTTACAGCAAATTACCATAAAGGAACGATTGAGTCTTTTGAAGTAAATGAAGAAGATGGAACTGTAAATCCTGCCGCATCTATTATGGCACATGAAGGTTCAGGTCCGAATAAAGAAAGACAAGAAAAACCACATGCACATTACGCGGGATATACTCCTGATGAAAAATATGTAGTGGGCGTTGATTTAGGGATAGATAAATTAATTACGTATGAAATAAAAGATAGTACATTAACAGAAGTGAATAGCTTGTCTGTAAATCCAGGAAGTGGTCCGAGACATATTACTTTTCATCCAAATGGAAAGTATGCGTATGTGATGACTGAGCTTAGTTCAGAGGTTATTGTGTTAACATATAATCCGTCAGAAGGGGCCTTTACAGAATTACAGTATATTTCTACCATTCCTGAAGCATTTGATGAAAATAATCAAGGAAGTGCGATTCATATTTCTTCTGACGGTAGTTTTGTATATGCAGGTAATCGTGGTCATAATAGTATTGCTGTTTTCAGTGTGGATCAAAACTCAGGTGAGCTTACATTTGTTGAACATACATCTACAGAAGGAAATTGGCCAAGAGACTTTGTATTAGATCCTACTGAAAAGTTCCTTGTTGCTACAAATGAAAAGTCACATAATCTTGTACTATTTTCAAGAAATGAAACGACAGGGAAGTTAACACTATTACAATCTGATGTTGTTGTACCAGAGCCTGTTTGTGTTAAATTTTTAAATATTTAAGTTGTGTTGAAGCTGAATGGGTATAGAGATGTCGTTATTTGTCGGTAAGTCGATATCCTTTGGCGAAACGTCGATATATTGAAAAAATCGTTGATATATTTGAAGTTGTGTTCGATATATTTGAAAAATCGTTGATATAATTTCAGCTGTCTAAAAAAAGCAAAGCGATATCGCTTTGCTTTTTACTGTTTCTTTTTCGGTCTGCGTACTAACTCGCCGCCGCAGTTTGGACAAACGTTATGTCTTTCTTCTGTACACGGTGCGCAAAATGTACATTCATACACGCAAATGTAAGCTTCAGAATCTTGCTCGAGCGATTGGTCGCAAATTTGACAGTTTGTTTTCATTTGTAGTGCCATAGTAATTCTCCTTTTAGTTTGAATTTTTATAATTTAATTATAATTCATTGGGTAGAAACTGTCTTTTTCAATTGAAAGGAAATCGGATGATAAAGTTGTGATTTGAAATGAAAGATGCTCGTTTATTTTTAAATTGATTATTTCATGCAGTTAGAATATTATGAAATAGTCAAAAGACAACAGGGGGTATACATTTTGACTAATCATAACGATCATTTAAAAGCAAACTGTGAAAAATGCTTCGGTCTATGTTGCGTGGCGTTGCCGTTCGCAGCATCGGTAGATTTTGCGGTGAATAAAGATGGTGGTAAACCATGTTCTAATTTACAGTCAGATTATAAATGTAGCATACATAAAGATCTTAGAGGAAAAGGTTATAAAGGTTGTACAGTATTTGAATGTTTTGGCGCTGGACAGAAAATTTCTCAGGTTACATTTAACGGGATTGATTGGCGGAAAGATACTAAGCATGCGAGAAAAATGTACGATGCTTTTCCAGTTATGCATCAGCTTCATGAAATGCTTTGGTATTTGAATGAGGCTATTCTATTAAAGGCGACGCAGCCAATTCATAAAGATCTGAAGGAAGCAATTGAAGAGACTGAGCGTCTATCAAATTTAAGTCCAGATGAGTTAATGAAAATAAATGTTCCATTACATCGTGCAGAAGTAAATGTTTTACTTTTAGAAACGAGTGAGTTAGTTTGGAAGGAAATGAATGCTACACGTAAGAAACGGATTATTCACCGCGGAGCAGATCTTATGGGAGCAAACCTGAAAAAGAAAAATTTACAAGGCGCGAATTTAAGGGGTGCTTATTTAATTGCGGCGAACTTAAATGGTGCAGATTTACGCGGGGCGGATCTCATCGGAGCAGATTTAAGAGATGCAGATATTCGGGGAGCAGACTTTACAAATAGTATTTTTCTTACGCAAGTTCAAGTTAATGCGGCGAGAGGGGATAAATATACGAAATTGCCGAAATTGTTGTCCCGTCCATCGCATTGGAGTGCGTAAAGAGTATGGAGTGAAATTATACGAACAGGCAGAGACTAAGAATCTCTGCCTGTTTTTCATTTCTTTTCAAAAGTAGTAATTAAAACGCTACATATAATAAGAATACCACCAATAAAAAAGTTACTATTTAATGTCTCATTTAAGAGTAGCCAACCGAGCAATGATCCAACGATAGGTTGGAAGAAGAAAAATAAGGAACCGATGCTTGCATCCATTAATTCTAATCCTTTATTCCAAAGGAAAAAGGCACCTGCTGTTGAGACGATTCCTAAATAAAGTACGCCTAATACTACATACATGTTCAAATCTTCAATCGGGTTTGTTTGAAATTCCCATACCATAAAAGGTGTAATAAAAAAGAGTGAAAAGAATATAGCGTATGTTGTAATAACTAAAGATGAAAATTTGGCTGCAGCAATCTTCACATAAATAGATAGTAAAGCCCACGTAATAGCGGCCCCAACTAATATGATTGTTCCGATAAAATAGGAGCCAATTTCAATATCCCATCCGATTACGATAATGACACCGATTGTCGCTATTATAGTAGATAGCAGTCTACGAGCGGTTAGTTTTTCTTTTAAAATAATCGCTGCAAATATAACCATAAATGCAGGTGTAGCTGATGTTACTAACGAGCCTGTATGAGCGTCGGATAATTTTGTTCCGATAAATTGACAAGTGATCGAAATGAAATATCCGATAAATCCAATCCAAGCGAATAATAGCCAATCTTTTTTACGAATGGTTACTTTTTTCTTTTGCTTTTTCTCAGCTATTTTCAAAATACTATATAAAACAACAAAAGCGATAATAAAACGTAGCCAAACGAGTGTTAGTGGTGGGATGAAATCGAGTACGTATTTACTAACAACATACATACCACCCCATATACTTGCTGCTAGTGATAAGCATATAGCGCCTAAAATTGTTTGTTTCATTTGAAGTACCTCCGTCTATTTTTAGGGTAATATTAGTTCCCTAAGACGAGGCATAGTGTATGTGTTAAATGAATGCCCGTCTTAGTTTATAGACGGCCTACAGGTTGATCGTTTTCGAATGAAGTGTTGTAGTACATGCGTGCATTCCTCCTTCATATTTTATAATGATATTATAACTTAATTTTCAGTTTATTGGGATGTTTATTGTATCGAGTTGATTCTTTAGAAAATAGAAATGGAGGTTGTGTAAGAACGCATAGTATATGGTAGAAACACATATTTTTAAAATAAAAGAAACAAATTACATAACTGATAAGTATATTAGGAGTAGGATGAAAAAGTAGATTAATAGATAAAGAGGAGGAGATTTACATTACTGCAACCGTTATCTCTCATTTTTATAATGAAGAGTATTTATTACCATGGTGGCTTAAGCATCATACGAAACTGTTTGATCATGGTATTTTAATTAATAAAGGTTCAACAGATCGTTCGGTTGAAATTTGTAAAAAATTCGCACCGCATTGGGAAGTGCGAGATTCTGTAAATCCGGAGTTTGATGCATTTGCGACAGATCATGAAGTGATGAGGGTGGAACAAGAAGTAAAAGGATGGAAAATGATTTTAAATACGACTGAGTTTCTTTGCGTGCAAGATAAAAATCAGTTTTGGAAATCACTGAATGAATTGGGAGGGAGGATGTATTGGCTGGAAGGGCTTATTATGGTCGATGATCTTAACTATAATTATCCGGACCTTAACTTTGGAATACCTTTAATGAAACAACGATTTCACGGTTATTTACCAGAAGATTGGCCGTTATGGAGAAGAGGTAGATTTATTCATAATCATGAACACGGAAGTTATACGGTTGGAAGACATTTATCTGCACATGAATCTATGATTTATCCGCCACTTGCGTGTATTGCATGGTTTGGTTTCAGTCCATGGAACGATGCGATGAGAAAGAGAAAATTACAAATTGGTCCGACTCTTTCTGAAGCTAGTAAGCATGGGGGAATGGGAACGCACCATATTATTACGCCTGAAAAATTAGAAGAATGGTATAAGGATTTAGCAAGAGGGGCGAGGGATTTACGTTTTAGTGTTGCGTATCGTTATGCTTTTTTATAAATGATTCCCACCATAAAATTGTTTCTTCGATTCCAGTATTTAGATCGTATGTTGGTTTCCAGTTTACTTCAGTTTTTAAACGGTCTATATTAACTCCGACAAATAAAGGTTCATCTTTAGAGAAAGGGATAGCACCTAATTTTATTAAATGTTCTTTTCCTATCTTCCTAGCGATGATAGAAGCTAATTCTTTAATTTGTACAGATTGACCGGAGGCGATATTGATTGTGCCTGTAACGTCGCGTTCTAGTACTGTTACGAGAGCGTCAGCGACGTCACCCACATGGAGGAAATCTCTTGATTGTTTTCCGTGTGTACATAGTGCTTCCTCATTTTTTAATAAGGAAGTGATAATGTTAGAAACGAGTCGATTCCCTTGTTCTTGAGGGCCATACATATGAAAAATGCGGCCCCAACACATGCTGAGGCTTGTTTGTCGTGCGTATGATTGTAGCCAGGAGTGTAGTACATTTTTACATAATGAATACGGGGTTTTATAGGAAAGAAGCGGTGAATCTTCAAACAATACGCCGTTAAACCATTCATACTCTGCGCCAGTACCTGCGACGACGACACGCTTTCCACCGCATGTTGTGAAGTGTTGAATCAATGAGATGCTGGATGTCAGCCAATAGTAATTATGAATGGATACATAGCATGCTGGCGGCACTGCTTCCCAAGCTAAATGAATGAGATGACTAGGTTTCATGGCGTAAATGAGTTTTTTTACTTCTTCATCGCAAAGTAAGTTTACTTTATGCCAATGGCAAGAAAGATGGGAAGGCTTATTTGTATTGTAAGTGGCGTGCACTTCATAGCCCTTTTGAATAAGAGAATGTACAACATATTTACCAATCCATCCACTACCGCCTGTTACAAGGATTTTTTTCATGGCTCAATTACCTCAACTTCTGGTATTGTTACTAAAAATTTGCCGCCCCATTCACGAATGAAAGAGCATTCCTTCATAATTTCGTCTTTCAAATTCCAAGGAAGTATGAGAATGTAATCAGGTTTTGTACGTTTAATTTCTTCAGGAGATTTTATTGGAATGCGGGTTCCTGGTAGAAGGAGATTTTGTTTGTGAGGGTTTTTATCTACTGTATAAGCTAGAAACTCTTTTCCTATCCCGCAATAATTTAAAAGGGTGTTTCCTTTAGCTGGAGCACCGTAACCGACAATTTGTTTGTTTAAAGCTTTCGCTTCGATAAAAAACTGTAAAATACTTATTTTCAATTGTTCGATGCGTTTAGAAAAAAGAAGATAGCAATCTAATGTATCTAGCCCGTGATCGACTTCTTTTTGGAGTAATTTTGTAACATTGGAATGGATAGTGGATTGGTCACTTAGATGGTTTACAAAAATACGTAAGGAACCACCGTGCGTTGAAAGTTCTTCTACATCGACAATTTGTAAATGATGATGAGCTAAAATTTTTTGAAGGCTTATAAGTGAGAAATAGGAGAAGTGCTCATGGTAGATCGTATCAAACTGTTTAAAGGATATGAGATTTAATAAGTGCGGGAATTCAATTGTTATCGTGCCATCTTGTTTTAATAACGTTTTTAAACCGGCAACAAAATCATGCAAGTTTGGAACATGTGCTAATACGTTATTTGCGACGATTAAATCAGCTTGTGGCAATTTTTTTGCTAAGTCATTACTGAAAAAATTCACATGAGTAGGAATTCCTTTTTTGATAGCAATTTCTGCTACGTTTTTCGCGGGTTCAATTCCCAATGTCTCGATATTTTCTTTTTTAAAGTATTGTAATAAGTACCCATCGTTACTTGCGATTTCAATCACTTTTGAATGTTTCGTTAAGTTGAAACGCTTAATCGCCATTTCTACGTATTGTTTAGCGTGTAGTAGCCAACTTGAGGAGTAAGAGCTGAAGTATAAATAGTTATGAAAAATATTTTGTGGGGATTCAAATTCATCTAGCTGTACGAGTAAACAAGAGTTACAAACAAATGTGTGCAGCGGATAAAAAGGTTCCATTTTATATGAGCTTTCAGGAGCTACAAATGAATTAGCAAGAGGGGAAACGCCCAAATCTAAAAAAGTGTTGGTTAGTAATGAGTGGCAAAAACGGCATTTTTTCTGTTCCATTTTATAGCCCCCTTATAAATTTTTGAATGCATCGATTTGTTGTCGTGTGAAAGATTCTATATTTTCACCAGATGCATATTTTTTGTACCAATCAACAGTCCAAGCGATAGAATCATCTGTTGATAACTTAGGAGTCCAGCCGAGTTTGTTTACTGCTTTTGTACTGTTGAGTGTTAAAATTTGTGATTCATAAGGAGTTTTTATAGAGGGAGAATGGATTGTGAGTCGTTTATTCCATAAGTTCGTTACGGATTGAATGACATCATTTACGGTTCTGCTAGATTCATTAATCGGTCCGAAATTCCATGCTTCTGCATATTTAGCATTATTCCAAAGTTTCTCAGCTAAAAGGATATAGCCATGTAGAGGATCTAAAACATGTTGCCACGGACGAACGGCATATTTGTTTCGAATACACAAAGTATGATTGTGCAAATATGCCCGAATGATATCAGGGAATAATCGATCTTCTGCCCAATCACCACCACCAATAACGTTACCTGCTCTTACAGAAGCAAGCGAAGTAGTATTCGTGTGAAAAAAAGATTTGTGATAAGATGTTGCAACTAATTCAGCACAAGCTTTACTAGCGCTATAAGGGTCGAAACCTCCTAGTCGGTCATTTTCCACGAACGCTCGGTCGCCACTACCGTCATTCTCATAACATTTATCGCTTGTCACATTAATAATGGCACGTACGCTTTCGACGGACTTTGCTGCTTCTAGCACGTGGACAGTACCTAAAACATTCGTTTTGAATGTATCGATAGGATTTTTGTATGAAGCGGTTACGATTGGCTGAGCTGCTAAATGAAATATTATGTCAGGTTTATGCTGCTTCATGGCATGAAATAAAGAATGGTAATCTGTAATATCGCCTCTCATTGTCGTGCACTCTTTTGCTACGTTACCTTGTTCAAAAATGTTAGGAATGGATGGGGGATGAGAAGAAAAGCCTACTACTTCTGCACCTAAAGAACTTAAGAAAAGGGTGAGCCAGGAGCCTTTAAATCCAGTATGTCCCGTAATAAATACTTTTTTCTTATTCCAAAAAGATGATGAAGCCATATTACCAAACCTTCCACGGAGCGTTATTACTTTCCCATAGCTCGACTAATTTATTTTTATCGCGCAATGTATCCATCGGATGCCAAAAACCAGAATGTTGATATGCGGCCAATTCATTTTTGTTTACTAACTGAACTAAAGTGTCTGTTTCAAAAACAGATTTATCTCCACTAATGTAATTGAAAACTTCAGGATTTAAAACGAAAAATCCACCGTTAACCCATCCACCATCACCTAATGGTTTTTCTTGAAAAGATGTTACAGACTGTTTATCTAATAGGAGAGAACCAAATCTACCAGGAGGTTGTACGGCAGTAACAGTAGCCATTTTCCCATGTTTTTTATGGAATGTAATAAGTTCTTTTATATTTACATTACTTAATCCATCACCATAAGTGAGGCAGAAAGGTTCGTCTCCGACATAATTTTGAATCTTTTTCACTCGGCCACCCGTTTCGGTATTTACACCAGTATCGATTAGTGTAACTTTCCATGGTTCTACACGATGAGAATGGCTAGTAATTGTATTATCGTTTAACTGTATTGTGAAATCAGACATGTGTAAGTTGTAATTTAGAAAGAACTCTTTAATTGCATATCCTTTATAGCCTAAGCAAATAATAAACTCAGTAATCCCGTAATGACTATACAAACTCATAATGTGCCATAGAATGGGTTTTGTTCCAATTTCAATCATAGGTTTCGGTTTTAAATGTGTTTCTTCCCCAATTCTTGTACCGTACCCACCAGCAAGAATAACAGCTTTCATTTTTTCCTCCTAAAATAAAAATTTATTATTTATACAGTATTCATGTTTTATGCAAATGAGATTGTTTTTGATTAAGTGAATGAAATTGTTTGAGGTGATGACAATACAGAAAATATTACGGTTTGAATTTTGGAAATAATTCTTGATATTCAGGGTTATGACGGAGGTCTTGTGTTAGGTTACTAAGCTCTAAAAAACGTATGTCCAGTACTTCAGGAGATTGACCGTAATGTGTTTGAAGCCCCATTTGAACACCCCTTTTTGAAAGGGTAGGCGTAATTTGTAATTTTCTTGCCTTTGATTGTTCATTCCAAGGGCTAAAATAAAATTTTAAAATAAATGAAGGATAGTCATAAATTATATATCCGTGCCGCGAATGATGTCTACCAGGTAAATATGCACCGTCTAGATGATTGTGAATAAATCTCCAAGCACATCCGAGATTTGGGTTATAAGGGAAGACACCGTGGTATCGCTGTTCTACTAAGGGGATAGAATATCTAGGCTTTGAATAATTATAATTATGATTATCTATCATTAAAATCATTCTAATCGCATACATGTTTTGGCCTAGTGTATGAAGAGATGAAAAAAATTCTTCAGTATTATTACAACAAAAGAATTCAGTAGTATTTAAAACGATTTTCCAACCTGAAACTTCTCTTTCAATTTCCATCACTTCAATATCAGTATTAGTTGGATCAAACTCAAGAAATCTTGAATTTCGTACTTCCCAGTGGGGAGCAAATAATTTGCAAATTTCAACTGAACGATCTGTAGAACCTCTATTAATTAAAATACCGTGATCGAATATTTTTGTGTGATGCATAAGCCACCATGGAAGTAGGTATTCTTCATTATAAAAATGAGAAATGAGTGTCTTTCTCATGTTAATCATCTCCTATACAAGCAATCATTATTAGTAGGATATGTTTTTTAATAAGAAAGGTTAAAAGGTGCAGACAATGTAGTGATTAAGTAATAGTTTAGTAATTTTATTGTATAAGTGTAGATTACTTGTATTGAATAATAATAGGGTGGATCTTGTAAGTTTGTATAAATTATGAACAATAAACCGTCACGTTTGACTGTACAGTTTATGTATTGTATGATGGTAGTAATATAAACAAGGGGGGAAGATCGTTGGGAAGGTGTATCGAATCGGACAGTTGGCTCTCATGGCTCACGTGTCGAAACGAACGATTGATTATTATACGAATCTAGGTATCTTAAAAGCGGAGCGATCTCAATCTAATTATCGCTATTACGACGAAACAGCATTTGAGACATTACAATTTATTGAGAAGTGCAAAGAAATGCATATGCCGCTTTGTGAGATTAAAGAGAAAATCGAGGAGAAGAAGAAGCTGCTCGGTATCAATGAACACGTTTCGAAACAAGTGAATGAAGTGACAGACCATATTCATCGATTAGAAGCAGAGTTAACGGAGTTAAAGCCGCTTTTAGATGGATTGACTGATTCACAACGTGAAAAAATATCGAAATCTTTATCTGGTCAAACGACAGCTTTAATACAGACACTTGTTCTATTATTATAGAAAAAAGTGTAATCCGACCTCTTTAATTTTTGTATCGGGCTATGTTTTCTAAGAAACAAATAAGAAAACATTATAGTATACAGGAGGTGGACACCTTAGTTTTTTTAACTAAGGGGATTCATTGGAAATATTTAATTTAGTCATGGTTGCGATTTTAATCGCATTTACTGGATTTTTCGTAGCAGCAGAGTTTGCGATTGTAAAGATACGTTCAAGCCGTATCGATCAGCTTGTTGCGGAAGGAAAACGCGGTGCTTTAGCAGCGAAAAAGGTAACAACAAATTTAGATGAATATTTATCTGCTTGTCAATTAGGTATTACAGTTACAGCTATGGGATTAGGTTGGTTAGGTGAACCGACAATCGAAAAGTTATTACACCCGTTATTTGAGAAATGGAACTTAAATCCTTCTATTTCATCAGTATTAACATTTGGTCTTGCTTTTATGATTATGACGTATTTACACGTTGTAGTAGGGGAATTAGCTCCGAAAACAATGGCAATTCAAAAGGCTGAAAGGGTAACGTTATTATTGGCAGGTCCATTAATGATGTTCTATAAAGTAATGTATCCATTTATTTGGGTATTGAACGGTTCAGCTCGTGTGATAACTGGTTTATTCGGTTTAAAGCCAGCTTCAGAACATGAAGTAGCTCATACAGAAGAAGAATTACGCCTTATCCTTTCAGATAGCTATGAAAGTGGCGAAATTAATCAAGCTGAATACAAGTATGTAAATAACATTTTTGAATTTGATAATCGTATTGCAAAAGAGATTATGGTACCGCGAACAGAAATCGTCGGTTTCTACTTGGAAGATTCAGTAGAAGAACACATGAAAGTAATCCAAAATGAGCGATACACACGTTATCCGATTTTTGGAGAAGATAAAGATGATATTATCGGTATGGTCAACGTAAAAGATTTCTTTATTCGATATATGACCGAGGATCAAAAAGATTTATCATCTATTCGCTCGTATATGCGTCCGATTATTGAAGTGATGGAAACGACTCCAATTCACGATTTATTACTTCAAATGCAGAAGAAGCGAATTCCGATGGCTGTTTTATATGATGAGTACGGAGGAACAGCCGGAATTGTAACGCTTGAAGATATCTTGGAGGAAATCGTCGGCGAAATTCGTGATGAATATGATGAAGATGAAGCACCACCAATTCAGCATGTGAACGAGCAACATATCATTGTTGATGGAAAAGTGCTTATCTCAGAAGTGAAAGATTTATTTGGATTACACATCGAAGAAGATGATGTGGATACAATCGGTGGATGGATTATGATGCAAAATCATGAAATCGAAGAAGGACAACATGTTGAGGCGGAAGGTTATGAATTTAAAGTGTTAGAAAAAGACGCTTACCAAATTAAACGTGTTGAAATTCGTAAGATGGAACAAGAGCAAGAAGAAGAGAAAGCAGCAACTGTGTAAGTTGCTGCTTTTCTTCTAAAGTATAAAAAATGCGAGATTAGGAGCGGATATTTTGATTCAAGAAGCCTTACGTGTATATCGATTACAATTGTATGTAATCTTTAGTGGTTTACTACTTATGTGGACGATTACTCCGTTTGGGAAACAAGTAACAGGGTTTGGGATCGGATTAGCTGTAAGTGCATATTGCCTTTGGTTATTAGCTCGCAGAGTGGAGAAACTTGGGAAAAGTATTGTAATGAAGGAAAAGGCTCCGGGATTAGGAGTTCTAAACCGATTTGCAGCTGCCATTTTAGGAGCTATCATCATGTATGAAATTGAGCATGAAATGGAAATGTGGGCATTTGGTACAGGCATTTTAGGTGGTCACTTTTTAATGATTGCGAATTTAGCTTATGCAAATATACAGTTAATGAAAGAAGAAGAGAAGCAAAGAGAAAATGCTTCGAAAAACATAGAGCTATGATGAAAGGGACCTAATGGGGTTCCTTTTTTAGTTTAGCGATATGATACAAGTAATCAAATTAACGACAAATATAATACGCTTCTTTTTTACGTTTTTCAATAGTATGAAAAATAATAAAAAAAAATTTGAAAACCCATCGATTTCTAAAGCTTAAGTATGTTATCATGACAAAAGACTTTTTGAAAGAGGTGGATACCAATGTTACAAGCGTTACTTATTTTTGTGCTTCAAATTATTTACGTTCCCATTTTGACAATCCGTACGATTTTGCTTGTAAAGAATCAAACAAGATCCGCTGCTGGTGTTGGATTGTTAGAAGGAGCTATTTACATTGTCAGTTTAGGTATTGTGTTTCAAGATTTATCAAATTGGATGAACATCGTTGCCTATGTCATTGGCTTTAGTGCGGGACTATTATTAGGCGGTTATATAGAGAATAAATTAGCAATTGGTTATATTACGTATCAAGTTAGTTTACTAGACCGTTGTAATGAATTAGTAGATGAATTACGTCACTCTGGATTTGGCGTTACAGTATTTGAAGGCGAAGGTATTAATTCGATACGTTATCGCTTAGATATCGTTGCAAAGCGTTCTAGAGAAAAAGAACTGTTAGAAATTATTAATGAAATTGCACCGAAAGCCTTTATGTCTTCTTATGAAATTCGTTCATTTAAAGGCGGATATTTAACGAAGGCGATGAAGAAAAGAGCGTTAATGAAAAAGAAAGATGAACATGCATCGTAAAGAAAAGGGAATAGTGCAGTTTTAAAAGAACGGCATAATCCCATATGTAAAAGAGAGGAATCTATTTTGATGTGGATTCCTCTCTTTTTTTATGAAAAGTATTTATGTTTTAATTTAAAAAACTAAATCGTATAATTATTTTTTTTACTCATCCTCAAATTAATGATTAGCCATACGACTTGAATAAATATCGGTATGATAAACGCGATTAATAAAACGATAAGTGATATGGATTTAATTTCGGGTGTTTGAATAACACCAGCACCATCAACATCTCGTAGCCAAATAATAGCGGCCCATACTCCAAAAAGGATAATCCAAAATATGTTACCAATCCACCAAGAAATCCATCGTTTTTTCATATTAGCACCCCTTACATTTACCCTTTGTTAAAAGTATATTTTCGTTCGTTATATTTATAATGAAACAACTTTAAAATTAGTTTTTAACTGTATATCTAACTTGTTTAAACGTTACCATTTCTCCATCCTTATCATCATTTTTCGTTTGCAAAAGTTGAACTTTTGGTTTGTAATCTGTCCTATGAGCATGCTCAATATCTTTAATGTTAAGTTTGTAAGGTTCACCATTCTTTATTTTTTGTTCCAATACTTGTTTATTGGCAACATAAATAAAAGTTATTTTATTTTCATCAATACCTTCAGTCTTAATTTCTAATTCATTATCTTTTGTTGTAATCGTTGGTGTTAATAATTCCATACTGCCGCTTCCGGTTTCTAAAGAATTTTCTGCTATAGTTGAACATCCTGATAATATGATTCCAGTGAATAGAAGAGTAATTAACTTCTTTTTCATAACATCCCCCGATTTCAAGTGATTTTTGATTTTGGCATTGTTAGACTGCTAGTGAGGTACGTAAATGTTTAGTTAGCACTCTAGTTAATTGTACCATAATATGTAAATTAAAACAGAGTGTATATCCAATTTAAGGGAGATTAAAAAGTTTACTTATTGTTGCAAAATCGTGTGTTTTAGCTTCTATTTCAATCGAAATATAGACAGGAGAAAGAAAATTTTTTATGGAAATTACAATTTTTACATTTTACAATAATGATATGGAATAGATGAATTTATTCACTTCGGAGGTAGTTACTTGAACATTAACGAGAAGGCAATTGAAATGTTTGAACAAAATAAATATGAGGAAGCGATGGAACTGTTTCAACAAGCAGTACATGAATCTAGAGACGTACAATCTCTCAATAATCTTGCTTGGATGTACTTTTATCCTTTTCGGCAAGAAGACTCCATCTGATTTGTGTTACGGGTGAACCCCAACAATTCAGGTGGAGATGAATTGCCGTCAGCAGGTAGACTGAACACTTTTGTTTCGTTCATAACAACTTTTTGAGGGCGAATATTTGTTTCTTTTTGTCTTACAGATATAATCTGCCCTTAGATAAGGGGGGAATAGATTGTAAGACAACGAAATTGGATAATAATCATTCGGTTATTTGAGCCAAAAGGAATTATGATGAAGATCATGTTCACATTTTTCTCCGTGCAGTTCCCAATATTGATTTGTCAAAAGCGATTAACAGTTACAAAAGTGTTGGTTCTTGTTTCGTGAAATAAATAATTGTAATGAACTTCCTAAGAAAGGTGGTGAAAATAATGGCTAGAAAGAAAGCAGTGAAAGTATTACATAAACAAAAGAAAAGAGAAACCATACAACGATTCACGCAGAAACAGAATATCGGGCGAGCATGCTTGACTGCAAAAGAATTTCGTTTACTTCAGCGCATGTCACATAGTTCAAAAGCGTTGCGAAATGTTGGCTTGTACACGATGAAACAAAGTTACTTGAATCATAGCAAGATGGCTACTGTAAAAGAAGTGGACACTGCCATGCAAGCCGATATGAACTATTGGGGTATTCAATCAAATTCTGTTCAAGCAATTCGTAGAGCCTTATATGCAGAAGTGAAGAGCTTTTTTAAAGCATTGGAACAGTGGAGGAAAAAACCTGAAACCTTCACAGGTCGTCCTAAGTTTCCGCATTATTCTGGTTCCACTGACAAACGAATTATTGAAATCTATCAAGTACCAAAAGTGGATGATAACGGGTATTGGATGATTCCGATGAATGTGGCATTCAGGAAAAAATTCGGTTCCATTCAAATACGTATGCCTAAAAACTTGAGAAATAAAAAAATCTCCTACATTGAGATTGTACCGAAGCAAAAAGGTCGGTTCTTTGAGGTGCATTATACATATGAAATGCACGTTTCTCAAATGAAGAAACAATTCACGACTACTAGTAACGCTTTGAGTTGCGATTTAGGTGTAGACAGATTAGTAAGTTGCGCAACCAATACAGGTGATGCATTTTTAATTGATGGGAAAAAACTAAAATCCATTAACCAATACTTCAACAAAATGATACGTAATCTACAACAGAAAAATATAGAAAATGGACTTTCAAAACGCGTTGTAACGAATAAAATGGCTGCACTTTGGCATAAACGAGAACAACAAATAAACGGTTACATTTCACAAACAGTAGGCCTGTTGTTTAAAAAAGTGAAAGAATTCGATATAGATACTATTGTTGTAGGGTATAACACAGGTTGGAAACAAAAATCTGATATGGGAAAAAAGAATAATCAAAAGTTTGTTCAAATCCCATTTCATAAACTGATTGCAGCAATTGAGAATAAATGTGTAAAAGAAGGCATCCGATTTTTAAAACAAGAAGAAAGCTATACTTCAAAAGCTAGTTTTCTTGATAAAGATCCGGTTCCAGTTTGGTCTAAGGATGGTAAAACTCATTATTGCTTTAGTGGAAAACGACTCACGCGTGGTCTGTACCAAAGTAAAGCAGGAACATGTATCCATGCTGATATTAATGGTGCATTGAATACATTGCAAAAATCAAGAGTTGTAGAATTGGATGACAATCTCACAGTGAAAACGCCAATTCTATTAGAAGTGCAAAAACGTAAGGCTGTTGCTTCGTGCATAGCTTAGTGGGTGTGTCAACCATCCATGTGTACTCGACTTGTCGGGGCTTGTAGCACACGCCGGATTCATCTGAGGGGTGGCTTCTTCTACAAGGAAGAATTGCTCTTTTTCGAAAGGGTGGTGCAAGTGGGAAAACGATAGTTCGTTGCCAGTACCAACCAAAAACATACTTGGGGTGTTACCATAAGGTGGCATGAATGCTAGAGCGTCAACCTGTCTAGCGATAGACGAAAAGACCTAGCGTTCAAACTCAAGCCCCCACTGAAATGTTTCATCTCAGTGGGGGTAGTTGACGGGGAAGAGAATGATGATAAAGCTCTTGAATTAATAAGAGAAGTTGTTAAGTTGAATCCTTCTTCATACTTTCCTTATAACATCTTAGGGGAAATTTACATGAAACAAAAAAAGTGGGAAGAAGCGAAAGAAGCATTAAAAAAATCTATTTCGATTCAACCATCCAATGAAGCATATCACAATGTTGCTGTATTGCTGTAGCTCATTATAATCTTGGAGAGCTGGAAGAAGCTTCGGAATTTTTCTTGCGTATAAATGAAGTTATACGGGAATCTATCGAAGCGAAAACATCAGAAATAGAAGATGTTCAGAATGAAGAAGTAGAAGAGAACTGGACAGAAAACGATAAGAAAGAGTTAATTGAGGAATATACAGAAGAGAATAATTGTTATAAAACAATGATAGAACGTATCAAATCTGGATATGTTCCAGGGTTAGAATTTGAAACTGATTATATAGGGGCTTGCTATTTATTTGGTTGTAAAAGACATAAGCATCTTGAATATGAAAAATAAAAAGATTCGACTGTCAAATATGATGGTCGAATCTTTTTCGTTATAGGTCGCTTGTATTACATAGGTATATATCCTCTTTAGAGGACCCTTTTTTAATATTTAAAATATGTAGTGAAATAAAACCAATAAGTCCTATTCCACCGAAAATAAGCCATGGTGTATACATTCCGTTTAGGTTGGATGTAAAAGATGTACCGGTATAATTACCGATGATAAAACCAAATGCGAGTGATAGTTGATAAAATCCGAAGTAAGTAGCTGTATATGATTCGTTACTGTAATTTGCAATAGCGATATCAGCGTTAGGCAATACGAGTGTTTCACCGATTGTAAATAAAATTACACAAATAAATAGCCAATATGGGTGTTGAAATAAAGGAATGAGTAAAAAGGAAATACTCATTAATAAAACGCCGTATTTAATAATGGAAAGTGTGTTGTATTTGTGAAATAGTTTTCGGAATAATACCATAAATACGACGCCTGTTATTGCATTTATCGTAATAACTAGTGTAGCAAGCTGATTGCTATTACTAATGTTTTTCATATGAAGTGGAAGTGCGACAGTAAGCTGAGTAAACATAATATAGAAGAAGATCATGATAAATGAAAACAGAATGAAAGACTTGTTTTGTAAGATAGCCTGTATTCCTAATGTAATAGACGTGTGTTCAGTAGTGACCTGGAAGTGATTTTTAAGTAAGTAAAAGATAAAAGCGAATAACAGCATAAGAGATCCTGTTAGAGAGAAAGCATAGATTGGATCAAGTAAAAGTAAGAACCCTCCTGCAATTGGTCCAATTATTGCACCGCAATTAAAACTAAGGTTTAAATATGTAAATAAATTTTTTCTCATATGAGCTGGTTGTGAGCCGAATATGGCGCGAGCAGCAGGTTCGTAAAATGCAGTTCCGAAGCCAATAAGTGCAGAGGAAATAGAAATTGTATAGAAATCAGAACATATTCCTAAAGCGATAAATCCGATTCCTCTTAAAAATAATCCGGCTATCATCATAATGATATAGCCTATTTTGTCAGCAATTAATCCTGAGAATAAAGGGATAACTCGTGATGTGATTGTCATAACCGTCAACACTGTTCCTACTTGAATAGCTGAAAAATGGAGAAAGGTTAATAGATAAATAGCTAAAAATGCGTATACTGCAAAATACCCAAAAGACATAAAAAATGAAGAAATAAGCATGAAACGTATCGGTATTGAGAAACTTTTCATAGAACTCCTCCTAATTTTGTAACCGGTAAAATTAATTGATGGTTAACGATTTTATATTATAATTATACATAAAGTCAGAAAAAAGTAAATTTTAAGAAGAAGGTGAATGGAATTGAATCAGAACGCACCACATGAATTAGAATATATTCGGGAATTTTTAAATACATGGAAAATACCAAACGATACGAGAGAGCCAATTGATTTGATACAAACAGAAGGGGATATAAAGAAATTTATGAAAAAATATTTTCATGAAGAGTTCCCTTTTCATACGATAGAGGAATTAAAAAGTTTTCGAGAAGATATTCGGATGACGATTGAAGGTGAAGGATCGTTGCAAAAATGGTTAGAGAAATACCCATTTCATGTACATATAAAGGAACATATGAAAGGTATTACATATGAACCAGTATACGAAGAGAATGTGTATACAAAAATATTAAGCATTGTGTTTATCTCGATTCAAGAAAATTGGTGGGGAAGGTTAAAAGCATGTCCAGATTGTCGCTGGGTATTTTATGATCATTCGCGTAATGGAAGTAAAAGATGGTGCGGTATGTATGCTGGAGAAGAAGGAGGAAGAGCGTGCGGTACAATTGCAAAAGTAAAAAACTACCGAGCGAAGAGAAAAGGGAGATCGGGTTATGATGTGTAATTAATATTAGGGGAAGAAAATAGGATGGGGGAATGAAGGGTATGGAAAGTACACAAATGTTAGCTTTAAATAAAAAGTGTTGGGATACAGTTGCACCTTATTTTTTCAAGTGGATTGTTTACCGAAATATGGTCCGTATACAGCGTCTGAAGATGAGATTCATTTGTTCGATTCAATCAGAAATAAAAAGGTTCTTGATATAGGGTGTGGAAGTGGTCATTCGTTGCAATATATGGCAGAACATGGGGCAGAGGAAGTATGGGGTCTTGATCTTTCAAGTGAACAAATTAAAACAGCGAATGAAACGTTAAAGTGTTGGAATCCAAAGTTAGTATGCGGAGCAATGGAAGAGGAAGGAGATATTCCGAAAGGGTATTTTGATATTGTATATTCCATTTATGCATTAGGTTGGACTTCGGATTTAAGAAAAACGTTGGAATTGATTTATTCGTATGTAAAGCCAGGAGGAAGTTTTATTTTTAGCTGGGAGCATCCCGTATATTCAAACTTACAGTATGGTACAGAAGAAGTTACTATAAAGTCTTCTTATCATGAGGAAACGCCTATTACGTTTGAAACATTTAAAGGGGAAAATGTACAAGCAACGTTATATAAAAGAAAAATGAGTACATATATAAATGAGTTACATAGAGTTGGTTTTACAATTGAGAGGATTGAAGAGCCTGAACCAGCTAGCTCATTTGCTGAAGAATTAGCGGAGCCTTCTACGAAGTATTATTCTTTATATAAAGCTAGAATGGTGCCGACTACTTTTATTGTGAAGGCAAGGAAATGAAAAATACAGCGTACGCTTTTTTCGGCGTACGCTGTATTTTGTTAAAGGTTAGTACTTATCTTTTCGGCTGAAAAATATGTTGAAAGAAGTATTTATGATGTAAGTTATCTACAATTTTATTTGCTTGATATGTGCGGTGTTGCTCGAGTCGAAGTCTTTGCTCCATCATTTTGATTGCGTGATCAGATAAACGTAACATAATACATATCTCCTTTTCTATAAATATAGGTGACTATTTGGTATCGTTCCCATATTTATAACTAAGGAGGCAAAATGTGTAGCATAGGCAAAAAGCACCTTCCTCTCCCATTACGCTTACGAGGTTAGCTGTCGGACTCGGGAAGTGAGAGTTCCCTACTTAAAAAAGATTCGCCCCAAGTAGCATAGCTACAAAAGTGGTTCCCCCGCTCCAAAATTTGGACTCAGCAAAAGGTATTATAAAGTAAAAGATAACATAAATAAATCAATGAGTCAAACTATTTCATGTTTTCTGTCTTTTTAATTGTGTAAGAATCATACGATCGGTAATTTTTATATCGGTTACTTCAAGGAAGCCGTGTTTTTTATATAATGCAATAGCAGGGGTATTTGCTTTACCTGTTTGTACAATATATGTCGTGGAAGAAGGAAACATGTTAAAAATATAAATTAGGAGTTTCGTTGCGATTCCTTTTTGAAAAAAATCGGGCGATACAACTAATCTGTGGATATCAATGAGCTGTTCTTCTTGCATGAAAGAAATAAAGCCGACAAGTTTGTTTTCAGAAAAATATCCATAGAATGTTTCACCGCAATTTTGAATATCGTTTACAGTATCATATAAACGGGGGATTGCAGTACTGTTTAAATAGTTTGCTTCAATTTTATAAGCCGGAATTTGAACTTGTAAAATAGATGCTGCTACTTCACAAGAAGTGGCATTTAACTTAAGAATCATAGATAATGAAGCCTCCTTTGAATATGGTATATTAATATAATTGATTTTTGGGTAAGTTTGACAATGATTTTCTTTTTTGCATATAATATATGTATCTCCTTACATATATTACTCTTCCGTTTCTTTCTATAGTAGAATATGGTTAGTGTAAATGAATTTGTAATCTTAAATAAGAGTTTTGCTACTCTTGTATTTGAGCATACAGACTATAATAGAAATGGAGGACTAAAGATGGGATGGATTATCACATTAATAGTTGGTGCTATTATAGGTGCAATTGCTAGTTCTATAACGGGTAAAAATTTTCTGGGTGGTATATTTGGAAATATTATCGCAGGTTTATTAGGTGCTTCGTTAGGCAGTAGATTATTTGGATCTTTTGGGCCATCATTTGGTGGGATTCATGTTGTGCCAGCATTATTAGGAGCAATCGTGTTAATTTTTATTGTATCATTTGTAGTGAAAGCTGCAAGGAAATAAATATAGATTATGATGAAAAGCCCTGAATAAGGGCTTTTCATCATTCGAAGAGGTGGTTTAGTTGGAGAAAATAAATATAAGAAAAAGGGACAAGCTGAAACAGTTTTTTAGAGAACACAATTATTTAGCAGTGCTACTTGGATTTGCATTATTGTTCATTAATATTTTATTGCTAACAAAAATTTCTTTTGTGTTTACTCCGTTTATCGTCTTTTTAAAAACAATTTTCTTCCCGGTATTATTAGCGGGCGTACTATTTTATATTTTGCATCCATTCGTTTCACTCCTTGAAAAGAAAGGTGTTTCAAGAATCGTATCGATAGCCTCGATATACTTAATCGTAATTGGATTATTTGTGTTCTTAGTTTTAACGGTTATTCCTATTATTAAAGATCAAATTGATGCATTAATAGATAACTTACCGTATTTCGGTCATGAAATCGAACGAGCAGCACGTAGATTTGGAGAAAGTAATTTACTGAGCAAAATTCAGGAGAATTTAAATATTGATGTAGCGAGTATGGTAAAAGACTACACAGTTGATTTTACGAAGTCATTATCATCAGTAACAGGAAATGTAACTGGATTTTTAAGCACTGTTACAGAAGTGGTTTTAACGTTTGTAATGGTTCCGTTTATATTGTTCTATCTTTTAAAAGATGGTGAGCAATTGCCGAATCATTTCTTAAAGTTCATTTCAGAGCAAAGACAACCGGCAGCAATGAGAATACTAGATGATATGCATTATGCGATTAGTTCGTATATTAGAGGACAAATTATCGTTAGTTTGTTTATCGGTATTATGTTATTAATTGGTTACCTTATTATCGGTATTAAATATGCAGTACTGCTTGCTATTTTAGCGATGATTGTAAATATCGTTCCGTATGTAGGACCAATCATTGCAATTACACCAGCGTTAATTATCGCATTTATTGATTCGCCAGGGATGGTTTTAAAGGTAATTATTGTAATGATGGTTGTACAATTAGCAGAAGGTAAATTTATTTCTCCGCAAGTCATGGGGAAAAAGCTAGATATTCATCCGATTACAATCATATTTATTATTTTAACTGCCGGAAATTTATTTGGAATTATGGGGATTATTTTAGCGATCCCAGGATATGCGATATTAAAAGTGTTAGTTACGCATGGTTATAGATTTGTTAAGTTGAATACGTGAAAAAAGAGCTAAAACAGTATTATCTGTTTTAGCTCTTTTTTATTAACAATTGATGTGCATATTGGCGTGCCCATTGATCCGCTTCTAATATAGCATCTAGAGAAGGGTCGTTTACGTTATGATGAGCTTCAACTGTATTGTAAATTGTTTTTTCGATATCGAAAAATGCAATTTCATTTTTAAGAAATAGTGCATTTGCAATTTCGTTCGCTGCATTTAATACGGCTGGAGTTGTACCGCCAATTTTGCCACATTCAAATGCGTATTGTAGACAGGGGAACTTCTCTAAATTTGGTTTTTCAAAATGCAAACTACCAATTTCTAATAAATTTAATTTTTCATAAGAAGAAGGTAGCCGATTAGGGTAGTGAAACGCATATTGAATCGGCATCCTCATATCAGGAGCACCGAGCTGTGCCATAACTGATCCATCAATAAACTCTACTAAAGAATGAATAATACTTTCTTTATGAATCATTACATCAATTTTTTCATAAGGAATATCAAATAGCCATCTTGCTTCCATTACTTCGAATCCTTTATTCATTAATGTGGCAGAATCAATCGTTAGTTTTGCCCCCATTAACCAGTTTGGATGTTTTAAAGCATCTTTTGCTTGTAAAGTTTTCATTTCTTCACGTGTTTTATCACGGAATGCACCGCCAGAAGCTGTAACAATTAATTTGTCTATTTCTTTATTATTTTCTCCGTTTAAACATTGGAAAATAGCTGAATGCTCACTATCGACTGGAATTAAACGACATCCGTTTTGTTTCGCCAGTTCAGTTACGATATGTCCAGCTGCAACTAACGTTTCTTTATTAGCGATGGCAATATCTTTCTTCGCCTTTAATGCTTCAATCGTTGGAAGTAGTCCGGAAACACCGACAACAGAACTTAATACAAGATTTGAATCAGGATGAGTAGCTACCGCAATTAAGCCGTCCGTTCCATATGTGATTTTTGTGTTGGTTGAAATACGCGTACGAAGCATGTCTGCTAATTCTTTTGTCGCGACGCTTACAATACGAGGTTGAAACGTTTTGATTTGTTGCTCAAGAAGATCGATATTATAATTTGCGGTTAAACCGATGATTTTAAAATGTTCAGGATGAGTTGAAACAACATCTAATGCAGATGTGCCGATGGATCCTGTTGAACCTAAAATGGATATATATTTTACCATGAAAAAACCTCCAAAGTTGTTTCGAGTATTTCTGCAAACCTATATATTATTAGACAATTGAAGTGGAAATTCCTGCTATATAAAATAGAAAATTCGGGTTTGTTTGGAAGTGAAATGTGATAAACTGTAAAAAATAAGCAAAAGCAATGAAAGAGAAGAGTACATATTCGAAACTTTTCAGAGAGCTGATGTGTGGTGGAAATCAGTAAGGGATGAATATGGAATGGGCTCTGGAGCTTCTAACTGAAATGAGTAGGTAAAGACGGTTGCTTCACGTTAAGAAGTTGAAGTGAGCTATAATGATAGCTAATTAAGGTGGTACCGCGGGAGTCTCTCGTCCTTTTTTAAGGATGAGGGGCTCCTTTTATTTTGAGAAAGGAGGAGTTAGAATGAGTGAAAAAATAATGTTAACAGGGATTAAGCCGACAGGTTATCCGCATTTAGGAAATTATATTGGTGCAATTAAACCGGCATTGCAAATGTCAAAAAATAATAAAGGAAAAGCATTGTACTTTATAGCTGATTATCATGCGTTAAATGCTGTGCATGATCCAAGTCAGTTTAGTAGTTATACGAAAGAGGTAGCTGCTACTTGGTTATCGCTTGGACTTGGAGAAGATGTTATTTTTTACCGACAAACAGAAGTGCCGGAGATTTTAGAATTGGCTTGGATATTAGCGTGCCTAACTCCGAAAGGGCTTATGAACCGTGCTCATGCGTATAAAGCGAAAGTAGAGCAAAATAAAGAGGCAGGGTTAGAGGTCGATGCTGGAGTGAATATGGGGTTATATACGTATCCGATTCTAATGGCGGCTGACATATTACTATTTCAAGCTACTCATGTGCCAGTCGGGAAAGACCAAATTCAGCATATTGAAATTGCGCGTGATATTGCCACGTATTTTAACCATACATTCGGCATGACATTTACACTTCCAGAGTATGTCATACAAGAAGAAGGAGCAATATTACCTGGTCTTGATGGAAGAAAGATGAGTAAAAGTTATGGGAATGTGATCCCATTATTTGCAGAGCAAGAAAAACTACGGAAATTAATATTTAAAATCAAAACAGATTCATCACTTCCAAATGAACCGAAAGAACTAGAAACGTTATTTACGATATATAAAGAATTTGCAACAGAAGATGAAATTCAGTCATTACGTGAAAAATATGAGACTGGAATCGGATGGGGCGATGTGAAAAAAGAGTTATTCCGCGTTGTAGATCGTGAGTTAGCAGCACCTCGGGAGAAATATGCAATGTATATACAGGAGCCAAATTTATTATATGAAGCGCTAGAAAAAGGTGCTGAACGAGCAAGAGAAATCGCGAAGGTAAATTTAGCGGAAATTAAAAAACGGATTGGATTTGAGAGGGGACGTTAAGTGTTCCCTTGTTTTTTCTATATGAATTTTAATTATTTTATTCGTTATATCCACTTGTAAAATGAGGAATTCGCATCTTTTTTCGAAGTTTATTAATTGCACATTTTAAAAAGTATGTTAATATAGGGATACTTATTAAACGTGTTTAATAAGTATAATTAATTCCACTTATTAAAGTCGTTTAATAAGTGGAATCCATTCGATAACGAAGGAGATGAATGTATGAGAACAGAGAAAGAAAAGATGTTGGTAGGAGAAATGTATATTGCGGATGACGAAGAATTAGTGGCTGATAGGGTGGAGGCAAAACGTTTAACACGCCTTTATAACGATGCGATGGAGACAGGGGATGAACAACGTTTTACGTTATTAAATCAGCTTTTAGGTTCTTCAGCTGATGGGAAAGCCCAAATTAATCCTGATTTTCGTTGTGATTACGGCTACAATATCCATGTTGGAAAGAGCTTTTTCGCAAATTTCAATTGTGTGATTTTAGACGTTTGTGAAGTGCGAATCGGTGATAATTGTATGTTTGCACCTGGTGTTCACATTTACACTGCTACGCATCCGTTACATCCGGTAGAGAGGAATTCTGGCAAAGAATATGGAAAGCCGGTAAAGATAGGTAACAACGTTTGGGTTGGCGGGGGAGCTATTATTAACCCTGGTATTTCAATTGGAGACAACGCTGTAATTGCTTCAGGGGCAGTTGTGACAAAAGATGTACCTAATAATGTAGTAGTTGGTGGTAATCCAGCTAAAGTTATTAAAACGATAGACTTATAGAAATCGCTTTTTACGGATACATGAATAAACTGGTGTCGTATCGTATAGACAATATGAAAGGTGTTTCATATGGAGAAAAATAGTGCGGATAATCATACAAAGACATTACTGGCCTCTCGAAACGCTCTGTTTCTCTTATTTGCTTTGCCAGGTGTGGCATTTGCTACATGGATTTCAAGAACAGCAGCTACTCGAGATATTTTAGCAGTGTCAAATGCAGAAATGGGCTGGATTTTGTTCGGATTATCTGTCGGTTCAATAATTGGTTTACTGAGTGCAAGTCATTTTATTGACGGTAAGGGAGCTAGAGACGTTATTATAGGTAGTATGTTTTTTATGATCGTTGGATTACTTTGTTTAGGTATTAATATTTATTTTGCTTCTAGTATGGGGGCTTTTGGTAGCTTACTAGTATTTGGAGTAGGATATGGATTAGCAGAAGTTGCATTGAATGTAGAGGGTTCTTCTATTGAGCAAAAATTAGGAACAACTCTTCTTCCGAAGTTCCATGGCTTTTTTAGTGTAGGAACTTTAGTAGGTGCGCTCAGTGGCTCTGTCGCCGCCACGCTTCACATTCCAATTTTGTATCAGTTTCTTGCGATTTCGGTCGTGTTTGTATTACTTGTATGTATGGTATATCGTTTTCTTCCGCATGGAACAGGAAAGAAAGAGAAATCACGGAACAAAAAACGAGCGAAACTTACGTCCTTACGTATGGAAAAAAAGGTGCTTTTACTTGGTCTTTTCGTGCTTGGAATGGCATTTGCAGAAGGAAGTGCGAATGATTGGCTACCTATCGTGATAGTAGATGGACATCAGCAAAGTGTTGTGACAGGTTCTATTATGTACACCATTTTTGTATTGGCAATGACGTTAGCACGTATGTGTAGTAGTTATTTCCTTGATCGATTTGGTCGTGTCGCTGTTGTACGTGCTACTATTATGATGGCTATTATAGGAATGACAATTGTCATATTTTGGAGTAACTCATATTTTCTAGCACTTGGTGTAGTACTGTGGGGGATTGGTGCCGCGCTAGGTTTCCCAATTGGTCTTTCTGCTGCTGGAGATGGCGGCGAAAATGCGACTTCTAATGTTGCGACAGTTTCTATAATCGGTTTTACAGCGTTTTTAGTCGGACCACCATTTTTAGGGATACTTGGAGAAGCATTCGGAATACGTAATGCTTTGCTAGCTGTTTTATTATTTGTTATCTTGTCTGGAATTGTATCGCCTGTTACGAGAGAGAATACATCGAGTTAAATACGGAGTGCCGCTAGTAGAAATATATCATCTCTATTGCTTTAGAAAATGATGTATGATATATTGTCAACGCAACTTATTAAAAGTGTTTAATAAGTATGTTGACTAAGGTGGTGAGCGATTTGAGTGAACAATTTGTTACTCAAAAATCGATTAAAGAGACAATCCTTCGCGGCATTCGTACAGTTCTTCTGGAGCGAGGTAGTGCAACGAAAGTTGAACTTAGTAATACATTAGAAATCAGTTTTCCAACGATAAGTAAATTTATAGAAAAAATGAAACAAGATGGTGAAGTCACTTTAGCTGGTTTAGATGATTCAAGTGGTGGAAGAAGAGCGAAACGATATGAATATAATCCAGAATATATGTTAGGTTTAGCGATATTTTTAGAAAAGAATGAGACAAACTATACAATTTTTAACTGTTTAGGGGAAGTAAAAGAACAAGGAAGTACTTCAAGTATGTTAATTGATACGGGAGTAAATCTATTATCTAAACATATTGAAGGTCTTATCGCTACATTCCCGAAAATAAGTTCTATATCAATTGGTGTGCCTGGTTCGGTCGATAATGGTCGTATTTTTTATATTCCTGGATATGAAAAGTTCCAAAATTTTAATTTGAAAAGTCACTTGGAGGAACTGTTTTCTATACCAGTAGTAATAGAAAACGATATGAATGCTGCAGTACTCGGCTATCATAAAAATACTGGAAACAATGAAAATTCCTCACTTGTATATTTGTATTCAGGTCAAAATGGCCCAGGTGCGGGGATTATGGTAAATGGAGATGTTGTACGCGGAAGTACGTTTTTCTCAGGAGAGATATCTTTTGTTCCGCAATATGATAATAAAAATTTCTTGCAAGCTTTGAGAAGTGGAGACGAAGTTGAAAATTCTAATAATCCAGAGGAATATAATATAGATGCTATTACTCGTTTAATAGCTACATGTATAGCGATTATTAACCCTCATGGATTCATCTTCTGTGATGATGAAGTGAACCAATTTGTAATAGATCAAATTGTAAAAAGTTGTCCGAAGTACATTCCGGCAGAACATATTCCGAAAATAACAGCGAGTAATTGGAAAGAAGATTATTTATACGGATTAAAAAGTCTTGGACTTGATCTTATGATTACGACAACAAATAAAGAAAATTAAATGTGCTGGCAATGAAGCATCCAATTGTCAGTTGAATAACATAAAAGAAAAGGTGTCGATTATGAAAATTGAACATGTAGCAATTTGGGTGAATGATTTAGAAGGAATGCGTGATTTCTATAAACAGTACTTTAATGGTGAAGAAAATAGCTTATATCACAATCCGAAAAAGCAGTTTGAATCTTATTTTATAACTTTTGAAGGCGGTGCGCGTCTAGAACTTATGAAGCAGGTAGGGATAGACGAGAAAGTACAAATACAAACAATAGGATATGCGCATATTGCTTTTTCTGTAGGTAGTAAAGAAAAAGTGAACGAATTAACTAATACATTAAGAGAAGCAGGATACCCCCTGTTAAACGGCCCGCGTACTACAGGGGATGGTTACTATGAAAGTGTAGTAAGTGATCCTGAAGGAAATCAGATTGAGATAACGATCTAACATTTTATTTACTAATAACGAATAAAACTATAAAACTTTGTTGTTCCCCAAAACGATTATAAGAAATCTATTATTTCTTCAGAAAGGGGGACATACCATTGAGTGAGTCAATTTTGATTTTCTGTATATATCCATTGCTTATTTGTATTTTTTCAATAGCTGTGACATATAAAGTAGGTACATTTTACGTGATGCCAATGGTAACATTTCTTATTTTTCTTATGTTAAGTGTTACATTGTACGATCCATCATTTTTCTTTTGGGTGGGCATGTATACTATTTTTTCATTCATTATTTCTTATATAACTATACTTTTTATAAAGGGATATAAAGTTGTAGAAAGAGAACGTTAATATCAATTTGGGGAAATAGGGATTTACGGTGAACGATAACAACCTCATTTCGCGTTATCATGACGGGAAATGAGGTTGTTTTATTTCTATATAAAATATGTAACATTTGTTAATTGGATTGCTGAAACTCCTTAATAATACGCTTAATAACTGGATGAAGAGTAATAGGCAATTTATCAAGCGGGAAGAAGCGCAATTCTTTTGACTCAGCTTGATCACATTTAAGTTCACCATGAAATTCACGGCAAATATAAATAACGAGTACACCATGTACTTGATCGCCGTTTGGATAGATTTGAAAGTAATCTGGTCCTGAGTATGTGCGGAATAGTTCTGGATTTTTAATAATAAGTCCAGTTTCTTCATATACTTCTCGCTGTAACGCGTCTTCTAACGTTTCGTTATATTCTAAGGCGCCGCCAATAATACCCCAGCGGTTAAAGTCTGTGCGGAGCTGCAGTAATATTTCATTTTTCTCATTTAATATAATGGCGTGTGAACCTATTAAAATAAGTGGATGATTTCCTACTAAATTTCTCATGTCTTCGATATAACCCATATTTTTCTCCTTACATTTAATAATAATTGGGGAGTTCCTTTAACATTCTTTCTGTTTTACGTGCTGCATAAGCTAAGTTATGATCATCTTTCGTCCTAAAAAATAATGTGCGTAAAAAGGTTTTAATGTTGGCGCATAAAATACAATATTCATTTAACGAAAGGCGTTTTCTAATTTGAGGAAGCCTTTTTATTTTTTTATAAATAATAGAAATTAACTCATCTTGCGGGAAGTCATGATACAGCATTGCTAGTAATGGCGTAACAATTCGTTCATCTTCGTTATTATGAAAAAGGTCAGATGGAATGAAGATTTTATTTAATAAGCAATGAATTAATTCTTCATACCATTCAAAGGTCGTATAAGAATTATGAACAATTTCAGTAAATGCATCAGATACGTGGGCAAGACAATGAGCCCATCCTTTATTTTCAATATAGCCTCGAAAATCTGTTTCTAAGTTTGTGTATGTAATGAGTTTGTTTTTTATTTCTTCGATATCCTCCTCTGTAAAAAAGTAGTGCGAATTAGCGAATTGGAGTATTAACGCAATTAACGAAATAGTGTAAGAACGTGTGAAAACCCCATCTGTATGTGGGGAGTAAATGTCACAATATAAATACTCATCACTTAAACAAGTTTGCAACAGTAATTTTAGTTGATCATCCATAAGGAATTCATGATGAATGAAATGTGCAAAACATTTATATATAAGTTGGTAACGAACGTAACTATCAGTCGTTCCGATAAACTGAAGCATATGGAGCGTTAACTCATTTATATCTATATGTTGCAGTTGCGTATAGTCATTTTGTTGTATAAGCTCTAACTGTTGTTGCAGCGCTGTAATATCCAATGGAGAACCTCCTCCGCACTTTAAAGATGCGATGTTTTCTAGTATTCTATATATTCAAGGACAATCCTGCTCATGCAAGGAGAACAAGTAGAAATTCGAGTAAGACATAGATGAGGGAAGTATATGATGACTATAGAACAGTTAGAAAAACATTTTAAAATTAGAAGAAATGCTTCTTCTATCATGATAAAAGAAAATAATGCAGAGATTTTTACAGAAGAGCAATTAAAGGAAATGGTGCAATATTGCGTTGCTGAGGCTGAAAAAGAGGGGATAGAAAACTTGCATTTTGAGATTTCTTCAAAAAGCCCAAATTATGATATGTATAAAAAATGCTTCGAAACGTATTCTTTTGAATATGTTACTGAAAACATAATCGTATTTAAGGATATATACGAAGTAGAAGATGTAGAAAGTGATATTGATTTTAAACTGATTGAAGAAGTAGGAGAAGATACTTTTTATTCTCTTTGGAGTGAAATGACGGAAGAACAAGTCACTTACGATCAATTTGTAAATATGATGCTACAAGAAATTGGTGAGCAATGGAAAGAACATTGTTTAACAGCGAGTATCGATGAAGAGCCGATAGGAATTGTAATCCCGCATATTGAAAAGGGGACGTTAGAAGAAGGAAAACTAATGTATTTCGCAGTCGCTCCAAATATGCGAAATAAAGGGTATGAAACAGCATTCTTTACAGGTGCAATGTTTGTCTTAAAGGAAATAGGTGCCTCTTATTATATCGGTGAGGCAAATGTACAAAATGAGTGGATGAAGGATGTTTTTGATAAGAATGGATGTAAGTTGCTTAGTTCAACTGAGCGGTATGTAAGAAAGTTTTAAAGGATGAATAAGGTACTCTCTTGAACTCATTTCGAGGAAATCCGTGTACAAATTTTGAACAAGTAAAAGAACTTTTTGCTTGTTTGTAAGATAAAAAGAAAAATCGAAACGACAAAGTATGCTTTCCTATAATACAATAGAGAAGGATTAGACTATACGAAGAAAGCGTTGGTGAAAGAATGGAGCAGCAAAGACATTGGCTACAAGCAACTGTAGAAAGAAATGAAAATAATACGTTACATATAAAGTGGGAAAATAATATAGAAGAAGTTCGCATTTATTGGAGTACTTCACCAGATCATATTGAAGAAAATGGAGAATTACTTGCAACAGTAGATGGAGAATCATCATATACAATTGAAAATTTAAGTGAAACTGAGCGTCCATATTTTAGACTAGTAGGTAGTAATGGACAAGCAGTGACAGTAGCTGAGCGTAGATTGCCATTACAAGGTGCGTTTAACTTCCGTGATATGGGAGGGTATGAAACGACAGAAGGCCGTAAAGTGAAATGGGGAAAATTGTATCGTTCAGAAGAGCTAGCAGGATTAACAGAGTGGGATATTGAGTATTTACAAAAGTCTGGCTTAAAGTTAATTTGCGACTATCGTACAGACTTTGAAGTGAAACATAAGCCGAACCCGGAGATTACAGGTGCTCGTCAAGTCTGTTTACCAGTTATGCAAGAATTAGCGAAAGACTTGAACATAAATGAGTTTTTCCAAGTTGGTGACCTTTCTATGTTAGGGAAACCAGGCGAATACCTTGTGAAAATGAATCAAGATTTCGTAAGTGGTAATGAAGCATTCGTGAGCTTCTTAAAACTGGCGCAAAACCCGGAAAACTTACCGTTAGTAAACCACTGTACAGCTGGAAAAGACCGTACTGGATTTGGGTCAGCATTATTATTACTTTTACTAGGTGTACCAGAGAAAACAGTAATGGAAGATTATTTACTAAGTAACGGTTTCCGTGAAAAGTTAAATGAGAAAATGATGGCCTTTTTAGGTGCAAAACTACAAAACGATGAGAGCAGAGCAATATTAGGTGCAATGTTTGAAGCACGCGCTGAATATTTGCAAGCTGCGATTGATGAAGTTAAAAAGCAATACGGTTCAGTTGAAGCGTATGCTGAAAAAGCTTTAGGCTTTACGAAAGAGTCGTTAGAGGAAATGAAAGAGTTATTGTTAGAGGATAAATAATGGGGAGGGAGGCTGATGTGGATTAGCCTCCTTTTCTTATTGTTGATATCATGTTATTCCATAAAATGATGGATAACCGAATATCGTTGTCCGCATTATGAAATTTTTCGTTGCATTATTATGCCTATAATAATGGGAATAGCTGTCCCAATTAATAATATCGGTAAAAATAATTTTCCAAAACCGCCGCTCCAATCTAAAGCTATTGAAACTGTTTCGAATTGGATGAAAGCAAATATAAGTAAACAGACATTTTTTAATTGATTAAGCATTTTTCTGCTATTTAAATAAAACTGCTTCGCATTCGATTCGTTAAATCTTTTTGGGTAGTTATGAACTTCTGGAAACTTTTCTAAAGTTTGCATGAGAAGGAGTATGAATGCCCCAATTCCTGGTAGAAGTAAAAGTTCCCACTTTGATCCCCAGCGATCTACAGCTCCATATGCGTTATAATGTGCGGGCACTTCCTCAGGTAATCTTCCCCAAATGATAATCAAAAAAATGATTGATCCAAAGAACAATGAATATCCAATAATATCTCCAACCCATTCGCTTTTAGTTTTTGGGATTTTTATTTTAGGTCTTTCCCATGAATTTACTATATTTTTCAGCCTCCTTCTAAAGTAACTGTAGTAATACAATTCCTGTATTGCCTGTTTAAAGTTTGAACCCATTATCCAAATTATCTCAAATTTATAGTATTTTCACAATTAATTATTTTTGAATAACATGACTCGTGCGTCTTAAACAAATATAAGATTGCTGTTCGTAAAAACAAAACGTTCGACTTGAGGGACAATTAATGAGAAACTAAAAGTTGTAAATAACGTACTAGTTGAGGAGAGCATAATGAAATATAAAGTTATATTATTTGACGTAGATGATACATTATTAGATTTTCCTGAAACGGAAAGAAACGCATTACATAACGCGTTTGTACAGTTTGGTATGCCGACAGGGTATAATGATTATCTTGCAAGTTATAAAAAGATTAGTAATGGCCTATGGAGAGATTTAGAAAATAAAATGATTACGCTAAGTGAATTAGCGGTAGATAGATTTAGACAATTATTTGCACTTCATAATATAGAAGTAGATGCGCAGCAATTTAGTGATGTATACCTTGAAAACTTAGGGAAAGAAGTACATCTTATTGAAGGTGCAGTGCAATTATGTGAGAATCTACAAGATTGCAAGCTAGGTATTATTACGAATGGATATACGAAGGTGCAACAATCTAGAATCGGAAATTCACCTTTAAGCAACTTCTTTGATCATATTATTATTTCAGAAGAAGTCGGCCACCAAAAACCAGCGCGAGAGATTTTTGAGTATGCATTTGAAAAGTTTGGGATTACGGATAAATCAAGTGTACTAATGGTTGGAGATTCGCTAACTTCTGATATGAAAGGCGGAGAAGATTACGGTATTGATACGTGTTGGTATAATCCGAGTTTGAAAGAGAACATGACGAGTGTTAAGCCGACTTATGAAGTGGAGAGTCTGCTTCGTATTATGGAGATTGTGGAAGAAGCACGAGAAAAGGTGACCGTATAGTAGTGTTGTCGAGATTTGTTGATAAGTCGATATTCTTTGTCGAATCGTCGATATATCGAAAAAATCGTTGATATAATTTGAGTTACGATAGATATATTTGAAAAATCGTTGATATATTTTAAATTGCTCCGGTCAATATAGGAAAGAGCTGTGTAACAACTAGAGGTGAATAAAGGATGTTAACATTTTTATTTGAGTTAGACAAAAGTCTCCCGAAGAAGGATGAGCCACGGTATGATGCTTATTCAAAGGGCTTTATCGAAGGAGATGTAACGATTTGTGTGGGTGACAGAGTACTTTTACAGAAATCATGCATGAAGGTCGCAGAACTCGGCATTTATTTAGGACAGTGGATGGAACAAGTTCAACATGGACAGAACGTACAGCTGAATTATGAAACGACTGACCGTGATGAGGTAATTCTTGGTTTCTTTTATGAAGAAGACGATCAGTGGAAGATTTATTCCAGTTGGCAACAATTTGAACTTCAGGAGAGTATCTCTACTACAACATTAGTAGAGAGCGTTCAACGCCATTTATATGAGCTAAATAAGGAACTGCGTGCGATAGAATATCCTGTGACGTTTGATCAGTACTTAAGAGGAGAGCGGATGATGCAGCTTTCTTATAAACGACTGTGTGATAGTAAAGCGGATACGACATCGATAGAGGTTTATAATGAAAGCAAACAAGTAGGCGCAGTACGGGGCTATTATAAAAATACGTTGATGAGAGTGTTAGATTTCATTCCAAAAGTTGGTAGTAATATTATTTATGAAATAAAGGATAGTAAGGACAATATTCGCGTCATTGCAAAGGATGTAAGTAGGCAGCGTCAAAGAAGGATTTTAGTAACGTACAAAGATAATAATGATGCAGAGCATGAAATACTTGTATGTGACGGAAAGTTATTGGATGCAAATTTCTTATTTACCTTTACATATAAGAGAGAAGAATATGTTGTTCACAAAACTTCTTTTGGAATGGGAAAGTTATTACGAAAAGGCTATGTAATTGCAGATTGGAATATTCGTCTTGAGGAAGATATGTATGATATCGAGATGAATGTGTATGATGAGGATTATATAGAGGATCAATACTTACTGTTAAGCGTATTTCATGCGGTTTTGTATGGGTGATAAATGAAAAATACCGGTATTCTTCACGGGAAGAGTGCCGGTATTTTTTATGTGGTTCTGGTGATTTTGTGTCCTCAATTAATCCTCAAAAATAAAAATCTCATCAATCGTACTATGAAGTGCTTTCGCTATATCGTGAGCGAGTTGTAAGGAAGGGTTATATTTTCCTTTTTCGAGGTGGCTAATTGTTTCACGACGTACACCAACGCTCTTTGCTAAATCTTCTTGGGTCATGTTCAATTTGGCGCGGTATTCTTTTATTCTCGTTACGAACGCCATGGCGCATCTTCCATTTCATCAACAGGTTTATCGTAAAAGAACATAGAGAAGCCGAACGTAAGAATGAGTGTGCCGAAAATAAGAGCGATATCAATCTCTTGTAGCGTCAGGTTTGGAATTAACATTTCAATAAACATAATAATAGCGGTAGTTAGTAATGTAACGATAAAGGCATTACGGCACGATTTATTGACGATTTGTTCAAATAGTTCATCGTGTTGAACCGTTCTATACGTTGTGAAAAAGGAGAAGAAACAGAACAGAGTAAACAATCCTTTTTCATAAAAAAATCCGAGGAAACCGAAGAAACCGAGAAATCCTAAATATTTTATCCAAGTTGTTTTCACGATAGATTCTCCTTTCGATGTTAGAAATAAATCACGTTATGTTATAAATATATCACATGTGGAAATGTATAGTAATAATAGTTTTCCAATTCTTTTCATAATAATAGTAAAAAGAGGAAATATGCTGCGAAATAAAGAGGATAATATTGTAAAATGGTTGTAAGGAGGGGGAGGAAGAGATGCTAACTTGGATCATGATTGTTGTATTACTTGTAGTGATTACTGTAGTTGCGACGGTATTAATTGGAAGAAATGGTGATGCAAATTATAGTAAAGCGACAAAGGGAAATATTAAACGCCTTACAATGATTTATATTCTACTAGCTGTCGTTTTAATCGTTGGGTTAGGCTTGTATATTTATTTTAAAGGTTAAAAAACTGAAAAATACAAAAATCTAAAAATAGAAGTATGCTATAATATCAATATAGTTATTTGGTAATTAAGGAAAGGATTGGATGGAATGATTGAAATTACGAATGTGTCAAAAAGTTATAATGGGTCTACCTATGCAGTAAAAGATTTAAGTTTATCTGTGCCCAGCGGAGAAATCTTTGGATTTTTAGGACCGAATGGTGCCGGTAAATCAACGACAATTAAGATGATTACTGGTATTCATGGGGTGGATAAAGGGACGATTACAATTAACGGTAAAGATATTATGAAAAATCCGATGGAAGCGAAGAAGACGTTTGGTTATGTTCCAGATAGCCCAGATATGTTTTTACGATTAAAGGGAATTGAATATTTAAACTTTATGGCAGATATGTATGAAGTGCCGAAAGAAGTACGCCAAGAACGAATCGAGTCTTTAGCAAAGAAATTTGATCTTTATAATGCGTTATCTGATCAAATTCAAAGTTATTCACACGGTATGAGACAAAAGATTGTTATTATTGGTGTGCTAGTGCATGAGCCAGATGTATGGATTTTAGATGAACCGTTAACAGGGCTTGATCCGAAATCGGCATATATTTTAAAAGAAATGATGAGAGAACATGCAGATAAAGGGAAGATTGTATTTTTCTCTACACACGTATTAGAAGTGGCGGAAAAAATATGTGACCGCGTTGCAATCATTAATAGGGGGAATCTTCAGTTTAAAGGGAATTTAGATGAAATGAGAGATCATTTTAAATCCAATGAATCACTTGAAAAAATGTTCTTGGAGATGACGGGCAATGAGTAAAATTTGGACGTTAACGAAAGTATTATTGAAATTAAATTATGCAGATTTCATAACAGATAAGAAGAAGCGATGGGCGTATGTATTTTCATTTGCAGCTATTTTATTTGTTGGCTTTTTAATGTTTGGTTCTATAACGCACGCAATGTATGAGGGAACGAAACAATTAGGGCAAGACCCAGGAATGATTATCGCAATGGGACTTGCGATTGCGAGTATATGGGTGTTTTTAATGAGTATTACGAACATTTTAACTGTATTTTATTACAGTAATGACATTGAAATGTTACTACCATTACCATTAAAACCAGCGCAAATTATTTCGGCAAAATTTTTAACAGTATTAATTACACAATACGTAATGAGTTCATTCATTTTATTACCAATCTTTATTACGTACGGGTTAAAAAGTGGCGCATTTATTACATATTACATATACATGATTTTGATTTACTTACTCTTCCCGATTGTGCCGTTAGTATTAGCTTCGTTACTTATGACAGTAATCATGAGATATACAAATATAGCGAAAAATAAAGATCGAGGCAATATATTTATCGGAATCGTAAGTATACTATTTATTGTAGGAATTAACGTATTTATGCAGTGGAAAAATAAAAGTGCGTTTTCTGAAGATGCAATTGCGAGTTATCTTGCGAATAATCAATCCTCTCTTTTAGTACAAATGACGAATTATTTTCCAACTACATATTTTGGAGCAGTGGCGTTAGTAGAAAGTGCAAATTGGAAGGGACCTTTATACGTAATAATCTTTGCACTTATTTCATTTGTATTTTTTGTGTTGTTTTATTACATTGCAGAGCGTACATATTTAAAAGGGGTTATTGGACTTTCAACGAGTACAGCAAAAAAAGAGGTCATTTCAGCAGAAGGCTTACAGAAATCTACGGTACAAAGTTCACATTTAAAAGCGTATGTGAAAAAAGAATTTAAAACGTTATTCCGTACACCACAATTTTTCTTAAATTGCATTGTACAAACTTTTGTTATGCCGATTATGTTGTTCTTTGTTTTATTCGTGCAAGATGGGAATTTAAAATGGATCACGGGATATATTGATAACCCAAAATCAGCAGGGCTTGCAATTGGTGTAGGCCTTTGTGCATCTCTATTTTTAATGGGAAGTAACGTTATTGCAACAACGTCATTTTCACGTGATGGAAGTTCATGGTTTGTGAATCGTTATTTACCAGTAAAAGCTTCAGATATCTTTTTTGCGAAAGCGATAACTGCTTGGTTAATTAATGTGATCATTTTAGCAGTATTCGGTATTACGATGGCAGTTGTAGCGGGGATTTCTCCAGTATTTATGGTTCTTTGGTTCTTATTAAGTGCGAACGGTTTATTGCTAATTAATTTAATTGGCACACGCTGGGATGCACAAACTGCAGATATTCATTGGGATACAGAGCAGAAATTATTTAAGAGCCGTTATACAACTTTGTGGAATTTTTTAGCTAATATTTTAATAGCTTTAATTATTGTAGCGGGAGTAAGTCTATTATACTTCTTCCTTCAAGTAGGACTGTGGGTTATGTTTATCGTTTTATTTGTAATGTTTACGATTGTAAATTATATCTTTATTAAAATTTTAAAATTAGGTGCAGAACGTATATTGTCAAATATTGAATAAAAAGATAGATCCTCTGTATTCGTGCAGAGGATTTATCCATAGATGGAGGAGAAAAGGTGAAGAAAATAGCAATTGTAACAGGGGCAACTCGTCTGAATGGAATTGGTGCAGCTGTATGCAAGGTGCTTGCTCAAAAAGGGATAGACATTTTTTTCACGTACTGGTCTCAGTATGATAAAGCGATGCCGTGGGGAATGCATGACAAAGAGCCCTTTTTGTTGAAAGAGGAGATTGAAAGTTACGGTGTTCGATGTGAAATGGCAGAAATCAACTTATCGCAGTCGTATTCGCCAAATCGTTTGTTTTATATGGTATCAGAACGGTTAGGTGATCCATCTATTTTAATTAATAATGCAGCGTATGCTACTCATACGAGAATTGAGGAATTAAATATAGAACAGTTAGATAAACATTATACAGTAAATGTACGCGCTACTATGTTATTAAGTTCATTATTTATAAAACATTATGCAAGCAAGATGAATGGAAGTATTATTAACCTTACTTCAGGACAGTCACTAGGGCCAATGCCTGATGAACTAGCATACGCAGCAACGAAAGGAGCAATTGAAGCATTTACAAAATCAGTAGCACCAGTTGCGATGGAGAAGGGGATTACAGTGAATGCTGTTGATCCAGGACCGACGAATACAGGATGGATTACAGAGGAGATGAAGCATCACTTAGTATGGAAGTTCCCGCAAGGTAAAGTAGGAGAACCAGTGGATGCAGCGCGCTTAATATCTTTTTTAGTAAGTGAAGAGGCAAAATGGATTACTGGGCAAGTCATTCATTCGAATGGTGGTTACTCATAAATATATTATGTTAACAAATGTTGAGAAACAAAAAATGAAAGAAAATTTTATTTTTTTGTATAAATAAAATGTCAAGAAAGATAAAAATTTGATAGGAGAGTATATCGTCATATGAAGATCGTAATTCTTCATGTGACAATATACTCTTTTTCTTTTACTACAGAGAAGAAAAATGAAGTAGAAGAAACTCGAATATTCAAATTGGTTTATCAGTTTTTGTACGTATTATTATGAAGATTACTGTCGGAAAGATGGTAATTCGTATGAAAAGGGATTTTTTAAGGGGAAATCGAATCGTAAAGGGGAGGATAAATTATATAAACATAGGGGGATTTATATGAAAATGAAAAAGGTCGCTATCGCTTCGATAACAATTGGTACAATGCTTACTATGGCAGCTTGTAGTCCTTCAGCAGATAAAGAGACAGAAAAGAAGGAGCAAGTAACAGTGCAAAATGAAGGAGAATCAAAAACGACAAGTGCAGATGAAGCGTCAAAAACAACGAAAGATAATGACAAAGAAACAAATACTTCTTCAAACGAAAAAACAGATAAAGATGCAAAAAGTACGAAAGAATCATCAGGAACAGAAAGTAACGGTAAAACGTCAACTCAAAACGAGAATGTAAAAACAAAAGAAAAAGAGACGACAGGAAAAACAAATGATCAAACGACTAGCGGGAAAACAACAGATCAAAGTACAAGTACAAACTCAGACGGAAAAACAACGAAAGATCCGAAGAAAAGTGTAGCTGTGAAAACGAGTGTTAAAGAAGTTGCTGCATTAGTTGATAGCTTAGATAAGCAGTTAGCTGCTAATCCGAAATTAGAAACAGTAAATAAACTTGGAAAACAAATTAATGCAAAGTGGGATGTAATCGAGAAAGAGTTAGAAACATCACACCCAGCTGAATATAAAACAATTGGACAAAGTATGTATCCATTAATTGTAGGAGCGGAGAAAGAAAAGATAGATATTACTAAAATGAAGTCATTAACGACGAAAACGAAAAAAGATTTAAATCAGTTATTAACGAAACTTTCGTAGTTTCAAAAGCCTACTTGTGGGAGTAGGCTTTTTTATGTTGAGAGTGTAATTAAAGTTTATGGGAATCCTAATGAAAAAGGATGGTGATAAAAATGACAATCGATCGAGTTTGTACAATTGGGCCAGCAAGTAATAAGAAAGAAACGTTAGCGCAGTTAATAAATAATGGTATGAAAATAGTGCGGTTGAATTTATCACATGGCACGCATGAAAGTCATAAAGACATCATTCGTTTAGTCAAATCGATAGATGATTCTATTAAAATTTTAGGGGATGTACAAGGTCCTAAAATAAGGTTAGGTGAAATAAAAGGAGAACAAATTACACTTCAGGCGGGAGATTCTTTTATTTTGCATACGCAACCAGTTACAGGGAGTAATAAGGAAGCAAGTGTTGATTATGCAGGAATCACGAATGATGTGAAAGTTGGTAGTAGAATTTTAATGAATGATGGAGAAGTTGAGTTAATCGTTGAAAAGGTAAGTACGGATAAAATAGAAACAAAGGTGAAAACAGGTGGTAATATCTCATCTCATAAAGGGGTGAACTTACCAGGGGCAATCGTTAGTTTACCAGCTATTACAGAGAAAGATAAAAAAGATATTCAGTTTCTTTTAGAAGAGGATGTTGATTTTATTGCATGTTCTTTCGTAAGAAAACCTAGCCATATAAAAGAAATACGAGATTATATACAACAGTATAAAGAAACTTCCCCTAATGTAATTGCAAAAATAGAAACGATGGAAGCAATCGAGAATTTTCAAGATATATGTAAAGAAGTAGATGGAATTATGATTGCAAGAGGGGATTTAGGAGTAGAGTTGCCGTTTCAATTTATTCCGCTCTTGCAGAAAATGATGATTCAGGAATGTAATCGAACGAATACATATGTAATTACTGCGACACAAATGCTGCAATCTATGGTAGATCATTCTATTCCAACAAGGGCTGAGGTGACGGATGTGTTTCAAGCTGTACTAGACGGGACAAATGCTGTTATGCTTTCTGCTGAAAGTGCGTCAGGAGAGCATCCGATTGAAAGTGTAAGAACATTACGTCTCGTTGCTGAATTTGCTGAGCATGTGAAAAAAGACGGTCCTTTTGCGATGAAAGATGTACTGCAATTACTGCATGAATCTCTGGATGAGTAATGAATAAAAAGAGGGCGGATATGCATCCGCCCTCGTGTTTTTCATTCATATTATTCTTGCTCTTGCTCATCTAAAATTTTATCAAAAGCAGCAGATACTTTATCAAATTCTTCATCGTTTTCAATGTATGAAAACTCATTATCTTCTTCTACTTTTAAAAAGAAAATATCAATGTCATCCTCAGATTCTGTTTGAATGTCTTCTACAAAGGCAACCGCAATATATTCAGCGCCTTCGACATCCATCGCTCCAAGTACTTCTACTTCCTGATCCTCATTATTCTCATCGCTAAGAGTAAACACTTCGCCAACTTCAATATCAGACATATTCATTCTCCTCCTGTTCGACTCTAATAAATAGAGTATTTAAACTGCATACATACTAATATATCTTTCCATGAAAAATCAATTTCATACATAAGAAAAATCAAATTCTACTTCTTTCGTATGAGTATACAGGTATAAGGAGCGCGTGTTATCTTAATAAATCCATTCAACAATTGTATCCATAGTCTGTCTTGTTTTATCACGCTTTGGATCTTCTTTACGGTAACCAAAGGCAACCATAACAGACACTTCAAGATTATCGTCTTTTATAATGCCTTCTTGACGAAGTAAAGAATCTACTTTCTCTTTATCGAATCCTTCTATTGGACAAGAATCAATGCCAATTTGAGCTGCACTCGTCATCATATTACCTAAAGCAATATAGGTTTGCTTTGATGCCCAATCAAATACAGCACGATCGGATTGTAACAAGTTGAAATCTGATTCCTGAAACTTTTTGAAGAATTCATATCTAATTTTTTGCGTGTCTTCAGGTAATCCAACAATATCGTTCATCATATATTTAATATACTCTGCATCATAATGCATATCTTTAATGTTTCTTGAAAGAACAATGACAAAGTGACTTGCTGTTGCCAGTTGCCCACCAGCGCCCCATGAATACGGTTGTAGTTTTTCTCTTACTTCTTTATTTTGTACGACAATAAATTTCCAAGGTTCATATCCAAAAGAAGAAGGAGATAATCTGCCTGTTTCTAAAATGAATGTAAAATCCTTTTCTGAAATTTTGTGCATAGGATCGAATTCTTTACATGCGTGTCTGAAATGAAAAGCCTCCATAATGTTTTCTTTTGTAATTTGTTTTGTATTTGTCATAAAAGTTCCTTCTTTCATTAATTTATTTTGTAACCAAATTATATTTTTAAAGTAACATAGAAACAAGTACGCACATTTATGTGGTATAGTATCAAAAAAGATACTGATGTTAAGGGAAGGGATTTACTATGGATTGTTCAAACGAAAATAATGTAAATTACCCATTTTTAAATAAATATTCTTGTCCAGTTGAAGCTATGGTCGAGGTCATTGGTGGGAAATGGAAAGGGGTAATTTTATATCATTTATTAGATGGTACAAAGCGGTTTAATGAATTAAAAAGGTTAAAACCAAATATCACACAAAGAATGTTAACATTGCAGCTGAGAGAACTTGAAGCAGATGGCATCATACATCGTGAAGTATATCGTGAAGTGCCCCCGAAAGTAGAATATTCGTTAACGGAGCTTGGTGAATCACTTCGTCCAATGATTTTATTAATGATGGAATGGGCATCTCATAATATGGAGAAAGTTTTGGAGAGTAGGAATACGAAAAATAATAGTTAAGAGTTGTAGAAATAAAAGGTGTTTTCCATATGTGAAGACACCTTTTATTTCCATGTTTTTTACTTTTTAATATCAACTGCTGAAATTGCGAAGTCATTCAAGTTTACAGTTTTACCATACCAATCAGCGTGTTTAAAAACAACACCTTTTCCATATCCTTCAGTTGAAGTACGTTCCCATAGCGTTGTCGAATAGCTAGCAGTAGGGGATGCTGTACTTACGGAAGAAATTCTATTTTGCCAACTAGGAGGCAAATTTTTAAAACCGCTGCTATGAGAAAAATACTCGCCACCTTTATTTGCATGTTCATAGAAGTCTGTACTATTAGGTCCGCTCCCGCCAACCCCAAGGGGAGTGATTGTATGATTCAATCTTTGTTTATCTTTTTCAATAAAAGACTCTAAACTTTCTTTGCTCGAAAATCCATAAGATAACCAGTTTCCATTTTGATTTTGTTTCGGTAGAACTAAAGTTATTTTTATGTTTTCCTTAGATGGAGTACCCAATTTGTTAAACGAATCTACAGTCTTTTCATCTACAGTTACATATTCAAAAGAGGTAATCGAATAATCCTTTTCGGTACTAGCTGATACTGATCCCAATCCTCCAGTTAATGATGAAATGGCTACCACTGCACCTACTATCAATTTTTTAAGCATGAAATCATCTCCTTTAAACTTAGTTTTTTACATAACTAAAATGTATGATAATTAAGTTGTATTGTAAATATTTAGAATTTTATAAAAATAAAACAGAATATTCTTTTATTAGTCTGGAGTAGGGAAAGTAATTTAAAAAAGGATTTACTTAAAAAGTAAATCCTTTTTGGGTGTTAACAATAAAGTTAGTGTGTGAATTTTGCAATTTGCTAACCGACTTCAAAACTCTACTGATTAAAGTTTTATTTTATCCTGTTATGAATCATACACTTCTTTTGCATTCATAGAAGCCGCATCTAATAAAAGGAAAACGGCTGCTATCATATGTAGAACGATAACTATATAAGGGAAAAAGGCAACTAGCGTAACGATAATACCTATATAATGAGGGGACGTATTCATGCCTGCTTTTTTAGCTAATAAAATAGTAATGATATGTAAAGCAATCAATAGTAGTAAAGGTATCCCATATAGGTTAACAAGAATTGGAAATACATAATAACAAGGAAGTAATAAAAGATGATAGATCCCTGTAGTCCACTTTAGTGCTTGTATGTAGGTTTTCAAAGTTAATCCTCCTAAAATCATTCATATCTATATATTACCAAAAATAATAGATAATTGGATATTAAACACTTGTGATTTTTAGTAGAATATAATTATTTTATGTTAACTAATTGTTTCGTTATCTATAAAATAGAAAAACCACCCAAACGAGGGTGGTTCGTATTATAAATAACTACTTAAAGAAGAAAGGGGAACCTTCACTTCACTACCTTCCTTCATACTTCGTAGCACAACTGTTTCTGTACGTAGTTCCTCTTCACCAATAATAAGCACATAAGGGATATTTTCTTTATTGGCATAATTAAGAGCACGTTTTAATTTGCGTCCTGCTAGTTCAAGTTCAACTTTTAAGGAAGAGGTAGAACGTAATTGCTGGGCAATTTGTAAGCATTGTAATTCGGTCCCGAGTGGGATGATAAATATATCCGCTGTAGATGATATAGTTTCTTTCTGTGAGAGTGCTGTATAAATAACGTCTAAACCGAATGAAATACCGACTGTTGGATAGTTCATATTATCACCACGGAATGCTCCGATAATGTTATCGTATCGACCACCGCTACCGATGCTAGATGTAATCGAGCCATCTTTTAAAAAGATTTCATATACAGTACCTGTATACATTGTAAGTCCGCGCGCTAAAAATGGATTGAATATAGCATTTTCATTTATTCCAAGGGCGATTAAATATTGCTGTAATTGTTGTAATTCATTTACTCCGTCGACAACGAGTTGGTTATTGAAAGCTTCTTTAAAGTCAGCAATTGTAAGCTTTAGACAAGATAATACGGTATTACATATCGTATCAGCCATTTCTTCAGAAATACCGCGCTCTAATACATCTTTTCGTACACCGTCAATCCCAATCTTTTCGATTTTGTCTAATGATAAAATTACGTCACTCGTTAACTCACTAGGGATGTTAATATACTGGAGAATACCGTTTAATAATTTTCGGTTATTATATTGGATCGTTACTTCTAAGTTTAACGTTCGGAACAGTTCGAACGCCATACTCATAAGTTCCGCTTCTGCCATGACCGACTCAACACCGACTATATCAACGTCGCATTGAATAAACTCACGAAATCTCCCTTGTTTAATAGGGCCATCTCGAAATACTTTCCCGATTTCATAACGTTTAAAAGGGAGGCGAATATTCGGATTCATCGCCACGACTTTTGCGAATGGGATGGTTAAATCATATCGTAACGCAAGCTCACGTTTTCCTTGATCTTGAAGCGTATATATTTCTTTTAAAATTTCATCACCGCCGCCGTACTTGTAAGACATAAGTTCATACATATTTAACGTTGGTGTTTCTAACGGTTTACATCCGTATCGTTCAAATGTGTCTTCACAAGCTCTTTTAATTTTATTTCGCAGCATTTGTTCCTCTGGTAAATAATCTTTCGTTCCTTTTACATTTTTCATTTCCATTGTAATCACTCCTTTTTAAATTAAAAAAAGCTATGCGGGTATAAAAATACCCACATAGCTTTATGAACGCTTCGTGGGTCAACAGGAAAAGCCCTGTACCCACGAAGAAAAATTTTTCTTCGGATACACGGCGTTACGTATGATGATGAAGTTGGAAAGAAGTATTAAAATTTTGCATTAGAAATCTCTCCTTAACAATAAGTTTTTCCAAATTATATCAGATGATTTTTGAATTATCAATATTTTTAGTTTTGAAGCGGAATGTATTCATTTCACATTGCCTACAAGATGTTTTCTGTTCGTGCTTTTTTTATCGCTTCTTCACGATTGTTAACACCTAGCTTTGAATAGAGATTTGAGCAGTAATTACGGATTGTTCCTTCAGATAAAAATAGCTTAGCAGCAATGGATTTATAGCGTAATCCGTTTGATAGATGTTCTAAAATTTCCATTTCCCGTTTTGTAAGTCCATATGGAGAAGTTTGTTTAGTTGATTTGATTTTCGCTAATTGCTCACGTTGAAGTTTCATTTCTTCAAAAATACGTGTAGCAACCGATTGGTCAATCCAAGTTCCACCGTTATAAATAAGTTTCAAGGCTTCCTTCATTTCTTGTGGATGAATAGACTTCAACATGTAACCTTCAGCTCCATGTTCGAGTGCAGTTGCTGCTTGTAAGGAATCTTCAAATGTTGTCATAAGAACAATCTTTATATTAGGCCAACGTCGCTTCATTTCTAGTAAAGCCTCAATACCATTCATTTCTGGCATCTGAATGTCCATTAGTACAATGTCAGGTTGTAATTGTTCACATAATTTTAATGCCTCAGATCCATCATACGCCTTACCAGCAACAATAAAATCAGTTTGGTGTTCTAAAATTTGCTCTAAACTATTTGTAATAAGAGCCTGATCATCAACGACCAATAAGCGAATTATGTCATGTATGAGTTTTGTTTGCAATGGAATATTACAAGCAATGAATGTTCCTTGTTCAACATTAGAATGAAGCGATAATGTCCCCTGAACTTGTTCAAGTCGCTCTTTCATTCCATTGAGTCCAAAGCCAAATTGAATTTCTTTCATTCCAATACCGTTATCTTCAATTTGCAATCGAAGTTGTTGTTCGTCGAAATGTAGTTGAACGGATATGTTGCTAGCTTTACCGTGCCGAACAGCATTTGTTAACGACTCTTGAAGACAACGATATAGGCAAAAATTCACTTTTTGCATTACAAGAGTCTCGTTTCCAATCACACGAAATGTAACGGTTGTACCTGTAGATTTCATAAATTCTTCTGTTAATTGTTGTAGTGATTCACTTAATGAATTACTAAGTGGATTATGAGATAGTTCGTGTAGATGCTTTCGAATGTCATTTAGACTGTGCTGAGCAATGCTGATAAGCGAATCAATTCGTTCAAACTGTGAATCAGGTACTGATGATCTTAGTGATGTGACACCAGCGATGAGAGAAGTAAGTGTATGACCAATTGTGTCATGTAGTTCATGTGACAGTCGATTACGCTCTTCTATTAAAGTAAGCTCTTCAATCCTTTTAATATGTTGTTCTAATAGTAGTTTTTGCTCTTCAATGATTCGAGATTGCTTATGATACTGAATTAATATATTAAAAGAAATGCCAATGGCAAAACCGAGACTACAACTAACGATTAGTTCATATGGCGGTCGGTTGGCAATCCAAGCATTCAAGATTGGAAAAACAAATCCACAAAAAATACCGCTCCATATATAATTTTTTTGATTACTACATAGTCCAATAATGATTACGAGTAAAATGAAAGACCAAAGTAAATTTGGAGCTACGGATGCTAAGTAAAGATAAAAACAACCTGCAGTGAGAATATCGAATGCAGGGTACCATTGTGTTTTCTTATATCGAATAATTAATGGTACAAGGTAAACGACAAAAGTGAGAGAAAGTACAATCATACTTGATGTATGGATGGATGTTGGAAACATAAAATTAGCGCTGATGATAACAGTTAGCCAAAATGTTCGTATGAGCACAAATATCCAGTCATACCAAATCCATTTTTTTGTGAATGAGAACATAAATTAAGCACCTACTTGTATTTTAAGATTAATTATCAATGATTCAGATTCATCATGTAACATATCTCTGAAATCGTCAATAGAAAGACAGTCAACAAAGTATGTCATATGAAGCAGTTGACAGTTTGTCACATGTTTTATATGACATAGTTGCATAAAGCGTAATAAGTAAATTAAAGCGTTTTGTCACTATGTTATTTAACGATATTGAAGTTAAGGTGAGGGAGTGAGGCAACAGAAAAATATAAAATAATAGGAGCGATGCATAATGAAGTCATTTATCTTAAAAAAAGGAACAGCCCTTACTTTAACAGGGGCAATATTGGTTGGAGCGTTAGCGATACCTTCTTACGAAAACGTACATGCGGTAAACAAAAGGATATCAATTGAACAAGTTATCGATAAAGCTGCCGATGCAAAGAATGTTCCGGGAGTTATTGTTACTGTGAAAAATGGAGAGGCAAGTTGGGCGTATGCTTCTGGTGAAGGTAATATTGAGAGAAATCATAAAGTAGATGCTGATTCTGCTTTTAGAATTGGGAGCACAACGAAGACCTTTGTAGCTACAGTAGTATTGCAGCTTGCGGGTGAAAAGAAGTTAAGTCTTGATGATACGGTAGAGAAATGGTTGCCGGGACTTATAAAAGGGAAAGGCTATGATGGCAGCAAAATTACGATTCGCCAACTATTAAATCATACAAGCGGAATTGCTGATTACTTGACTCCAGATCTTAAAGAGAATTTAATAGAGAATCCAAGCGAGAATTATACAGCGGAACAATTAATTTCTCGTGCCCTACAATTAGAACCAGTAAAAGGCTGGTCATACTCGAATACAAACATGGTTATTATAGGATTAATTATTCAGAAGGTAACCGGAGAATCGTATGCTGAGCAAATAAAGAAACGAATTATGGAACCTCTTAGTTTAAAAGAAACAGTTCTTCCTGGAAGCTCAATGGATATTCCGAAAAAAAATGCACGTGGCTATTTAAATACGGGAGATAAATTAGTAGATATTACTTTGTTTAATCCCTCGTTTGCTAATGCTAGTGGTGAAATGATTTCGACAGGAGAAGATATGACAACGTTTTTCCGTGCCTTATTAGGTGGGAAATTACTGACACCGGAAATGCAGAAGGAGATGGTGACTAACACAGTAGATACCCCATTAGGAAAGTACGGGCTTGGTATTCACGCAACAAAATTACCAGATGGCACTGAAGTATGGGGACATGGTGGTGGTATTCCTGGTTTTACTAACTTTGCTGGTGGAACGAAAGATGGTCAACATGTTATTTCGATAAATATTAATGTATTAGGGGCAGAGAAACAGATTAATAATATTTTAGCTTCAGAATTTGCGGCAAAATCAAAAAAGGAACCCACTGATAAGGAAAAGAAAAGTAAACATCGAGAAGAAGTGCAAAGTGTAATGGATCAAGTAGTAACGAATAAAAAAATTCCAAGTGTTATAGCTGGTGGATTAAAGGATGGAAAGCGTTGGTCGTACGCTACCGGAACAGCTAGTTACGAGATGCCACGCCCTGTAGAACCGAATTTTTCGTTCCGTATAGGAAGCATAACGAAGACATTCACTGCTTCTGTTGTACTGCAATTGGCTGAAGAAAAACAATTAAACCTTGATGATACAGTTGAGAAATGGTTGCCGGGAGTTGTGCAGGGTAACGGATATGATGGGAGTAAAATTACAATTCGTCAGTTATTAAACCATACAAGTGGGATTGCAGCGTATACAGATTTAGATATGAGAGATATTACATTGCCTCAAAACCCATTTCGTTATTATAGTACCGATGAGCTTATAAGTTTAGCACTTGCAAAGCCGCCTGTATTTGCACCGGGCGAGGGCTGGGACTATTCGAACACAAATACTGTTATAGCCGGGGAAATTATTCGGAAGGTAACAGGAGATACGTATGCGGAGCAAATTAGAAAAAGATTCATTGAACCGCTCGGATTAAAAGAGACATTTGTAATGGAAGCAAGTTCGCACATACCGGGTAAGCATGCTAATGGATATAATATGGATAGATCAGGTCGTTTATATGATTTGACAGAAATTAATCAGTCATGGGCAAATGCAGCTGGAGATATGGTTTCAACAGTGAAAGATTTGACTACATTCTTCAGTGCACTGTTGGGTGGGAAGCTCTTAAATCAAGAGCTAATGAATCAGATGTTCACAACAGTAGATTCACCTATAGGTAAGGTTGGACTGGGAGTTTATGAAGAGAAAACACCAGACGGGCAATCGTATTGGGGGCATGCTGGTGGGACTTTTGGATTTGAAACGAGGATCGGTGGACCTATTGGAGGAGAACATATTTTAGTAACAGCTATTAATGCAGTAGGTCCAGAGGTCATTACAGGTAGGGATAAAATATTTAATAAAGAGTTTGGACGTTAAATAGAAAACCGAAATGGAGCCTTTCATTTGAAGGCTCCATTTCGGTTTTCTTTATGTGAGTTTGAATTTAATGAGAAATAAAATCTTAGTAGGATGATGCATACATATATCTACAAAAATGTGAAGTTATGCAGGAGAAACAGAAAAGGGTGTATAATAAAAGAAAACTTAATGTTATGAAATAACTTTTTAAGGAGAAGCTCATGAAAAAAGATAAAACAAATGCGATGCGAATATTAGATAAAGAAAAAATTGAATATTCGATGATGTCATATGATCCAGACGATGGGAAAATTGATGGCGTATCAGTAGCAGAGAAAATTGGACGAGAAGTGAGAGAAGTATATAAAACGTTAATTGCTCAAGGGAATAGTAAAAATTATCATGTTTTTATCATCCCGGTAGATGAAGAACTGAATTTAAAAGCAGCGGCAAAAGTAGTCGGTGAAAAGAAAATTGAACTGATTGCTGTAAAAGATATTACGAAAGTGTCAGGGTATATTCGCGGTGGTTGTTCACCAGTCGGAATGAAGAAATTATTTTCTACATGTATTGATGAAAGTGCTCAATCACTTGAAACGATGATAGTAAGCGGCGGGAAAATTGGTATACAAATTGAGCTTAAAGTAGATGACTTAGCGAAAGTGACGAGAGCGCAGTTTGGTGAGGTAACGAAATAATGATAAATAGAAAAAGAAACTCTAGTTTTATTAAATTTAGATAAAGATTTATAGGATAATTAGTCCATTATGAGGGCGGATTATCCTTTTTATTTACATAATGAATGAAACGTAAAGAGATTTAATTTTTAGGTTAATCAGTATAATGTGATGTGTAATTTGAATCATTTGTTTGTCTTTAGGAGGAGTACAATGCCTCGTTACAAGGACTTTAAATAAACAAGCAGATTTATCCTAAAAGATAGACAAAGGACTGGAGAGTGTTTTAATGAGGGTTCAAGAAATATCCATAAGAAAGCATATATTGGGGGATGCTAGTATTTTTGCCCCCCCGCTAAGAGTATGCAAGATTTTATACAGTTTTTTTGCTAATCCAGTAACAAACAAGAACCCTAAAACGGTACCAGGATAGGAATGTATACAACATGTATAGAGTCATAGAACTAAAAAAGAAGGTTCCCTTGTAAGAGCAAGGTTCTCCTTTTTCATTGCTACTGATAATGAGACGTTATGTTAATTAGATTTGTATAGAGTATTCATGGTTAGAGTTCATATTCAACTAGAGTTAGTAATTTACTTTAAAACAAGAAAGCAAGATTAGATTTTGAGCAAATTATCCTTATTTTTGACTAATCTTTCTAAATATTAATGTCCCATATTGCGATATCTTGATACAATTAGCAAAAGGCACTAAGGGGGATTTGATGCTAAAAAGAAACAAAATACTTATTACTCTATTATTAATTTCAACTGTTATTGGTTTATTGCTGTATTATATATTTGGTCAAGAATATAGATACGCAAAAAAATATGCAAATCAACTTTTTGATTATCCATTACCTGAAAAAACAGAAGTAATCGAAAAGGATTTTGAATATGGAGTTCTATACGGTGGAGGACCTTCGGGAAGTGGAGGTTATCCAACTGTTGCAGCATACGTGAAATTTTCATCTGAACTAAGCGAGGAAGAAATATTCAAACATTATAATAACAATGAATTTGAGATATATTTTGAAGGTGATGAAACAATCGAAAAGAATAGTGAAGGTAAAATCTGGTGTGAAGGAAAAAAATCAACGAGAGAAAATTTGAGTGATAAAAGCAATAAAGAACATCCAATCCAATTCATCATTCAAAGTAGAACAGAGTTTAGCTATCCATTCTTTATAGATTTTTATTAAGAAGTCAGGGTAAAGGATCTTCCATCGAAGATCCTTTTTTCAGTACCGATAACGAAAATTATGTAAATAAGCTGTTCACTAGATTCTCGTAGAAAACTGTGGTGAGATGGAAAAATTTGATTTTGAAGTACTTCAAAATCTTAGCTAGATGGCTATGTAGCAGTACCCAAATTAAAAAGGCAGGAACATTTTGTATATATCAAATATGTTCCTGTCTTTGATTTTATTAAGTTTAATATCTATGACCTAAATATAATAAAATTTGGAGCTTCTTTTTATTTTAGATGAATGTTTCCTAACAGTTGATTTTGTTAATGAAAGTCGACTTCAAATCCATATTTTGTGTGAAATAAAAGCATATAATAAAAGTATGAGGTGATGATGTGAAGGAGATAAACATTCATAAAATAATTGCGGATAAGAGAAAAGAAAAGGGAATTACGCAGGAAGAGTTAGCGGCGTATATCGGTATTACGAAGGCATCTGTTTCCAAATGGGAGACGGGGCAAAGTTATCCGGATATTACATTTTTACCACTGTTAGCATCGTATTTTAACATAAGTATAGATGAACTAATTAGTTACACACCACAAATGGAACAGGAAGATATTAAAAATTTATATCATAGACTAGCAGAAGCTTTTAGTGAAAAGCCGTTTAATGAAGTAATGATGGAGTGCAGGGGAATAATCAAAAAATATTATTCTTGTTTTCCATTATTAATTCAAATGGGACTACTCTTTATTAACCACCACATGTTAGCAGAGGATATGGATAGAAGAATTGAGATTTTAGAAGAGGCAATTCATCTCTTTAGCAGAGTGCAGGAAGAAAGTGATGATGTATCGCTTGCGAAAGAGGCCGTATCGTTTAAATCGACGTGCTATCTTCTACTCAGTAAACCGAATGAAGTGTTGCAATTGCTTGGCGAAACGATACGTCCTAACTTTCCAGAGGAAGATCTAATCGCACAGGCGTATCAAATGCTTGGAAATACTGAAAAGGCGAATGAAATGATGCAAATTAGTATGTACCAACATTTAATACAATTCGTTGCGACAATACCGAATTATGTATTAGTAAATGCTTCAAATACAGAAAAGGTAAAGATAATTTTAAACAGAGCCTTTAAGTTAGTCGACATTTATGAAATAGAAAAATTACATCCAAATATGACTTTAAAAGTATACTATGCTGCTGCGCAAGTATATTGCATACAAGAAAATTTTGAAGGTGCATTAGAAATGCTACGGAAATATGTAGCGGTTTGTGCGGTTAGCTTCACTGTAAGTAGTCTACATTTACACGGTGATTCATATTTTGATGTGATTGATGGATGGTTTGCAGAATTTCCGCTCGGTGCTAAAACGGTTAGAAGTGAAGATATTATAAAGCAAAGTATGTTACAAAATATTGCAGAGAACCCAGTTTTCGTTCCGATGAAGGATGTAAGAGAGTACAAAAATATAATAGCGAGTTTGAAGTTTAAATTGGATATAACAGATTAGAGGGAGGATAAATATAATGACCTTTGATGAATATGAAGTAGTTAAAAAATATATAGATGCAATGCAAAGTAAATAGTAGTAGTTCTGTCCCAGCATAAACGTCAAGTAACTGTAAATCTTTTCGAGACGGATAAACTTGTCTTAGGAATGGTAGTTGAAAAAGAAAAGCTTGTTTCTTATAAAAAATATAAGAAACAAGCTTTTTTATTTTAAAAAAATTGGGTAATTAAACTATAACTCCAATGTGTATCGTTGAATATAATAATAATATAATGGAGGTGATGTTATATGGCTCTTACTACAGGACCAATTGAAAACGTAGGAAATCAACCTGCTAATGCAAATAAAGTTAGGGTGAAGATCCTTAACCGTACTGCGGGCCCACTTACTGGAGTAGCTAGAGTTTTTAGACTTGACGGTTCATTAGTATTAATTGAACAGGTAAACTTCAATGTGAATTCTAATGCTTCTACTTTTGCAACTCTAAGTTTAGTTCATCCTGCTTTTGGACAAGCATTTGAATATGAAGTTCAAATTGTTCCTAATCAACCTGGTGGACTATATAGTGTTTATGGACTAACAGCTGAAAATGTTATTATTACTGCACAACGTGTTGTGAACTCAGAATTGACACAGTTTCTTTAATTAAAATAGATTGGTGCCTACATGGCATCCAATCTATTTTTGTACGTATTATTCAGACAAAGAAAGATTTTACACAAAAATAAAGACAGTTATGGAAAAAGGAAAAGTCGAGCTATCATCTTAATTTTTATTATTTCTGTCTTATACTCTATCTGTTTTATTGCATGGTTTTCTTTGAATGCTTTTTATTCAAAATGTTTTTCGAAGTATTTATCAAATATGCATTATTGCATAAAAAAATTGAAATTTATAAGTTAACATTAAACTACTTTTTAATTGTAAAGAATATTTCCATAATCTTTACTAGAGAGGAATACTCCTTGTGAAAAGTAGATAAACCAAAAGTGTGAAAATAATACAGACTCAATAGAGTTTTGTATTAAATAAAAAGAAAAGGGGTATGGGCTTTTAAAAGTTTTCGGGGGTTAGAAAGCATTTTTTAGTTAATGACTTCAAATTATATTTTAAAGGGGAAATGGGTATATGAAGTTTCGAAATACAAAGATTGCTATGGTTACACTATCTTCATTTTTTATTTTAGGTTCTGCATCTCTATCATTCACAAATATCATACACAGTGAAGTAGCTTCTGCATCACCACAAGAGATTACTGTAAAAAGCTATGACGATACATATTATAATAATGCAATAGGAAAGACGGGTTTAGAATTAAAGAAGGAACTTCATAATATTATTGATGATCATACAAAGTTATCATACAGTGCGGTTTGGGAAGCGCTAAGAGATACTGATGAAGATCCAAATAATAAAAACAATGTGATACTCTTATATACTGGTCGTTCGCAAGGGAAACTTACGAATGGATCAGGAGTAAATAACTGGAATCGAGAGCATGTTTGGGCAAAATCTCACGGTGATTTTGGAACGACTGCAGGACCTGGAACAGATTTGCATCATTTAAGAGCGACGGATGTATCTGTAAATAGCTCACGTGGAAATTTGGATTTTGATAATGGTGGAGTAAATCATTCTGAAGCGACAGAATGTAAATACGATAGTGATTCTTGGGAACCTCGTGATAGTGTAAAAGGAGATATCGCTAGAATGCTATTTTACATGGCTGTTCGTTACGAAGGAGAAAACGGCGAAATAGATTTAGAACTAAATGAAAAGGTGAATAACAATAAAGACCCATACATGGGCAAACTATCCGTTTTACTAAAATGGAATGAGCAAGACCCGGTAGATGATTTAGAGCGAAAGCGTAATGAAGTGATTTTTACGAAATATCAACATAATCGTAATCCTTTTATTGATCATCCGGAATGGGTAAATAAAATTTGGAACTAGATTTTTAAAGGCATTCTATTTGGATAGAAGGGATTGATCGTTATGATCAATCCCTTTTTATATCTATACTGGAATAAGTGATTTTTATAGGATTGAAGAAGAGAACAGGATAGGATAGATATTTTATCAAGTTAAGTATAATATGAGTCTTTTAATACGGTCCCCACTCAATATTCACGCCAACAATAAGAAAAATAAGTCCAATGATAAACCAGATGAATGCAAGAGGAGCCATAAATCGAATCCATTTTCCGTAAGAAATGCCGCTCGCTGCGAGAACGCCCATTAAAACACCGGAAGTTGGATTTAAGCAGTTCACTACACCTTCGCCGAGCATAACAGCCTGTACTGTAACTTGGCGTGTAATGTGCATGAAATCAGCTAATGGAGCTAATATCGGAATGAAAATAACAGATTCACCTGTTCCGGATGAAATAAGGAAATGTAATGCGGCACTACTTACATACATACCGATAACTCCAAATACTGGGCTTTGTCCTTCGAGAGACTGTGCGAGTTGGTTAACGATTGTATCAAGTAATTTGCCTTGTTCTAAAATGACTGAAATACAACGAGCCATTCCGACGATCAAAGCACCGTATATGAGATTTTGGCAGCCTGCTAGAAAAGTAGAAGCGATATCGTTTGCGTTCATGCCACCTATTATTCCCGCTGTAATTGCTATGAAAATAAAAGTAGCGGTCATTTCTGCGTCTGTCCAATGTAGACGAAATGCGCCTATTAAAAATGCAATTAAAGATAAAGCTGAAACGAGTAAAATTAGTTTATGACGTATTGTCCAAGGAACTTCTGTTTTCTCTGTTTCTTTCCCGCTTGAAAGAGCATTACTTGGAAACCAATTATCTCCGAGAATGCTTCCTTTATTCGATTTTTTTAAGCGTTTTATATACCAATTAATATATAGAATGGTAGCAAGTACAAAAGAGATATAGATTGCCATGCGTAAACCAATCCCCGAAAACATCGGAAGTTCTGCGATTTTTTGTGAAATACCTAAAGGTGAAGGAGATAAAATAGTAGCATTAAAACCAGCATAAGTGCCTAAATAAATAATTGCTACACCAACGATAGCGTCCCATTTTAATGTGCGTGCAACGATGATGCCAATCGGGATAAAGCCGATAACTGAGTTAACGATAATGCCAGTCGTTCCGAGAATAGAAAAGAGGGCTGCGACTATACAAATGAAAAGTAATTGCTGATTCCGAAATTTGTTAATAACATGATAGATTAGACCGTCAAGGGCACCTGTTTTTTCAAGAATTGCAATGGCACCGCCTGTAAATAAAATTAAGAAGATGATAGGAGCAGCAAGTGTCATTCCTTTTTCAATAGCGGTAAAAAAAGAAACAAACCCTACCGGTGATTGCGGAACAGAATGGTAACTTCCTGGTATTGTCGTTGTAACAGTCCCGTTTGTCACTCTTTTAAATTCTCCAGCAGGAACGAAATATGTAGCTATTGCACAAAGTAAGGCAATAAAAAATAGTAGTACGTACGCGTCAGGCATTTTAAATTTTCGTTTACTAGGCTGTTTTTTTGCCTCGGTTTGTAATTGCATAAAACTCCTCCTTTTTCACTCGGTTAATTTTTAATATTCTGAAATTTATCTGTGGAATAGATTATAATAAAGGTGGCTCCCTATGGCAATAGTTTTTCTGTCCTATTCCCGCACATACAAATTATTGCAACATTAGACAGGGAAACGAAAATAATCCAAGAATATGTTAAATAGAAAGTAAAAGGAAAAGAGGGAAAAAAGATGTGGAAAACTACGGATCTATGTGATGAGTTTGAGAATGAATTACAAATATGTCGCCAGTCTTTTCGGTCTTTTGGGAAGAAAGAACAATTCCACGGGAAAATTGCAACGGTAAAAGTGAAGGATGATAATGTACTAGTGAAGGAAGGATTGCAAACATTACCAGAAGGAACGGTATTAGTTGTTGATGGCGGAGCATCTACGAATTGTGCGTTACTTGGTGATAATTTGGCAGCTATTGCGGAGGAAAGAAAGCTAGCAGGTATTATTGTAAATGGGTATGTTCGTGACTCTAGTGAACTAAAAAACATTAATATTGGTATTTTAGCGTTAGGGACGATGCCAAATAGAAGTGTAAAAGAAGGAAAAGGAGAGCGTGATATTTCATTGCAATTTGGAGGAGTAGAATGGAAGCCGAATGAATATGTGTATGTGGATGAAGATGGCATCATTATTAGTGAAAAGGGTTTGCATAGTTAAAGGTTAGCAAGTTACTATTCTTAGAAAATAAATCCGATAAAGCATGGACAAAATTCTTTGTCAATAGTAAAATAATACAGAAATTTAAAATTAACAGAATGTATAGGTTTATCGTTTTACGATAACTTAAATGGAAGTAAGTTGTGCCTAGAAAAGTGAATGTTATCACAATGATACGTTCATGAACAAAATTATTTTTCTTATACAAATATAGCCGCGAGTGATGCGGGTAGGAGGTGTTGCACAGTTTGTTCGGCACTTACAAAAAAAGAGTGTCAATTGCACGCCCTTGAAGGGCCTTTTTTTGTGTGAATAGTAGTAAGGGAGGAAATTTTTGGATGGCAATCTTTAAAAAATGGCTGCTTACGTCGTTAATGGCAGTTACACTTGTATTTGTTTCTTTTGCGAATACAGTACATATTACGTTTGCTGAAGGAAATACAGCAAAACTTGCAATTATTGGTGAATCACCAAAAGGCATTATGTTATGTCCGAAAGAAGAGCAAATTAAAGATGGGGAAACAGCTTTAAGTTTGCTGCAAAAAGTCATGGGGGACAAAGTAGAAGCTGAAACGATGTCGTTTGGAACGTATGTAAAAGGCATTGATGGGCTAATGGCCGGGGCTACAAGTGGCTGGCTGTATGATGTAAATGATAAATCTGCAGAAGTTGGAGCGGATAGTTATAAATTAAAATCTGGAGATGTTGTTGTTTTCCGCTTTGTTTCAGACTGGAGCAATATGAGTCAAGAAACATTACAACAAACATTAGATAAATTTGGTACTTGTAAAACGGTAGAAGAACCAAAGACAGATGATCCAAAACAAGAAAAACCAGAAGAACCAAAAACAGATGATCCAAAACAAGAAAAGCCAGAAGAACCAAAAACAGATGATCCAAAACAAGAAAAGCCAGAAGAACCAAAAACAGATGATCCAAAACAAGAAAAGCCAGAAGAACCAAAGACGGATGATCCAAAACAAGAAAAACCAGAACCACCAAAACAAGAGAACATTCAAGTGCCAGCAGCACAAGTAAATGAAGCAATCTCTAAGACATCTGAAAAGATGTTACAAGATGGAATTGAAAGTGATTGGGTAGCATTAGGCCTTTCTCGTTCTGGAAAGAATGTGCCAATTGAGGCGAAATTAAATTATGTTAAGGCAGTAACTGAAAAAGTAGAAAAGCGCATTAATCGTTTTTCAGCGACAGATTTAGCTAGAACGATTATTATGATGAATGCAATGAATGCAGACCCAAAAATGGTAGGCGAACATAATTTAGTTCAAAAATTGTACGAATCAGATAAAGTAAATTCTGTTACAGGTTATACATTTGCTTTACTTGCATTTGATACGAAGAAATATGAAGTTCCAGTAAATTCAAAATGGAATCGAGTTGCTTTAGTAGAGGCACTTATAAACGCGCAACATACGGATGGCGGCTGGACTTACGATAGTGCAAGCAGTAAAGATAGTGCTAGTAGTGTTGATGTAACAGGTATGGTTTTATCAGCGTTAGCTCCTTATCAAGACCGAGCAGATGTGAAACCAGCTGTGCAAAAAGCTGTTGCATACTTATATAATGAACAACTAGAAAATGGTGGTTTCTCTGCGGATGGACAAGAAAATTCTAATAGTGCTGCACAAGCAATTATTGGATTATCACTTGTGAAAGATGTAGATCAAAACCGTCTACATAAGGCAGTGCAAAATCTATTATCATATCAACTTCCAAATGGTGAATTTAAATGGTTACCAGGTGATCAAAATGGTAGCGGAATGGCGACAGAGCAAGCATTATTAGCTTTAATTCAGTTTAAAGAACTTGGGAAATCTATTTATGATTGGTCGAATGTAGTCATTGATGAAGTAATTAAACCGAAACCAATTGAACAGCCAGAAAAGATTGTTGAACCGGAGAATAATGTAGTAGATAAAGAAGTTACAGAAGAACCGGAAGAACAAAAACAAGTACAACAAGAAACAAAAGATGACAATTTAAAAGTTGTTGTCGATAATGAACCGGTTAAAAATAAAAAGTCTGGAAACGGTAGCATGCTACCGAAAACAGGAGCATCTTCTCATAGTGCAGCTACAGAAGTAGGTATGGGTGTATTATGTATTGCTTCTGCATATGTATTATGGAGACGTAAAGCAGCTTAACAAAAATTAGGAGCAATCATTTGCTCCTAATTTTATTATGAAAGGTGAGAGGCAACATGAGTAAGATGAAGTGGTTTATTTCTTTAATGCTTTCACTTGGGCTACTTGCCGGATGTGAAGAGGTAGCTGTAAAGCCTGAGAAGAAAGTAGAACCAAAGCAAGAAGAAGTAGCAAAACAAGAAGAAAAAAAAGATGAAGCGAAACCGGAAGAAAAACAAGCTGAACAAGAGCAAAATAAGCAAGAAGAGCAGAAAGAGAAACAAGAACAAAAAGTAGAAGAAAAGCCGCAGGCGCAGCCAGAAGTAAAGAAAGAAGAGAAACAACAGGAACAACCGAAAGAACAACCAGCTGTAAATAAGCAACCAGAACAGCAAAAAGCACAAGAAGAGAAGCAACAGGAACAACCGAAAGCGCAAGAAGTAAAAGAAGAAGCGAAGGTTGTGAATCAGCCGAAAGAAACACCGAAGCAGGAGCAAAAAGTTGATCCAAATAAAGAGGAGAAAACGATACCGACTCCGGCTGTTCCAAAGCCAGAACCACCAAAACCAAAACCAGATCCAGTACCAGTACCAGTACCAGTACCTAAAGCAAAACAAGTTACGATCTCAGTAAAAGGTAATAAAGGATACTTATTAGGTGCGAAAAAGATGGATGTACAAGAAGGCGATACAGTGTATAAAGTATTGCAACGTACAGGATTAGATGTGGATGCGAGTGGCTCTAAAGGTGATATTTATGTAAAAGGGATTAATGATTTATATGAAATGGATGTAAATGATAAGAGTGGCTGGAAATATCGTGTGAACGGTTCGTTTCCAAACTATAGTGCGGGTGTAGTTACAGTGAAGCCAGGAGATACAATCGAATGGGTGTATGTATACTAAATTAAGAAAGGCATTCGGTAAAGGACTATGAAAATAAGTTTTTCTTCTTTACATCCTTTTGTGAATTTTTTCTATTATATCGGGGTGATGATACTATGTATGATGTGTCTTCATCCTCTTTTTTTAATTGGGGCAATACTATTAATTGTTATTTTAAATGTGATGCAAGGGAATAGCGAAAAGATAAGAAAGATGTTACCGAGTACAATCGTTTTCTTTTTTATGGTCATTTTATTTAATTCGTTATTCACGCATAGAGGCCGAACTACATTATTTTGGTTAGGTGATAGCCGTATTAAACTTGAGGCAATTATGTTTGGACTAGTAATGGGGTTATTACTAGTTGCGATTATGTTTACGTTTGCTTCGTATAATGATATTATTTCAAGTCATAAATTTTTATATTTGTTTTCTAGAATTTCACCGAAAGTAGCATTGTTAACGATGATTACAGTGAGATTTGTTCCTTTGTTTATGAGACGATTACAGAAAATAACACTCGTCCAAAAAACGAAAGGTGTACAAGTAGATGCAGGTTCCATTGTTGAACGCGTGAAAAGTGGTATGCAATTATTGCAAGTATTATTAATTTGTTCATTAGAAGATGCACTGCAAACGGCAGATTCTATGCAAGCTCGTGGATTTGGTGTAACGAAGCGTACGACATATATTCGTTATAGAATGGAAAGACGCGATTGGTACACGCTCAGCTATTTAAGTATTCTATTTATAATTGCTATTATATGTAGTACGTATGGCGGAGGAAAGTTAATCATTTATCCGAAAGTCGAATCTTTTTTATTTCAGCAATACGATGGGATGATGTTTGTCGTATTTACGATGTTTATTAGTTTACCAATCATAATGGAAGGAAGGGAATGGATATGGTGGCGCATGCAGAAATAAACAATTTATCATTTGTATATGCTGATGAAAACGAAAAAGCGTTACAGCATATTTCTCTTTCTATTCAAAAAGGAGAGTTTATTGCACTTGCCGGAGGGTCAGGATCTGGAAAGACGACTTTATTAAAACATTTTAAAAAGGAATTACTTCCAATCGGTAAGCGTAATGGAGATACATATTATGATGGTACTTTATTAGAAAATGTACCGGATTTGTTATCTGCCCAAGAAATTGGCATGGTATTTCAAAACCCAGAGAATCAGCTCGTAATGGATACGGTCATTCAAGAATTAGCATTTTCTTTAGAAAATATCGGGTTACCATCACATATTATTCAAAAGAGAATAGCTGAACTTATTAGCTTCTTAGGATTTCAAGATTTATTGCACCAATCTGTTCATACGTTATCTGGCGGGCAAAAGCAGCTCGTCAATTTAGCTGCTGTATTAGTTATGCAGCCCAAATTATTATTACTAGATGAACCAACGGCGCAATTAGATCCAATTGCTGCGAAAGAATTTTTAGGGTTGTTAAAACGTATTAATGAAGAACTTGGCATTACGATTGTTTTAAGTGAACATCGTTTAGATGAGGTGATACCACTTGCTACGCGTGTTATTTGTATGAATAATGGTCAAATCGTGTATGACGGTAGTCCTAAAGCGGTTATAGCGAATATGTGGGAAGTAGAAAAGTTCCGTCCATTTATTCCGCAAATTCCAAGATTGTTTTTAGAGTGGAATGCGAAAGATATTCCGTTTACAGTGCGAGAAGCACAAATGAAAATGAATGATTTTTCAGTGATGTCATATGTAAACGAGCCAGTAGCACAAAGTGAAAAGCAAGAAGTCATTTTACATGCAGAGCATATTTCTTTTCAATATGAAAAAAACAGTCCGCTTATTTTACGAGATTTAACAGTTTCGATTGAAAAAGGGAAATGGGTGGCTCTTGTTGGGAAAAATGGTACGGGTAAGTCCACACTGTTAACGATTTTAGCTGGATTACAAAAAGCGAGAAGAGGGAAAGTAAAGTGGAATGGGAAAGTGATACATAAAATTGATTCGAAAGAACGATTTAAAAGGATCGGGTATGTATCACAGCATCCGTATTATCATTTTACATTTGATACAGTGTGGGATGAGGTTTATGAACGAGCGCGTGAATTATACGGAGAACAAGGAAAAGAAATAGCAGAAGATAAGCTAAAACAGTTTTGGTTGTATTCGCTTAAAGAGCGCCATCCGCATGATTGTAGCGGGGGAGAGCAACAATTACTCGCGTTATGTACAACATTATTATCAAAGCCAACTTTATTATTACTAGATGAACCGACAAAGGGATTAGATCCGTGGAAGAAAGAAAGAGTAGGAGAGCTATTTAGGAAATTGCAAAAAGAAGGGACAACAATTGTAATGGCAACGCATGATATTGAGTTTGCAGCGAAATACGTGGATCAATGTATGATGTTATTTGACGGAGCAGTTATTATGAATGATGCACCGAAAGAATTTTTTAGTGGTAACTTCTTTTATACAACATCTATTAACCGATTCATTCGAAAAGAATTGCCATATGCATTAACGTGGGAGGATGTGTACGAAGCGTGTCCAAACGATATGTTGCATTCATAATATGTATTTTTGCAGTAATAATAGGCACATTACTCTTTACTACACTTATCATGGACGGTTATTACCTGTTAAGTAGTTTGTTTTTATTAGTTGTTATTATGTTACCTTTCTATATCCGTTTTGAAAGGAAGGCATTTGTTTCACGTGAAATTGTTCTCGTTGCCGTATTAGCGGCAATTGCAGCAGTTAGCCGCGTACCATTTTCTATTTTACCAAGTGTACAACCGACTTCTTTTGTAATTATCGTTTCTGCAATTGTGTTTGGAAGCGAAACTGGATTTATGATCGGGGCAACAGCGGCCATCGTATCTAACATTTTTTTAGGACAAGGTCCGTGGACACCGTGGCAAATGTTTTCATGGGGTATGATTGGTTTTATAGCAGGCTTACTTCGCAATACATTTTTAATGAAAAAGTTATGGGGGAGACTACTATATGGGTTCTTCGTGGGCTTTTTATTTGGCTGGATCATGAATTTCTGGGGGCTTCTCGGTTTTATACGTGAAGCAACGTGGGAAGCTGTCATTTCATATTATATAACAAGTTTTTATTTCGATTTGAGCCATGCGATTTCGAATGTTGTGTTCTTACTATTATTTAGTACTTCTTGGATTACGATTCTTACAAGATTTAAAAGGAAATACGGCATATTAGATAAGCATAACATGGCATAGAAAAGCATACTCATATAAGGTAGGGTCGCGACTTACATATTCGTTTGCCTCTTTCATGCTTCTTACATATTGTAAGGAGCATTTTTTATTTGTCAAAAAATCGATTCAATATACGTCGGCTATTATATAAAATTATTTGTATAATAATAGGTGAGAACTATTTTCAAAAGGGAGGTGTATAGTTAATGAAGTTAGTTATTCCGAAGCAACATGGTGCATGGGCCATGCTTGTTATACCATTTCTATTAAGTGTTATTCTTGGGAAACCTACTATGTATCATATCCCATTGTTTTTAGCTTGGTTCTTTATCTATTTAGCTACGTATCCATTTCTTATGTACATAAAACAAAAACGAAAAAAAGAGTATTTACATGCTTCGATTGTATATTTTATCATCGCTTTCGTATTTGGGATGATTTCTCTATTATATGAATGGCGCATTCTTTTATTCGTAGCGGTAATGATTCCCTTATTTATAGTAAATATGTATTACGCTCGTCAAAAGAATGAAAGAGCATTACTAAATGACATTAGTGCAATTATTGTTTTCTGTATAGGTGGTTTAGTTAGTTATTATTTTTCAATGAAGCTTCTAGATAAAACAGCAGTATTTATTGCGCTTATTTCATTTTTATATTTTTTAGGAAGTACGTTTTATGTGAAAACGATGATTCGTGAGAAAAATAATCCGAAGTATCGTTTTATATCTTGGGGTTATCATATCGTGTTAACGATTATCATATTTGCTATCAATCCGTGGTGTTCTCTTATTTTTATACCAAGTGTCATTCGAGCAATTATATTGTATGGCAAAAAAATTTCAATTATAAAAGTAGGGATTTTAGAAATTGTTAATTCTGTATATTTTTTAATCATAACGGCAATAATTATGAAGTATGCCATTTGAAAAAGCTTCCCATCAATTGATGGGAAGTTTTTTCAATCTTGTTCTAAAATGTGAACGGTGTAATCGCAGCGTTGAATAGCTTGTTCGATCGCATAAAGGGATTGCTCAATACGAGCGCGATTAAAATCTTTTTCAACAGTCTGTAGTGCTTCTTCTAAACAATGTTTTGCTTCTTGTAACGATTGAAAAGAATCTTGTACATATCCGCGAGCATTTTGATGCATTTCATAATCCTCCTTGAATACTCATATATATATAGTATGAACAGTAAGGAAAAAAATATAATTTGTTATATTTGTTTGACAATTAAAGTGAAATTACGTATAGTAGGTTTTAAGTGAATATTTTCTTATCCAGAGAGGTGGAGGGACTGGCCCGATGAAACCCAGCAACCGCGATGCAGGTGCTAATTCCAGCAGAACATATTTGTTCTGGGAGATAAGACGAAGATATATACGTAACTTCTTCTTATCGGAGAGGTTTTTTTGTTGCAAAAAAACCGATTACGAAAATTTATATTAAGAAGAAAGGGGTTGCGCATTACTGTGACACTCGAAAAATACGTAAAACTGCGTAGTACAGTTTATGAATATATGATAGAGCAAGATAAGCCGATATCATTGTTAGATATTCAAGAACATATCGTTTCGCATCATGAAGGAAAATTCACGAAAAAGATGTTACATCAATTTTATTTATCAAGGCTATTAGATGAACTGAAACTGGATGGGAAAATTACATTAGCTGATGAATATCTCTATACTGAAAAAGGGGTATTTTATAAGGCGAGAAAAGGGAGCTAAGCTCTCTTTTTTTTGAAGTATGTAGAGTAAAAGACTGCTTAAGCAGCCTGATACAGGGAATGGTGTTGAGTGTGTAGTGTCAAAGATTGAATGTGCCTGAAAGAGGCACTTCATATCGGCTGCAAATGAAAAGAGACACCTTCGCCGAATAGGTGTCAGTCGTTTTGTCACATAGACTTGCTATTTGACAGTTATTAGAATAACATGCAGGGGTTGTGGAAGTCAAAAGGGAATTAAAGGAAGCGGTGCTATTATGTACGCTTACTTATTACATGATATAACGAAATGGATTCCTAAATACATTATGGATAAAGGTTATGAATATTATGAAGAAGGACATGTAGAAGATGTTGAAATACAAGACAAAAAAGTATTTGCTTTCGTTACTGGAAATGCAGGAAACTATGAAGTGATTATTGATCTTGAAGATTTTACAGAAAGTAGCTGCGAGTGTCCGTATGAGAATCTTTGCAAGCATATGGCGGCAGTTGTTTATGATATTCAAGATGCTGGTGAGAGTAAGGTGAAAGAGAAACTGAAAGATTTAGAAAAGGAAGAGTTAATCACAGTATTAAATCGTTTGTTGCAAAGTTCGAAAAACGTGCAAATTGTAGAGAAGATGTTAAAGAAGGGGAAACTTTAACTTATAGAGGGAGTTGTTTGGCAGTGAATGTACTAATTGTATACGCTCATCCTAGTCCTTCAAGTTTTAACGCGGCGATTTTAAAGCATGTGCAAAAAGGACTACAGGAAACAAATCATTCAGTTACTGTACTTGATTTATACAAAGAACAATTTGATCCAGTCCTTGTTTTTAATGAAGAGAAGAAAAGGCGTGATTTAGTAAATGAAGAAGAAACAGCTCGGTACAGAACGTTAGTGGAAGAAGCGGATACTCTTCTCTTCATTTATCCAATATGGTGGTGGGGGATGCCGGCTATTTTAAAAGGGTTTATTGATCGCATATTCGTAGCTGGATTTGCTTATAAATATGAAGGTGCTCTGCCGAAAGGGTTATTGAAAGGTAAGAAGGCGTGGGTAATTAATACATTAGACTCACCGTTATGGTATGTCGCACTATTATATCGATCAGCAGATTGGATTATGATGAAGAGAGGTGTTTTACGTTTTTGCGGAATTCGCGATATAAAACGGTCAGTTTTTCAATCTGTGAAAACGAGTAAACGAGAGAAGCGGGAAAAGTGGTTATTACAAATAGAAGAAAAGGCTCGTACATTATGAATGAAATGGAACGTATTATAAAATGTTGTGGGTATGATAACGAACTTTTACGAACGTATATTACGTGTTTACTTCAATTGAAAAAATGTAGCGCAATATTTCAGCAAATTCAAATAGAGTTAAGAAATGATTATTTAATAAGGGGAATTTGTGAAAGAGAAGTTGATGAAGTAGTACGGGGAAGTAAGGAATATGAAATACATTTTCTTCCTAAAGTATTACAGTGGAATTTCTTGAGGGAAAATCCACATCTGATTGAAAAAGTATGTGAAGATTTTTTTTCATGCGAGGCATTACTTCTTACGGATATAGAGTGGAGAGGTATTATAAATTGCATGGGAAATAAATAATTTATTATGTAAAAAAGCTAGTATAAAACTAGCTTTTCGTTTAAATAAATAGGAAACATAGACTTATGATAAATCCTGCATATAGTAAGTTGACAACGCAAAATCCCATAATATCACGAGCGCCTAAACTGGCTATCGCTAATGCCGGTAATGCCCAGAAAGGTTGAATTAAATTCGTCCAAGCATCGCCCCAAGCAATTGCCATTGCTGTTTTTGCAGCAGGTACACCAAGTTCAGCACCAGCTGGAATCATAATTGGTGCTTGCACTGCCCATTGACCGCCTCCTGATGGAACGAAAATATTAACGATGCCAGCACTTAAAAAAGTAAAGAGCGGGAAAGTCGTTTCGTTTGAAATGCTAATAAAGAAATTAGAAATAGCTCCTCCAAGTGAAAGTCCTTCACTATTTGCTCCAATCATCATCCCCATAATTCCTGCATAAAACGGAAACTGAAGTAAAATGCCAGAAGCACTTTTCGTAGAATCTGAAAAAGCACGAATATATTGAATTGGAGTGCGGTGAAAAATAAGACCAGCAATTAATAACATAAAAATCACGATATCGAGAGTAAGGTTAAAACCTTTCGTATAAAAGTAATTGAAAATATAAATGAGACCTAACAATCCAACGCAAAGTGTAATAATGATACTATTTTCCATTTTTTCAGCGAACGTATTTTTTTCTACTTCTTGAGCCGCAGCTTCCTCATGGAACACGCTAGGATCCACTGTAATCGTATGCTTTTCATCTGGATGCATCGCCTTATTAATGAGAGGCATCGTAACTAAAAAGATAATAACTGGAACGAGAGCGTATGGTGAGAATAACGTTTCAGTTATAGGAATCGCTTCTTTAATACTTCCAGCTGTCGTTTTGATTAACGTTTCGCCGCCTGTTGCTAACGTAAGAGGAATAGAAGCAGAAAGCCCCGCATGCCAAATGAGAAATCCAGAGTAAGAAGAAGCAATGGCTAGTCTATAATCTAATCCTTCAAGCTGCCTCGCTACTTCCTTTGCGTATAAAACAGATACAACAATACCAAATCCCCAGTTTATGTATGCCCCTAGTAAACTTACGATTGAAATGGCAATAATACCTTGTCCATTCGTTTTTGGTAGTCTTGCCGCTTTCGTTAATCCTTTTTTAATGAGAGGAGCGTTTGCTAAAGCAGATCCTGTCACGAGTACAAGTGCCATTTGCATAGAAAAGGCGAGAAGTCCCCAAATGCCATTACCCCAGTGATTAATCATTTCCACAGGTGTTTGATGCGTTGCAAACATGCCGAAGAAGATAACAAAAACAGTTAATAAACATGATAAAATAAACGGCTCTGGCAAGAAACGTTGCACTAAGGCGACGCAACCATTAGTAAAAGAACGAAACAAAATAGATCAACCTCCTTATGTATATTTATTACAATTATTCGAGGTTGATTCGTTCATAACCTTTTAGAATTAGAAAATTCTGATATTTTTAGAGGGATTGAAATATTGTCAAGAAGAGTAGTACCATCATCATCTGACAGAAAAAGTTGCTTTTCCTCAATATGAAATATTGCATATAAAAATGAATTGATGCAAATGCAAAAGCTTATTATAATGAAAGCATAAATATACAACACATCTTAATACAGCAAAGAGGAGGAAGTAATATGGAAATCGCAATGGCAGTATTAAAATTTTTAGGTGGAGTAATTCCGTTAGTTCAAGAACTTTTAAAAGCGTTTATGTAAGTTTATTAGTTAGCTATCATGTATCCATCATTATTATATCTTACTAAAAAAAGAATGGGGTGATTTTTCTGAACATTAAGAAAAATACCAAGAGAAGAAAGTTCCTTACATGTTTATTAGTTAGTCTATGCACTCTTAATTATTCATCTATTTCTTTCGCAGAAACACAAGCGGGTAATGCAACTGATATAACTAAAAATGCTAGTAGCATTGATACTGGTATAGCAAGCCTTAAATATAATAATCAAGAGGTTTTAGCTGTAAATGGTGATAAGATAGCGAGTTTTGTTCCGAAAGAAAGTATCAATTCAAATGGTAAATTTGTAGTAGTGGAACGCGAGAAAAAATCACTTACAACATCACCAGTCGATATTTCAATTATTGATTCTGTAGCAAATCGCACGTATCCAGGAGCTGTACAACTTGCTAATAAAGCTTTTGCAGACAATCAACCGAGTTTATTAGTGGCTAAGAGAAAACCTTTGAATATTAGTATAGACTTACCTGGCATGAGAAAAGAAAATACAATCACTGTCCAAAATCCGACATATGGTAATGTGGCTGGAGCAGTAGACGATTTAGTATCTACTTGGAATGAAAAGTATTCTACAACACATACGTTACCTGCAAGAATGCAGTATACAGAATCTATGGTTTATAGTAAATCACAAATCGCAAGTGCTCTTAATGTTAACGCTAAATATCTTGATAACAGTCTAAATATTGACTTTAATGCGGTTGCAAATGGAGAAAAGAAAGTGATGGTGGCCGCATATAAACAAATATTTTATACTGTAAGTGCTGAACTACCTAACAATCCATCTGATCTCTTTGATAATAGTGTTACTTTTGGTGAGTTAACTCGTAAAGGAGTAAGTAATTCGGCTCCACCTGTTATGGTTTCAAATGTAGCTTATGGTAGAACGGTTTATGTAAAATTAGAAACAACATCTAAGAGCAAAGATGTACAAGCTGCTTTTAAAGCTTTACTTAAGAATAACAGCGTTGAAACGAGTGGACAGTACAAAGATATTTTTGAAGAAAGTACCTTTACTGCTGTAGTATTAGGCGGAGATGCAAAAGAGCATAACAAGGTTGTTACAAAAGATTTCAATGAAATCCGAAATATCATTAAAGATAATGCTGAATTAAGTCTTAAAAATCCAGCATACCCAATTTCATATACAAGCACTTTCTTAAAAGATAATGCAACTGCTGCTGTTCATAACAATACAGATTATATCGAAACGACAACTACAGAATATTCAAGTGCTAAAATGATACTTGATCATTACGGTGCTTACGTTGCTCAATTTGATGTATCTTGGGAGGAATTCACATTTGATCAAAATGGAAAAGAAGTACTAACACATAAAACATGGGAAGGTAGTGGCAAAGACAAAACGGCTCATTACTCTACAGTTATCCCTCTTCCACCAAATTCAAAAAATATAAAAATCGTTGCAAGAGAATGTACAGGTCTTGCATGGGAATGGTGGAGAACAATTATTAATGAACAAAATGTTCCGTTAACAAATGAAATAAAGGTTTCAATTGGAGGGACAACATTATACCCAACTGCTAATATTAGTCATTAGGTTGGAGCAAAGCGCCCTGGTTATAGGGCGCTTTTTTACTTGTTTGAAAGAATATCGGTGTTTTTAGATGTATCATAATCAATTCGCAAATCTTGTAATCATATTTTTTTATGGCTGTATCAATGTTATTAATGATTGCATTCCCCATTATTAAATCCCCATAAATGTAGCCTATCTTAGGTTGATAGTGATGCATGGTGCCTCCATGTATATAAATGCATTTTGTCGAAATTATTAAAAAGGGGAATTTTTCTATTTGAAGAACTAATAATTGATTGTCAATATGTATTAGAAATCTCAATCTAAACTAAAGGAGAACAAAATGGGACAAAACAATAAGGGCTTTTCTGAAACAGGATTGCGCAAAATGCGCAATATATTGGCGCAGCATGTCGATTCTGGAAAGATTCCTGGGCTCGTCGCCTTAGTCAGCCGAAACGGCGAGACGCATGTCGAAGCGCTTGGAACAATGAGGCATGATGGTGGTGCACCAATGCGTCGGGACACGATTTTTCGATTGGCGTCCACTAGCAAGCCAATCGCAGTTTCACCAGTAATGGTTCTGCTCGATGAGTGCAAACTGCATTTAGACGACCCAGTAGACAAATGGCTACCGGAACTCGCCGACCGGCAAGTGTTGAAACAGCCCGATGGCCCGCTAGAAGAGACCGTCCCAGCACGGCGTCCTATCACTGTACGAGACTTGTTGACCTCCACATTCGGGCTCGGAGTGGATCTCACGTTGATGGGTTCTCCAATCATGAACGCGTTCTTTGAGAGTGGGATATTCGACACGCCAGGGCAGGATATGCCCGATCCAGATGAGTTTATGCGTCGCCTAGGTGGACTTCCGCTAAGCTATCAGCCCGGAGAGCGGTGGCAGTATCATATCAGTATAGAAGTAATCGGCGTTCTTGTTGCCAGGGTCACGGGTCAGACGTTCGAGTCGTTCTTGCACGAACGCATATTCGATCCGCTAGGAATGAAGGATACTGGATTCTACGTACCTCAGCTCAAGATTGATCGGCTTCCACCAGCCTTCAACCCCAATCCGCAGACAGGTGAATTCATCGTGTGGGATGAGGGGGCGGATGGACGTTATAGCAAACCTCCAGCATTCCAAGCAGGCGGTGGTGGACTGCTTGGAACCGTCGACGATTATCACGCGTATTTGCAGATGCTTTTGAATAAAGGGATGCACGGTACTAAACGGATCCTGTCTAGGCCCGCAGTCCAGCTGATGACCACCAACCGTCTTACTCCGGAACAACAAGTATACCGAGACGATTTGGCCAAAAATAACGTCCATTTGTCGTTCGGACAAGGGATCCAAGGTGGCTGGGGCTTTGGGATGGCGGTGCGTACCTATCTTGGAGACTACGCGTCTATTGGTCAATTCGGCTGGGATGGTGGAACCGGTACTTCAGCTTACGCTGATCCAGATAAACAGTTTATTGGAATTCTGTTCACCCAGGTTGGGATGTCCACTCCGGCCCCATCGCATCTTATCCAAGACTTCTGGACTATGGCCTATCAAGCAATCGAAGACTAGGGTACGTTTAAAGGAAAACCCCAAGACGGATAGATAATCATAGGCTTGATGGCCACGATCAACACCATGGTTAAAAGTTAGGATAGGACCGTGTTGGAAGTACTGCGGTAACAGTTGGGCATTATTAATAATAGCACAACAAAAAATCCTCTTGGATGCAAGATGATTTTTTTATTGGGAATAGTAAGGACGAGAGGAGGTGCATTACATATGGGAAAAGGTAGAAGTAATAATGCTGGTAAAAAGCAACCGAATTTCGATGATTCATCTAATTTCGCTAAACAAAGCCAACCGACAGAAAAGAAGAAGAAGTAAAAAAAGGATCTCTCTTTATCAAGAGAGATCCTTTTTTAATATATTGACGTTTCGGCACAACATATCGATTGCTCAACCAAATAGTCATTATAGTCATTCATGCAAGGCTTAAACTCCTTCGAATGGAAGTTAATTTAATATTATTGTCCTGCTTTTTATAATGCTTCTTCACGTTTACCTTATTTAAAAAGCCAATAAAAAAAAGACACGTTTCCTAAATAAACGAGCTCTTAATGGAGTATTATCTTTATTTTGAGCATTTAATAAAATTCTCCAATTTATATTTTACTCTAATAGTCTATGAAATTTAAGTGATTAAATGTAAAATTTATATAGATAGTTATATAGAAGTTAAAAATATCGGTTACGTTATTCTACAATCGGGTCAAATTATAGAGTAAAGGTTGTACTATGGCTAAAAATATTGATAAACACGAGGAGAGGATTACATTGACTATTTATGAGCAATTCATAGAGGCTCTTAAAGAAAAGATAGGCGATACTGTAACATCTGCAGAAATAAAGGACAGATTAATAACAAAATTTAATACAAAACCGGGGAGTATTAATCCTGCTGATTATTGTTATAACCGTTATAACAAAGGGAGAGCTGTTAATAAAAATATATTTATATATAAATAAGAAACTTATAGATATGTAGGTGAAAATTATCCTTATACAGGATTAGTTTTTCACAAACCTAAAGGGACAGATTGTGAATATGTTGTAGGTGAGTGGGATAATGGGAAACTTCTTTTTTATAAGGATAAGGATAAAATAGGAATCTCACAAATTAAAAAATTATATGAGGCATACTTTGAAATGTTACGATTTGAAATGAATGTTCTTGGTTGTAAGGCGACTGAATTAAGGCATCTTATAGGTCGTTTAGGTGAATTTTTTTGTGTTCTTTATATGAATGGTGAGCTATCCAAAGTGACGAATCAGCATGGATATGATGTCATCAAAGAAGGGAGAAGAATAAGTGTTAAAACAACTGCCCAAGAAAAAGGTTTTATTACGATCAATCAAAACACATTCGACCAATTCGATGACTTCTTCGTAGTTCAGTATAAAGATGATGATTTGAAACTATTATTTTATGGGCCAAAGGAAGAGATTCCATCGCTTAGACCATATGGGAATACATATGAGGTTGATATAAATTCTTTAAAGAGAGTAGAAAAGACACTCCTATAAGGGTGTCTTTTTCTATAGTTTTTTAGCAGAAGCAAGCAGCTTCAACGATGATTATTCAGCTTTGTAATTGTTATAGGAATCATATGAAACAAAAGACACTTGGTAAAAGGGCTATAATTGAATTTGTAACCCTTTTTTGTTACTCATTAGAAAATATTAGTGCCCAGTGACTAATATTTTCTATACATACCCATCAAGCTAAAAAAGAACATATACCAACATAGCCTTATAGAGCTGCATTTAACTTTATTTAAAGCTTCATGTATCAGTGTTCTTCTATACATTCACTTTATTGTTGAATATGCAGGTATGATCCTCATTGCTCTTACGTTTTACCTGTTTTGAATTATGGGTTAGAAAATTAAGAAATATTTATTGTGTATATTGTGTTAAATATTGTAAAATGAAATGGTACCAAAAAAACCAAATTGGTACCAATGGTTTAGGGGGCGGATTATGAAGCAAAGAATATTAACAGAAACAATTCATCAAATTCAAACGAAGGGGTTTACATTTACAATTAGTGACTTAGCAAAACAATTAGCTGTGAGTAAGAGGACAATCTATGAGCACTTCTCTTCAAAAGATGAAATAGTAGATGAAGTTATTCGTAATGTAATAGAAAGTATTCAAGAAAAGGAAAAAAATATCGCTGAAGATGATACGTTACAAACAGTTGAAAAAATAAGACTCATTTTAATATGCATTCCACAACAATTTCAATTCATGGATGCACGTTTATTAGTAGAACTAAAAAAACATCATTATAATCAATGGTTAAAATTAGATCAGTTTTTACGTGAAGGTTGGTCTACTGTAATCTGTTTAATAGAAGAGGGAATGAGAGAAGGAAGCATAAGAAAAATTCAAATTCCGTTTTTTATTGAAGTATATTTAGGGGCACTGAATCGCATATATGATCCTATGTTTATTGAAAAGAGTGACTATACATTGGGAAGTATGCTTGAATCGATTATGGACATGTTACTGTACGGAATTTCTAATTCGAAATAGAAGGTGGGAGAATAGTGCAGTGGATTTATTTAAGTTTAGCAATTTTATTTGAAGTAGCGGGTACAACTGCGATGAAATTATCTGATGGATTAACGAAACTATTACCAAGCATTCTTATTTTTGTATTTTATGTAGTAAGTTTTGCATTTCTTTCATTTGCATTAAAAGGGATGGAAATGTCCGTTGCATATGCGGTTTGGTCAGGTATGGGAATTGTAACGATTACAACAATTGGTTTTATTTATTTTGGAGAAAGTATCAATATAATTAAGATACTAGCAATTCTTTTTATTTTAATTGGAGTCGTAATTTTAAATTTTAATAGTGCAGCACATGAAGCGAAGAAAAAAGAAATAGTGGAGGAACGTATACATTGAATCGATTAAAGTATTTTTTCTTTATTACTGATCTTGGATTTGTTGTATATTGGCTCATAACAATTTTTCATATGATTCCGCAAGAATATTTGTTTAAAGATTATGAAGACCCAATTTTAGTAGCATGGAACTGGTCTTTTTTACCCTTGGATTTGTTAATCTCGTTAACGGGATTTTTAAGTTTGTATTTGTATTCTAAACAAAAACATATTTGGAGCCACTTTGCGTTTTTATCATTAATTTTAACTTTTTGCTCAGGGTTACAAGCTCTAGCATTTTGGACAATCCGTTTAGATTTTGATATGTCTTGGTGGATCCCTAATTTATATTTATTAGTCTATCCATGCTTCTTTTTAAAAAGTGTTTGGAGAGAGTGTGGATGGTATGAGACTAGCATGAGAAAAGAAAGAAAAGAATTCATGTAATATAGGAAAGATAGGACCTTTAAGCACATTCTAATTCTAGATGCTATAACATTGCAGCTTCTAGATAAGTTTTTTCGCTAGCCGTACAGTAGTAGTCAAAACAATTTTCGAAATGAAGGTAGCCGATGATGCCTATGGTAAGGAAGCATCGGCTTGTATTATGTATATTGAGTGAGTTCACGTTTCTGGAATAATTGTAATAGCGACGGTCCGAACCGGAGCCTCTATTTCGTCATCTTTACTTTGGCTATTGTAGTATTTAATCATTAATTCGTTAAGTTCGTTTTGAAATTTTCCAAAGTGTTCCTTACCTAGCTTTAATTCTACTACAGAAAAAGTAGACTTATCTTCTTGACTGTTTTGTTCCTCTAATTTCTTAAGGTAACTTTGATATTGTGTCATAAGTGATAACTGATAATAGGAAATGTAGTTTAACTTTTCATCATCAGATAATCTTTTCCATTCACTTCCTTCAATTTTTGCATCTTCTTCATTGATTGCGTAATATTTTTCAGAAACAGATTTCACCTTTTTTTCTTTAATTACATGGACGATACCAGAATCAACCATAGTTTGTAGCTGTCTATATAGTGTTGCTTGTGGTACATTTTTAATGATTTTTACCATTTCTAATGGTGTTAGCCCATCTTCTTTATTTCTCATTAACACTTGGCAAATTTTCATTCTTACCGGATGCATTAAAATTTCAACTTTATTACTCATTATATCACCTTATGTATTGTTTTTTATTCTCATTATAAATAATGAGAATAATGATTGCAATCCATCCGTTTTTATTTTATTATTATCAATAATGATAATGAGATTTAAAAGGAGTGATGACAATGAAAATACATTATGGATTGAATGATCTTAAAGACATTGATATTATGGCTTTTCTACCCATTATATTGCCAGTTATTGCAGTGGGAGCACTTTTAGTTTTAATTGCATTCATTGATTTATATCGACATAGGAAAACAAGAAAAAATGTACTTGTATGGACGTTAATTATTCTTTTCGTTAATATATTGGGACCTATCTTGTACTTTGTTATAGGGAGAAAGGACAGTGAGAAATTATGAAATTAGAGATTAAAAATGTAACAAAATCATTTAAAGGAAAAATTGCTGTCAATAATTTCTCGATGGAACTGCAAGCGGGGGAATGCGTCGGATTAATTGGACCAAACGGAGCAGGGAAATCCACATTAATAAAAGTAATTTCGGATATTACTAATCCAACTGCTGGTGAAGTTTTATTGAATGGGATAAAAATATCAAAAATGAAAAGTGAAATTGGTTATCTACCTCAATATCCTAATTTTTTTCATTGGATGACAGCGAGAGAAACGCTTACGTTTATGGGCCAACTTTCGGGGTTGAAAAAAGAAGAATTGTCAAAGTCGATTCCAAAAATGTTGGAGAAAGTTGGACTAAAGGAAGAAGAAAATGCAAAGGTTAGTACATTTTCTGGTGGAATGAAACAACGACTTGGTATTGCACAAGCATTATTGCATAAACCTTCGCTTATTGTCATGGATGAACCAGTATCCGCATTAGATCCGATCGGCCGGCGGGAAGTATTGAATCTGATTGAAGAAATAAAAAAAGATACAACCATTTTATTATCAACCCACATCTTAAGCGATGCAGAAGAAATCTGTGAACGATTTGTCATTATAAAAGATGGAACAAAAATAGAAGACACAACGATTACGGAGCTTTTACACCGTAATCGTGAAAATAAATTAATTATTGAAATAACAGATAAAGATCAAAATTGGATTGAAGTTGTAAAGAAATTACCGTATGTGAAGAATGTAGAAGTGGTTGGGCTTAAAATCAAAGTGAAGGTTGAAAGTATCGAAATAAACAAAAATATGTTACTGCAAAATGCACTCGAACATAAAGTGGACATCGTTAAATTTAAAATGAGCAACGATACTTTAGAAGAAATTTTCTTGAAATTGGTGGTGTAAAAATGAATAACTCAATGGTATTGATAAAAAAAGAATATGTTCAAATGTTACGTGATTTTAAGATTATTTGGCTACCAATTGTTTTTATATTTTTAGGTGCAACACAGCCGATAGTAACTCATTATTTGCCATCAATTCTAGAAGCGTTAGGTGGAGGCCAGGGAATTACAATTGATCTGAGTATGGCAGCGCAAAAAGGGGGCGAAGTATTAGCGACTACTTTGGGATCCCAGTTTGATCAGCTTGGACTTATGATTCTAGTGATTTCTATGATGGGTGCAATTCAAACAGATAAAGCTAATGGTATGTTGGCCTTTATTTTAACAAGGCCCGTTACTGTTACTTCATATGTAGGTGGGAAAATAGTGTCAAACTATTTAATGGTAGCGTTTAGTGTAACAATTGGATACGTAGCTTCTTATCTATATGTAAATTTTCTTTTTACTGCCGTTCCATTTGCACACCTAATTACTGGATTACTATTTTATCTAATTTGGGTTCTTTTTATCGTATCTTTCACAACAATGATAAGTGCTATTTTTCACAGTCAAGGTATTATTGCATTAATTTCAATTGTTTTCCTTTTAGCCTGCAGAGTAATCGTCGGTTTGAATCCAATAATAGATCAGCTTAATCCAGCCGGTATGAGTAAGTATGCAATGGAAACGTTAGTCACGGGGGTAGTAAATTCAAACGCAATAATTAATGGATTACTAACTATAGTGTGGATTTTATTGACACTCTTCGTAACGTATTATTGGATTGCTAATAAAAAGTTTCATTATGAATAACCGTAATAAGGGTAGTGGTTTCAAATAAAACAACGCAATAAGAGAAGCTTCCACTATTGTGGAAGCTTCTCTAAATGATGTGCAATATCAATATACATATTGGCGTAAACTGAATGTATTTCATTACTTGGCGTAGCGTTAGAAGAGAAGTGGACAATTACCATATTTGCTTGCGGATCGATGTAAAGTGTTTGTCCGTAACTACCTAACACTTCGAAAGCACCTTGTTCATTATGCGGAATCCACCATTGATTATGATAAGAAATAGAAGCACCAGTGCCAATTGCAAGTTCACCTTTTTGGACATTTTTTATACTTTCTGTAATAGAGGAAGGGAGGATTTGTTTTCCATTATATTCCCCGTTATTTAATAGTAATTGCCCGAATCTCGCCATATCTCTAGCAGTTGCATTTAAACCAGCACTTGCTTGTTCTACTTTTGTTTCATCTGTTACGTAATATGCGTTTTCTTCCATACCAATTTGAGACCATATTCGTTCGCTAACATTTTCCGCTAATGATTTACCAGTGATAGTTCGAATAACCCAAGCGAGCGTTTCAGCAGATCCGTTATCGTAAGAAAAACCGGAACCGGGCGGTGCGGTTTCTTCCGCTTCTCGTAACATATCATAAATTTTCATTGGACCGTCGTAGTTTTTACCTCGAGGTAAAATATTGCTCGCTAAATATAGTTGTGCATCTTGATTTTCTAACGCTGGATGTTCATATCCGTGAGTAGGGTATTCTACAGAAACTTGCATGTCCATTAATTGCTGAAGTGTAGCTTTACCGAACGGTGTATTGTTTAATTCTTTTATATAAGTGTTAGCTGTTTTCTCTAAGTCAATACGATTTTCTTCAGCGAGAGATTGTATCATTGCACCCGTAAAGACCTTTGCTAATGACGCCATGCCGTGAGGTTCATTCTCGTTATATCTATTGAAATATTGTTCATAAACAAGTTGCCCATTATGTACAACGACAAAAGCATCCGTTTTGTTATCGTCTAAAAGTTTTTTTAAAGGAGTTGTATTTCCAAATCTACGCTCCACAGCAAAATCGTCTAAGTTTTGCAATGCGGAAGGGAAGTGAGCAATTTGGTCAGGATTGTTTTTTACGTCATTAATTAAAGTGAATTCTTTCATATGTGTGTAAGACCAACGTAAGTAAGGATCATCTAACCAATTTTTTTTCGTCACGTTATTTTTTGATGGGATTGTTTTATTGTGTTTGAAGTATGTAAAACCGAGCCCTGTAATTACAAATATGAATGTGATTATGAGTAAGAGTAGGGGAGATTTTTTTAGTTTCATAGGGGTCCCTCCTTATTATTTCTATTATAAGTATACGCTTCTATTGAAAGAAATACAAAATAAGGAAAGTAAACAGAGAAGTTTACTTTCCTTATTAACGTTAAGCGGAAATTTGTCCGTCTGTACGTTGTTTCTTGAATTTTTGTTTTCGTCCGTGTAATCCATAATAGAGAAGTAAAGTGAACGCAACGATAATAGCTGCGATAAAATACATATTATGGTAACTTGATTTCGCTGCGACGATACCTAAAATGAAAGAACCAAATCCAATACCACTATCAAAGAATGAGAAGTACGTAGCTGTTGCAGAACCACGTCGGTGGTTTGGAGCGGCAGAAATTGCAATTGTTTGGAAGCTTGGAATTAATGTTCCATAACCTAAACCGATTAATACACCTGCGCTTAGGAACCAAAACGGAGTTTGCGCTTGACTTAATGCGAACATCCCAATTGTGAAAATAATAATAGCTGGATAAACAAGTACGTTTTCACCGTAGCGGTCAAAAATCTTTCCTGTAAATGGACGAGAAATTACAACAACAAGTGCATATACAATAAAGAAATAACTTGCAATATCAGCTAAACCGAGCTCTTTCGCATAGATAGGAATAAAGGATAAAATACCACTATAAGAAAAGGCTAAAACAAATCCTGTAAGAGCAATCGGAATAGAGGATGGTTCAATTAAGTCTTTCCATTTCATTTTTTCTCGTTTTTGTTTGCTTACTGGTGCTTCATGCGGAATATTTACAAGTAGTCCTAATAAAAATGCAAGCAATGAAAATACGGAACAAACGATAAATAATACAGTAAACGAAAAATGAGAAATAATTGTTAAACCTAAAAAAGGACCAATTACCATCGGCAGACTCATGAATACGCCGAAATAGGCAAGTGCTTCGCCCCGTCTATGAGCTGGCGCAACATCAGTTACAATCGTACCAGTTGCTGTCGTCGCCATCCCAAACCCAATACCATGTAAGAAGCGAAGGGCTAGTAATAAAAATAAACTTTGCGCACCGAAATACATAACAGTAGCGGCTAAAAATAGTGAAAGTGAAATAAATAATATTTTCTTTCTTCCTAAATCATCGAGCCATTTTCCTGTGAATGGTCTACATAAAACAGATGAAATAAGAAAAACAGTTGCAACTAAACCAATTTCCTCAGGTTTTCCTTTTAGGCCGTCTATTACATAGACAGGCAAAGTAGTCATAAGCATGTAAAATGTTAAAAAGAGAAATAGACTACTAAAACAAGTTCCGAGGAAATCCTTCGTCCAAAGTTTTTCACTTTGCATCGTCATCCCTCCAATTTAATCTAAGTTTTTAATAATTTGTTGTAACACTTGAAATGCTTGATGTAAATCATCTTCGCTAATACCTTCTAGCGTCTTTTCTTCGAAAGTATCAACTTCTTCTTGCCATACCGGGATCATTTTTATCGCTGTTTCTGATAAAGAAATGAGCTTCTCACGGCGATCTTTTCCTTCTGTACGAATAATCCATCCCATCGTTTCCATACGTGTTAACGTACGAGTCATCGTTGGTGATTCAACATTTAAATACTGGCACAATTCTGTTTGCGTACAAGAACCGGTTTGATTAATGCGGAAAATAACAGCCCATTGCGCACTAAATAATCCAGTGGGAGATACACGTTCATTAAATTTCTTCGTAAACTTGCGAGAAGTCTGGCTGACAATGTGAAAAAAATGTTGTTTTTCGTCCATGTATTTTGATCCTTTCAAATTAGTTACCTAGCTAACTATATACTTTTTTATAATAATTGTCTAGTAATAGACATGTTGATTTATGTAAAAAATTCGTATAGCTTTTTTGTTGAGAACATATATTCTGCATGTTATTCTTTAAGTAAGTAAAGAATTTTCTTTCTATTGAAAAGAATGGGGGAACTTGTGATGATTAAGCCTGCAACAATGGAGTTTGTTTCACTAGCGAACGGAGAAACGATTGCGTATCAGGAAGTTGGAAGGCAAAATACAGAAATTCTTGTACTCATTCATGGGAACATGACATCGTCACAACATTGGGACTTAGTTATTGAAAAGCTGCAAGATCAATACCATATTTACGCTCTTGATTTAAGAGGATTTGGTCAATCAACATATAATAAATCGATAGATTCATTACAAGACTTTGCAAGAGATGTAAAACTAGTTATCGATCAATTAAAACTAGAGAAGTTTTCATTAATGGGCTGGTCAATGGGCGGTGGTGTTGCGATGCAATTTACAGCGAATCATCCAACGTTTGTCGAAAAGTTAATTTTAGTAGAATCAGTAGGAATGAAGGGCTATCCAATCTTTAAAAAAGATATTAACGGGCAACCGATCGTAACGAGTCTATTAAAAACAAAAGAAGAAATCGCGCAAGATCCAGTACAAATTGCACCAGTACTAGATGCGATAAAAAATATGAATAAATTATATTACCGTACAGTATGGAATTTATTAATATATACACATAATCAACCTGAACCGGATCGTTATGAAAAGTATTTAGATGATATGTTAACGCAACGTAATTTCGTAGATGTGAATTATGCGCTCATTACATTTAATATTTCGGATGAACATAATGGGGTTGTAGAGGGAAATAAGCAAATTCATCGTATTAAAGCTCCGACACTCATCATACAAGGTGATAGAGATTATGTCGTACCGCAAGTAGTCGGTGAAGAATTAGCAAAACATTTGCCGAATGCAGAATTAAAATTGTTAGAAGATTGCGGTCATTCTCCGTTTATTGATTGTTTAGATGTATTTATAAAACATGTAGAGGGTTGGTTAGAACAGAAATAATCCCCGAAATGAACGGTGTTGCATATACTATAACATTGTAGGTAAAAGGGGAGATTATCAGTGCATCATCCGCTCTTAATTGCGCATTCGCCATATAATCATCACTTATATACAAAAATAATGATAGATCCGATGTATATGCAAGTTTCATGAGCTATAGTTCCTTTACAAATGCAGCAGCCATCAATAGCTCATGCACATCACCACTTATATGGACCATCATTTTATGAAAATCCATATTTCAAGCACTTTCATTACAATGTGAAAGCACAAGTTTGGGAAGGATAGGAAGCTAAAAGATTCATTCTTTTAGCTTCTTTTTTATTGCGGATATTCGTACACGCATTTGCAGAAACAGTTTATAATGAAAAGTGGAAAGCGTGAGAAGGAGAGGGAAAGGGATGTCAATGCGTTTTACTTTTTGGATTATGGTTGGGATTGTAGCAATCTCGGGTTTGTCACAAGGTATGCTCTTACCGGCCATTGCAATGATCTTTGAACAAGAAGGGGTTAGTTCAAGTATTAACGGTATTCATGCGACGGCACTATACATTGGGATATTAGTGATCTCACCGTTTCTTGAAAAACCGATGCAAAAGTTTGGAATGAAACCAATTATCGTTATTGGTGGGTTTCTCGTTATTATTTCATTATTCTTTTTTACACAAACATTTTCGTTTTGGGTATGGTTTATCCTTAGATTTTTAGTTGGAGTCGGAGATCATATGCTTCATGTCGGAACACAAACATGGATCACGACAACATCAGACCCGAGTAAAATAGGGAGACAAGTATCGATATACGGTGTATTCTTCGGAATTGGTTTTGCCGTCGGTCCGTATTTAGCAAGCACAGTTCAGTACGGTCTTGCAACGCCGTTTATTATATCTACTGTACTTTGTCTAATAGGGTGGCTGTTACTATTACCAACAAAAAATGCATTCCCAGCACAAGATGAAAGAGAAGTGAAGAGTGAATCATCATTTTCTCGTTATAAACAAGTTGTTGGATTAGGATGGATTGCGTTACTTGGACCACTTGCATATGGCGTACTGGAAGCAATGTTAAACAGTAACTTACCAGTATACGCGCTTCGAAAAGGATGGTCTGTTTCAGAAGTATCCTTCTTATTACCAGCATTTGCAGTTGGGGGCATTATTACACAAATTCCGCTCGGTATATTAAGTGACAAATACGGAAGGGACCGTATATTAACGTGGACGTTCAGCATAAGTACGGGCATTTTTCTACTGGCAGCCGTATTTGATCAATATTACTGGATCGTCTTTGCCTGCATGTTGTTGGCGGGTATGGTCATTGGATCGTGCTTCTCATTAGGGCTTGGATTTATGACAGATTTATTACCGAGACACTTATTACCAGCAGGTAATATATTATCTGGAATCGCCTTTAGTTTAGGAAGTATACTGGGACCTGTATTAGGAGGCGTATTTATAGAAAAAATACAGTATACAAGCTTTTTCATTGCAGTTATGATTATAATAGGCATTCTCGCAATGTTATATATGATCTACATGAAGAATCAATTCGCATCAAGAAAAATAGAAAGTAGGTTAGGGCATGACAAAACAACCTAATAAAAAGAAATTTGAAGTACTCGAAAATGAAACAATTACAGACTGCTTAGCACGTATGGAACAAGAAGGCTATGCACCGTCTCGTCGCATGGAAGAGCCAATCTTTCATGAAGTGAAGAAAGACGGCAAAACAGTAGTTGAACCGTGCGGTAGAAAGATTGTTTTTGAGGGGAAATTGAAGTAATACACATAGCAAATTTTCTTTATAGTATAGAGCCACCCAATTCATTTGAGTTGGGTGGCTTGTTTTTTTTATAACTAATCAATGACAAAATAAGCAATGTAGTCTTCGTTTGTAATTGAAGAATACTTAATTTCTAGAACTTGGGCAGTGGGATATAAATTATAAAGCTATATATTTATCCCGCTATTTGCGGGTTGTAAGACCCCCACTGATTAAAGTTTCACTTTATACCTTTGTAGGAAAGAACAATTATACAAAAGTAGGATGATTTCAAATGTATTTATTTGTAGTATAAAGACAAAATATATTTTTGAAAAATCGTAATATAGGTGAGGGGGAAGACATAATGATACAAAGCATATTTGAAACTCATTTACATGTAAGAAATTTAGAAAAGGCGATAGATTTCTATCAAAATAAGTTAGGTTTAACATTAGCAAAGAAACTATTAAAAAGACGAGTTGTGTTCTTTTGGGTAGGAGAAAATAAAAAACAAATGCTCGGATTATGGGAAGTACATACTAATGAAGAGTTTGAGACGAAACACTTCGCTTTTCGTGTAGATTTAGATTTTTTAAAGAATGCTAAATTGTGGTTAGAGAAGCGTGGAATAGAGGTAGTAGGGAGTCAGGGAAAAGGAAATCGAGAACCAATTGTCCAAAGGTGGATGCCAGCTGCAAGCGTATATTTTCTAGATTGTGATGGAAATAAATTAGAGTTTATTTCTATGTTACATGATGATCCAGATGAATTAGAATATGCAACGTATTTAAGTGAATGGGATGCGGAGCATCAAGAAAAATAAAGTTTAATCAGTAGGAGTTTTATAGCTTTGTATTATGTTAAATAGATAGAGACAAATAAAATCCTTCAAGAAAAGACATGTTCTTGAAGGATTTTTTATGCTTTATATATTTATATTGTTTGTAACTTATTAATTATATTCATGATTAGATATTTCAGCGCGTTGAATATAACCATCAGAGAAGCTGAAATAAAGATAATAGCTTCCTCGATTATATATAAAGCCTTCGCTAGTCATATCCCCTCCGATTTCATCTGGTTCACCAAACCACTCTTTTAATTCATTGATAGTTATATCCATTTTTACCCATATATGTCTTGCGTCCGAAGGGTACATGTCAATATTATAATTTCCGTATACCGCTGTATTAGGTGCATCACATTCTGTACATGGTGCTTTTTTCAAAACATCAGGCACTCCATATTCTTTTTTTACATCAGATATATCTTTACCCAATGAATTTAATTTAAATGGACCAAACGTCCCATTCTCTAAAGCTGTTGTTAACATTTGTTTCATTTCTTCTTTTGAATTGATGTTGAAATTATAATCTCTATTTTTTGCTATTGCATTATAGAAGAATTGTGCATATTGCTCACGCTTCACAAATGTGTTTCCGTTAAAATTACCTGCCTCGTCACCTTGTGCTATACGGTTACTACGCAGTGTATTTACAGCTTCATAAGCCCAATGACCTTTTGGCACGTCTTTAAATTTTCCTTGTTCTTTTGATTCTAAATGAAATGCTTTTTGTAATATTACTGCCATCTCATATCGAGTTAATACATCATCAGGACGAAATGTACCTGTTCCATCACCTGTCATAATTCCAGCTTGCGCAATGGCTTTAATATCTTTTTCAAACATATGATTTGTAATATCACTAAACATATTTCCTTGTTTATCGTCTGCGATTAACCCTAAATGTCGATTGACTAAAGAAGCTACCTGTCCTCTAGTGATGTTGTCCCCAAAACCAAATTTCCCATTTCCATACCCCTTATAAATCCCTGCTGCCGCTAAGTAATCAATAGCATCTTTTGACCAGTGGTCCTTTGGTACATCTGTAAATACAGTATTCGCATTGCTAGCTACCTTATAGCTATTCGTAGTTGTTTGAGCATTTACTGTACCTACCATAGTTGTAGTTGCTAATGCTGCGGTGATTATGAATCCGAAAAATTTTTTAGCTTTGCTTGTTTTCTTTCCCATTTGCGAAAGCCTCCCCAGTTTAAATTAACTTTATTAAATATACGTATTACACATTTAATACAACTAAATGCATGCATCGTAATTATAACATGTAAATTATAATTATTTGTCATTTATTTCCGTAATATGGATAAATTTTTGATAATATAACTTAAAATGTAATATTTGGATAATGGATATTCAGCTCTATTTAATAATGGTATATACAGTAAAACGTTCTGTTTTCCAATCTGCGATAGAAAACAGAACGTATATTTGGTATAATCAAAGTATACTATATGAAACGATGTACATGAGTTTGATATTTATGAAATAAGGTAAGTACTACATAATAATAACTACGCTTTAGGATTCAGTTCATGTTATACAAATCAATCGTTAGAAAGGAAAAGAAGTAATGAATCAAATTTCATTTGAAGATTTATTTGAAGAAGAAAACAAACCAGAAAAGGTTGAGGTAGCTGATATACCAGTACCTTTATCGCCATTACAAAAAGATATATTGGAATTAGTGGATTCTGAAGAAATAAGTGCACTTGAGCTATGTGAACAATTAATACGATCCGGCAAAATATCAGATGAAAGATTCACAACGAATAAGCCGAAAGCATATGGACAAATATGCTTAGTATTAGAAGATTTTGTTAAAGAAGGAAAGCTTATTTTTGTCAAAAGTGATGAGAAAAGAGATAGGGTTTATAAATTAAAAGAAGAAATTTCTAACATATAAGTTGTCCAGAGGTAAATGAATGTTTTCTAAGAAGAGAGTTCAGTAGTCAAAGAAAAAGGTGGTATCAATCAAGAAAGATTGATACCACCTTTTTCTTTTTTAACATCTTACATACTTACGTTTGAAACCAAGTCTGCCTCTATCAAGTTCTTTCTGAATACTTTCGGAAGCATTTAGCAAACTGCTTTTTTTATTATCACGTTTTACTTCAACTATACCAACTTCTTTTGCAATCTTGACTGCCTTTTCGTGTAGTGGCACATATGAAATTGCTACAGTGTTTAGAAAATTATTCATAGCGGATTTTCTTCGTTCTGGTGAATCATGGATCGTATTTTTTACCATTTCAAGCATAGTGGAAATTTTGCTTTCAGAAAACTCATTGTCTTTGCGATTTCCTAAAAGCCAGCAGTAGCAACTCCAGCCCGCTGACATTCGTAGCTCGTCTCCACTTGCAATCCATTTATCAGCAACATCTTGTGCAATATTTGATTCTGATAAAGTTACTGCTACCACATAATCGGACAACATATAAAAATATGCTCCGTCTATCCAGCGATCAAAATCAGACTCACTCATAGCTTTCGGATCCGCAATAATGCCTGCAAAGTACATAGCATCGTAGTTGCCTGTCGCATAAAGTTCTTCAGCTAACTCTTGATTTAATTTTATTTTTTTAGCGATTGGTTTCATAGCACCTGTAGCTACGCCGAAAACTGGCTCGTGCGCACCGTTAGATATGTATATTTTTTTCGTTCTTTCCTTACCGAGGGATTCAAGCTCTTGCATAACTGTTTTTAAATCCATAGCTGTGCACTTCCTTCCTTCATATAAAAATCATTTTAATTGCGATCATCTAGTTTAAATTTTTTATCATGTTTTCCATACTTCCTAATTTTAAATCTTATGTGAGTAGGATGTCTACTTTCTATAATTTATCGATAATTCAGTTAGTGATTTTGAAAGTCTAGCTATCTATAATTGTAAGGGTACTATATGAAAGTAGACGGGAAGGAAATACAGAAGTATAGCTTTTTACATAGATTGTTGGGATGAAAATAATATTTTACCTTTGGCTCTTTCTCGGTATTATCATGTTATTATTTGGTAAGGGGATAAATGGAATTTAAAGTTAAACATGTGAGGTTGGTTATAAATGATAAAGAAAATTACTAGAGTAGTATTAACTGCAGTTATGCCAATTGGTATTATTTTAGATAATAAAGATGAAGCAGGTCTCGTTTGGAAACAAATAGAGCGTGGGTCTATTATTGAAGTGCAATATGGTAAAGACCGCAATGATATTGTAGGCGTACAATTAGTAGGAGATCGTGAGCCATACGAAATTAGTGATAAGTTTGATCGGAATACGATAAACGAGATTGTCGAAAACGTTAAAGGGAATTTGTAATAGATGTACTTCGCTAGTATAGGATTTATTATTATAAAATGATGAATCGCATATGTGAAAATTTAGAATCAACGGCATTTTTTATATGAAAATGCCGTTGATTTGTGTTGAAAAGTAAATGCTATTCTATAGTCTTGTAGAAAAACACGTATGAAACATAAATGAATTATTCTTCTTTTAGCTGTTATGATCGCCGTAAGGTTATTATCCAAAATAAAAGAGCACAAGCACTAACAGATACACCTAATATGCATACTCCATCCCAACCATATTTTGCATACATATTTGTTGAAAGAATTGCACCTGTTGCACTACCGATAGAGTAAAAAATCATGTAACTGGCAGTGAGTCGACTTCTCGCTTCAGGACGCACTGTGAAAAGCATACTTTGATTGGTGACATGTACAGCTTGCACCGCTAAATCTAAAAGGATAATGCCGAAAATTAGTAATAATAGAGAATGGTTAATAGATTTAATTAGGAGCCATGAAAGTACTAATAATGATAAGGCTATGCCAGTTGTTCTTTGTCCGAATCCTTTATCAGCTAATTGTCCAGCTTTAGTAGCAGCTAATGCACCTGCAACTCCAGCAAGGCCGAATGCGCCAATAGCTGTATGCGAAAGGTTATGTGGTGTAGCACTTAGAGGCAATACTAAAGAAGTCCATAAAATACTGAATGAAGTAAAAATAAGCAATGCTAATATGCCGCGAATGCGTAAAAGTCGTTCTTCCAGAAATAATAAGAGAACAGAGTGTATTAACTTTCGGTAAGACATAGTTGTCACTTTTTTATGTTCAAGAGTTGGTAAGTTCCGGTGTAACAAAACAGTTACGAAGAGTAAAAGAATAGCGGAGGTGAGATAAACGGATCGCCATCCAGCTAAATCTGTTAATGTGCCTGCAAATGTACGGGCAAGGAGAATACCTAGTACAACGCCACTTGTAACGAAACCTACTATGCGTCCACGTTCAGTTGGATTAGCTAAAATTGATGCATATGCGACGAGTGTTTGCGTAACAGTTGCAAGAATTCCTACTAAGGCCATACCTATAAAAAGTACGGTGCTTGAGGGAGCGACCCCGATTATAATTAAAGCGAAAACAGATAAAAGCATTTGGAGAATTATTATTTTCTTTTGGTTTAATAAATCACCGAGTGCATAACAAACTTGAGTGATAGTAATCACAATACCGATAGTTGAATGACTAATCTTAAATTCATTTGACAATGAATCAAGTAGTGGATGAGCAAAGTATATGTTTGCTACAGCCATCCCGCAAGCAATGGAGAATAATAGAGTCATATAGCGGGACATGATTGCACTAGCAGGTGAATGTAACTGAGTATGATTATGTTTTAGAGTGTTCATCATGTTTTCTTTGCTATTCATAAAATCAGCTCCTTTTTGTATCATTGAAAATAACATACCGAACGGTATGTTATTTTATAAGTAAAATATAATCTTGAAGAAATATTTATGTCAAGTTTATTTTGATTTTAATACGATTTTTTTGACACTTCGTTTATAATCTAATACGATATATAATATACTGATTGGTACATAAAAGGTGATGTGTAGTTTTAATAATTAGATGTAGAAAGGAGATGGTTTTAAATGGCACGACTACGCGAATTTGATGAAGAGAAAGCTTTAGATGCTGCTATGCAACTTTTTTGGGAGAAGGGATACGCAGCTACCTCATTAAGCGATTTAACTGCTAAAATGGGAATACAAAAGCCGAGTTTATATTCAGCCTTTGGTGATAAAGAGGGGTTATTTGAAGCAACATTAAGGAGATACACAAATTTACATGCGGCTAATATACGAACAAAACTTCAAAACGAACAATCCGTAAAAGAAGCAATTCGGACGTTTTTTGAAAATATGGTGGAAGAGGAATATAAAAAAGAGTTCAGTAAAGGCTGTTTTTGTATTAACACAATGGTCGAACTTGCTCCTCATAATGAAAAGTTTGAAGTACTGACTAGAGAACATCAAATGTATCTTGCAGTTGTTTTTCAAGAATTAATTATGAAAGGAATTCGATCAGGAGAACTACAAAGTGATTTGAACGCTAAAGCAGTAGCGCAAACATTAGTCACTTCCTTAATTGGATTATCAGTATTAATGAAATCACGCCCAGAACGTTCTGTTATAGATAATTCGGTATCGATAATAGTATCGTTAGTAAAATGATCTTTGGGTGAGGTGTTAATCAGCAAATTAGATATTAAGAAAGTCGATTCCTTATTAAAATAAGAAATCGACTTGTTATAATTATTTATTTTGTAAGTTGTCTTTCCAAAAATTATAGCTATTATCAATAACGTTTTTTAATTTGAAATAGTTTTCCCAAGTATCTTGCACGTGGTAGAGAGTTTCGCCTTCGTCTATAAAAACATCACTGTAATCATTTATATATTTCCAGTCCTCGTCATGGTTAAAGTAGTACTTTGCGAATTGGTTGCCCTCATCATTTAACATGTCGTCTGCTAAAACGCCATCCCAGTTCATATAAATTTCTGTGCCAGTCATTTGTTTAAGTTTAAACTGATTAATTTCGTCTTGAGATTCTTCTTCAAATTCTTCACTAAATAAATTATGTTCAAGTATCCATCCTAAAAACATACCAGTATGTACAAAAGCTTGATCAATTGGTAAGTCCTCAGGAAAATCACCTTGATAATGGTACTTCGCTTTATCATAAACGATCGTATTTAACAATTAGGTCATCCCCTTTTATATATAATCTAATAAACTTGTACGGTTTGTTTTAATATTTCAACTATGTTTTCAAGCCATTCTACCGGTGTGATTTCTAGCCCTTCAAAATATATCCCATCTGCTGAATATCGAATGTACGCTTGCTTTTCTTCAATGCTATAATCACTTTTTAGAAATTTAGATAGAAAAACAATAGAGTCTTGTAAATATTCCTTGTGTGCCTCTTCTAATAATTCTTTAAGTGCTTCTTCGTAGAAAGTATCTTGATGGAAAGTGCCAGCTAGAAATTGGAAAACTTCATCATCTTCCATATTTTCTATTTGTAGCATACTCATACTCATCCTCCTTGTTTCGTATGTAGTGATATTTCACAATTAATTAATCTAGAATAATTAATTGTGAAAATAAACTTTCTATGTCTTTAGCATCTTTCTTGAAAAATTTAAGTATGCGTGCCATAACGTAGTAATTTTCCCCGCCACGCTCTGATACTAGAACATTTTTTTCGTTTTCTTTTGTAACTTCATTTTCTAATACAGAGTAGATGTGTTTGAAATCGCCTTTTTCAAATACTACACAACATGTTAATAATGCTATGCTGTAGTAATAGCCAATCACATCATACATAGCAAATTGATTGTTTGGCATTAAATCTAATTGGTAAGAGTGTACTGTATTGGCAACGAGTCTAGTTATTCCTTCAGATTCAATAAAAGGTTTCATACGTAAGCAGTGATTTTTATTTAGTGGTGCATGAGCAAAAGATTTTAACTTATTAACTAGTTTCTTTACAATTTTTTGGTCTTCTTCATTTAATGTATCAATATTAGTGAGTAAAATATGAGCAATTTCTTCCATATAAAAACTCCTTTCAATGTAAAAACTATATTATAGCAAAAAATTGAAAAAGTTAGTATTTTCAAATGGGGAAATTACATTAAATCAGGATCTAATTAATAGATACATAGTAGTTATGAAACATCATAAAGTTCCTTCTTATTGAAAAAAATCAGTAAAAGGTATCCTAATCTATTTTTTGAGAAGTAGTAGGGTGTAAGGGGATAAGTGCTTTTGACGGCGATTGCAATTGGTTATAAAATAATGTCTGTTAAGGGATTTTATAGAAACTATCATTCACCTGCTGGGGATAAAATGAAGTGTTTATAAAAAGGCGGAATAAACATATTTTTATACATAGTAGATTCATAGTCTTTCACTAATGAGAAAATAAAGGGAGGTTGAGATACTTACACGAACAGTGTAGGGTGTCGATTACAGCAATGAATAAAATAATAAAAAAAAGAGTAATTGCGTTATCAACTAGTTTAGTAATATTAGGTGGCGCGCCTTTAGCGATATCAGCAGAAGAGAGTAAAACTGATCAACTTCGTATCGCACAAGGGGAACATGGAACAAACGGATTAAGCTATTCTCATTTCAATCTAGAAACTCCTGATCACATGCAAATTAACGAAGCAGAAGTATCAGAAAACGAGAAAATACTTCTAGAAGAATATAAGCATAAACATGATGAAACAGAAGAGTTACATAAAATGAAAGAAGCTAAAAAAGGTCAAGTAGCAGAAGATGAAGCTATTTCAAACATTGAAAAGGCATTTGAACATGTAGACGGTCGAAATGATGGCTCTACTCGTGAAATGAAGCCGGTTGAAAAGCCAAGAGCTATTCAGTATAGTGCATCGATGACTACAAAGAAATATGGAACACTTGCAGGTACTCCATTTGTAGAGTGGATTGTTCCAGCAGGAAATCCTGATATTCGCCCTGCTAATCCGATGAAAGCACGCTACATTACAATTCACGAGACTGCAAACACAGCCCGTGGTGCGAATGCTGAAAATCATGCGAAATATTTGTATAAACAAGCAACGGAAGGTACGTTCCGAACAGCTTCATGGCATTTTACTGTAGACGACAAACAAATCTATCAGCACTTACCAACAAATGAAAATGGTTGGCATGCAGGAGATGGTGATGGCTCAGGAAATAGAGAGTCTATCGGTATCGAAATTTCAGTTAACCAAGATGGAGATTACAATAAAGCGTTAGAGAATGCAAAGAGACTTGCAGGTTATTTAATGAACAAAGAAGGTATTAGTGCGGATCACATTTATAGGCATCAACAATGGAGTGGAAAAAACTGTCCTGATATTTTAATTTCTCGTGGGAATTGGACTGGCTTCGTACAAGGTATTCAATGGTACGCAAATGTTAACGCACAAATTGATTCGCCTTTACAAGAAAGAAATGAGCTATTTGATTCAAATGAATATAATCCAGCTGAACCTAATATGGAGCTTGTAGTGAATGGTGACGGTATAAACGTACGTAGTGGCGTAGGACTTGAGCATCATATTGTTCGTAAAGCTTCAAACGGAGATCGTTACAAAGTGTTAGCAGTTAAAAATGGTTGGTATAAAATAGGTAATGATGAGTGGATTTTCTATAACCCAAGTTGGATTAAGATAAACTATAATGTGCCAAATAAAGAAGTGCAAAAACCAAAAGATGATATTACAGGTGGATGGTTTGAAGGGCATATTCGTAAGCTGAACAGCCTCGGAATTATGCACGGTGAAGGAAATGGTGTATTTGCGCCTTATCGTAATGTAACGAGAGCTGAGTTTGCGACATTAATCTCAAATGCTCTAAAGCTACCAGAAGGAAATAAGTCATTTGTAGATATTAACAAAGCGCATCCATCACTTCATAGCGGTATTAAACGTAGTGCAAGTGCAGGAATTATTAACGGTCGTGGCGGAGGGATTTTTGATCCTAACGCATCTATCACACGTGAAGAAGCATCTATCATGATTGACAACGCATTACAGTATAAAGGTGTTACAGGTAAATTAGTCGCATTACCATTTACAGATCAACATTTGATTACATACCAACAGCCAGTTCAGCGGTTATATAGCTTAAAGGTAGTTACAGGTGTTGGAAATAATGAGTTTAATCCTAAAGGGACAACAACTCGTGGTGAAGCAGCTGCCTTTTTAGTGAAGATGTTAGACTCTATGCAGAAATAAATGAATTGTATGTAGTAGTTTGTACTGGTACAAGAAAAAGTAATAAGGATTTTAAAGGAGCTATTCAAATGGAACAGCTCCTTTTTATATTAGCCACTATTAAGCCCCTTCCAAGCCCCTCATAAGCACCTACCAAGTAATAAATTACTAAGAAAAAACAATACAAAACAAAAACAACTACAAGAACAAAAAGCGCGAAAAAATAAAACCGTCGTTGTAGTAGTTAAAAAAAATTAGAATTCAAATGCAAAAACTAAGCCCTCATCCCTATATGTATATTGAAGGGTTGAAATCTGACTTTATATGAATACAAGGGGAGGTAAATATATGGCGGTGTACCGTAATGTGCAGGTGAACTTTTGGCAAGATGAATTCATATTAGATTTAACGCCAGAGGAGCGTTATTTTTACATATATTTGTTAACTGGTACGAAAACGAAGCAATGTGGAATTTACGTATTACCGATGCGAGTGGCAGAGCTTGAAACAGGCTACAGTATGGAGACTGTTGAGAAGTTGTTAAGTAGATTTGTGGAATACGGGAAGATTTTATATGATGGGGAAACGAAAGAGTTATACATCATAAATTGGCTACACTATAACCCTATTGTAAACACGAATGTAGAAAAGTGTGTGTTGCGTGAGCTAAAGACTGTAAAAAATAAAGAGTTCATACATATGTTTTTACGTAAATGTTTGGAAGAAGAATGGAAGATTCCATTGTTATTGCAGCATTTTGGTATGCCAGAAGAAGAGGATACTAGTAGTTCGGAAGTAGTTTTTGAAGAGAAAGAAGAGGTAGAAAGTATAGAAGAGACCGTTCCATATAGTGAAGTTTACAAGTCTTATGAACAACATATTAGCAGTTTATCCCCATATATCGTGAAGGAATTGAAGAATTGGATACAAAGACTTTCAGGAGAGAAAGTATTAGAGGCGCTTAAAATTGCGTTTGAACATAATAAGCGAACGTTTGCTTATGTGAAGGGGATTTTGAGGAATTGGTGTAAGAAAGGACGGGGAGATTTCAGTGGAAGAAAGGAAGGAGAAGTCTGTTTACATGATCCATAGCATAAGAAAAGATGGATTTTTCCTATTCTAAAAGGTTCTTTCAAAATAGAAGCGAATAGTTTGAGAAAGGAGGGGGTTATATGGAAGTCGTCGTAAAGAAGAAACGAACTAGGGGTAAGAGAATTTTTATTTGGTCTAGTAGTATCGTTCTTTTGTTAGTTATTTGTACAGCGATTTTTTTGAACATATATACGCTGAGTTCTGTGCCAAAGATAGATGGAACGATAAAGCTTGAGGATTTACAACATGCTGTTATGGTGAAGCGAGATAGTAAAGGGGTACCGCATATTAAAGCGGAAAATGCACATGATTTATATTTTTCGCAAGGGTATGTACAAGCGCAAGATCGTTTGTTTCAAATGGATTTAAGTAGAAGGCAAGCTTCTGGGATGTTAAGTGAAGTTGTAGGGGAAGCAGCTGTTGATCGAGATAAGTTGTTTCGGACGCTAGGTTTAAGACGAGCAGCCGAAGCATCTGTTAGTCAATATGATGGAGAAGTAAAATATGCCCTGCAGTCATTTGCTGATGGGGTGAATGGTTTTATACGTGAGGCGAAAGAGGAAAAGAAATTGCCGGTCGAGTTTATTATATTAGGTTATGAGCCCGCTGAATGGTCAATTGTTGATACTTTAACGATTGGAAAGTATATGGCGTTTGATTTAGGCGGACATTGGCACGGACAGGCGTTTCGATATTGGGCGCTGAAAAATCTACCGAAAGAGCAAGCAAATGAACTATTTCCTACATATCCGAAAGATGCGCCTAGATTGCTAGCTGAATTGAAAAATACAAATGTGGATGTAGCACAAAGTTTTGCAAAAGCGATTATTCCACCAGAGTTTAATGGTAGCAATAACTGGGTTATAAGCGGTGAGAAGAGTGCGTCTGGTAAGCCTATTTTAGCAGATGACCCTCATTTATCTCTTGCGACGCCTTCTATTTGGTATCAATCGAAACTTGAAATGAAAGATTTGAATGTGAGTGGTGTTATTTTCGCTGGAGTGCCAGGTGTTATATTAGGACACAATGACAAAATAGCATGGGGCGTTACGAATACAGGTCCTGATGTGCAAGATTTATATATTGAGAAGCGAAATCCTAATAATGAAAATGAATTTCTGTATAACGATAAGTGGGAAAAAGCTACTGTTGTAGATGAATCTATTAGAGTAAAAGGCGGAAAGACAATACCGTATAATGTTACGGTTACGAGGCATGGTCCAGTCATTTCAGAGTTTGCAGATAAAGGGAAAGAGAAAACGAAAACAGTATTCGCTTTGAAATGGACTGCTCTGGAGCCTTCCGCTGAATTAAAGGCTGTATTAAATATGAATAAGGCGAAAGATTGGAATGAGTTTGAAACGGCTCTTCAAGATTTTCATATACCGACCCAAAACTTTGTATTTGCATCAAACGACGGCACTATTGCTTATAAAGCGAATGGAAATATACCAGTACGTAAAAAAGGAGATGGTAGTTTACCAGTGCCAGGATGGACAGATGAATATGAATGGGAAGGGTATATCCCGTTTGATCAACTTCCAAAAGTAATCAATCCAAAACAAGGGTTTATTTCAACTGCGAATAATAAAATTGTTGATGATAATTATCCGTATCATATTAGTAATACGTGGGCGCAGCCATATAGACAAATGCGTATTCAAGAGTTTTTACAAGAGAAGGAAAAGTATACGGTGAAAGATTTAGAAGAGTTACAGATGGATCAAAAGAATTTATACGGGAAAGAGTTTACTCCTATATTTTTAAAAGAATTAAATAAAGCATCTTTAAATGAAGTAGAGAAAGAAGGCGTAAAACAATTAACAAAGTGGAATTATTACGATAGTAAAGATGAAGCGGCACCATTAATATTCCATTTGTTAATGAAAGAGATTTCAAATACGTTATTTTCAAAAGAAATACCGAAAGATGTGATGGAGTTATTTGAAGGGAAATCACAAGTTGTTGATGAAATGATTCGAAAAGAAGTAGCAGGAGAAAATAGCGCTTGGTTTACGAAGTACGGAGGCTTCACGAAAGTTGTGCATACATCGTACGAGAATGTAATGAAGAAATTACAGAAGGAGTATGGACCTGATGTTGCGGAGTGGAAGTGGGGCGATTACCATCAACTTGCTTTTACACATCCAATCTCAAAATCATCTAGTATGTTAGCGCTACTTGCATTTAATCGTGAGAAACCAGTTCCAATTGGCGGAAGTCAAGTTACCGTTCAAGCAGCGAGTTACGGAGATAACGGTATTGTCAATCACGGGGCGTCTTGGAGATTCGTTATTGATACGAAAGATATGTCAAACGGTTATCATATCGTAGGGCCAGGACAATCAGGACATTTTAGAAGCGATTGGTATCATGATCAAATAGATGATTGGGTAAATGGAGAGTATCATACGACTTCATTGAATACGGATGGAATAGAAGGGAAAGTGTTAACTTTACAGCCGAAGTGATAATATTTCCACTGATGAAAACTTATAAATTAGAACATAACCCACGCCTTAGATAATTTTAAAAGCCTACTATCAGTTAAGTGGATAGTAGGCTTTTGTATTTTAGAGAATAAGATTCAATGATTTTATTATTACAAAACAGTAAGTGTTTTAACATTTACTTATACGATAACGGGCCTTATTTACTCTGTTACAAAGGAAACCACACAACGTGTTCTGTTTCTTTGTTACTCATTTTTATACACCGCAAAACATTTTGTTATTCAATAATTCCAATTTCTAGAGCCTTTTGAACAGCTTCTTCTTTGTTACGGACTCCTAGCTTTGTATAAGCTGTGGAAGCATAATTTCTGACCGTACCATTCGATAAATATAACCTTGATGCTATGGTAGTGTATCGAAGTCCTTTTGCTACTAGCTGCAATATTTCTATCTCCCTAGCTGTTAGCTCATAAGCGATTGCTTTTGATTGTGGTGTCTCTTTTTGCTCATCAAACTTCTCAAATATTTTGTGAGACATTCCCTGATCAATCAGTGTCCCACCTTTGTGAATAAGTCGAATCGTATTAGCTAGTTCCAACGTTTCAATAGATTTGAGTAAAAAACCATCCGCACCGTTGCGAAATGATTCCAACGCCTGTTCGGTATCCTGAAAAGTTGTAAAAATCAATACGCGGATATGTGGCCATTGTTGCTTAATCTTTTTGGTTGCTTCGACTCCATCCATGTGCTGCATATCCAAATCCATAAGTATAACATGGGGTTGAAGGCGCCCACATAAATCGATGGCTTGATTGCCATCCTCAGCCAAACCGACTACATTTAAATCTTCATATCTATCGAGTAGTGTCCTCAAACTTTCCCGAACAAATGGCTGATCGTCTACAATTAACAAACGAATAAGTCCATCTTTTATTTCAGCTTGTCGTGGTAGGGTACAAGTAACAAGCATACCTTCATCTGGCTTTGTATATACAGACAATTGACCTTGCAAATTCATTGCCCGCTCTTTCATCGCATTCATACCAAAGCCTTCCTGCCATTCTACATTTCCTTTTCCATTATCTTGAACTTCTAACCGCGTATATTGTTGTTCAAACTGCAATGAAACTATAATTTCAGTCCCTTGACCATGACGTACTGCATTCGTAAGGGACTCTTGTAAGCAACGAATGAATGCGATCTTCGCTTGCCGAGACAATTGATATTCCTCTCCGAATGTCCTAAAACTTACATTTACCTGGGCGTGCTCCTGAAATTCGGCTCCAAGATTTTGTAGAGATTGAATCAAGGAAGGCGATTGACACGGAGAATCCATTTGATGTAGGTAACCTCTCACGTCCTCGATGCTTTTACGTCCCATTTCCAGCAGAGAATCTAGCCTCTGTATACCCATTTCAGTAGCAAGTTCGGTGCGCAACGTTTCCATTCCCATAATAATAGAAGTATAAGCGTAACCAACTGTATCATGAAGCTCATTCGACAGTCTGTTTCGTTCCTCTGCCAGTGTAATGCGTTCAATCTGAGACATATACTGCTCAAGTACTGCGTTTTGTTTACGAATTGCTTCATTTTGCTTATGATTGACGATTAATAAATGAAAGGCGAATCCCATTACATAAGCGAATCCATAATAGATGACCATAACCCAATAGCTATTACTTGGCGCAACCGCATAGAAAATTCCAGTTGTTATAAAAATTGTTGTTGGAGCTGTCCAATAATAGGACAAATGCTTACTATTTGCTGCGATAAGAAACACTGATATAAGAAAAATATTGTAAGCCTCTGGAAATAAAGAGGTTAAATATATACATAGTCCACCATAAAGCAATATTTCTGTGAATAAATAATATTTATAATTGAATAGTAAGGCTACCCATGGAACAGAGAAGGAAATAATTTCCCAAAGAATAATAATCCAAAGTGGTAATGTTAAACCATCCTGAAAATTTAATGTAGCTAGAATGATAGACACACTAGCAAGTAGACGGATTCCTAACATAATCCAATCATACCAAAACCAATATTTAACCATATCAAACAAGTCATTTACCCCCTAAATAACCTACCTTTTTACTTCCTATATTATAATTTAATCCTTTCTGCCTTATTATACTTTTTATTTTAAAACTGCGATACTACTCACAGACTGCAAATTTTTATTGATTTAGTTGCCGAATCATACTACGTGTATAGCCTCCAATTTTCTTTGTCAAACCATCTACTATTCTAATACTTATGGCGGTAAATACTATACCCATAAACATTACAAAGAGTGACTTGGTAAAAGTATCTATCTGTATGAATATAATGTTCATTTCGATGTATCGATACAGTAGTGGCGCCAACAGCAACATAAGTGGCATTACATAAAAAATGGTTGCACTAATGAGACTAATAATGCCAACCGCAAATTTCTGCATTAACCAATAGACAGCAGACCAAGTGCGACGATCTGTAAGCACTAATTTCACCTGAGCCCAGTTCGATGTATCCATTGTTATACTTCTATCGTAAGAGTCTGTTGAAATATCTGTATAAATTTTCGTTTGTATGCGCTCGAATTGGATAAAGGGTGTGGTAGTCTGTAGTACGCGCATAAGTAATGGAATCCCAACAACAGTAAATGAAAGGGTTAAACTAAATAGCAGAGCTATTAGATAAAAACAAAAATAAAACAATCCTGTAACGAAAGTTAGCAATAAAAAATAACCATTCTGGATGAATCTTGATTTCATAAAGTTCATCGCTCCTATCTATGTAATAACCGAATCATACTGCTTTTTTTGTCATTCTCACCAGTGTAAAAGTGTCATATGACATTTCTAAATGATGCTAAAAAGGGGAGAGAAACCTACTCCTGGTTAAAAAAAGCTGCTTTTATTAATCCTCCACGAAACAATCCCGTTCTTGCAGATGCAAGAACGGGATTGTTTTGTACTTTTATTTAATATGAGATGGACTTGTTTTTCGAATATGAAAAATAATATCAAATTGCTCAAGCAATGAAGTATCAAAGTATAATGAACTGTTCGGGAGGATTTGTCCCCCTATACTTAGTAATGGTCTTTTTGCTTTAACCCATTTCTCTGCTTGTCCTTTAAGGTGACGGTTATCCAATAAAAACATATTATATGGTACTTTTCCGAGGGTATAATTGAAACTATTTACATTTTGTGGAATCCTATCCGTTGTAAGCTTCCCCCCGGTGGAAGGATTATATTCGCTGTATAAGGTGAAATTCCCCTCCGTAGTTGTACTACCAATTGTGACATAATTATTGTCTAAACGTTCCTTTAAAAACTGCCCCGCAACATAAGGGTATAATTCCTCATCGATAATTCCTTTAGCTATATGAATATTGTGTGCCCAAACCATCGTTTTACCACCAAATGTCTCTTGTGCCCACATTGCATGATCGGCCAAGTATTGCTCATGTAGTTTTATTATACTTGGATAGTCGTTAGGAAGTAGCATTGTGGTAAATTTCTCTATTGCACTTGCCGTTGCTTTCACCCAGATGTACTCGGATGAAACTATTTCTGTGTTGGCTTGCTCATTATCATCTTTTACTAATTGGGCTACTCTTTCAGCGTTTGCTTTGAACTTCTCTTTCATTTCAGGAGCAAGTTTCATATATTCCTGTATACTTCCAGTAAAAGACGACAATTCTTTATAATTTTCTTCTACTTCTGCCAGCAAATCTGGTCGATGTAGCCTTACATAATCAATTACTTTATTAAAGCTACCTTGGTCCAATGCTTTTAAGTCGAGCCCAATAAATTGGATCTTTTTTTTATTGGATGGATCAGCATTATAATCTTTCATCCACTCAATCATGGCTATAATTTCATCAGTAGGATATAACAAGTTTAAAAACTCCCTAGGATTTCCTTTTCCTGTTTGGATATATTCATTTAGCTTTAAGCCGTTTCCCCAATCTTCTTCCATTGCGAAATTCGTAAAACCCATCTCAGTAACCAAATATTTCACAAGGCGAAACTTCATAGTGAAAATTTCAGAGCTTCCATGAGTGTTCTCTCCTAATCCTACATATTGTGCGCTCCCAATCATTTTCTTAAGTGGTTTTAAATCCTCAAATGGTCTTGACGGCTCTATCGTTTTTAATGGATTAGCCTGTGATTGTATTGATTTAACTATATTTTTTTGGATTGATTGACCTGAATTTTCGACTGCTGCCGTTTGAGCGTTTCCTACTTCCACACATCCTGTGACTAATAAAGCTGTACTAACCATTGCAATCATTCTTTTCTTATTCATTTTTGCCCACCTCAATTGAATTATTTTCAAAAGCAAGATTGATTTATGTACTTGCACGAATCAATTGCCTTAATTCAATTGTTATTTATTCCATATCATATTTTCTAGTTACATATTGTCATAAGGTTAATTGACACAGGTCATAGGCTAATCATTACACTTTTGTACTATCGGCTATGACAACTTATAAATAATAATTATATTGTTGACTCGCAAGTAAGACTAGATTATGAATTTGGGAGGGATTTTAAAGGTGAATGAATCTGTATGCCAAAATATTTTTATTCTAAGTTGTAGCTGTTGAAATGACAGGAAGTAAATTCGATAAACAAATGAATAAAAGAGGAAGGACGGATTACAATGATATTACACGCAGAATCATTCCACAATAAAGATAAAATCCAACGTGCTAAAATAGGACTTCAACTCTTTCTAAGTATCTTATTCATTACTTCTATTATCCTAAATGTAGTAGTAATGATTACTAAAAGTATGCCACTTATTGTGGTATATATGTTTACTCCAGCATTTTCTTCTATTTTGACTCGCATAATACTGAAGGAAGGGTTTAAAGATGTATCTTTTAGTCTCGGTAACTTAAAGATATGGAAGGGGATTGGTTTTGCTCTGTTCATACCCATGGTTATTTGTGGAATTACTTATTCTATTGCCTGGTTGAGCGGATTTGCGAGGTTTCAGCCCCCGCAAGGTGGTATGTTAGAACCAATCTACAATATACTTGGACTTCAGTATTTACCGATACCATTAAGTTTCATTTCTATAGTAGTATTGAGCGGCGTTTTAGGAAGTTTGCTTAACTTAATCCCAGTTTTGGGAGAAGAAATGGGTTGGCGAGGTTATATGCTCACAAGGCTAGTCGATGCCGATTTTTCACGCCCAATCCTTATTAGCGGATTGATTTGGGCAACGTGGCATGTTCCAATTGTTATTGCTGGTCTATATGTAGAGGGAACATCTGTCTTTCTTTCAGTACTTGGCATCTATTTTTGTATTGTGCCATTCAGCTATATTACAGCTTATTTACGACTTATCACAGGTAGCGTTTGGCCTTCGGTTATTATCCATACCACTTGGAATGCCATTATTCAAGGACCTTTCGCACGTGCAAGTACAGGATATCAAACTGAGATTTGGATTGGAGAATCTGGCTTGATAACCGCTATTATTATCTTAATTACTGCAATAATTACGTCTCGAATAGTAAATCTTACTAAATAGCATACGGATGTGTTTTAAATTCAATTAGTGAAATATAACAAGGCGAAATAAGATGCGCCTAAAAATATTAGAAAAATATAGTTAACTTATGCATAAATACCATAATTAGGCAGGTGTTATATATAAATATAATGGAGGTGCAATTATGAATATTCAAAGACATGAAAGTAATACAAATGAAGTAAATGTAAAAGTAATATAAACAAAAAACGAATATAGATAAAAATTTTTTGATACATTTATGAGCATAAAAATTTATTTATACGAAAAAATAGATGTGGTTAGGTTATCAGAAAAAGTTCAATAACTTCAATCGTAAAAAGATAAAAAAGGAGCGGAAATACGCTCTTTTTTTATTTATCTCACTATTTTTAGGAGGTTAGTATGAATAAGATGTGAATAAAGGATGAATAGCATTTTTATCGATAAAAATTTATTGGATTTTTTGTGGAATATATATGAAACGTTGTATAAAATAATCAAGAAAGCCAAAAATTATAGGGGGAAAGTTGTGAAGAAAAATAAGAGTTTAATAAGTTTTTTAGGAGTGTTTATTATGCTGTTTTCTTTTTGTTTTCAAGGAAATGTACAGGCAGATGTAAATACTGTTCAATCTGGAAAAATCAAATCAGGAAATGTAACGGTATGGGAAGTTGGAAATGTGGCGAAAGTGTTAGCTGATGTAGAACGCTTGAATTTAAATACAGTAAATGTACCGATTCAGGTAGATATTCCCAACGTGACTTCTACGAACATGGTAATTAATCAAGCGCAAAAGCAACAGGCTATTATTTTAATTCAAGAATTATTAAAGCGTAATATTCAAGTTATTGTGGAACCGTTCCCATATATTCAGCAAGGAAATGTTGGGGAAACGGAATGGAATCCAAGTAATATTAATGATTTCTTCTGGAATTGGAAAACGGTTATTCTACAAGATATTTTTAATTCGATTACAAGTAAATACAATGTGTACGGGCTCAAGATTGCTTCTAATTTCGTAAATATGGAATATGCAGAAGGATATTGGAGCGATACGATTGATTTCGTCCGTCAGCAGTATAAAGGAAATGTTTTGTATCAAATGAATTGGTGGTTAACAGCGAGTTGGGATCCTTCTTATGAAGCGAAGTTTGTAGAGAAAATAAATCGTCCGTATTTAAAGAAGGTAGATATTGTTAGTATCGATAGTTGGTTTGAAGTTTCTGGAAAAAGAAACCCATTATTTGAAGAAGTGAAGCAAAGTTTATTTGCGACGACAGTGTATAATCGTGGGCAGAATGTTGTTCAGCAATTGGAACAATTACATAAAGCAACAGGGAAACCGGTTTATTTTGGTGGGTTTAACGTTCCGGCACGTGAACTTGGACTACAAAATCCGTGGAATCCAGATGTTTCTAATGTGTTTTCAAAAGACGTACAATTAAACGGATGGCGCGCTTACCGTGATGTGTTAGAACCGAAACCATATTTTAAAGGTTTTTCAATTTGGTTTATTGGTTCTAATAATAGTACACATGCGTATCAAATACATAGTAAAGAAGCAGAGGCAGTTATTAACGGCTGGTACCGAAAATAATTTTTATAAAATAGGTAAGTTTTGAAGTTTACCACATATATTTCTAGTGAAAGGCCTTTCACCATCTTATCACCTAGGGGGCAATCATAATGAAATTTTTGTCTTACCTTACAGTAATTTTGGTGATTCTTGGCGGTTTGAATTGGTTATTTGTAGCGTTAGATTACAATGTAGTTGAGAAATGGTTTGGTTCTATGCCGGCGCTTGTGGACACTATTTATTGGCTCATTGGTCTTTCTGCAATTTATCAAATTTTTGATCGGTTCTTTACGGACAATTAGCTATTATTCTTTTATTACTAGAGTGTTAAGTACGATTATGTACTTAACACTTTTTTGTATGTTTATAAAAATAGTTTGCATATGCAAGCGATTCCATTGCTTCTTACGCCGTAATACTAGAAAACAAATTGACCGTATATTATATTTTAGGTTATAATTCAGAAAGTTTAAAAATTAATAAAAATGAGAAATAGGGGGGTTATCATGGTGATGGAGAGAGTGTATAATTTTTCAGCTGGACCATCAATACTCCCTTTGCCAGTTTTAGAAAAAGTGCAAAAGGAGCTTGTAAATTATAACGGGACAGGCATGTCTATTATGGAAATGAGTCATCGATCTTCTTATTTTCAAAGTATTATAGATGAAGCGGGTAGCTTACTTCGTGAATTAATGAACATTACTGATGAGTATGAAGTATTGTTTTTACAAGGTGGTGCGTCATTACAATTCTCTATGATACCGTTAAATTTAATGAATGCGTATAAAAAAGCAGGGTACGTATTGACTGGCTCATGGTCTAAAAAGGCACTGCAAGAAGCTGAAAAAGTAGGAGAAGTACAAGTGATTGCTTCTTCTGAAAATGAGAAGTTTACTACAATTCCTAAACTGGATGGTTTACTAGGCGATGAAAAACTAGATTATGTACATATAACAACGAACAATACAATTGAGGGTACGAAATATGTGGACATTCCATATGTAGATAAAGTACCACTCGTTGCGGATATGTCCTCAAATATTTTATCAGAACGATATGATGTTTCGAAGTTTGGTCTTATATATGCGGGAGCGCAAAAAAATCTAGGGCCAGCGGGCTTAACCATTGCAATTATAAAAAGAGATTTAATTGGAGGAGCAAATCGTTATTGTCCTACAATGTTAAACTATGAAACTTACAGTAAAAATAACTCCTTATATAATACACCGCCGTCCTTTAGTATTTACGTAACAAAACTTGTATTAGAGTGGTTAAAAGAGCAAGGCGGAGTAACTGCGATTGAAGAACAAAATAAAATGAAATCTTCACTTCTTTACAATTTCTTAGATGAATCAAAATTGTTTACTTCACCAGTTGATCCTGCGTATCGATCACTTATGAATATTCCGTTTACAACGCCGTCAGAAGAGCTTAACAATCAATTTTTACAAAAAGCGAAAGAGCGTGGTTTTGTTACGCTAAAAGGACATCGCTCAGTCGGTGGTATGCGCGCAAGTATTTATAATGCGATGCCAGTAGAAGGTGTGCAACAATTAGTAAATTATATGAAGGAATTTGAGCTTGAGAATAGATAGGGAGATGGGGATATGTTTCGTGTTCAAACGTTAAATCAAATTGCAGAAAAAGGTTTGCAAGTGCTTGGCGGAGAGCGCTATGAAGTAGGGGAGAGAATGGACCACCCAGACGGTATTTTACTTCGCAGCTATTCTTTACATCAAGAAGAATTTTCAAAAGACTTAAAGGCGATTGCAAGAGCTGGTGCCGGTGTAAATAATATTCCTGTCGAGCGATGTACAGAAAAAGGGATTGTCGTATTTAATACGCCAGGGGCAAATGCTAATGCAGTAAAGGAACTTATTATCGCCAGCCTTATTATGTCTTCACGTAACATTATTAATGGCGTAAGCTGGACGAAAAATTTAGAAGGTGAAGAAGTACCGCAGCTTGTTGAAACAGGAAAAAAACAATTTGTTGGATCAGAAATTGCAGGGAAACGTTTAGGTGTTATTGGTCTTGGTGCAATTGGTGCTTTAGTTGCGAACGATGCGTTAGCTTTAGGAATGGATGTTGTCGGATACGATCCTTACATTTCAGTTGAAACAGCTTGGCGCCTTTCTACACATGTGCAAAGAGCATTTAGTTTAGATGAAATTTTTGCAACATGTGATTATATAACACTGCATATTCCTCTTACGAATCAAACGAAGGGGATTATTGGTGAACATGCTATAGAGAAGATGAAAAAAGGTATGCGTCTATTCAATTTCTCAAGAGGAGAACTTGTAGATGAAAAAGTTCTTCAAAAAGCGTTAGAAGAAGAGGTTATTGCGCATTACGTAACGGACTTTCCGAATGAAAATGTGATAAAGATGAAAAATGTAACAGCGACGCCACACCTTGGTGCATCTACATCTGAATCGGAAGAAAATTGTGCGGTCATGGCAGCGCGCCAATTACGTGAATATTTAGAGACAGGAAATATTCGTAATTCAGTAAACTATCCAAATGTTGAGCTGCCGTATATCGGAAAGAAACGTATTACAATCATGCATCAAAACGTTCCGAACATGGTAGGACAAATTACAGGATGTTTAGCAGAACATCATATTAATATTGCAGATATGATTAATCGTAGTAAACATTCTTGGGCGTACACGATGATTGATATCGATAACGGAATTGATGATATAATAAAAGAGAATATTGTGGAAAATATAAGCAAAATTACAGGTGTTGTAGCCGTTCGAATGATTGTGTAAAGGAGAGAGGGAATTGGCAAAAATCCGACCGTTTCGGGCCATTCGTCCAGTAGAAGAAAAAGCAGCACAAGTTGCAGCTTTACCGTATGATGTTTTAAATAGTGAAGAAGCAAGAGAAGTTGTAAAAGGAAATTCATTTTCTTTCTTACACGTTGATAAAGCAGAAATTGATTTAGACCCAGCGCTTTCACCGTACGATGATCGCGTATATGAAAAAGCGGGTGAAAATTTAGATCGTTTTATACGAGAAGAAGTGTTCATTCAAGACGAAGAACCAGCACTATACATTTATGAACTGACGATGCAAGGTAGAAAGCAGTCCGGTCTTGTCGTTTGTACGTCTATTGATGAGTATGAAGATGATACAATTAAAAAACATGAAAGAACGCGTCATGAAAAAGAACTAGATCGCATTCGCCACGTAGATGTGTGTGACGCAAATACAGGTCCTATCTTTTTAACGTATCGTACAAAAGAAGAAGTGAAACGTTTCATCGCAAGCTGGAAAGAAGAACATGCACCAATCTATACATTTACAGCAGAAGATGGCGTAGAGCATGTTGCTTGGAAAATAACTGATGAAGAAGTAATTGCAAGTTTAGTAAACGTATTTGAAGATATTCCTAATCTTTATATTGCAGATGGACATCACCGCTCCGCATCTGCAGCAAAAGTTGGGCTCATGCGAAGAGAACAATATCCGAATTACACGGGAGAAGAGGAGTTTAATTTCTTCCTATCAGTTTTATTCCCTCACGATGAATTATCAATTTGGGACTATAACCGAGTTGTAAAAGATTTAAACGGCTTATCAGAAGAACAGTTTTTAAAACAAATCGCACAATATTTTTATGTAGAAGAAGCATCTGTTTCTCCGTATAAACCAAATGAGCCAAAAACATTTGGTATGTATGTAAATGAGAAGTGGTATAAGCTCACAGTGAAAGAGGAAACGTTCGATGCAAACGATCTTGTGAAAGGTTTAGATGTATCTATTTTGCAAGATCATTTATTAAGCCAAGTGCTTGAAATACATGATCCGCGATCTGATTCACGCATCGACTTTGTCGGAGGAATCCGTGGATTAGAAGAATTAGAACGTCTTGTAAATAGCGGTGCATATAAAGCGGCGTTCTCGTTATATCCGACATCAATGGAATCTTTATTAGCAATCGCAGACGCTGGAGAAGTTATGCCGCCAAAATCAACGTGGTTTGAACCGAAACTGCGCAGTGGGTTGTTTGTACATTCTTTAAAATAAATATAGACTTCATTAGTTTGAAAAACCGAAATGATTTTAGTTTCGGTTTTTCTTATTTTAAAAGAGTTTTTGAGGAGGGGGACTAATGAAATTGCAAGTAGGCGAAAAAATCACCTTTGAACGAACTTTTACGAAAGAGGATGTTGCGTTATTTACGGAAGTATCGAAAGATGAAGGCGTTCATCATGTTACACCAGATGAGCAGGGGAGATTTGTTGTACAGGGCCTGTTAACATCAACACTACCTACAAAAGTAGGCGGTGATTATAACGTATTAGCTCGCAAGATGGATTTTGAATTTTTACGTCCTGTTTTTAGCGGTGATACCATTCGTTGTGACGTAACAAGTGAGCAATTTGAATCTGATGAAAAAAATCGTACAAAGATAATTGCTATGCTTACATATAGAAATCAACTTGAAGAGGAAGTAATGAAGGGGAGATAAGGCTAGGTAGCATAAAATATATCACTATATGTGGAGTGGTTAATGCAAACATGTGGGTTGAATGGTTTTAAATGATGAATTTGCGGTGATAGCGGTGATGGAGGGGAAAGAATATGTTGAGTATAAAGATAAAGTAGAAAATATAATGAATTGAACCCGAAAAGTAACGCAGTAATTGGAGGTGGTACACTAAACTAGACATTAAGTTAAGTAGAAAATTGCAACGATATATATTTCCTTGTGCTCTAGAACACAAGGAAATATTGAGCAAAGGAGTTAGTCGTTTTATGTGTATGGTTTAACCAAAAAATTGTAAGTATATAACTCACACCATTATGTAGTTACCTTGAAGCATCTACAGGTATTCTTGTCATCCCTCAAGAACCACTTAGCTCTCGAAGTTGAGTAATTTTATGCACAATTAAGTGAACGTTTTTCTACATAGATTAGTTGACATTTATATATAGTTCATCCATTTCTAAATGTATTTTTGCTTTGCTGTTTTTCAAATATAACGGATAAAATTTTCGTATTCACGAATTTAGTGCATAATGGTCGTTGGATAAATTGAAATACCACGTTCCTTTAGAATTTCAGACATATTATCTTTCTCAAACTACTTTTCTTTAACATATCTCATCTATTATGCTCCTTAGTTGGTTTTCCGGAGTTTATTATAGTTTGAAAAAAACTGCACGAGAACCTATATTTATACTGTTTTGGTGCAGGTTCGCTACAATATAAAATACACAACAGTAAGGATTAAAACCTACTTTGTAATTGCAAATGAAACTTATGTATATGTGAAGTAAGGGGAAAGAGGGTCTGCGCATAATTAATCACCCTTTTTTATAACGTTTCTTTGCAGAGGTACGTTATAAAAAAGGGTTGTTAATTGAAAGATGAAAAATAACTTCTATTAATCATTCATATTTTATTAAATTATATTGATCTAATTATAAGTTAGCTGAAACTGTACTTATTCCAACCTGGATAGTGTTAATAACAGTATATAATTTGTGGTATTAGTTTATAGGAGTAGAAACTAATTTTCATTTGATGTATTTACTTGATGATTGGTTATAGTACTATACTTCTTATTCATAACTATATAAATCCAACCAATAATTGATAAGATAACTGGATAGAAAATAGCCCAACCACTAAATGAGTATACAATAATACATATAATTAGAGATAGGAAGGCCATCCACCAAGCTATATCTCGCACTTTTAATAATTTAAGAGCAGCTAGCATTGTAAAAATATATGAGGTAATAAATATTACACTAGGACCTTTAAGAAGCATTTCTAAATTTGGTTGTGCCATACCATAAAAAATTAAAATACAACTAAAAATTCCTCCTAAAACTAGTAATACCCTAGTTGGAGTTTGAAATTGAGAATGTAACTTAGCAAAGAAGGAAGGGAAATGTCCTTCTCTAGCTTGAGCGTAAATCATCCTTGAAAAACCTGCAATGTTTGCATGTACAGCACTAAACGAAATGAAAATTGCTAAAATAGTTGTTATATATGTACCTATCGGTCCTAATCCTTTTGATATTAGAATACTAAGGGAAGCTATCTGGTCCTTATCACCATATGAGTGGGTCCCTATTGTTACAAAAGATATTGCAATGTACATAATGGAGATACAAATTGCTCCTAAAAATAAACTAATGGAAATATCTTTAGCGGGTCTTTTAAATTCTTCAGCTAATGGGGTAATCATTTCCCATCCTACAAATGAGAAAAAGATAATTACAGAAGAAGCGCCAACGGAAGACCACCCGCTTGGTACAAATGGTGTAAAAGAGCTTAATTTTACATAAGGTATAGAAACGATAACAGCAACAACTATTAAGAGTGAAATAATACAAATTACAAACACACTAACTTTTGATGATAGCTCTATCCCTTTTATATGTAGGAGTAAAGAGGTAATTAAAATTAATGCTGCAATTCCTATAACACTAAGATTGCTTATTGGAAAAACATATCCAATATAATGGGCACCTGTTAAAGCAATAATCGGTACTCCAATAGGAATTGATCCTAACATAATCCACCCTAGGATTGCACTCGTATTTGCATTAAATGCCATCTGAACATAAGCTGTAATTCCTCCAGCACTAGGAATCATTTTAGCAAGACGCGCTAGAGTTGCTACAATTGGAAAAGCTAAAATAGACATAATAATCCAAGATAAAATTGAAGCTGGTCCAGCGCTATTTGCAGTAATTGAAGGTAAAATAAGGATTCCACAGCCTAACACAGCTCCGATGGTTAATGCGGTCCCCTGTATCCAAGTAATTGAACGTTTCAATGATTGTTGTGTCAAGATTCTCAGCCTCTCTTTCGTTAATTGATATTAATTATATAAAGTTTGAAAAAAAGATAACATGCTATAATTTATGTATTAATTATAATTTTCTTAAAAAATTTAAGAATTATTAAATGTTTTCTTAATTAATCAAAGGGAGGTCCAGCAATGGATGATACAGATTTAAAGATTCTTTCTCATCTTCAGGAAAATGCACGTTTAAGTATGGTTGAAATAGGAAAACTAGTAGGTTTGAGTTCTCCTTCTGTTACAGAGCGAGTTAGAAGACTAGAAGAACAAGGGGTAATTATAAGTTATCGCACGATTGTTAATCCGAAAGAATTAAAAAAACATATTACTGCGTTTGTTTTGATGGAACCAAGGGATTGCAACAAATATAAAAAGTTTGCAATGGAACATTCAGATGTGGTTGAATGTCACCGTATTGCCGGTATGTATAGTTATCTAACAAAGGTAGTGACGGAATCTGTACATACACTCGAAGACTATATTAATTTGTGCTTAGAGTATGGAAAGCCTACAACCTTAATAGTGCTTTCTTCTCCAGTAGAACATAAATCATTTTTTACAGAGAGTGAAAAACTTTAATTACATATGAGCGATTATTCAAAATAAAAAGCATTAAATTAATACCTAATAGGAAATAGAGTCCTATTAGGTATTAATTTTCAGAAAATTATTTAGAAAATTTAGATAAAAAAATAATATTTGACATATTCTTACTATTGGTGGAATAATGAACATTGTATTTTAGAAAAATTAAATTCTTAGTTAATTGGAGGTAGGATTATTATGAAATATGCAGTGCTCACAAATGACTTACAGTACGATTTGGTTAATAAAAATGAGGATAGAATTGCAGCTGTGGAGGCGTTTACGCCTAAAATGGTGTCTTTCTTAGATACTATGAGAGAAAATGATGTTTCTATTATTCACCTGCAGTTAATTAACTTAGAAGATGATCCGAAAGCTGAACGATATGGTGATTTTTTACCAGTCACAAAGGGATCTAAAGGTGCAGAAATCTTACCTGAGTTTCTTCATGAAAAAGATATTATTATGGAGAAAAATAAGGATAGTGGTTTTTTTGAGACAAATCTTGATGAAACCTTAAAAAATTTAGGAGTAGATACAATTATTATTACGGGTATGCAAACTCAAATTTGTGTACAAACAACTGCAGCGGATGGATTTTTCCGTGGTTATAATGTAATCGTACCAGAAGATGCAGTTGTTTCAGCGAAGGCTGAAGATAAAGAACGAGCTTTAAAATGGTTAGGTTCATATTGTGCAAAGATTATGAGTATCGAGGAAATCTGCAATTCGATTTCTAAAAATGAAGATATTTCTTTTGATGGAGTTGCAATTCCGTAAGTAAATACGTTGTAATATCACTTGTTCTATGTAGCAAGTGATATTATTTTTCAAAAATAAAAATGAAAAGGAGTTTTAACACATGAAATTAACTAAAGATTTAGAAAATATAATTTTAGATCATGGAACAGGAGGACTATTGAGTCATGATTTAATTAGTTCAATTATTACTGCAAAACTAGAAGATGTTCACCTTGGAAAAATGGAGGATAGTGCCATCCTTGAGGTAAGTAGTAGAAGATTAGCGATGACAACAGATTCTTTTGTTATTGATCCTATCTTTTTTGGTGAGGGGAATATAGGTAAAGTAGCAGTTTGTGGAACGGTTAATGATTTAGCGGTTAGTGGTGCAAAACCACTTTATCTATCATTGGCGTTAGTACTAGAAGAGGGGTTTCCAATTAAAGATTTGGAAGAAATATTAGATTCTATAAGAGAGACCGCGAAAGAAGCTGGAGTGTATATTGTTGCTGGAGATACAAAAGTTGTTAAAAAAGGTGAAGTAGACAAAATTTTTATTAATACAACTGGAATTGGAGTTTTTGAAGGAGAGGTATCACCATTTTCGGTAAACTCTATTCAAGAAGGTGACGATATCATTATAACAGGACAACTAGGAAACCATAGTATACATATCCTTTCCATAAGAGAAGGATTAGGGTTTGAACAGAGAATAAATAGTGATTGTGCACCATTAAATCATATGATTTCAGAGTTAAAAAACCATTTTGGTGATTCTATACATTGTATGCGAGATATTACAAGAGGCGGGTTAGGTACAGTTTTAAATGAAGTTTCAGAAACAATTAATACTGGAATAAAAATACAAGAAAAAGATATTCCGATGTTAGCAGAAACTATTATGGCTGCCGACATGTTAGGTGTTAATCCTATGTATCTAGCTAATGAGGGTAATGTTTGTATGTTTGTGTCTCCAGAGGTAAGTGAAGAAGTCGTGAGAGTACTAAAAAATACTAAATATGGTAAAGAAGCTGCGGTAATTGGTAAAGTTACTCAAACACAAGAAAGACAAGTGCTAATGGAAGCAAAATCAGGTGAATTAAAACTCATTGAGTTATTATATGGGGCAGAATTACCTCGATTATGTTAGGAGACAATTTATGAAAAAGGTAATAAATGTGTTTATAAAAAAGTATCAAGTTAAAGGCATTGTGCAAGGTGTTGGTTTTAGACCTTTCGTATATAGAATAGCAAAAAAGTATCATCTAAACGGATGGGTGTTAAATGATTCAAATGGAGTGCTTATAGAAGTAGAAGGGGAACAAAATAATATTACGCATTTTATTCATGACATAGAATTTAATTCCCCAGAATTGGCTTATGTGCAAGAGGTTAAATTGATAGAGGAACAAGAATCCAATAATCGTTATAGCTCTTTTGATATTTTGAGTAGCCAAAAACATAGCAGTAGGCAAACTTTAATATCTCCTGATACTTATGTATGTAATGAATGTTTAGAAGAATTATTTGATCCAACGAATAGAAGGTTTCGTTATCCATTTATTAATTGTACAAATTGTGGACCTAGATATTCAATAATAAAAGATATTCCTTATGATAGACCGTATACTACAATGGCAAAATTTCCTATGTGCAAAGAGTGTGATAAAGAATACAAAGACATATTGGATCGGAGATTCCATGCACAACCAAATGCTTGCTGGAAATGTGGACCACAAGTTCAATTGAAAACAACAGATGGTACAAATGTCCCCACTGATAATCCAATAGAGAAAACTATTGATTTGTTAAAAAAGGGGAAAATACTAGCCATTAAAGGGTTAGGTGGATATCACTTAGTTGTAGATCCAATGAATCATGAAGTTGTAAAAGAATTAAGAAAAAGAAAAAAACGGGATGAAAAACCTTTTGCTTTAATGTCATCTCAATTAGATGATGTGAAAAATTTTGCTGAAATAACAAAAAATGAAGAAGCTTTATTAGTATCTAAAGAACGGCCAATTGTGCTATTGAACAAAAAGGAAAATGAGTATATTTCTTCAGATGTTGCACCTAATAATAATACCTATGGGGTAATGTTAGCCTATACACCACTTCATCATCTCATTTTAAGAGGGAATTTTATTGCATTAATAGCTACGAGCGCCAATGTTTCTGATGAACCAATTGTATATAAAGATGGAGATGCAATTGAGCAGCTAAAAGGAATTGCAGATTATTATTTAGTACACAATAGGGAGATATTTACTAGAGTAGATGACTCTATTGTTAGAGCAATTGATTTAGATGATGAAATAACAAAACTACACATAATTCGTCGCGCTAGAGGTTATGTACCAAACCCTATTGATTTTAAAGAAGGATCACCTAATGTACTTGCTTTAGGAGCAGAATTAAAGAATACGATTTGTTTAACTAAAGACGAAAAAGCTTTTATTAGTCATCATATTGGTGATTTAAAAAACTATAAAATTTATGAATCGTTTAAAAATACTATAGCTCACTTACAAAAAATCTTTGAAATCAGTCCTTCTGTAATTGCAAGTGATCTTCATCCTGATTTTTATAGTACAAAATATGCATTTGATCAAAAAGTTTTACCAGTTATACAGGTTCAGCATCATCATGCCCACATGGCTTCTTGTATGGTTGATAATCAATTAGATGGTCCTGTTTTAGGAGTTATTTTAGATGGTACGGGTTATGGTGATGATGGGAATATTTGGGGTGGAGAGTTTTTAATCGGTGATTTTCTTAATTATCAAAGAGCGGCATATATCGATTACTTTCAGCTGCCAGGCGGTGATAAAGCTGTTAAAGAACCGTATAGAATTGCTTTAGGAATATTGACGCAAATATATGGTGAACAAGTCAAAGAATTACCAATAAAGATAATTTCAGAGCGAAATAATTTTGAACTAGATGTACTTATAAAAATGATTCAAAAAGGAATTAATTCTCCTCTTACTTCAAGTATGGGAAGGCTTTTTGATGCTGTTTCAGCACTATTGGGTGTCCGTGAAACAGTCCAATATGAAGGGCAGGCTGCTATTGAGTTGGAGCAAGCGATTGATATCAATAATTCTTCCAATCCTTTATTATCTTATGAAATAGTTGCTTCGAATGGAATTAGAAAAATTGATATAAAACCTATGTTTAAAGAGTTGGTATCTTTGATACTTAAAAATAAGTATACCAAGGGTGAATTAAGCTATCGTTTTCATTATACAATGGTTCAGATGATTACAGAAACCTGTAAACAAATTCGTCAAGAAACAGGGATTAATAAACTAGTTCTTAGTGGGGGAGTATTTTTAAATAAGTTTTTACTTGTAGAAACCTATAAGTCACTTAAGGCTTGTAAATTCGAGGTTTACACGCACAAACAAGTACCTACCAACGATGGGGGAATCTCTCTTGGTCAAGCAGCAATAGCAGCTCATCGCTATAAAGATACGCATTCAGTATAAAATTTAGGATAGAAATTATATAACTTTTCATTATTCTTTGTGAGTATAGCAAAAAAGAAAAATTAGGAGGTGCTCTTTTATGGTAGTTAGTTCAAAAATGGATATATTTAATGAACTGGAATCCCAAGTTCGAAGTTATAGTAGAAGCTTTCCAACGATTTTTACTAAGTCTAAAGGGTATAAATTATGGGATGTAGATGGAAAAGAGTATATTGACTTTTTCTCAGGTGCTGGTGCTCTTAATTATGGACATAATGATGAAAAAATGAAACAGGTATTAATAGATTATCTTTTAGAAGATGGTATTATTCATAGTCTTGATATGGGAACAAGTGCTAAAGTGAATTTTTTAAAGCACTTTAACAAAATTATTTTGGAACCACGTGATTTAGACTATAAAATTATGTTTCCTGGTCCAACAGGTACAAATTCTGTTGAAAGTGCACTGAAAATTGCTCGAAAAGTGACTGGACGAACAAATATCATAAGTTTTTCTAATGCTTTTCATGGAATGAGTTTAGGATCACTTTCGATAACGAGTAATCATTTTAAGAGAAAGGGTGCTGGAGTACCACTAAATAATAGTATTATCATGCCGTATGAAAATTATTTAGATTCTCTTAATTCTTTATCATATTTAGAAAAAGTATTAGGCGATAGTGGAAGTGGAGTGGATTTACCTGCTGCAATTATTCTAGAAACAGTTCAAGGTGAGGGTGGTTTAAATACCGCTAGCTCCCAATGGTTAAAGGGAATTGACAGACTGTGTAAAAAATATAATATATTATTGATTGTTGATGATATTCAAGCAGGTTGCGGACGTACGGGTACATTTTTTAGCTTTGAACCTGCGAACATTAAACCAGACATAATTTGTTTGTCAAAATCTATAAGTGGCATTGGCCTTCCGATGGCTATTACACTAATTAAACCAGAATATGATAAGTGGGAACCAGGAGAACATAATGGAACGTTTCGAGGGAATAATCTAGCATTTTTAGCAGCTACAGAAGCATTGAATTATTGGCAAGATATAGAGTTTATTAATGCATTAAAATGGAAAAGTGAAAAAATCACTACCTTTCTTAATGGGATTTGTTTGAAATACCCCCAGCTTCAAGGAGAAGTTCGAGGGAGAGGCTTTATGCAGGGAATAGCGTGTAATACTTTTGGAATAGCTAAAAAGATTTGCTCAGTTGCATTTGAAAATGGTCTAATTATTGAAACATCTGGACCTAGTGATGAAGTTATTAAGTTGTTACCTTCTTTAACAATAGACTTAGAAGGTTTAAGTAAAGGATTGGAACTGTTAGAGGATAGTATTTCTACTATTTTAAAAGAGGTAACTCATTAAGTTTGAACGACTCGCACTTAATAACCTTGCGGACCATTTGCAGTAGTTGCGGTAGAAGAAGGAAAAGAAGCGGCCCACAAAGTGGATCAAACATTCTCATCTACTATGAGAGATATAGATAAAATAATAAGTCAAATTCAAGAGGTTTCTGCATTAACAGAAGAGATATCTACCGGCACAGAAGAAGTAAGTGCATCTCTTTCACTAGTTTATCATTCTAAATGTTATATGATATTTTAAAATTCAAAACACCTTTCATTCACCATTAAAGAAAGGTGTTTTGAATTTGTTTTTTGGATTGCTTTTATAAATTGCACGTTGATGATGATATTTTTTAAATATAATCCCCTTATTTTACCTAAAATCGATAGGTGAGGAGAGAATTAATAAATGAGGGAATAATATATAAGGTAGTTGAATTGTAATGATCTATTCAACTATTAAAACAGCAAGTGAAATTTCTATTTATGAAGAAAACACTTCTAAATATCCAATTTCATTAGAGTTTTGGGATAAATAATATATAACCTATATAGAAGAGCTAACATCTTGTTTTATAGTAGTAGATAGTTCTAAAGTAGTACTTTAGGATTCATAAAGAAAAGTTCTTTTTTTCTGAATAATGTATATATATTCATGATGTTTTATTATTAAACAAAATGCTTTTATGTTTTATTAACTTATTACTTTCTATCTTCAATAATCATTTATTACAACAGCTTTCACGTCCAAAATAAGATGTTCCAACAAAGGACAATATAAGTATTATTATAATGATTTTCCAATATAATCAATGTGTTAATGAAAGTAACTCTGTGTTATTTTTGCTTTTCTATTAACTAATACAGCTTCAAAAAAAGGACATAATTGTTACATACTAAGTGTAATTTATTACCCATTCAAAATTCTGTCTATTCAATCTTTCTAAAAATAAAAAAAGATTGAACTCATAAATATACAAGTTATAATGAGGGCGTCGAGAGATAATTTATAACCTCTAGGAAAATATCAAACCTCGTTTTGGTTCAAAAATTCTAAAGAACTTGCCAGTAAGTTGAAGGGTTGTGGATCAAATGGAAAGTTTATTCAACTCAAGAAAGAAAGCGCTATCAAATAGATCTTATTTTGAATTGATCATTCTAATAACTTAGATTCAACAGCAATTAAAAATAATAAATCATGGGGGTGCTTATATGAACATAAATGTAGCATCTATTAAAGAAAAAAAGGTTGTTAAATACAAAAGTTGTTTTGATGTGATTGGGCCCATAATGATAGGTCCTTCAAGTTCACATACTGCAGGTGCTTTGTCTATTGGAACAGTTGCTAATAAATTATTTCAAGGTCTTCCAAAAAAAGTTGTGGTAAAGTATTATGAATCATTTGCTGAAACCCACAAAGGTCACGGAACTGATTTTGCAATAATTGCTGGTATATTAGGCTTTGCTGCCGATGACACCAAAGTGCCAGATGCTATTAAAATAGCAGAATCTAAAGGAATTGATATTACCTTTATTGAAAAATTAGGTGATAGTCCTGCCGGTCATCCAAATACGGCAGATGTATATTTAGAGGATGACAGTCGAAGTATTAGAACGATGGGTATTTCGGTCGGTGGTGGATTGATTGAAGTCAAACATGTTGAAATGGACGGATTTAGCTTAGAACTGCAGGGTCCATTGCCAGTTGTTATTGCGATTTCAGAAAGAGCTGACTTTGAATTTGTCTTACGCAGAATCTTTAAACAATATGATGTTGAAATTAACAACTTTCATAGTTTGAAAGATAAAACAAAATATTTATATGCATTCGCTTTGGATTCGCTATTGCCTGGTAATGCTCAGGAGGAATTAGGGAATTTAAGCAATATAGCTAATCTTATTATTCTTTAGTTACATTAAGGAGTGAAAAAATATGTATATGGCCATAAATGAAATTGTGGATGCAGCTAATAAAAGACAAAAGCCAATTTATAAATTAGCAATTGAACAGGAAATCGAAAAAACTAAAGCTTCTTATGAAGAAGTTTGGAGTAAAATGGAACGAAATTTAGCAACTATGCAAAATGCTATAAATAAAAGTATCGAGGGCGACGGTGTATTTTCTCCTACCGGTTTAACCGGAGGTGATGCAGTTAAAATTAAAAACTATCGAGAAAATAGGAAAACTCTTTCTGGAGATTTGATGGTGTTAGGGATTCAAAGTGCTATCGGAGTTAATGAAGTAAATGCTGCATTAGGAGCTATTTGTGCAACTCCAACAGCAGGTGCGAGTGGGACGATTCCGGGAGTCCTGTTTAGTATTAAAGATACGTTGCAGTTAAGTCATGAAGATATGATACATTTTCTATTCACATCAGCGTTATTTGGAACGATAGTAGCAAACAACGCTTGTATTTCAGGAGCGTATGGAGGATGTCAAGCTGAAGTAGGCAGTGCCTCAGCAATGGCGGCTGCAGCTGCGGTAGAAGCTGCAGGTGGAACGCCACAGCAATCTTCTGAAGCTTTTTCGATTGCATTACAAAATTTACTCGGTTTAGTTTGTGATCCGGTCGCTGGTTTGGTAGAAATTCCTTGTGTAAAGAGAAACGCCATTGGAACGGCAAATGCTTTAGCAACAGCGGACATCGCATTAGCCGGCGTAAACAATATCATCAATGCTGACGAAGTTATTGAAGCGATGTATAGAGTTGGAAGACAGATGCCTCGCGAATTAAGAGAGACAGGTTTAGGTGGAATTGCGGCTACATCTACAGGGATTGCCATTAAAAATAAAATATTTGGGGAGAAACAATCAAATCAATGAACAGTTAACGTCTATATTGTGAAATAGTTAACAATCTATTCTCTATTGTTCGCTTAAGGATTTCTGGATATTGGGGGAATTATCAATAATATATCCTACTATATAATTGGAGCATTTTGTAAGTGCTAACAAACTCGTCAGGTTGATGTTTCGTTAATTTTTTGATTTTGATCAACTTAAAAGAAGGATATACGATGTGGCGCACTTTATAAAAAATTCATTTTTAAAGAACGGTCTATATTCCTATACCTTAAATAAAGACGTAAGAATAGGAAACAAGGAGGAATTATTATATGAATGGGAATACTGCAAAAAACATAGAATTTCAAGCTGATAATACTACAGGAAAAAATAAGAAATATCTAGACCCTAAAAAGTGGCATAAACAAGATACTACCTGGGCATTGAGTCTATTTGGAACAGCAATTGGAGCAGGAGTACTCTTCTTACCTATTAATGCAGGTTCAGGTGGTTTATTATCGTTGCTGTTAATTACCATACTGGCATATCCTGTTATGTATTACTCACATAGGGCGCTTGCTAAAATGATATACGCTTCAAATTCTGCCGACGAGGGGATTACAGGTACAATAAGAGAATATTTCGGAAATAAAGCAAGTATCATTTTTAACATCGTATATTTCGTCTCAATTTATACGATCGTGCTGATGTATTCGGTTGCACTTACAAATACTGCAAGTAGTTTTATTGTACACCAATTGCACATGCCGGAGCCTCCAAGGGCTATTTTATCACTTGTATTAGTAATCGGTCTTATCACTATACTAAATTTTGGTCAGGATATTACTGTAAAGATAATGAGCATGCTAGTATATCCTTTCATTGCTTCTCTACTTTTTATTGCAATATCTTTAATTCCACAATGGAATACTTCAATGCTAAGTTTTTCAAGTATTTCTACTTCTTCAACTGGAACAGGGTATTTCGGAATGATTTGGATGATACTACCAATCATCGTATTCTCGTTTAATCATTCTCCTATGATTTCGTCATTCGTTATGAAACAGAGAGCTACGTATGGAATAGACGCTACTGATGCCAAGTGTGCTCAAATACAAAAAGTTTGTTATATCATGACATTCGTTGTTGTTATGTTCTTTGTGTGGAGCAGTACTTTAAGTTTGACTCCAGATGATCTTAAGGTGGCAAAAGAACAGAACTTGTCAATCCTATCATATCTTGCTAATGAGCTTAATTCGCCAGTAATCACTATTGCGGCTCCTATTATTGCGTTTGTGGCTATTACAAAGTCTTTCCTTGGCCATTATATAGGAGCGTATGAGGTAATGCGTGACATGATTATCAAGTCCGGTAAAAAACGTGGGAAAGATATAGGAGAAAAAACAGTTAAGACAATGATTCTTACTTTTGTTGTACTAACATGCTGGTATGTTGCTTATACAAATCCAAGTATTCTAGGAATCATTGATGCCCTTAGCGGTCCGTTAGTCGCTGCTATCTTATGTCTATTACCGATGTATGCGATTCGTAAAGTACCAGTACTAGCAAAATACAGAGGGAAAATGAGCAATGTATTTGTAATTGTTATAGGAATACTTACTGTTCTAGCAAGTATTAAGTCATTATTCTAATTCACTATTGTTAGTACTGATGTAAAAAACGTGGGATATGGAAAAAATAAAAATTCTTATCGGAACTGAATTCTATATTGTTGAACTAAAGAGATCATGTTTTTGGACAAACTCCTCATCTTGGAGAGTTTGTCTTTTTAATTATATGCATAACTTTTATACTAGCTTAAACAGACTAGATCATAGCGATGGTACAAAAAGTGAAAATGGAAAAGTTATTTCTTATCTATGGAACTTTGGAGATGGTACAACAAGTACAGAAGCAAATCCTACCCATGTATATGAAGAAAAAGGAACATACACTGTGGAACTAACTGTGAAAGATCGTAGAGGAAAAGAAAGCAAAGAACAAACAAAAGTTACTGTAAAACAAGATCCGCAAACAGGTGAATTCCATGAAGAGGAGAAGGTACTCCTGTTTAATACGCTTGTAAAAGGAAATCTGGTTACTCCTGATCAAACAGATGTTTATACGTTTGATGTTACAGATTCAAAAGAAGTAGATATTTCTGTGGTAAATGAACAAAATATTGGGATGACATGGGTACTTTATCATGAATCAGACATGCAAAATTACGTAGCTTGTGGTGAAGATGAAGGAAATACTATAAAGGGGAAATTCGAAGCGAAACCAGGCAAATATTATTTGAATGTTTATAAATTCGATGATAAAAATGGTGAATATTCATTATTGGTAAAATAAATTCATTTCCTATATGTATACAAGGGTTGTATTTCAGGAGGAGTCTGTCACGATAGGCTGATCCTATTTTTTCTCAAGTATTAGTTCTATAAATTGTTTAAATTCTTTCTTTGTGAAAAGTTTGTTTATCAAGAAAAAGTAAATAGTTTGTCTCTGGTACAGGGTGTAACAGAGACACTTTTCTTATCCCAATTTGCTTAGCATGAGGTTTCTGAAATGTTATCGTTATCCCTAGCTAAAAATACATGCTATAACTTTTAATTTATTTAGATGGAGCGGAATACAAGCCATTTTGGACAGCATGAAGCTGCACGTTCTAATCATGCAAATAAGGGCGTATTAGAATTAAGTGTAAAAGTTATAAAAATAAAAGACTATGGTTTAATCGTATGAATGAATATTAAAGACTATTATATGAAACATATGTATTAAATAGTGAAGAGAATTTGAATGATTTTAGTGAAAATGTATCTTGAACAGAAGAAACTGTGTAGTAATGCTTATCAAAAAAAACAGTTACTGTAATTAAAAAGGATAGTTGAATGAAATAAGACCGTTCCTAATTATAGGAACGGTTATAAACTTATCATGTGCTGGAGGTCAATCCGAATGGCATGGAATACCTTCTCTAAACAGTATAGACATGAAAATTAACGAGTATACGTAATGATGGCAAACAATAATAGTGGAAGCCGTAACGAATTATTAGTTCGTGGTGCTGAAAGTGCAATCAATCAAATGAAATATGAAATCGCACAAGAGTTTGGTGTACAACTTGGTGCAGACGCAACAGCTCGTTCAAACCGATCTGTTGGTGGTGAAATCACAAAACGTCTAGTGGCAATGGCTGAACAACAACTTGGTGGAGGATTCACTCGCTAATTATATAGTTTATGGATTAGAAGGGGAGATTATATATCTCTCCTTTTTTATTGGAAAATATATGAGTAGAGTATCTTTAGGGTATTTAAGTAAAACGTCAAACTCCTTTTGTAGATAGCAAGAGCTAACCTAATAGTTAGGAATTCATCATTTTGGAACATACTTAATAATAAAAAGCAGTTAGCAAAAGCTAACTGCCATAAGAACATTACATCTATGAATTTAAGGAGTAAACATAGTATGCACGAAAGTTTCAAATTTATGTAACTAAAATTCAAATAGAGCAGTTCACTTAATAAAAGTCCCATGATTTTGGGTTTTTGTGTATTTTTATCAAAAAAACTTGTTAAAGAAGAGAATTTTTAGAATAAAAGTAAACATATTCTTTATACTCAGCAACGTTCATTTAATTTAATTCAATTAAGTGGCAAACACCGACAACGTGTAGTAATTGCTAGGCACTATCTTGCTATGTTGTTTTATTTATTGCTGATGAACCAACAGCAAATAAAATTATTGAGTGTTCCAGGAACTCGCGCATAAAGAAGTTAATTGTGTAATTGTTGTTACGCATTCTCAAGAAGTTTTAAAAAATCAAACTGAGTAGTTTATTTAAGTGAATAGAAGTTAGGATAGTTAAGGAAAAGGATACTTTTATTCTTAATTAACATAATTTTCAAAAATAAAATCTGCGGATGTTAATATTTGTTATATAATATAGTTGTCAAAGTACTACCCCTGTAGTTTCTATGATGAATCGGTAAGATAGTTTGTTTGTCCTATATATTCACCTGATATAAAAAAACTTGTAGAGATTCCTGCAAGTTCTTTTTTAAAAGATTAAATGTGAATCTGAAATAAAGTAACGATTTTTTGAGGGGAGAAAAGTAAATGTTTATAGAAGCAGAAAGATTACTAATACGGAAATTTGAATTCAAGGATTGGGAAGCTGTTCATGAGTATACATCAGATAGCAATGTTATGAAATACATACCTGAAGGGGTTTTTACTGAAGAAGATACAAGAAACTTTGTAAATAAAAATATGGGTGAAAATGCTAAGAACTTTCCTGTGATGCTAATAGATGAAAATATCCTGATTGGTCATATTGTTTTTCATAAATATTTTGGTGAACATACTTATGAGATTGGTTGGGTATTCAATCCTAAATATTTCAATAAAGGATATGCTTCTGAAGCAGCACAAGCTACATTGAAATATGGGTTTAAGGAAATGAAATTACATAGAATTATAGCTACATGTCAGCCAGAAAATACCCCATCATATCGAGTGATGGAGAAAATTGGAATGAGGAGAGAAGGCTATTTCAAGAAGTGTATACCTCATGGAAATGAATGGTGGGATGAATATTATTACGCTATTTTAGAAGAAGAGTAGTGTCTCAGAACGCATTATTAAAATCAAAATCATAATTAAAATTGTGCTATCATTTTTTGAGAATTGCTTGGTCTATAAAATAATTAAAATGTGGGTGGTGCTCTATGCCCATCAAGCTAATATTATACAAGTTTAATTTCATGTAAGATTTTTTCTTTTTTCTAAAGATCCAGTGTAAGTTCTTTAAAAAATTGCATACTAAATAAACCCTATCGGGCTTCAATTTTTTTGATTACGCTACCTGATTGTGGGAGATAGAAAAATTATATACGATGCCTAAGATATCAATGAATGTTTTCTTTTTATACCTATGGGATTTTCGTCCGTTTTTCTGTAAGAGATTAAACAGACGAAACAATATCTTTGTTAATTCTTAGGTGTCTTTTGTAAAGATTGATAAAGAAGTGAAAAATAATCTTTTATGATATAAATCGCTTTATATTCGCTTAATTCTCGTTCCGTCTTGCTGAGAGTAATTGGCGCATTTGAAACATGGTGGAGGAATAAAGAAAGGTACTAATTAATTGTCCATATAAATGATATTCAAGTTGTCCTTAATTGATGTACACCCCCAAATGTTAGACACGAACAACAATTGGGGTGTACTTTTTTATGGTTAAATTTTCACGAGAGGAAAAAGTAATGGTAGTAAGAAGATATTTAGATGGAAATGATAGAGCGACGAGATGTGCAAAATCTATAAAGGTTCATCCAAGTGTAATTCAGCAGTGAGGTAGTTCAAAACAGTTTATTTCACAAAATACATATGGATTGGTGCTGTTATTCATTTGAATCTTAGTAATACCCTGATTTAGATGCTAGCCCAAAAAAGCTCGCAATCTATTATTAGTAATTCATGAAGATAATATAATGAAAAATATATTTTTTAATTTTAATATTTAAAACTTATGCATACGTGTTACAATGAAGTTCTCCAATTTATTTTATTCTCCTATTTAGAATTTATGGTTTAGTATCCGATAAAATAAAAGTAGCTGTAGTAAATAGATAAATGAATAAAGCGAAGCGGTCAGAGTGGTGAAAAGGATAAGGCTGTTAAGTATAGTTATTCAAAGAATAAATTCACTTAGTTAAGTTAAAGGGAATTTAGTATGGTAAGGATTTCATCTAATGTGAATCGTTCTAAATTAAATTTTTGATTCAATCAAAGCCAAAAATCATCTTTTAAATGAAGTCTATGTTTCTACAGTTAATGTAGAATAATTTGTAGTTTCAACATTGCTTACTATAAAAAAATTACATAGTTGAAAGGGGGATAGATACAACTTCAATTGTAAAAAATAAATCGCTATATGAGAAGATGCGCGTAAAAGGATGCAACGGTAATTTCATTTTGAATAATACCATAAATCAATGTAGAAAAAATAAAGGAGCAAACGATTAAATAAACTAAATCAGTTGTAAGAATGAAAGGAAGAAGTAGAGAGTGTTTAAAATAAAAGAAAGATTGGAACAAATGAAGCTTAAAACGAAGTTGTCTATGGCATTTATTGCAATATTAATTATACCTAGTCTTATTGTGGGAATAACATCTTATGATGAGTCGAAAACAGACCTTAATGATACAATTCTACAAACTGCGAAAGATAATGTGAGTATTTTAAATAAGATAGTTGATGATGAATTAGAAAATAAACATATAGATGTAACTCATTTTGCAAAGATACTTACACAAGGTGATTATAATGCTGACCAATTGCAAAATGTACAAGGTAAATTTGATCAATATATACAGTTACATCCAGAGATAGAAACAATTTATACTACATCCAGTAATAATCAATTTATTCATGCACCTGTAGGAAAAATACCTGAAGGATTTAACCCATTAGAAAGTAGTTGGTATAAGGATGCAGTAAAAGCTAATGGAGAGATTATTGTTTCGCCTCCCTATAAATCAAAGGCTACAGGCAATATGGTAATAGCAATTGCAAAGCAAAATGCTGATAAAAGTGGTGTCATTGGTGTGGATTTGAATATTAATGATATTGTAAAAACTTCTAAAATGATAAAAATAGGAAAACAAGGATTTGTATCTATAGTAAGTCAAGATAAGACTATAGTTGTTCATCCTACACTTAAGCCAGGTGAGAAATTAGAGAAATCATTAGCAGATGAACTATACAAGAAAGAAGATGGAGTAATTACTTATAGCCTTAATGGTGAGGATCGAAACATAAGCTTTAAAACAAACAAAAAAACAGGTTGGAAAATAGCTGGTGTAATGCCTATTAAAGAAATTGAAGAAGCTACCAATCCTATTTTTTATAAAACACTCACTATAATAGGGGCTTCATTGTTGTTAGGTGGAATTGTAATTTTCTTCATTCTTAAATCTATTATTAATCCATTAAGACAATTAGTTATTTCAGCTCAAAGAATTAGTCATGGAGATTTAACTGAGAAAATAAATATTCGTTCACAGGATGAACTTGGTCAATTAGGTGGTAGTTTCAATACAATGGCAGAGTCGTTACGTAATATAATTTCTCAAATTAACACATCTGCAGGACATGTAGCTGCTTCATCTGAGGAACTAACCGCTAGCGTAGAGCAAGCCAGTGTTGCGACAGAACAAATTACAAAAGAAATGGAAGAAATATCGAATAGTGCAGAAGTTCAAAATAATGAAGTGGCGTCTGGAGCGAAATTAATTGGTGAGGTAACACGAAACATTCAATGCGTAGCTGATAATGCTTCTGAAGTATCGGCTTCATCCTTATACACAAAACAAAAAGCCAATGAGGGTGAACAATTAGTAGAACAAACTGTAACACAAATGCAGTCAATCCATCATTCTGTTTCTCAATCTGATAATGTAATTAAATTATTAGATAAGAAATCGCAGCAAATCGGAAGTATATTAGAAGTAATTCAAAATATTGCAGCACAAACAAATTTATTAGCATTGAATGCAGCAATTGAAGCGGCTAGAGCAGGAGAACAGGGGCGTGGATTTGCAATTGTTGCTGACGAAGTTAGGAAGTTAGCGGAGCAATCATCCGAATCTTCAATGGAAATTGGAAGTTTAATTAATGAAATACAAGCAGATGTACATGAGACTGTAAAAGCTATGAATGAAGTAGGAGTTGAAGTGCAGTCAGGGATTCAGGTTGCGAATGATACAAAACAAAGTTTTTATGAAATCTCAAAATCTGCAAATGATATCGTGTCAAAAGTACATGGTATGGTGGAATTATCAAATAAAATGACAAGTGATGTAATGGAAGTCGATACATCAATTAATCAAATATCTATGGCTGTGAAAGAGAATTCTTCAAGTATGCAAACGATAGCCGGTTCATCTGAAGAACAACATGCTTCCATGGAAGAGATAAATTCTTCAGCAATACAATTAGCACAGATGGCCGAAGAACTTCAAGAATTAATTGGTGGATTTAAGATATAAGTTCAGATTCTAGGATAGAATACTAGGTAGTATGTTAAAGAATAGAAGTTAAAAATCCTATAAAGATAAAAGGAGCAAATTAATTTGCTCCTTTTTCACTTGAATTCTACATGAAATTTAGTATCAATGATTCCAAAAGTAACTTTACATGGGAACGGATTTCTCCCTGTTGAAGCAGCACACATACATGAAAGTACCCAATATTCCAATTCTAAAGGTAAGCGGAATACTTGGATACTACCATCATTGTTTTTTACTGTTACAATCGGTGTATTTACCCTAGTTGTAGCGAAACCGTCTGTCGTTATCATCGCTACTGCATCATTATTATGAAAACCAGCGCTTAAAACCTCGTAAGTTATTCCATTTTTCTCATTGATAATCATAGGTATATTTAAATAGGGATAGTTATTTATATCATTATGAGTAATTGTTCTCGCTGTATTCTTTCTTATCTGATTCCCTTGCATTTTATATTCTCCTTTATAATACTCCAAAGATAATCACCTAAATCTATTTTACGTCTATTATATTCGGAAATTGTATTGTCATCTTATTATAGAAAGCATCAGTACATATGATAGAGCTATGTAATGAATCTATATCGATAACGGTCATATAGTTGGTGAGTAAATAACCATCTTCATAATATGTAATTAATATCTCTTCTTCAGATAGCAACGAACATAGTAACATGTTCTCAATCAGTTCTTTCTCTTCAGAGGTTAAAGTGGGACGCGATACTTTAGTTTTCTCTTTGATCATTTCACGTATTCCGACGAATTGTTCTGGCATTGCTGCAAACGGCGTCCATTTTACCATTCCTCTGCCTTTTGGCATATTAGCGTTGTTCATGCTTTGTGTCCCCCTAGCAGTGTGTTTCTGTATCTTGCTGTTGCATTATTTGTATAGGAAATTCCTCTTAACATGCTATTTTTTCCAAAATTTGTGCGTATTTCATCCATTACTTTCGTTAGCTTTATTTCTTTTTCTCGTTGTATGATGTTATCAAAAAGGGAAATTTGTTCTTCTCCTTCACCAATTAGTTTTGTTAGAGAAATAGTAATACTTCTAATTGGTTCTCCAGTATATTGTTGATGTAGAAAATATAGACAAACTTGATAAATGTCCATGGTTAAGTTGGTGGGACGGCTTAAGGTATGTGTTTTGCTAAAGCCACCCGAATAACTTTTACTATATCCAATTGAAAATTGAACGGTTTGAGCAAGTTTGTTTTGTTGTCTTAATCGATAGCAAACTTCTTCGGTATGTTCCAGTAGGATAATCGGAAATTCTTCTATTGTATAATCACGCATTAAAATTTGGCTTTTTCCTATAGAAGTTGTAACCGGAACATATTTCTCTGAAATTCGACTAAAATCAATCCCATTACTATGTAAGTGTAATTCTTCGCCAATCACACCGAAGCTTTGTTTTAAATATTTAAGAGGATAATTAGCTAAATCACCAATTGAATGTATTCCTTTTTGATTTAATTTTGTTTCTGTTTTATGCGAAATTCCCCAAAACTTACTAAGCGGTCGTATGCTCCATAATTTTGTAGGTATATCTTCGTATGTCCAATAAGCGACTCCGTCTTTATTTTTCTTTGCTTCAATATCTAAAGCTACCTTACTCATCAATAGGTTAGGTGCAATCCCGATTGTGCATTCAATTCGTGTGTGTTCATATATTACACGTTTAAACTGTAATGCAAATTCATTTGGATTCCGAGCAAATAGATGGATGCTATCGGTAATATCCATAAATAATTCATCGATGCTGTATTGATGAAAGTCTTCAATAGGAACATATTGTAGAGCTAACTTCGTTATGTAATTGGAGCACTTAATATAGGTTCTCATAATTGGATTCACAATAAGAATATCTTTTTGCCGAGGAATCTCGTATAGCCTTGCCAACTTCTTTACTCCCATTGCTTTTAAAGGTGGAGTTGCGGCTAAAACAATGGACCCATTCCTATTCACATCACCGACTACAGCTAATTTTGTATGAAGTGGGTCTAATCCCATTTTGATACAACTAACAGAAGCATAAAAGCTACGAAGATCAACACATAAAATGATTCTATTCGGTAAAATTGAATAGTCATACACTATAACTCCTCCTAATAATAACAAGAACGTTTGTTCTTATTCTTGTTCTTATTATACACGAACTTATGTTCTTTTATGAAGTGGTTTCTGAAAAAATATTTAATTATATGTAGTAGAAATAAGTAGAACGACAGAGAGAAGTAACGGCCAAATGTTATTGAAATTTCTAGGATATAAGCTGTATCATTTATATTGGTTAGTACAGGAAGAAAATGATGGGAGGATGTAAGGTATATTATCCTTTCAAAAAGTGATAGTAATTTATCGTAAAAAGAAGTTTCTATTACGAGATTATGTGAAAATATAATTTCAAATAATAGATTTAAGGAGGATGTTTCATAAATGGAGCAGGTTATACAAGAGTTTTTTTCTCCAAGTAAAAACTATAAGGTTCAAATCATTAAAAGAAAAGATGGGCTATACACAACAGAAGCTTATAGATGGATGGAGGATTGTGGATCTGAATTTTGGAGTTATATATCACAAGGATTGACTTTGATAGATAGTGAGGAACATGCGCGTAAAATTGCTATGGAGCAACTAAAGGAATGTTCAAGAGATGAGTTTTAAAATACCCTATTTTATCTGTAAAATTATAAGGGAGTATGTGTGATGTTTTATGAAAATATAGAAGTGAATTTTATTTAATCTTATTTATTTTATAAGAATTGTAAGGTATACTAAAAGTAGGTGCAAAAATGCACTATTTGAAAAAGAGTGCAAGTCAAAAAGGAATCCATAAAGGATTCCTTTTTTGTTTTTTAGAAAATGAAGCAACTTCCTAATTATTTCTTTTTTATTTATGAGTGAATGACCTTCCGTTTTATAAACATAAAAGGTATTTTTGGAAAATTGCCATATTCCTGTAACAAAACACAGGTATGTTATGTGTGTAAAATATAAAGAGAAAGAAGGAAAAGTTGTGAAAAAATTTTACCAATTGTTGCGTTGTTAGGCATGATGAGTTTTGGAGTGCAGGAAATGAATATAAGAGCTGATACCTATTACAAGAGCGATTCAAAAATTAGTTTTTGGGATTCGAAAAGGAAGGGTACTAATTTCATGAATAGTACGTCGTTACCCGAGAACTATAAAAGTGCAAAAGAAGCTAATATTGAATATGTTCGTTTAGCACCTGATAAATGGGCAAAGGATAAAGATTTTTTATTTGAGGGTAAACCGGATACCTCTGGAAAGGATTTTCTGATAGGTAGTGCAGAATAACTATCAGGGATTAGTAAAGGAGGATCTACAAAAATTAAAAGCGGATTTAGATGCCGCACAATCACAGGGAATGAAAGTTGTTCTTACAATGTTATCCTTTCCTGGTGATCGGTGGCGCCAATTTAATAATAACAAGAATGACGACAGAATATGGGAAGAAGAGAAGTATCAAGAACAAGCAAGTCAATTCTGGAAAGACCTTGCTTTGGAACTAAAAGATCACCCTGCAGTGGTCGGTTATAATATTATAAATGAACCGCATCCAGAAACAGCTAAAAATAATAGATATAATGATTTTTGGACGGAAGATTACGAGAAATGGTATGCAAAAGTGAAAGGAACGACAGCAGATTTAAATAAATTCTATGAAAAGGTGATTAATTCTATCCGTGAAGTAGACCAAGAAACACCGATTATTTTAGATTCAGGTTTATATGCTACTCCATGGGCCTTTAAATATTTAAGCCCAGTAGAGGATAAAAAAACACTTTACGCATTTCATATGTATGAACCATATGAATTAACGAGTCAAGGTGAAAAACAAAACAAGGAATATCAATATCCAGGATTAGTAAAAGTAGGGGATTTAGAGAAACCTGTAATGTGGAATAAACAGGGATTAGAGAAATTTTTAAAGCCGATTCAACAATGGTCTAAGGAAAATCATGTATCATCTAATCGAATTATCGCAGAGGAGTTTGGAATTAACCGTACCGTTCCAGGAGCTACCCAATACATGCAAGATCTTATTTCTATCTTCAACCAAAAAGGTTGGCATAAATCATTCTATGCATTCCGTGAAGACACATGGACGGGAATGAATTATGAATTGGGAACAGGAAAAATAAAATGGGACGAAGAGGGTAAACCGATACGTCAAGATAATCCACTATGGGATGTAATAAAAAAAGATTTACAGGGGCATAAGTAGTTTAGAATGATTGGTTTAAGAACTAAATGTAAGCATCTAATTCAAATAGAATTAGATGCTTTTTATATCAAAAAAAGCGGAGTCATATTAAATATTCCACCTTTCTTTTACATATAGAGTAGCAACTTGGTTTATTTACAATAAATAATAAGATTCTTAGAGAATAGCTTAGAAAAAAGTTGAGGAAGTTTAAATAAATATGGTTGCAATTATTTAAAACTTTGAAGTTAAAAAACTTTTATGAATTTTTCGCTAGATTATAAGCTTTAAATGTTGAAATTTATTTACTTATTTCGCCAAATGAATACATTTATACAATTAGATGGAAGTTAAGGGTATTGAATCAAAACATAATAGTTTGTTATTGATGAGTTTATCGTAAATTTGTTATTTAATGTGTCATCAAATAGTATTTGTATACAATGATAAATAAAGAAAAGGAGATTATTATGAGAAAAAATAGATTAAAAGATACAACATAGATAGCATGAATAGCTTGGGTTGTAAAAACATAAAAAAACAAAAATCCTTAAGTGCATTAAGGAAAAATGAGGGAGAAAATATGGGGAATAATTCAAAACATAAAACGAGAAAAATACTTGCAGCCACCGCTACAGTAACTATGCTTGCAACTGGAATGATTTCTACAACAGATATCATTGCAGAGGAAACGCAGCAGCCAAATAAAATATCGACATCACTTCAAGATGAAAATTCAGTTAAATCAGAAAACAGAACGTATACAGTCCCAGGAAAAGGGGATGTTGAGGTACTGAAACAACAGGAAAGAAAAAGTATGGCATTTAGTCCATATGAACCGACTGGTTTATATGCAAAGCCAAATGAACAAATAACGATTAATGTAGAAGGAAATCAAAATATTCAAGCATATATTGGAACGTATTCGTATGATGCTTCTTGGAGAGAAGATTCTAAAATAAAATCATTTACATTAAAACCAGGTATAAACACAATCCAATCGCAAAATGGAGGAATGATTTATTTTTACAATAAACAACAAGGTGGTACCATTCGAACAACGGTCACAACTGGTGGAACGACTACTCCTCTCTTTGAACTAGGCAAGCATACAAAACAAGATTTAATAGACATGCTGAACCAATATCCAAATGCACATGCAGTGGAGCTAAAAGGAGAACGTGTATTAATTACGGCCAGCCCTGCACGTGTTAAGAAATATTTGCTAGGTTCTAATACAGATCCTGTACAACTCTTAAAAAAGATGGATGAAGCTACCCGAATTCAAGACAAAGTAGCTGGATTATCCGAAGAACAAGCAGACAAGCATTATATTCATTACGTAGAAGAAAATCATTCACTAGATTATTATATGTATGCGACTTCTTATCGAACTGCATATGTAGGAGATGCAATTCAATACGTGTTAGATATTAATAAATTTATAAAAGATGGTTGGGGTCCTTGGCATGAGGCAGGCCATTTGAGACAGCAATCACCATGGAAGTTTTATAATATGACAGAAGTACAAAATAATATTTACAGCCTTTCTGTAGAAAAAGCATTTACATCTAATCAACCTTTTAGATTGCAACAAGAGGGTGCGTATACTAAGGCATTTCAATACTTAGAACAACCTAATAAAAATTATGACGAAGTTAGTGATGTTTTTGTTAAGCTTGTTATGCTTTGGCAACTACAATTAGCATATGGAGAAGACTTCTATCCTAAACTGCATCAATTGTATAGAGATATGCCTTCTAATGAACTTCCACAAACTGATGAAAATAAAAAACAATTATTTATGATCTCAGCATCAAAAGTAGCCAAACAAAATTTGATGCCTTTCTTTGAGAAGTGGGGATTACGTCCAAATAATGATACCATTCAAAAAGTGGCTGCATTAGGATATCCGATTTTAACAGCAGAGATTTGGAAGGGGACGGATTCTAATCCGATTAAACCAGATGTGCCTAATGTAAATAATATTTTAGAAGGAAGCCAGTTTGCATGGTCAATGAAAGGGATTAGTGATTTCGAGTTTGCTAAAATCAATTTCAATAAGTCGGCTGAAGAAATGCAAGTGGACTTAAAAGCAGGCGTACCGCATCATTATTTTAATGAAACATATGCGAGTATTAAAGTACAAAATGCATCAGGCAAAGTAGTATACAATAAAGACATTTATGGAAACAAACAACAAAATGCTGAATCGCAAAAAGTTCCAGTTAAAGTAGGAGATTATATTGAGTTAACACATCTAGAAGGTGTGCATAGAGCTACTTTAACAAATGTAGATAATAGTAAACAAGAAAGCTTTGGAAAAAAAGCAATGTACGAAATTACAAAAGAAGGTCTGAAGAAAGTAGAAAAAATGCCAGAAACAACAGTTTTAGATGGAAATCAATTTAGTTGGTCTTTAAAAGGATATAGTGATAGAGAAATTGCAAAAGTAAATTATAATAGGGTAACAGAGAAAATACAGGTGAATTTAGAAGCAGGCGTACCACATTCTTATTTTAATAATACGTATGCGAGTATCAAAGTACAGAATTCATCCGGTAGTGTTGTGTACAATAAGGAAATAGTGGGAAATAGACAGCAAACTGCTGAAAGCCAAACTGTGCCAGTCAAAGTGGGAGATTATATTGAGTTTACCCATATAGAAGGGGAAGCAGTGAATGAAAAGGCTCGGGCTATACTTACTAACCTTGAGAATAATAAACAAGAATATATAGGCAAAAAAAGAATCTATCAAGTTACTTCAACGGGATTAAACAAAATAGATTAACATGAAAAATATTCAAATTTTTAGTTAGATGCTTAATAGTCGTTCATTATGAACGGCTATTTGGCTTTTATTTAATATAAAGTTAAATTAATTTTAAAAATATGTTTGAGGACTGAGTGATGTTTAGGTGCTATAGATTTGAGAAAAAAGAAACAGAATAATAAGGTATTTGTTGATAAAGACGCTCTCTTATTACAATATTTTACATATTTGGTATGATGTATATGAGTGCTGTATATTAAGGGAGGAATGAGAATGAAGAGGTTCATAGCTCATGCAAATGGTAATAAGATCTTTAAAAAGTTAGTTTTAATGGTGTTACCAATGGTTCTAATGATAATGATGATAACCCCATCGAATGATGCATTGGCAGCCGACCAATCAAATACGGGTTCACTAAAAGGTGTGAGTCTATTTAATGGAAGCTGGACTGTTGCTATACAAGCTGCAAATTTACAATATGTGTCTGCTGAGCCATCGGGCAATGTAGTAGCAAATCGTAATGCAGTTAATGAATGGGAGAAATTCGAGTTAATTCCGACTGGGGAATTATATACGTATGCTTTAAAAGCGAAAAGTAATGGCAAGTACGTTTCGTTTGAGCCAAATGGTAGAGTAGTAGCAGATCGTACATCAATTGGGGCATGGGAAAAGTTTATCTTGTATAATGGTGGAGATAATAGGATATATGTATTACAAGCGCTAAGTAATGGTAGATTTATATCAGCAAATGGCGGTAGAGAATTAACAGCTAATAGTTATGTAGCTGGAAGCTGGGAAAGATTTGTTATTGTGTACTTCTAAATTTGGAAGTGTTATGTATCTAAATGATAATGACATGTGTAGTTCATATGCATGCCAAATAAAATAAAGAGTTAAGTACTTAATATAAGTGTATATTTAGGTACAAAAAGGACTGCAAGTAATTGTCAGTCCTTTTTGTATGTTAAATAGGTAACTACTGTGGATGTAATAAGAAGAAAAAGAACCCTATAGGGTTCTTTTTCAAGGCATATTAACTGTAAGGAGAATCATGAAATGCTACTTCAAATCTTTATTAGGGGAAAGATTTTGAAAAAGCTTAACATACATCTATTTTTACATAAATGTAAGATATAGTAAATTGATAATATTTATACTTACTATTACTAATATTCAATTAAGATAGTTAACACTATGCTTATAGTGTTAATTGGTGTTTAGTGTAGTATACATTGAGATATCTAGTATTAGATTACAATTGTCAAAAAAGCTAATAGATTTATCATTTCAAATTCTCACTAACATTTAAACGATTTTAATTGAAATTGGTGTGTATTAACTCTTATAAGCTAATGAAAGTAAATAAAATAAACAAAGACCCTGTAAAAATACAGGGTCGGATACAGGGTTAAGGGAACACATAGTTTCTTAAAAACATAATAGCATATAATTTTTGTATAGCTATATGAGGATTTTGACAAAATTAAGAACAAGACAGAAAATCTTTGAGAAATCAAATATAGTGGTGGAAATATGATTAGGAAGTGAACTATTTACATGTTAATATAGATGAAACCTTTTGAGTACCGTAATCAAAAGGTATTTGAATTAGAGTTTTAGGTTAGTGAGATAATTAATCTTCCTGAAAAAGAAAAATGGTTTTTTAGATTAAAAGAAGAAAAGACACCTTTTGGGTGTCTTTTCTTTTGGTATACAGCTCACATATTGTTGAATTAGATACGAAACCATAATTCGACTATGAAATAAACAACATAGGAAATTTTAACATAATCTGGACTGAACAAAATATGTAATAGTGCATTTTTAGTTTTCATTTAGCTTATTGTGGATATAGAACAGCAATATAAATAAAAAAGGGCATGCAGTCGTAGCTGCCGCCCTTTTTAGGAGGAATTTAAGACACCAATAGGACGACACGTATTGGTAAAAAGGCTCAAAAATAGTATATGTAAAAAGAAAAAGTCCTATACCAAAAGTGGACTGAGCTTTATCTTTTTTACTTATTCAAAAATCAAATCCCGCTCTTTTTAAAATCGGTACAGCAAACATATAGTTTGGAATGGAATCAGAAAAAGTATACATGAAAATGGCAGACAACAATTTTGTCGCCTGCCGGTGCCAAGGGACTGAATGAGTTAGTCAATTCCTATAAATTGCTACCCCATTACCAGAAGAGTGAAGCCGCTAGTTCAAACGGCTTAAACCTAGTTTGCCTGATAAAGAAAAAATTATGAGTGAAAATTTTGTTTGCTCTATATGAAAAGATAATTAGATATTCATCAGATAAGGATAATACAGCATATCTTGAATAGGGTGTAGGAACGAAATAAGGGTAAGAATGTTTATTAAGGAAGGGACTGAATCAGGAGTGGGACTTTCGGACAGGATTTGGGGAGCCATGGTTGCTTTGGGCATTGCGACTAATATCATTGCTTGTATAATGGCAGTATACATTCCAAAATATGAGCTAATGATAAACTGCCTTACAAATATTTTATTTTTAATACTTATAGCTAAAACGTTTATTAAGATGAAAATTAACAAATGGATGGCATTAGGATTTACGTTGGTTGTAATAGAAAAAGGTATTAAGGCAGGTTATGACTTCTACACACATGATTATTATGGTGCCAGTTGGAGTTTAGCTATCATTGTTTATTGCATATACGAGATGGAAAATTATTATGTTGAAACAAATAATTAGCCGCAAAAATAAGGGTTAGTAGGCGAAATTCTTGTTAAAGTATACAATTTTTTAAACAATGATATTACGGTCCTGTTTTTTACTTCAATAGCATAAAAAAAGACGCCATAAGGCGCCCCCAAATTGGGTAAACGAGGTTTTAGTTTTCCAATCTAAAGAAATTATGTATCAGCTCACAATGAGAGTATATCATAATATACAATCAAAAAAATATGTATTATTACATATATGAGTTTAACAAACGTAAGATGAGAGTAAATCAACATATTATAAAAAAGACACTACAAGAGTGTCTTTTTTTTGAAAATACTCTATAATTAACTTTGGGGAAGGTAATGTTAGAGTATTCGTTTAGCATTATCTTTATATTTGATAAACCATGAAATCGAAAGATTTTGTGGTTTATTTTTTTACAATAGCTATTACATTATTGGTAGTGAGCTATTGATTGTTATAAGCATTTGGAGAGGTAGAATTAAACATCTAACATCGAATAACAGTTCCAGAATATAACGTTATGAAATGATCTCCCATATCTAAAACGTTACTTGCCTGTATAAAGCCCTTAAAACCTTCTGAAGAATAATAAATTTCTTTTGGTATACTTTCTTTAGATTGGAAATGTGTTTTAGAGTACTTTACATAATGATTTTTAATAATTTTTGATTCAGGAACAATAGTATTTTTTTGTTTCAGTGATTTTATAGCACTAGAAGGTGGTATAAATTTTTGAGTGTCTTGGTAATTAGGATCTAAGGTGTCAGCTTGTACATTGTGTGACGAAACAAAGAGGCTTAAACTACTTCCCATAATTAATGTTGAAAATACTAACTTTGAGAATTTTGTTAATCTACTCATTTTACAATCTCCTTTTCATTATTTTGTAAGGTATCTCCTTACACCTCACAGTCTATATCCACTACAAAAGGGTGTACATACATATTGATAGACAAATCTCTACAAAATACCTCATGTTTTTTGGGTTGTGTATAATAATCCAATGTTTAATAATTTATCAGAATTAAAAAAGTAGGTCATATATAAAAGAAAATGAATAATTTATGCAGAGAATGTATATGGAATTATTGTTTAAATATTCTAAAATGAGTTGATAAAGATGACTTGGTATTATTAGACAATAATTCATTCGATAGGTTGAATTTGAAAAGCGAATTCTCTTTTTGAGGTTTTATTATTTAAAATAACTAAAGAATTAAGTACAAGCCCACAAGTTAAATAAAAAAAGTGAGAAAAATGATAAACATTCTTCTCACTTCCATCAATTAGGGTGGCATATACATATATATGCGTTTAAGAGGATTTTCGGATGAAAAATCCACATACACAGTATAACAAAATATTAAAGACTCTTTGTATGTAATATTGCATATGAAGAGTTGGTAGATATAATAGTTAGTCTATTTCTATTATTTAACGGATTTTCCGGAAGAGTTCTCCTACCTTAAGAGGTGCAGGGTGATAGGTGAGAGAAGAATTTTGGTTTGGCGTAGCCAAAAAGAACAATACATATTTTGATATGTAAAGACCCTCCAAATGGAGGGTCTTTACATACACTTATATTAATTTTGTTGTGGTGCACCACCATGATCGCCAACACTATATGAAGGAGCCGGATAATGTCCATGGGTTGCAAGCTGATCTGTTTTATAAAACTGAGAAATTTCCACCGTTAGAACCCCAATAAAAGCAATACCTGATAATAATAGGCTGATTTTTTTCATTATTTTAACACTCCTTTTTCAATTGATTTTCTTCTGGCTTGGTAACAAATATGGAAATAGTCACTTACCTTTTGGTGGTTCTCTAATTGTCTACATTTTGTGGCAAATAATTCGGCGTATTCGACAACATATTCCCATAATTCTTCTTGCTCAAAGTATAAGATTCCTTCTTGAATGATTTTTTCTAATTCTTCCAGTGGAATATTTTCATTTAATCTTTTTAAAATAGAGAAGTGGTGTGTGTATTCTTCGTTATGAATTCCTCTGCAAATCTGTAATCCCTTACCAATGAGTTTGCTAGCTGCGGATTGTTCTCCTAATTTATAATGCTCCTTAGCTTGTAGGAAGATAGCTTTGAAGTGTGTAGGAATTTTTTCTGTTACTTCTGAAAGGTGACGAATAGCTAACGTAGACATACTTTGATCAGAATACAGCCACCCCATAGTACTTTTTACGTATAACAAGGAATCTTCTTCCTTATTCTTCTGTAGTAATTCAATCGCACAATGCAGATATTCTTCAGCTTTTTCGTACTGCTTTAAATAGATACAGCAACCACCTAGCAAACTATTGCAAAAGGCTGTTTTTACTTCATAACCCTCGTACTTCGTAAAGATTGCTCTCGATTTATTTGCGTATTCAATAGAAGCGAGCATGTTATAGGTATGATGATAAAAAGTAGCAATTCTATAGTAGAATTCAGCGTGTTCGATTTCATCTGGAATGTCTACTAATATCTTTTCTGCCAGTTTATAATGTTCCTCTGCCTCAGTAAAACTTGATATAAAAGTGGAATGAATGGATTTAAAAAAGTGATAATAGAAGCGTAGAAAATGGTCTGTAGGCATATCATAATCACTAATAGCATCAAAACTATTTTGTTGAATACCGAGGCTATCTGTTAGGACTGTGTAACGAAATTCAAGTAATGAGTAATATAGTAACAAATTTTGATCCTGACGTTCTTGATTTGACTCAATGCTTAACTTATTAATTTTTTCATCAATTTTCTTTTTTAGATTAGTAGCTTTTACAACCTGTTGAGATAGCATAGATCGATACCAGTCGTTCAATAGAGAGGTTAATTGCTCATTTCCCTTTACTGAAACACTCACTATATACTCCCCCATCCTATAGAAATATCTTAATCCTATTTAATTGTAACTATCATAGCAAAATAGAAGGAAAAATGGAGGTATTTTACAATGTTTTTCAATAAAATTCATAAAAAATAATCAATTTGTGTCGAATATACTTAGTATTTAATACCTAAAATTTATTAAAATGCTGATTCTAAAAGCTATTTTTGCATAGAATCAGCAGTTGATGAATTTATCACCATTGGAGAAAGTAAACCAGAGGCTCAATATATAAGTAAGAGCTTTAGTGGAGTAGCTACAAGAAGGGGATAGTTATAAATTTGTTAAAGCACAGTATAATTATTAAAATTTTCACCTTGTTTCCTTTTCAGATAGGTTAAGTAGAAGAAGATAGGAAGTTTTTCTTTGAACTAAGCTTTTTGACAGGAAAAGATATTTTCATTAAAACAAAGCATTATTCTTTCAGAACAAAGGAATCACTAGAACAATATGTGATTCCTTTGAGAAATGCTATTAAATGCTAGACTAATTTCTAATGGTCCCAGTATCTTTTATTTTGACGTGTGTCTTTACATTTATTTTAGCCTCTGCTAAAGCTTGCAACCAATCTCCTTTTACTTTTTTCCACTCTTTATATTGAAAAGCTCTAGCATATAGGGATAATCCAATTGGATCAATTTTATTCTGCTGTATTTCATTTAATATATTTTGTAAATTATCATTAATTTCTTTTTGAATAGCACTTTTTAAATTATTTATATTTTTTTTATTATCATAGTGCCCCTTAATTAAATTCGCATTGGTTTTTTCTATTAAAGCTACATTAGCATATATATTGAAATTAAATACAAACTTTCCGTTTTGATAATTAACATCTACCTTCCTTGTCGCGTTCTGTACGAAGATAGATGTGTTTGTCTTTTTGTTGGATTTTTTAGGAGGAATCGCAAGGTGTAGTATCATTCGGCCGTTACTTTTTGGCTTATTTATAAGATTGAAAAATTTAACATTTTTTTTAGGGATATGAGTTAAGTATTTCCCTCGGCGATTTAAAAATGCAATTCCTACTGTGTCGATTTCATTCTTTGTTTTTTTGATAATTGGAACAGTTTGCGTCATTCCTTCTTCATTTTGTTCTCTCATTAATTGTTGAATTGTAGAAGAGACGGATTGGTTATTTTGAATTGACGATTCGATTACACCATTTATATAAGATGAAAGTGATGGTTTACTAGGCTTGTGAATTTTAAAAATTTCTTCTGCAGGTCCATCTACAAGTACTACTTTAGCATTAATGGTAGCGTAAGGATCACGATAAGAGGAATCAAGCTCCTGCAACCAATTTGCTTCTTGCGCTAATTTTTTCCCAATTAAAATGATTTCAGCTTTGGAAGCTGTCATAAAGCCAGTTAACTTCGTATCTATTTTACTGAATCCAGTATATACAGTAGATGCTTGTGTCCAATGTTCTATAGTGCTTTTTGGCTGTTTATGATGAAAGAGTGGTATGCTTGTTCCAACTTTTATGTCTCCATTAGGGGTTCCATCCAAGCCAATTAACAGGATTAATGAAACCTTCTCAAGAGGAATTCTCTGACTACAACCAATTAAATATACACAACAAATTACAATCCATATCCATTTTCGAATCAAAGTTGTTTCCTCCTAGTAATCCAAGTAAAAAGAATACTGTAAGCGAAAAATAAGATTGGTAATAGAATAAAGAAAACGACATTTAAGATATCCATAAGAGAATATATAAACAAATATTGATCCACATCGGGATTTAGGAAAATAAATAGGCCAACTATAAATAACATAAAAGCAAGCAGCGCCCAATTGCGGGCGTTTTTTTGAAGTGAAATGGTCACAGATTTAAAACTGAAAAATAAATACGGATATATCGTAGTGGAAAATACAATTAAATAGTAAGCGATATATATAATTTCTAATCGTTCCATGAAAGAAAAACGAACCCCTTTTAACAGATGAAATACTGGCCAGATTACGTCTTTTATTCCCTCCGGACTAAAGTATATATAAGAAAGAATAGTCACATATAGATAGAAAAACATGGTTCCAGTATTCGCAATTAGTAGTCCTTTTATGGCTTTTTGTTTTTTTTGTAAGAACGGGTATATATAATATGCAAGTTCTAAGCCAGCATAAGGAGTAATGGTTTCTTTTGTTGCCTTTAGAATAGGGTATAATCCATCTTTAAAAATAGGTAATAGGTGTAAAGGGTTGTAGTTAGTCTTTAGTGAAAAAAGAAGAAATAGTGGCATCCAAGTAGTGAAGAAGAAAACAAGCATAGAATAACTAGTAAGAGCCCTTAACCCACTCAGGGCCAAAATAATAAAAGGTAATAGTAATAATATGGTGATTTGATAAGCAGGAGTGGAAGGGAATATCCACACTTTTACAATATCAGTTGCCTTTAATAAAGTATTAAAGCCAGCAAAAAATAGATAAAAGGCATATAAAAGAAAAAGAATTGTCCCTATCCATTTACCAAAGTACGTTTTTAGGATTTGTGAGAAATTTTTGTTGGGATTTTTTTGTAACAATAATATAATAAATACGCCGATTATAGAAGTAGTTATCCAGCCAAGAATGATAGAAATCCAGCCATCTGTGCCAGCCGTAGTAGCAAGTGGGCTTGGCATGATTAACATACCTGATGCAAGTTGCAGTGAATGAATGAAAATAATAAATTCAAATAAAGTTATGTTTTGGAATTTAAGATTCCCCATGCGAACCACCTTCTTTTTTCTTTTTATGTTTCGGCTGTCCTGTACTCGAGCGGGTGGTAATCATAGAAATAGGAAATCTTACAAAAGAATCTTTTAATTCTTGAAGCCGAAATGGCGCGATTGGCAATCCGTATGGTGAACCATAGGAGGTTAGTGAAACAAAATGAGCGAATAAGAGCATTAATCCACTAACGATACCTACAATCCCATAAAAGTATGCCAATAACATCATTGGAAAACGAATAAGGCGTATAGAACTTGATAAATCATAATTAGAAACAATAAATGATGCAATGGCTGTAATAGATACGATAATAACCATAACGTTACTCACAAGACCTGCTTGAACAGCCGCCTGTCCAATTACAATCCCTCCAACAATTCCTATGGTTTGTCCAATGGGTTGTGGTAAGCGAATACCAGCTTCACGTAGCATTTCTAGTGTGATTTCCATTATAAAAGCTTCTAATAAGGGAGAGAAAGGGACTTTGACTCTAGACGTTGCAATAGAAGTGTATAAATCTATAGGAATGATTTCAAAGTGAAAAGACACTATAGCAATATAAAATGCCGGTAAAAAAATAGCTATAATAAATCCTGCAAATCGTAATAAGCGAAAAAATGAAGCAATGAGCCAATGAATATTATAATCATCTGGAGTTTGAAAGAATCCAATTAAATTCATTGGAACAATCATTGCACCAGGGGATCTATCCATTAACACTGCTACTTTTCCATCGAGTATATGATTTGAAATGGCATCTGGGCGTTCGCTTAAATAAGCTTGTGGGAAAGGAGTCCAATTTTGATCTTTTGTATAATTAGATAGTTCTCCAATACTCAATACTGCATCCGTTTTAATTCTACAGATTCTAGTTTCTATTTCTTGGACTACATCTGCGTTTGCTACATCACCTAAGTAAATTAAATAAACTACTGAAGTGGCTCGTTCTCCAATCGTCAGCTTTTTGATCTTTAACTCTGTTGAAGGAAGATATCGACGAATTAAGCCTATATTTTTTGTGGCATTCTCAATAAATCCATCATGTGAGCCTTTAATAGTAACTTCTGAAATGGGTTCTTGAATTGCTCTTTCTGCCCAGCCTTTTGTATTTATTAGAAGTGACCGCTTTTCTCCTTCCATAAATAGAACACATTGACCCTCAAGTAATCCTTCTTTAATTTCATTCCATGTAAATACTATTTTGGTATGAGTAGCAATAATATTAGAATTAAATATTTGACTGTCTTCATTTACTTCTTGTAGTAATGGTGTAACAACATTGCTTTTTAAAGCGACACCATCTGTAAGGCCTTCAAAATAATATAGTAAAATATTCGTGGTTGTTTTTAATTGCAAAGGATGTTCGATTAAATCTGCACTAATATCAAAGATATTATTTAATGTATTTTTAAGTTCTTTTAAGTTACTTGTTTGGATGTTTTTAATGTTTTTATCTGTTTTAGTTTCTAAGGTCTCTTCATTTAAGGACAAAATTGACACCTCTTTAATATATAACGATTAGTTGTATTTATTATTTTTAGTTGAGGGAATTTTATTCACAAATTTAAACAAATTTGGAATGGAAATTAATAATTGAGAGTAAAAAAGTAGAGGTAATTTGTGTGGAAATCTAAGTATCAAGATAGAATTGAAATTTGAATGATTATAACAAAAAAGAACCCTTGTAAGGCTCTTTTTCATAGTTGGTAAATATGTTGTCAACAATAGAGGGCAATTAAGGTAGTAATTTAGATGTCTTTAAGTTAATCAGTTGAATTTTGTAGGAAGAATTCTTTTTTCATATTTTAATGATCGATTAAAAAGACATTACATTTATTTGGGTGTTCTAGTGTATTTAAACTTTGCGTGCTAACAATTTTTGTTTAGGGACAAAATGTTTTTTTCTGAATTGACAGAAAAATTAAAGTGCAAAATTCCTATTGGTTATTTTGGTAGGTATCAAATATTTCTTTGGCCTTATTTTCTTGATGTTACCGTACATTTATATGTTTCTAAGGGAAAGAATTACTTTTATTTTTATTACCCTCTATTGTTTGATTAAGATGGTAACATGAAATTAAAACGTTTACAACCAGAAAATAAAGAAAAAATATTAAAATGCGACTTTTTTCGACAATTTTTCTACGTTAATATCTAATATTTTTATAGGAAAAGGTGGTGGAAAACGTACCCTTTTCCTATAAGATGTTTTGTAGGAATTAGATATAACTAAAGTAATAATAGCCTAAAATTAAAATGAAATTCCATGAATTTGAGCCCAAAGTCATGAAAACCATTGATAACGTTATAATTAAATTTTTGAACCGTAAGAGTTTTAAAAGTAAGGTCAAACTTTAGTCCACTTTGCGTTTCTTCCTTTTGTAACTAGCTTAATATGGCCAAATAATTGCAAGGAATTTAAAGCCTTACTAATTGTACTCTCTGCAATGTCTGGATATCTGTTACGAATACTTTCCTTAGTAAAGGGTTGTTTTTGTTTAAGTATAAAATCCTGAATTCTCTCAACTTTAGTATGTTTACATATAGAATCTAGAACAGTGTTATGCAGATCTTTGTAAGCCTCTAATATAATAGTTAAAAACGTTTTTAACCAAAAGCTACTATTGTGTTCCTCGCAGTACCAATTTACCGAAGATTTATAAATCGAATTGTAATATTCAGATTCATTTTTCTTAATATACTTATCCAAACATACATATTTTACAAATGTATGTCCACTCTTAATTAGCAGCAACTGCATTAACATAAATGCTAGCCTGCCATTACCTTGATTGAAAGGGACTATGCAATAAAAATTTAATATAAAACGAGCTATTAATAAAAGCGAATGTAGCCCCTTACTAGTATTTAATGAGTTGTATTGATCACATAATTGCTCCATAAACTGTGGAATGAGTTCATGTGGAAGAATGCGGTAACTATTCAAGTGCATTCCATGCTCAGGAATACCTGGAATAATAAAAGATTTTTCACGCCATTTGGCACTGTCAGAGGTAAGGTAATGTATTAGTTGAAAATGTAATTCCTGTATAGTTGCTGGATTAATTGATAAAGTACAGGAGTTTTTATGTACAAAAGAAAGTGTTTGATAATAACAAAAAATAGCATCTTCCGAAATGTTTTGAGGTACTATATCATCTAAAATAAGTTCTTTTAATCTTTTATTAGGAACTTTTATATCCTCATAAATAGTAGTGAAATTTTTTATGTAATGTAGTGGTATAGTTTTTTCTAAACTATTAAATATGTCAGGGTTTTGTTCCTGATAAGCAGCTAATTTTCCTTTGAATTCGCTAATTTCACTTATTAAATTGATTAACCTCCTTTTTAATTCAATATTTTTATACTTATCATCAAAAAAATCTCTCATTTTTGTTCCCCCTGTAACCCCTTAACACGTTGTTGCATATATCATTCCATTCCATTCTAAAGGTGTTTCATGACATCATTATCAAATAACGACATTTTTGTTCTGATTTTGATCTTGTTTTAGAATCTATATTTTTATTTGATAATAAAAATATAAAAGTTATAAAAAAGAATCGTTAGGATTCAATTTTAATAGGCATAATCCTAACATCAAATGTACAAATGTACAATAAAAAAATAAAAAATATAAAACTATCGACTCTTTTAAAAGATTATTAAGTAGTTGTGGCTATAGATATGTTTTAGTTTTAGAGTAAATATTGAAGTGGCAATAAATTTTTCATGGTTGAAAAAATAGATAAACTATTAATTTGTGACAGTTATGTGCCTAATCTATTCATTTGTTATGATGAGAATTCCAAAATTAAATCCTAACGAGCTTAACTTTCTATATTTAGGATAAAGATTAGGGGAGGTATGTTGATGAAATGTACCATTAAATATAGATATATGTAACGTTCAACACTTGTATTGTAAAATATTTTGACATGAGTTAATTTAGATACTAGGTACAGGAGCATTTAATAAAAATTCAGTAAAGTACCCTTTAAACGTTTCACCCTAAAAACGTTTATATTTATTGGAATTTCAAGCACACTGAAGTTTTTTGTTTTTTCCTGTACCTTATTAGGTAAAAATAATACAATAAATTGATAGAATGTTATGGGGGAATTGGATTTTTAATTCTCTTTTTCTTACTTTATATTATCAATCTCTAGATGATTTGTTTACAGTAAGGATTCAAAGGATAGAAGATGACTATTCAAAAGTACATAAAGTTAAGTTGGATATCTTAATGATTTTATTGTGTTTTTAGGGTTTAGAAAATATGTGTGAATTTAACCTTGGAAATGACTTGTTTGTATGTTATATAGCAGAAATGTGAAGTCTGGAAGAGACTGATTTAATTAGTTTCTTCCAGACTTTTTTACTTTAAAAACGTATTTTTTCAGCATGAGGGTAAATATAATTCTTTAAATTAATATTTGAATTTTTTGTGAAATAATGTAAGGATTTTATTCCTCTATTAATACATAATGTTACAAAATAGAGTTATTGTATTTATTTTATTGATATATAAGATTAATAATAATAATAAATGTATCAATGTATGAGAGATATTAGTATATTTAATAGCAATTTGTTCGTTTATCTCTATATTGCTATTATATTAGCGATAACAATAATATATTGGGGGGACAAGAATGAATTTGAAATTAACATCTAAATTTGAAGGATTAAGAAAAAGTAAAAAAGGAATTGGTGCCTGTATTTTAGCTGCAGGGGTGACGGCTATTACAATGATACCTCAAAGTGCGTATGCACATGGATTTGTTGAAAAGCCAAGCAGTCGTGCTGCTTTATGTAGTCAGAATTATGGAGCATTAAATTTAAATTGTGGAAATATAATGTACGAACCTCAAAGCTTAGAAGCGCCTAAAGGATTCCCAGATGGTGGACCGATTGATGGGAAAATCGCTTCGGCAGGAGGACTGTTTGGAGGGATTCTTGACCAACAAACATCAAATCGCTGGTTCAAAAATACGATTAAGGGTGGAGCAAATACATTTACATGGAAATATACAGCTGCACATCCTACAAGTAAATGGCATTATTACATTACAAAAAAGGGATGGGATCCTAATAAACCATTAACACGTGCTGAATTAGAACCAATTGGAACTGTGAAACATGATGGTTCTGCCGCATCAAATAATTTAACACATACAATTAACGTACCAACTGATCGAAATGGTTATCATGTTATTTTAGCTGTATGGGATGTAGCAGATACTTCAAACGCGTTTTATAATGTAATTGATGTAAATCTAGTAAATAAGGAAACTCCCGATACAGTAGCTCCAAGTCAACCAACTGGATTAAATGCGTCTAAAGTTTCTGCCAATAGTGTTGCACTAACATGGAAGGCTTCTACGGATAATATAGGTGTAAAGGAATATCAAGTGTTACGCAATGGGGAAGTAATTGATACGGTACCAGGTACAACATTTATTGATAAAAAACTAAAAGCAAATACGCAATATACCTATACAATAAAGGCGTTAGACTCAGCTGGAAACATATCAAAAGAAAGTGAAGAACTAAAGGTTAAGACAACAAATGAAATTCCAGATATAGAAGCTCCGACTCAACCGAAAGGATTACATAGTATGAGTACAACAGCAACAACTGTTGACTTGATGTGGAGTCCGTCTGAAGATAATGTAGGCGTAGACCATTATATTGTATATAAAGAAAGCGCTGGAGTTATGAATAAAATTGGGACAACGGATAACACATCCTTTATGGATAAAGAATTGAAGGCTAATACATCGTATAAATATGTAGTGACGGCGGTTGATTTAGCTGGAAATGAATCTAGTAGAAGTGATATTTTGAATGTAACAACAAAGTCAGAGGATCCCACATATGAAAAATGGGATGCAAGAAAAGCATATACAAAAGGTGATAGAGTAGTACATGAGGGAAAAGTGTATGAAGCAGTTCAAGATTATCAAGGCAATGGTGACACAAATTGGATTTTTGCCCTATCGCTTTGGAAGCCAGTTTTGAATAAATGATAAGTGGGAAAATGTAGTTAACATTTTTGGGTTTTTCTTTGAAGTAAAGGGTCGTTCCAAATATAAATCCCTGAATGGTTTAAATGATATGTTAATAAATTTAATCACCATCCTAATGTTTACGAAATGAAATCAGAAAAGAATCCCAATGGTATTCCATTAAAAAGGAACTCCAATGGGATTCTTTTATTTTCTAATTTGTAATAGCGTATATTTTCACAGTGAATTTGCTAGTGGCACCAATTGGACTTGCGATATAATATTTAGTATTTGAGTAAGCCTCAGTCCTAGATCCATGTGAAATATTTTTCCAACGAATAGAATCGGTACCTAAGGAAACATCAATCATTACATTGAAAGAGATAGTAGAAGGATGATCTTTCTTTGAAGGCTCAATAAACCATTTTAATTCTTTAGTTCCTACAGGTAAATTATCAATTTTAAAGTTTTGACTAGAACGATTTTGTTGTCCAGATAAAGGACTAGATTCGGATGGGATTTGCGAAATTAATATCTCTTTTTCATTCGAATGTACACCATTTAATTTAATGATACTATCAATTAAACCTGGCCCAGGAAAATCAGCTGCGATAATACCAGAATGTCTAACTCTACCTTGTTGTAAGAGTTCGGTCCCAAGTGTATTCATCCCACCATAATATACTTGCCCATTTCTATCGCGGGGGAAATCACTCCACGCATTAGTGTAATTCGTTTGAATCAACTTAGGGCTACTATCAGTATTTCTATTCTCTTTTCCGCTTGCAACAAACCAAGGATATACATTATTTAAAAATGCGGCTGCACCACCCGTACCACTAAAATGGTTAAGATATATTTTTCCATTATTAAAGTTAGTATTTGCACTTTGTAGATGAGTTTTTATCGCATTCCATTTTTCATATATTTCGTCTGGTCCGCTTCCAATTTCAAATTTATCTTGTATATTCAAACTATCGTAATCAATACCGTATAATTGAGAGGATGCAAAGTTTTGTAAGACTACAATTTTACCTCGGATATCTCCTAAAGTAGGGTTGTTTCTGTCTATAGCTGGTACGGAATTAGGATCCCAAAAATATGAAGCATTAACGTTTTTATATTTTAAAAATATTTCCTCAAATGATGGAGATCCACTTTCAGGTGTAGTTTCTTCTTTTAAGCGCATTAAAATTGTTTCAGTCGGATAATCTTTTAAAAATTGAATTGCATCTTTTAATACATCTTCAAACACTGCTTTTTGATTTACAATGCCATGGTACATTGCAAAAGAATCTTTTACACGTTTAACGCGCATATCTACATATCGAATTCCAGAATTTAATTGTTGGGGTAAACTCATAGTTTGATTTCTTGTCAAATTTTCATCAAGAAAACTTGCGCCATGTAAAGCCATTGTGCCATGAGTTCCTGGAATAGATATTTCACTTAATTTTGTTGAATCTGCTACTTCTGACATCCACGATGGATTTTGATAACCTAGATTGGGTTCATAGGAATAACCTGGATGACTATCAGCTAAAATAGTTGATGGTGTACCTAAACTTGCTAGTGTAAAACAAGTGAGGATGCTAATTTTAAAGAAATTTTTTATTTTGTTCATTTTATCTCTCCTGACCTTTACATAATAGCTATAATAAGATGGTTTTTGACTATATTTATTGTTTTCTATTCCTAATGTAATGAATTTTTGTAATTGAAAAAGGGGTAGTGAGCTAACTTGAGATATTATAAATTTACTGTAATGAATTGTATCTAATAGCCAAACGGATTCTTAAAGAATAGTAGCATAAAAAGGTGAAAAATAAGCTTTTTGCTGTATTGTATACAAACAAAACAGAAGCCTTAAAAAGACTTCTATTTTGTGACATATTATGAATGATAAGGTGGTTAACAAATTAAGATAATGTGAGTGAGCGGTAAAAATCTATTTATAGCTGTTTCAGGAATTTCTTATAACAAGGCTATTCAGGAAAAGTGGTCCCTACAATGATAATAAAAATTAAAACATACTATTCATTAAAACTTAGACTAACTACAGTTGCGATAGATTGGGCTGCATGTTCCCAGCTTCCATCTATAACTTTACCAATCTGCTGCCCAAGTGTATTTAAATCATTTGGATTAACTGGAATTCCATTATACGCAGCAAGAATTGATAAAAGTGGAGCAGCAAATGGTGTCCAACCACCTCTATCAATATTAAATACAGGCTTATCTACTACTTTTCCATCTTGCACAGTAAATTCATAATAAAATTGATCATCTGGGCGGAAACTTAAATGATGAGAAATTTGTCCCTTAACATATTTTTTTCCTCCACCTAGATTTACTACTTCTATTTCTTTTACATTAAATTCATGCTCAAATACTTTTATTTTTTTGACTTCTGGACCATTTAAGGCAGCATTAACAGCTGTTTCTAAATTATTTTGTGCTAATGGTTGAATAGTCATTTGTGCCTCTTTTTGTTGGATAGGAGCCTCTTTTTCTGCAGCAAACACTGATGTAGTAGGTAGTGCGCCTGTAGCTAATGTAGCTGCAAGTGCTGTTGTCATCATGATTTTTCTTTTCATCTTCATAGTTTTTCTCCCTCTCTTAAAGTTTTGATATATAATCTTTTAAAGACTGACATTGTGCAATATTTTATTTCATAATGCACAAAAAAATGGTTTAAGAATTATGTCAGAGAATTAAAATTAATTATATATGTATTTAAGATGATATCTATCTACACATATTTTTTCAATTTTTAGACAAATGTAATGGTAATGACTTCTTAAGAGTCAATTTTGTACCTTGTTTATCTATAGAAATCTTATAAATAAACTAATTTTATAGTGAATGTAATATATTTGATATCAAATGTCTTACATAATGCTATAAAATTTCACAATTTTTTATTTTAAAGAATGGAGCAATAGGGATTCTAATTGCAAGGGATACGGGAATAGCCTAATCAATTAGAGTTTGAAAGAATTCTTTTCTTAGGATTCCCTCACTTCTAAATGAAGTGAAAGAGGGGGTAGTTCAAAATAATGAGAAAGAATCAAAGTTATGATGTATTGAAAGAAAAGAGAAAAGAACGTAATAATTTTCCGAACCGGGGTTAAATGTCAAAGGTTCGAAATAATCTTCTAAACCTTGAAATAACAGGTAAAAATAATAAGCACTCACGTAGAAGTGCTTATTCAAATTCGATTTCTGTTTTACCATCTGATGTGAAGTATCTTATGGTTGTTTTGTCGTATTCTTGCAAGCCACTCTGTGCTACGGCGTCTTTTAACTTTGTTCTCGTTCTGTAGCCGAAATTTTTCCGTAAGCCTTCGTCAGCATTTGACAATGCTGTTTTGTCAACGAAAACATATAAGACATACAAGTTATTTTCTTTATTTAATTCAACCGCTGTTACAGTACCACCGAAATATTCTATAATCTCCTTGGTTCTACGTTCAATACTTTTCGTCATTCGTGTCTGCTCATCTTTTGGTTGTTCTGTTTTCACCGTTGTTTGTTGTGTATTTGGCTGCTCCTTTTGAACCATTTCTTTTTCACCGCAAGCTGCTAACATTACAACCGATAAACCAACTACTAATACTAATTTCTTCATCATCTAAATCCTCCTAATGTCAATATCTAAATATTAGCATACAATGAAATTTATTACTGAATATGGAGTGATATGTAATGCTTGTCGTGGGTATGAATTATGTGGTGTCACCTATTGTAACATTTAAAATGTTAGTACTTATCTTTCTTAATAACATTATATATTTGACTTCGTGAAAAGCATTTTAATGGATTGTTTTAGCTTAATATAAAAAGAGGACGCATTATTATTTACGTCCTCTTTTTATTTTTATATATTAGATAAGTTTAAGCAGAAACTTTTATTTTAATTATGTAGATTCACGAATAATTAAGTTAGTAGGATATTTAATAATTTTACGTTTAATAGATTCATCTGTATTTATATATAGTAGTATCTCGTTAACGGTACGTTTACTCAGTTCAACAATTGGAATATCAATAGTACTAATTGTTGGGGTTGTAACTGTACAAATTAATTGATTATCATAACCACAAACAGCTAAGTCAGTTGGAATAGAATACCCTTTAATAGTAGCTCCTTTAATGACTCCAGCAGCAACTTGATCATTTCCAGTAAATAATGCAGTAGGTTTATCTTTTAATTTATCTAGCTTCTCAAAAATTTTAAATCCATCATTAATAGTAATTGCATCTCCAAATAGCCAATTTTTATTGAATGGTAATTGTTTTTCTTTTAAGGCATGCAGATAACCTTGTTGGCGTTTTAATTGTGCTTGACTATTAAGAGAGTCAAAACAAAAGCCAATTTTTTTATGACCTTTGCTTATTAAATGTTTAACAGCTTTGTATCCAGCTTCAAATTCATCGTAACAAATTATCGGAATAGGTGCATTTTCCTCATACTCATTACAAAGTATTATGGGCCCATATGCTAAATAATGCTCTATATTTTCCCAACTATTTTCTAGGGATGCGAGAATTACACCATCTACAGCTTTATTCTTTAGTAATGAAAGTAATTCAAGCTCTATTTTTTTCTCATAAAAAGTCTGATAAATTAGCAATTTGTAATTGTGTTTTAATAATTCTTTAGAAATTTCTCTAGCTAATTTCCCGAAAAAAGGATGATCTATATTTGGAATTGATAGAGCAATGGTTTGTGTCTTATTTATCCTAAGATTCCTAGCAATAGCACTAGGAGTATAGTTGAATTCTTGCATTACTTTTATTATTTTCTCACGTTTTTCTGAATTTACATAAGGATGATTATTTAGAACTCTTGAAACCGTAGCATTTGATACATTACATAATTTAGCTATTTCATTAATTGTTACCATAGAGAAACCCTCCGTAAAAAATATGTTGACATGTAATCGATAACATAAAATATAGTCTACTCATGATTTTCAAAATAATTTCTTAGAGGTGATTTAACGTGAAAACTCTTACTACAATTTCTGGACATAGTAAAGACAATTTAGCTTTATTAAAGTGCCTACAGGGGGAAACAAAAGAAAAAGAATTTGAAATTAGTAATATATTGCCGAATCACAAGATGAAAGAGAAATTATTTAGGGAAAACAAATTGAAAATAGATATTGATATAGAAAAAGATATTTTCAATTATAGCAGAAAAAATATACAGAAAATAGAATTTATGCCAGTTAATCGGTTGATTTCTCAAGATGAGGTTGAAAAAATTATTGGAGTTTTAAAAGACGTTTTACCAACAGGTCAATTTACAAGTGGACCATTTTCAAAAAAGCTAGAAGAAGTAATCGGAAGTTATTTAAATAAAAAGTTTGTAATTGCAACAAGCAGTGGTACAGATGCCCTTATGGTGTCATTGTTATCTATTGGTATTCAGCCTGGAGATGAAGTAATTATGCCAGCTAATAGTTTTGCGGCTACTGAAAATTCCGTGTTAGCAGTCGGAGCAAAACCTATATTTGTAGATATAGATCAGAAGAGTTATTGTATTGATCCATCTAAAATAGAAGAAGCTATAACCCCAAAAACTAAATGCATTTTACCTGTACATTTGTATGGTAAACAATGTGAAATGAAAAAAATTCGTGAAATTGCGGATATATATCAATTAAGAGTTATTGAAGATGCATGTCAAGCTATTGGTTCTTCAAATCTTGGAGAATATGGAGATATTATTGTCCTTAGTTTTAATCCATATAAGAATTTTGGTGTATGTGGTAAGGCAGGAGCAATAATTACTGATAATGAAAATCTTGCAATACGTTGCAATCAATATAGTTATCATGGATTTGAAATTGATAAAAAAAATAAAAAGGTATTAGACTTTGGATTCAATTCTAAAATTGATAATTTGCAAGCAGCTATTGGTTTGGAAAGAATTAAGTATTTATCATACAACAATTTAAAAAGAGCGTATTTAGCTCAACGATATATTCGTGAGTTAAAGGATTTAGAGGATAGAGAATTAATAAAGCTACCTATGATGACAGAAGATAATGTCTGGCACCTTTTTCCGATTAGAGTTGAAAATGGAAGAAGAGACGAGTTGAAAAATAAATTGTACCAATTGTATAACATTGAAACAGATATTTATTATCCGGTATTATCTCATAAACAAAATACTAAGTGGATAAAGGAAAATGATTTGCAAAACAATATGTTAAATACAGAGCAAGTTCATAAAGAAATATTACATTTACCTTTACATCCAAATATGGTGTTAGAAGAGCAAAATTTCGTTTTGGAGGGATTATTCAATGTCAATAAGTAATGAAGTTTTACAGTCTTTAAATTTTGAAAGATTACCACAAGTTAAAAAGCCTAAGTATGTAGTGTTCTGTGATTTTGATGAAACTTATTATCCTCATAACATGGATGATTCTAAAAGAAGCAATATGAAATTGTTAGAAAAGTATTTGTATGAACACGGAAGTAAAGGGGATTTAGTAATTGGTTGGGTAACGGGAAGTAGTTTAGAATCAATTGTTGAAAAAATGAAAAAGGGTAGTATTCAGTATTTCCCTCATTTTGTGGCGAGTGGATTAGGTACAGAAATAACGTACTTTGATAGTAATGGGACTACTATAGAGGATCAAATTTGGGAAGAGAGAATTATAGAGGGTGGTTTTGATTCTTCAAAGATTGAAAGAATTCTTAAATTGCTAGAATTAAAATATGAAATTTTTTTAAGACCTCAGACACAATTAGGAAGTTCTAAGTACAAATTTAATTTTTATTATGAAGAGCAAAATGAATTTATTGATGCAAAGAATTTAGAAAAGATAGAAGAAATCGGAGAAATATTCCAAGTTGGAGTTAATATTAACAAATGTAATCCATTAGCTGGTGATCCAGAAAATTGCTATGATGTAGATTTTATTCCACTTGGAACAGGTAAAGATGAGATAGTGAAATTTATTTTAGACAAGTACGAACTAGATAAAACAAATGCAATTGCTTTTGGAGATAGTGGGAATGATTTAAGGATGCTACAAGCTGTAAGACATGGTTATTTAGTAGAAAATGCAACAGAAGAAGCAAAAAACACACACTCAATGTTAGCTCAAGGTGAATACTCGATTGGAATTTTAAATACTCTAAAGCACATTATTAATTAAAAGGGGATGTTCATATAATGAATATTGGGATTATAGGTGCAGGAAGTATTGCAAGAGCTCATTCTAGAGCATTATCAACTGTTGATAGTTGTAAATTAGTTGGAGTGTATGATGTTAATAATGAGAATGCCCAAAAGTTGGTAGGGAATTTTGGTGGGAAGGCTTTTAATAGCTATGAAGAGTTACTTGAAGTAGTTGATGGGGTAATAATATCTTCACCGAATTTTTGTCATAGATCTCAAGCTGTTCAAGCGTTATTAAAAAACAAACATGTGTTATGTGAAAAGCCAATGGCGATTTCTTGTGAAGAAGCAAAATACATGATGACAATAGCAAAAAATACTAATTTAGTCGCTTCAATGGGGTTTAACTATCGCTACCTATCTTATGTTAAGGCTTTAAAACAATTAATTCAAAATGAAGAATTAGGGGAAATAGTAGTGGTAAGATTGCATTTTAAAAAGAATAGCGCTTTTAGGAGAACTTCGTTTACTTGGCGAGATGATTTTCAAAGTAATAGAACTAGTGGAGCCTTGGGAGATTTGGGAATTCATCTAATAGATTTACTATGGTTTTTATTTGAGAGTGATTTTAGAGAGGATACTGTTCGAACTAAAATTAAAACAAATGTTAAGGAAAAAGAAAGTAAACCAGTTTTTGTTGATGACTATGCTGAGGTTTATGGCCAATTGAAAAATAAGGTTTTTGTTAATATTACAACATCTAAAAGTTCATTTCTTGATGATTGTGGTTTTAGTATAGAGGTAATAGGTACGAAGAAAGAATATAAGTATTCTTCTAAAGAGCCAAATAAATATATACTCTTTGATGGATTGGAAAAACATGAAATTCCGTTACCGTTACCTTTACTAGTCGATCCAGAAAATGAGATTTTTGAATGGTCTGATTCTTTTAGAAGTGAAATTATAGAATGGGCTAAGGCTGCGGAAGGTGGTCCTAATAAGTCTGTAGCAACATTTGAAGATGGATTTCGTTCACAAGTTATATTGGATATGTTTTTTGATAAAAGCAGTAGTAATAAAGAACGATCTGTAGCAACTATTTAGTTTTATGGTAAAAACAGGGGTTTAGAACTTTTACTTAAATCCCTGTTTTTATTTTGGATTGGAGTTGAGAAAAGATGCGGTTAATGTTTTATTATGGTTGCTTGTTTTATTTTATTGTAGGAATAATACATGTTTGCATCGGTAGTTTAATTCCTTCATTAATACAATATTATGGAAGAACCCCTGATCAATTAGGTGTTTTAATATTTTTTCAATTTACAGGTTTTTTATTTGGTGTTCTAAGTTCACCTATACTAGTAAGAAAGTATCATTATTTTAAAACAATAACATTAGGTGTTTTAGTAATGTCCATCGTTCTAGGAGGTTTTATATATATTAAAGAATGGGCATATTTAGCCGTTATTTGCTTTGTATTAGGCTATGGAGCAGGTTTGTTAGAAACTACGGTGGGTTCCTTTATTATTTCAGCAGAAAGGAATAGTGCTGCTAAATTTAGCATTCTCGAAGTATGGTTTGGGGTTGGGGCGCTAGGGTTTCCGTTACTAGTTAATTATATTATAAAATATTATGAATGGTATTTTATTCTTTATGGGATATTACTATTCTTTATTTTTACACTATTTGTTTGGTACATGTTTGGACGTACAAAATTTCTAAATTTTTCTCCTCAAAATAATGAAAAGGGAGGAGCATCCCTTTCCTCATTTACTCTGAAATTTAAAAGTGAAAAGATTACAGTTATATTATTTATTTCACTTTTTGCATTCTTATATGCAGGCATAGAAACTAATCTTGCAAATTTTTTATCTACAATAATGATTCTTACCAATAATGAATTAATCAGTTCATTGAGTATATCTTGTTTTTGGCTAGCAATAGTTATAGGAAGAATACTTGTAGGTAAGCTAGCCCATAAATTTAATTATTGGACATACATTACATCTAGTTGCTTTACATTAGTGATTCTTTTATCTCTATTTCCCTTTGTTCGAGGTACAGGTATGTATTTGTTTATCATCTTTATTATTGGTTTAGTCATAGCGGGTGTTTTTCCAATAACATTAATCTTAGCTTCCCGTATTATGGAAAATAATATTGATCAAGTGACTAGTCTATTTATCGCCTCGGCCAGTTTAGGGGGGGCACTAGTATCATTCCTAATTAGCTGGAGTCTATCATTAAATACTATAACTGTTACTTTTGGGATATTTTCTCTTTTTGCATTGAGTCTAGGTTGTATTATTTTAAAAATGAGGAAAATTGCAACTTACGGTAATGAAAGTGCCAAAAAGGTAGAAAGTATGAAAAATTTGTAGAAAAAATTTTTATAATATGAAAAAATTAATTTTATTTGGAATTCCTAAAAAAGTTGATAAAGTTAAAAATTCTGTATTTGGGCTTTGTTTTATATATTGTGCTGTGTAATATATAAAACAGAGATACTTCAAAAATAAAAATGATATGCAACAGTGACCAGTTCTCAGGTAATTGAATGTTATGATATGAAAAGAATGCCTTGTTGTATATACAATAAGGTAGTAAAGAACATATTTTCATAAGTAATAAAAAGTTATTTTAATTAGCTTTTAAGATTAATCTAAGAGGGGTTTGTTATCGAATGGAGATAAAGATTAGTAAAAAGGATAAGATTAATATCTCTAAAAAATTAAAGTCCTTTTTAGCTGAACAATATTCACTGGAATTGGGTGAATACATAAGCTATGAGTTACTTGAATTCATAATAAAGGAATTAAATCCACATTTTAATCAAGTTACTAGGGATAGGTTGGAAATGTTGTTAAAGAATATAGAGAAAGATATATACAGTCAATAGACTTTAAATGACAATTGAAAAAATAAGGTATCATTTTAGATACCTTAATACCCAGTAAGAATAGAATAAGTAATACGTTACAAAACACCCATCCAATTTTATTGATTATAAAGGATGGGTGTTTTCTTCATATAGGATGTTATGAAAACCTGTCGATGAAAGTCTACATTAAAGACTGTCCCGCATTTTTTGTATGCTATATCATTTTCTATAACTAAAACCTAATGATATATAGACTAATTCCAAAAGTAGTTAATAAATGACAGAATTGAAATAAAATTAGAAAAAATAACTATATAATGGTAGAATATGGTTGGTTAACCTGTGGATGAATAATCAATAAATCTATTATTAAAGGGGGAATTAATTTGGGGAATAAAAACAAAAGAATGAAAAATTATTTTCAAAGGTTAATAGCTGTAAGTGTTTGTATTTTGTTAGTTTTTCTGGGGAGCAATTATTCAAAAGCCGAAACTGTTGCACCAATAACATTAAATCCTAAAGATGTAGAAGCGTTCACCAATAAAGTAATCCCAGAGAAAATGAAAAAAGAAAACGCAGCTGGTGTAGCTCTTGTCGTTGTAAAGGATAATCAAATTCTATTTCAAAAGGGATTCGGATTTTCCGATAAAGAAAAGAATATCCCCATCGATCCTAAAAAAACAGTTTTTCGATTAGCGTCAATATCGAAAGTTTTTACTGCTAGTGTTGTCATGCAGTTAGTTGAACAAGGAAAAATTGATTTAAATAAAGATATAGTAAATTATATGGGGGGATTAAAGTACCAAAATAACATGGGTGAACCAGTTACAATGGAGCATTTACTTACCCATACAACAGGGTTTGATTACGTAGATCCTAGACCAGAGGACATCCATTATCTTGATAATGATTATACAATGCTTAAAGATTATGTAGAAGATAATATGCCCACAGTAGTGAGAAAGCCAGGAGATACATATACATATGATAATTTTGCTTCTATGCTTCAAGGGTATATTGTTCAAAATCTGACAAACACACCTTTTTACAAATATATGGCCAAAAATGTTTTTTACCCTTTAGAAATGCATAATAGCAGTTTTGTTATGACAAATTTTATTAAAGAAAAGTTAGCAACAGGATATGATGCTAAAGGTAATGTTATCCCATTTTATCAAACTAGACCAACAGATATGCCACAAGGGAGTATGTTTTCTACAGGGAGTGATGTAGCCAATTTCATGATTGCTCAATTGAATGATGGTAAATTTAAAAATAACCAAATACTACAAAAAGAAACTGTAGAAGATATGCAAAAAACAAAATTTGCTTTACATCCCAAATACCCTAATATGACATACGGATTTGAGTTCTTTTCACCGCAAAGTCATAATGGGCAATATGTGTTTGGTAAAGGTGGAAATATACCAGGTTTTTCATCTTTAATGTGGTTAATTCCAGAGCATAAAATTGGAGTTTTTGTTGTTACAAATAAAGATAGTTCAGCACTACCTGTTGAAGTATTTGATGATTTTATGAATGAATATTTCCCAGATAAGACAAAGCCTGAATATTTGAAACCTAATGAAGAAGAATTAAAGAAATTTGAAGGGGTTTACCGTGATTTGAGATTAAAAAACCTAATGTCACATGTAAACATAAGTGAAGGAAAATTATATGTAAGTGATAAAGCATATGGTAAACAGGAGCTAAAACAAATAGACCCTTTACTATTTGAGGATGAAAAAGGGAATTATATGGCGTTTAGACTTCACAAAGATGGTACCGTGAAAGAAATGATACATTGGAACTCTGGTAGTTCAGCGGTGAAGCTAAGTGAGCCTGAGAGATTTAAAGACGTAGATGAAAATCATCCATATGCTAAGTTTATAAATCCTTTACATCAATACGAGGTATTACAAGCAAATAAGGAGGGGAATTTCACTCCAGAATCTTCTCTTACACGAGCAGAATTTGCATATTGGTTATCTCAAATTGCTTACTTTACGCCACCTTCAAAAAAAGAACCAGTGTTTTCTGATGTGAAAAATCATCCATATGCACCACATATTCAAAAGTTATATGAAATTGGTATTTTATATGAAAAAGAAGGGGAACAATTCCATCCAGACCGTGCAATTACTAGACAAGAAGCAGCATGGATTACCTGGCAGTATTTAAAAATGTTAGGAGCGCCATCTGCAGATGCAACATTAAAGGGAGAAACTGATGAATGGGCAATAGAATCCGTGAAAAACATTGTAGGTCATCGTTTAGTAGGGCCTGAGGTTATATATAATGAAGATGGATCAGCAGATTATCTATCAAAACAAAGTATGAAACGGCAAGAGGCAGCTGCATTATTATTTTACGTTTTATTATCTAGTTAATTTGTTTTGAGATAAATTTCACAAAGAGAGAAGATCTAAAGAGCTTGAAATAATACACAGAAAAAGAATAATCTTTGACCAATGATTATTCGTAACAAATAGAGGTGGCGGAGTTATAAGCATACTCCAAATCTTAAGTATAGCTGTAATTAGAAGGATTTCATAAGTGTTTTGTAATGTAAGGAGCTCCTTTCAGGGGAGCTTTTTTTATATTATTATTAATAATTTCATGTACCGTAATTAATAATAATAATAATATAAAAACCTAAAACAAGGGGATTCAGTCCAAGCCAGGTCACAGTAATACATTCGTTACCGCCTTTCTTTTTTTGAAGGAGATTTTAGTATTTTGAAATAGCGCAAACATTGCTATCAAGTTAAGATTATGCAAAGTCAATTTAAGACGAAATTGTTCTTTTTTCTAAAGGGAGAGTATATTGCTTTAACTATTGTAAATAATTTTGAGTCCGATAGATCTCTTATTCTTGGCGTAAAATTAAACCCCAATAAATGGGTAAATCCGAAAATCTATTTTGTGTAACCGACTGTGTCTGTATACAGCAATATGACTTTACTTGGTGTAATAGGTATGATAGGCTCGTTATTCAGAAAAGATTCCGATTGAGAAAAGCACATCCATAAAGGAGGATTGGTAATCATGAGTGATAAAGTACTTATTGTGGAAGATGAACGTGAAATTGCCGATTTGGTTGAGCTATACTTGAAAAACGAGAATTATACGGTTTTCAAATACTATACTGCTAAAGAAGCGTTGGAATGTATAGACAAGAATGCGATTGACCTTGCAATATTGGACATTATGCTTCCCGACGTAAGTGGTCTCACTATCTGTCAAAAAATAAGAGAAAAGCATACCTATCCAATTATCATGTTGACAGCGAAAGATACAGAAGTAGATAAAATTACTGGGCTAACAATTGGCGCGGATGATTATATTACAAAGCCTTTTCGTCCACTAGAGTTAATTGCGCGAGTCAAAGCGCAGTTACGCCGGTATAAAAAATACAATGGAGTAACGGCACAGAACGAGAATGTTATCGTCCACTCTGGTCTTGTTATTAATATAAGCACGCATGAGTGTTCTCTGAACGAGAAACCGTTATCTCTCACTCCCACCGAGTTTTCAATCCTGCGTATCCTCTGTGAAAACAAGGGAAATGTGGTTAGCTCTGAGCAGCTGTTTCATGAGATATGGGGTGACGAATATTTCAGCAAGAGTAATAACACTATCACCGTGCATATCCGACATCTGCGAGAAAAGATGAACGACACGGTTGATAATCCGAAATATATAAAAACGGTATGGGGGATCGGCTATAAAATTGAAAAATAAAAATAAGAATAAAAAAATCGATTATTCAAAATTAAAACGGAAACTCTACCAATATATCCTTACGATTGTCATGGCAGCAGTTGTATTTGTGCTGTTTTTACGTCTATTTATCCAAGGAACACTTGGAGAGTGGATCGTACGTTTTTTGGAAAACAGTTATCATTTAGAGCGTTGGGACGCAATGATAATATATCAGTATACTATACGGAACAATATAGAAATTTTTATTTATGTGGCGGTAGCCATTAGTATTCTTATTCTATGCCGAGTTATGCTTTTAAAATTTGTAGAATACTTTGAAGAGATAAATACCGGTATTGATATACTTATTCAGAACGAAGATAAACAAATTGAGCTTTCTGCGGAAATGGATTTCATGGAACAGAAGCTCAACACGTTAAAGCGAACCCTTGAAAAGCGAGAGCATGATGCAAAGCTGGCCGAACAAAGAAAAAATGAAGTTGTTATGTACTTGGCACACGATATTAAAACGCCTCTTACATCAGTTATCGGTTATCTAATCCTGCTTGACGAGGCACCAGACATGCCAAGAGAGCAAAAGGCAAAATATGTGCGTATCACGTTAGAAAAAGCGTATCGCCTGGAACAGCTAATTGACGAGTTTTTTGAAATTACGCGATATAACCTTCAAACGATTACGCTCACGAAAAAACATATAGATCTATATTATATGTTGGTGCAAATGACTGATGAATTTTATCCCCAGCTTGCCGCGAAGGGAAAACAGGTGGTACTCCATGCTTCTGAAGATTTGACCGTATTTGGTGACCCTGATAAGCTAGCGAGGGTCTTTAACAATATTTTGAAAAACGCCACTGCATACAGCAAGGACGACAGCGTTATTGACATTAAGGCGGACCTATCCGAGGATGTGGTATCTATCGTTTTCGAGAACGCTGGATGTATCCCGAAAGATAAACTCGCTACCATATTTGAAAAGTTTTACAGATTGGATGATGCCCGTTCTTCTGATACGGGCGGCGCGGGACTTGGATTGGCGATTGCAAAAGAAATCATTGTTCAGCATGGTGGACAGATTTACGCGGAAAGTAATGATAACTCTACGACATTCACGGTAGAGCTTCCAGCCTTTCAAGACTTGGTTGATAAAGAGGGTTCATAGAAAATAATCATTGTTTCTTAAGGAATTCTTAAGGTTATCTCTACTTTTTCTTAGGAAATTAACAATTTAATATTAAAAAATGGCTCGTTCTTATGCGGTAGACTTAAACCATAAGAACGAGCTTTTTTTATTTCGTCAAAGAAAGATATGATAACTTATGCGTGGATTAAAATAGCTCAAATGTTTAGAAAAAGAGTGACACAAATATTTCTTTTCCTTTTAACGAATTGTGTCAAATGAGCAATCTGCTGTTTTGGATGTACCTGCACACAACTGAACAGAGTATCCACATAGATATAGCTTCGCTTTGCAGAAAGTAATCGTTAAGAGTTACATATCCGAAATCTTCAGCGCTGAATCAGCTTGACATCATCATCAAGTCATTTACTTAAGGAGGAAGCTGAAAATGAAGAAGTAGTGTTTTTTATTGTTATTTTTCTTAGGTTTTGCTTTCATGAATAAAGCACTGTTTTTTCAGAATAAAGTAGAGGTACAAAAATATAATCAAAATCACAAAGATAACATAGATAATACAGGGACTACCTCAATTATTCAAAAGAAAGAGATTGTAAAAGAACAGATCTATCAAGGGAATTTGCTCTTAATTAACAGTAAATAGCCTATTCGCTATGTCGGTTTGCCTCACAGTACGATTATGCAAAAAATGAATTTAGCCTTGGAAGAATACCTGGATTATTTAAAAGAAGAAGAGAGCATTTCAGCAAGCATTGATGGGAAAAAATATACGATTTCATATTATCCCTTTTTTCAAAACAAGACAATTGACGTTGAAATACCAGTAAATTAATTTTGTGAAATATCTGGAAATAATATAGATGGGGTGATTGTGACCACCCGTGCTTGAATTATATTCTAAAAATGACAAAGTTATAGATTACAATGTAAAGTTAGGAGATTTTAAATGCATTCAGGAGTTTTGATTAATTATTTATATACTTATTTTTTTACTATTATTTTTTGTATAGTGTTTCAAATTGGATTTTATTTTAAAACGAAAAAAAATATATCTATTCAGCATTTTGTATGGGTGTATGTTTTTCTATTCTACCTTTCACTAGTGTATAAGGTAACGCAGATAGGGACTATATGGGACATAGGTAGATACAAAACATTAATTCGTGCAAATCAAATTAACTTGATTCCATTTGCTTCTGAAGGTATGACTACTTATGTCTTAAACATTTTACTGTTTATGCCATTAGGTTTTTTATTGCCGACTATTTGGCCGCAGTTTAGAACAATGAAAAGTGCTGCCTATGCTGGATTCGGTTTTTCATTGGCTATTGAGTTAGGTCAATTGCTAGATAATAGAATTACAGATATTGATGATTTATCTATGAATACCCTGGGAGCAATTATTGGGTATTTATTATATAGAGTATTATTCAAAATGATATATAAAAGAGATGAAAAAAAGATTGATAATAATATTTCTCTAGTAATAAAATACGAGGCTATTTTTTATTTAGTTTGCTCATTTATAGGTATGATGTTGATTTATTATCCAGTTTTATTTAGACGGCCTCTAATCCTTCAATAAGGTGATTAAGATACTGTCAGATTATACATATAGCAAATTGATTCTTAAATAATAGGATATTACATATACCCATTTATATTAAATTCTCATAGAAATTTTTCAAAACTATTCTTACTGAAAGTTGAGTGGTTATTGAATTGATTTCTATTGCTCCCGTTTTATATCAAAGTACTAGCCTTTAATTAACAATTATATCCATTGTAAAAAAATAAGATAGGCTTTAATATTTACCAGTATTTAAATGCCGAAAATTATTTAAGGCATTTCAACCAAAATTTAAGAGGAGCATACAATGAATAAACTAAAAAGGATATTGAAACGTAAAACGACTTGGATAATTCTTATCCTATTCGTATTTGTTTATGTAAATAACAGTTCTTTTTTTGCTAAGAGGGACGATGGAATTCCTCTTCTTCTTGCTCACCGAGGACTTTCGCAAACATTTAGCATGGAAGAGATTGAGAGTGATACATGTACAGCAGAACGTATAAATAAACCTGAACATTCTTATTTAGAAAATACAATTCCATCTATGGAAGCGGCATTTAAAGCTGGAGCGGATCTAGTAGAGTTTGATGTTCAACCAACTAAAGATAATAATTTTGTTATTTTTCATGACTGGACTCTTGATTGCCGTACTAATGGTAAAGGTGTTACAAGAGATTTTACAACAAAAGAATTACAAGCACTTGATATTGGTTACGGTTATACAGCTGATGGGGGTAAAACATTCCCGTTTCGTGGCAAAGGGATTAATCTTATGCCAACACTTGATGAAGTACTTACCCATTTTCCAGACCGTTCTTTTCTTATTCATATTAAAAGTGATGATGAAAATGAAGGAATTCAATTGGCTACTCACCTCAAGAAATTACCAGCGAAGCGCCTTGATCAACTAACTGTATATGGTGGCGATAAACCAATTGCTGCGATAAAAGAGCGCATCCCTAGTTTACGAACAATGTCAAAAGCGACCATGAAAAAAGATCTTATTACTTATATGGCATTAGGGTGGACTGGCTACATACCTTCAAGCCTGAAGCATGGAGAATTACATATACCAGACAAAGTGGCTCCTTGGCTTTGGGGATGGCCAAATCGTTTTCTTAATCGAATGGATAAAGCAGATACTCGAGTTATCATTGTAGGAGGAAATGGGTTTGGGTTTTCAAGTGGATTTGACTCATCTGAAGATATAAAACGCCTTCCTGAAGATTATACAGGTGGAATTTGGACAAATCGCATTGATAAAATAGCACCTGTATTTAAGAAATAAGGGATAATATAACAGTCGAAGTTTTTTCATCTGTTTAACCATTTATATTTTAAAAGAAGACTTATTAATAATTTTAAAGGTTTATATACCGAAAAACACCCCTAATTTCCTATGAATAATGGAAATCAGGGGTGTTTTTTGGATGAATGGAACTTATTTTATAAGATGGTTATCATTCAATAGCTGACATTACGACAAAGTTTTCTGTTAATTCTGGAACGATTAGAGCTTGGAAAATAAGCTATGAAGTGAATGGTGAAGACGGCCTAGAACAAGCACTTTCTTGGAAAAAGGAGATAAAGATAGATTTGAGCGTAGAGAGAAATTGTAATTAAAGTAAGATAGGACAAAGACTAGCATTGAGAAATATAAAAGATGGAAGTAACATAGGGGAATTACGCATAAAGTAATATTGACGGTTAAATTAACAAAATTTTCATTTTAATCAAATAAATACATGGTGTTTTTAAATTATAATAATGTTAATAGGATGAAAATACAGCTACTAATTAGTTATTTTAAAAATCAATTTTAGATAGGAAGAGGATAATGAAGACCAGAGATAGTTATAAAATTATTGTAATTGGTGCTGGGACTGCTGGAATATCTTCTACTGCACATTTGTTACGAAATGTACCCCTATTGAAAGAAAGTATTGCAATTATTGATCCATCAAAAAAACATTACTTTCAACCACTATGGAGTTTAGTGGGGGGAGGAATTGTATCAAAGGAAAGTACGATACGTGATCAAGAATTGCTTATTCCAAAAGGGGCAACATGGATCCCAAAAAGTGTTGTTAAGTTGTTTCCGGATGAAAATAAGCTACTTTTAGATGATGGACTGCTGCTTGAGTATGAAATTCTTATTGTAGTAGCCGGTATACAAATAAATTGGGACGGCATTAAAGGCTTAAAGGAGTCTATTGGGACTAATGGGGTTTGTAGCAATTACTCTTATAAATATGTTGATTCTACTTGGAGAGAAATTGAAAAATTTAAAGGAGGAAATGCGGTGTTTACCCACCCAAATACTCCTATTAAATGCGGTGGTGCTCCACAAAAGATTATGTATTTAGCAGAAGAGTATTTTTCTAATAGCGGTGTAAGAAACAAAAGTGAAGTAATGTTTTATACCGCGAACGCTAACATATTTCAGGTTCCACGATATGCTAATACATTAGAACAAGTACTAGAAAGAAAGCAAATAATGACAAATTATAATAAAAACTTAGTAGAAATTATCGCTGAGAAGAAAGAGGCAATTTTTGAAGGTACGCAAACACTGAAAAGAGAGACAGTACCGTATAGTATGATCCATGTTGTTCCACCTATGGGGCCACCTAATTTTATTAAAGAGAGTGAAATAAGTGATTCTCAGGGCTGGGTAGATATAAACCCTTATACTTTGCAACATGTACAGTATAAGAATATTTTCGGACTTGGAGATTGTACCAATTTACCAACCTCTAAAACTGGAGCGGCAATTCGAAAACAAATACCTGTCTTAAAACAAAATATTATGGACGTACTTAACGGAAGAGACTTGCATGCTAAATATGATGGATATACATCGTGCCCCATTGTTACAGGTTATAAAAGTCTTATACTCGCTGAATTTAACTATGAACATGAGCCTCAAGAAACGTTTCCGTTTAATCAAGCGAAAGAACGATATAGTATGTTTTTACTTAAAAGATATATGTTGCCCTATATGTATTGGAACTTTATGTTGAAAGGGATCCTATAGGAGAATATAGAAATCGGTTACAAATGTTGAAAAGTAATTTGAAATAACTATTTGGAGGGAATAGCTATGCTTTTAAAATATTTTTATGATGAAAAATTAGCACATGCTTCCTATTTAGTCGGTTGTCAAAAGGAAGGTGTAGCAATTGTAATTGATCCGGGTCGCTATATAGAACAATATATAGAATTTGCTAAGAAAGAGGGGATGGAAGTAATTGCTGTGGCTGAAACTCACATTCATGCAGATTTTCTTTCTGGGTCTAGAGAACTTTCTACTCTTTATCATGCCAATATATATGTATCTGATGAAGGTGATTGTGATTGGAAATATCAATATCTTAACGAAGGTCGATATAATTTGGTTAGAGAGGGGACAGAGTTTAAAGTAGGTCATATAAAATTTAATGTAATTCACACACCAGGGCATACACCTGAAAGTATTTCTTTTTTAGTAACTGATACAAGTCAAAATAACTATACGAATGATAAGCCAATAGGAATATTCACAGGTGATTTTATATTTGTTGGAGATATAGGAAGACCCGATTTATTAGAAACTGCTGTAGGTATGAAAGATACCGCAAAAATAGGGGCGAAACAATTATTTGATTCTATACAAAAAATAAAAACACTCCCTGATTATTTGCAAATATGGCCATCACATGGTGCAGGAAGCGCATGTGGAAAAGCATTAGGAGCAATTCCGACTTCTACCTTAGGTTATGAAAAGATGTTCAATTGGGCATTTCAGTGTAATGAAGAAAGTGATTTTGTATCGACTTTATTGACGGGGCAGCCAGAGCCTCCAAGTTATTTTTCTTTAATGAAGAATTTAAATAAGTATGGTCCTCCAATTCGTAAGAAAAAAGAAGTTTTTGCTATTAAAACAGTAGAAGAACTTCAAGAAGTTATGAGGAGTGTTCAGCAAATAGTTGATATAAGAGAGGTAGAGAGTTTTGCTTCTGGTCACATCGAGAAATCAATTAACATACCGTATAACAATTCCTTCACAACCTGGTGTGGATGGTTACTAGATTATAAAACAGAAACTTTAATCATTCTAGATGAGGAAAAGGTTAGAGTGGAGGAGGTTATTAGAGACTTTGAATCTATTGGGCTAGATAATATTATTGCTTTTGCACCCTTACAAGTAATACAAAGACTTGATAGATTTGAAAGTTACAAAGAAAAAACATCGATTGAATTATATCCGCATATAAAGGATGGTAGCGTTAAGATTATCGATGTACGTAGTAAAAAAGAGTGGGAGGACGGTCATCTTCAAGATGCAATACATATCCCCCTAGGAAATTTATTTAAGCAGCTAGATTGCATACCAAAAGATTGCCCATTAGTTTTACATTGTCGAACCGGATTGCGTTCCGCTATAGCAGCTAGTATTTTACAAAGAGCTGGTATAAAGGAAGTGGTGAATCTAAAGGGAGGATTTCTTGCATGGAAAAAAGAAGAGCTTCCTTATACAACTTGTAGTCTCAATGTGTAGGGAAATGATTCTTACTAATTTAAAATGGATCATGATACACTTTACAATCAAGGAGAAGAAATAGAATTGAAGTGAAATGAAATTCAAGCCACATTTTACAGTTGAAATAGAAGAATTTTAAAGAGCTGAAATATAAAAAACACCTTATAGCTATAAGGTGTTTTTTATACCTCTTAAAATGACTTAAGATATGTTTACTTGAGTTCATTAGGTAGTTAGAGTTAGAGGTTAATAGACTATCTTTAACGAAAAATGTTGAGTAGTTCCCTTTTATTATACATTAATATATATAAATGAAAATGCATTCTTGCATCTGCAATCCTTTTCTTATTTAATACAACCTTGAATTTTATTTTTTCTCTCGTTTCTTTTCTTCATTTTGTAGTATGCCCCTAGTGATGATGTTCATACTAAGGCATGGACAGATGAATCAAAATAAAAATCATATAGATTCATAGGTTAGAAGCGTATAGGAACAAACAATATGATCTGTTCCTATTTTTTATTAATAAATAATTGGATGTCATATAATTGCAGAAACATAAGATAGAATATTCTCATTAATATTTCTACAGTTTTAAACTATATACATATAAAGGTAATAGGATTATATTGGCAATGAAAGAGAAAATAATAGATAGATGGAAGGGGATGTTATTATGTTTAAAAAAGCAGCACTTGGTATTTCATCGTTAGCAATAACTGCGTTTGTCGGATTAGGAATGGCACCAGAAGCTTCTGCTGGACCTGCAGCACCACTTACTTCACTAAACGTTGTACAAGTAGAATCTGAGCAGGGCGGAGTAGAAACTATTAATCCAAACAGTTTTAGCACAACACGTGACCATGGGGGAAAATACGTATATATTACTACGAAGGAAATGGGATATGGTCAAAATCCATTTGCGAAAATGAATGGTTTTAATGTGAAAAGTATTGGATCCACTATAATTGGCGGAAAACCAATTGTTGGTTGGTATTATAAGTGGGATGCCTCAGGACATCAGCAGGGAACATTTGAATATCAAAAAACATCTATTAACGCTCCATTTAATACAATGCGAACATCAATCTATATCAAATAAATATTGTGCACAGCTATAGGGTTATGACACGCAACATGAAATTTATAAAATTGAATTCATTTATATGATAAGTAAGAGTCTTCCTTAATGGAAAGGCTCTTATTTTATTGTAATGATTATGTAAAGGGGTGAAGACAGAAATTCTAAAGCGATATTTAACATGAAAAAATATAGTCTCTATGAACAAAATGATTTTACTAGTTTTGAAATAAGGAGTTTAATTGGCTTAAAAAGATTTTTGATATACATAATTAAGGGATATTCTCATGAACTACTCGCGACTTTGCAAAGCTTGAAGTGGGAGCTTCTCAGTTCCACGACGAAAATAACCCTTTCGTCTCTCTAATCCTTCCTTTGGGGCGCTCCACCTCTAGATGTCCAATTTTGAATCTCTCTTTATACGGTTGATATTTTACGCAGGACTCGAACTTCACCACCGACCTACCGCTAGGCTATCACCCTTCACATCTTACTGATGGAAAGATGGATTTTCAGCCTTTGGTTGATGTTACGAAAGAAGTTGGTGTTCAACATATTGTGTTTCTATCGTTACTAGGTGTGGAAAAAAACATAGTACCTCATGTGAAAATAGAAGAAATAATAAAAGATTTAGGAATCTCTTATACATTTTTAAGGCCGAGCTTTTTTATGCAAAACTTATTATTACAACATGGTGAAGAGTTAAGAAATGAAAAAAAATTGAGGTAACAGCAGGAAGAGGAAGAACGAGTTTTATCGATGTGCGAGATATAGGAGAAGTAGCTGCAAAAGTATTAACAGAAGCTGGTGACGAATTCCAATCATACGATTTAACAGGGAGTAAAGCATTGACATATTATGAAGTTGCTGAAATTATTTCAAAGGAAATGAACGAACAACCTATAACAATCCTGGTATATGGAAAATTAGAAAAAGATGATTCAAAAAGGACTCAAACCTGATTTTATCATGGTGATGATTGCTATATATACAGCAGCTAAATTAGGGCTAGCCAAAAGAGTTACGTCAGACTTGTTAGAGTTGCTAGGTAAAAACCAATTACCATGGAAGAATTCGTTCATGATTATAGAGAGCAAATCATCTGAAATCATAAGAACTGGGTGAAGTCTTCTGATAAGTAAAAACCTGTTATGTATTAAACAACACAAAATATCTATAAAAAAACAACCTCAGTATATCAAAGTTGATTTAGAACACATTATGAATACTTTAAAACCAGGACAGGTCTATGAAATAACAGATACTTATATTTGAAGGATAAAAAACTATTTACACGAGTTATTATATATTGATTAACTAAAAAACAATTTCGAGAACGTAAGAAAAAACAAGTGTATACAGAAAGTAAAAAGGGTCTTACGTACCCAGAAAAAAAGTAAACGATTAACTAGCATGAACATTTATGTTACCAATACCCCATCGCTATCAACTTAAGAAATTAATTGTTCCCTAAAAAGAAAAAAATAAACTAAATTTCCTTGAATACCTATGAAAAGAATAAATTTTCGTTCTGGGAGAACTTCAAAATGTTAGCTTGATAGCGATGTGAATGGAACTCTCACTGATTAAAGTTTCACTTTATTCCACACCACTCTCTAAAATAGAGAAAGATCTATTTTCACAATCAATTTCTGCCATCGTACCGTAAGGTAAAATAAACTTCGGTTCAGTATGGCCAAAATTTAAATTATAAAGAATTGGCAAATCTTCTAAATGATGTTCCTTCATAACCTGCAGTATTTCATGTTTATATTCTTCATAATATTGTTCATCTTTCGGTTTACCGAAGATGATACCTTTTGCCTTTTGCAGAATGCCTTGAGCTGCATAATTTCGTAACCAATACTTTATATAACTTGGTTCTGGATGATCTTCAGAAGTTTCAAAGAAGAGAATACTATCCTCCCAATGTTTTTTCTCAGGCCAAAGCGCCGTTCCTTTTGCAAATTCCAATACTTCTATACACCCACCAATTAAACGCCCTTGTACAGTGGTAGAGCCTTGAAGTACCTCATATCCATTGTTTTGCTGCATCGTACGCCTTGTATCCTTATTTATTTCTATCCATTCTAAACGCTCACTCGTCCATTCATGAGCTGATTGAATCTCGCCAATCGTTTCAGTTGAAAAGAGAGTTCGATTTATCATTTCAACTGTATATGGATCCATCTCTACATTTTCGGCAAAGTCGGTCAAAATTGCCGGACCGTATAAAGAGGAAAGACCTGCTTTATGACAAAATAAATGTGAAATAGTAACGTCAGAGTATCCCATAAAAATTTTCGGGTTTTCACGTATTACATTAAAATCTATATAGGGAAGTAGGCGAATGCTATCTTCACCGCCAATATTCGCAATAATTGCTTTCACGCGCGTATCTTTAAATGCTGTCATTAAATCTTCCGCACGGGCCTCTGGATTGTTATAAAGGTATTCACTACCTTTTAAACTATTTGGCATGGGAATAACCGTAAGACCAAAAACTTCCTCTAATCTTTTTACTCCTTGCTCATATCGCCATTTTATTTCAGAATCACCTGCACCGCCCCATGAAGGACTTACTGTCGCCACAATATCTCCTGCTTGTAACCTCTTTGGTTTTATTAACATGTTAACACCGCTCCTACATAATGTAATGGATTACAATTATACAAACCGTATCATTGAAAAATATGATGCATGACATTAGTTTCTTCATCATCAATCCGTTTACCTGCTGTTATGCAAGAATTTAGCAGTAGTGCTGAATATAGGGAAAACCGCTTTATATTTAAAAAGTACAGTATGCAACATTGCATAAGAAAGATGGTTGCTATTTTCTACAACCTGTAACTATAATAGTTACAGGTTGGTCGTATCCAACCAAAAATAAAATCATCATGAATGGAGATGTTTCATAATGGGTATGAAAAAAATAATTTTAGCAGGTGCTTTAGGGATTGCAGCATTATCAGGAACAAATGTACCAGGATTAGAAGTAACAAAAGCGAGTGCAGCTTCTATTGAATCGAATTTCTCGACGTTAGAAGGACGAGTAGTAGAAGTAGATAACGGTGTGATTGTAGTAAAATCTAAGCAATACGAAGAACCTGTTAGTGTGTATATAGATTCTCTTTCAAACGTGAAAGTAGGAGATGAAGTAAAAGCTACTGGATCTATGATGCGTAATTTTACAGAATATATGGTTGCAACTGAAATTGAATATACAACAAATAAGTTGGGCATGCACATGAACGAAGATGGCTCACCTGATTATGTAATTGGTGAAGTATCAAAAGTAGGAACGATGGAAGATGAGGGAGACGGTGCTACTAAATATGTCGTAGTTGAATATCCATCGCTAAACGGGAAGAAAGTTATTATTGATGTTTTCTTAACAAAGGGGCAAGTGTTTAAAGCGGGTGAGAAAGTAAAAATTGATATGAAGTATGTGGGCTGGGGCGGCAGTTCTATTAACTGGAACACAACTGATCATATCGAAAAAGTTTATGAGGTAAAGAGCAGCGTTGAAAATAATGATGATGTTTGGATTTGGTCTTAATTAGACTTCTATAAATAACAAATGTATCATGCAGTACCTATCGAATCATCACATGTATGATAATTCGATGGGTACTTTTTTGTTTTATGTTTTTTTGAGAATAACGGATTTTCGATTAGAATATGATGTTTAAATCGGAGTGAATTTAAAAAATACAATAATGAAAGAGGTGTTTATATATGGAGCGAGATGAGAATTATTTAAGAGCTAAAAAAAGAGTGGAGAATTTAAAAGCGTTTTATATTCATTTAGCGGTATATATACTAGTTAACTTAATGCTTTTTTTTATAAATATAAGCTCTGATTCAAGTAAATTATGGTTTTTATATCCACTTGCAGGTTGGGGGATCGGTATCGTTATACATGGTTTGACAACTTTTCCATTTGGGATATTCGGAAAAGAGTGGGAAGAACGAAAGATTAAAGAATATATGGAGAAAGATAAGTGAATTTATTTCTGGAATGTATGAATATAAAATCTCATATAAATTTCTATGATCAAACGCTTGATGCGAAGTCTATTTTATAGCTTCGCTTATTTGCTTTGTATTCGAAGTTTTTGCGAGTGAGAGTATTTATATTCATTTTTTAGGCTGAATTGCATGTGAAATCAAAACTTTATTTGTGGTACATAATAAATACAGTTGTTATCCTTTTTTAATTACATGTCGATATAGGATAAAGTTGATTTATCATTCTATATTAAAATAAAAATAAACCACTGTTCGATTTGAATATTCCACGATATAATGGTGAGAGTTTATATCTGAAGAAATATTTGCATAAGAAGTGAGGTACTGTATGAAAAAAAGAACGACAGACATTATTTTTATTATTATTGGTGCATTCCTTTTTGCTTTAGGTGTCAATTTGTTTGTTATCCCGAATGAGTTCGGTGAAGGCGGGGTAACAGGTATCACGATTATTACTTACTACTTATTTGAGTGGTCACCAGGTTTAGTCAACTTAATATTAAATGCGATTTTGTTAATAGCTGGTTATAAATTTTTAAATAAGATTACAACAATTTATACGATTATCGCTGTAGTTACAAACTCGCTATTTCTTCATTTAACAGAAGGATGGACGATTGCTTCTGATGAAATGCTCGTAAATGCCATTTTCGGTGGAATATTTATCGGGTGCGGGATTGGTCTCATCATTCGCGTTGGTGGTACGACAGCAGGTACTACCATCTTAGCGAGGATGACACATAAATACTTAGGCTGGAGCATTAGTTATGGTCTACTGTTCTTCGATCTAATCGTTGCGTTTTCATCTTATTTCATCATTGGTGCAGAAAAACTGATGCTGACAATTATTATGTTATATGTAGGAACGAAAGTGATGGAATTTGTAATTGAAGGGTTAAATCCGAAAAAGGCCATTACGATTATTTCTGATAATCCGGATGAAATTGCCGGGAAGGTGACAACCTTAATGGGCAGAGGGGTTACCGTGTATTCAGGTCATGGCTATTACACGAAAACGCCGAAGGACATTCTTTATGTTGTTATTAATAAGCAAGAAGTAGTGAAGCTAAAGAGGATTGTTCAAACTACGGATCCGGCTGCGTTCATCGCTATACACGATGTTCGTGATGTGTTCGGAGAAGGGTTTGTTGATATTTCGAAGGCTTAAAAATTGTTTTTGATTAAAATAATCTAAATACTAAAACGTGAGAATCTATTTTGAATCATCTTTTTTCAAAATAGATTCTTTTTCTTGCAAAAAATCCAATTGTTTCTTAATGTAGTGATGTAGAAGGATGAACAAGAGAGGGTTTAATGAAGATGATACATATTTTATTAGCTGATGATGATAAGCATATTAGAGAGTTGCTACATTACCATTTACAAAAAGAGGGGTTTAAAGTTTTTGAGGCTGAAGATGGAAAGGTAGCTCAAGAAGTATTAGAGAAGGAAAATATTCATCTTGCGATCGTAGACATAATGATGCCTTTTGTTGATGGCTATACGTTATGTGAAGAAATACGGAAGTATCATGATATTCCTGTTATTTTATTAACGGCGAAAGATCAGTTAGTGGATAAAGAAAAAGGATTCATTTCTGGTACGGACGATTATATTGTAAAACCATTTGAACCGGCTGAAGTAATTTTTCGTATGAAAGCTTTATTACGTCGTTATCAAATGCTGAGTGCTGACATGATTACACTCCATGGAACGACAATTGATCGTAAAGGTGTTGAAGTGAAGTGTAACGGTCAGACGATTTTGCTTCCATTAAAGGAATTTGAGTTATTATCACAACTTGCTAGCTATCCTGGAAGAACATTTTCAAGAGAAGAATTAATTGAGCTGGTGTGGGGAATGGATTTTGAAGGGGATGAACGAACAGTTGACGTTCATGTGAAGCGACTAAGAGATCGTTTCTCAAAACGAACGGATGATTTTCAAATTACGACAGTGCGCGGACTCGGTTATAAGTTGGAGCTGAAATAAAATGAAATCACTATATTCTAGATTTGTATTTATGACAGTCGGTATTATGATTCTTAGTAGTATTATCGGCTTTTTATTAACGAACGTATATTATCAGGTGAAGTTAAAACCATACAATAGTGAAAAGATTTTAAAGTATGCTGAAGAAGTTAAATCGTTATATGAAAAGCAAAGCGAAGAAAATCAAGAGGCGTACTTACAATCTATTGCGAAGTTAGGGTATGAAATTTATATTGTCGATGATCAAAAGAATGGAAAGCGTATCGGCAATGCGTTTCGTAAGACGACGATAAGTGATGATACCGTCCGTAAAGTGTTGAATGGCGAAACGTTTAATGGTGTTTCCACATATCCGACTCGCCTATTTATTACTGGTTTTTTCGATAATGAATTAATAAATAGTGTCGGTGTACCAGTGCAACACGGTGATAAACAGTACGCTTTATTTATTCGTCCCGACATTCAGAACCAATTTGGCGAGATGAGAATTTTCTTAGCGGTATTACTTGGGTTTATCGTACTATTAAGTATTATTTTTATAGCGATTGCAGCAGGGTATATCGTTCGTCCAATTCGTAAATTTACGAACGCTACGCAAAAAATTGCGAGTGGGGAATATGAAATTGAATTAGACGTAAAACGAAAAGATGAGATTGGTACGTTATCTACAAGCTTCCAAAAGATGACAAAAAGTATTAAAGAACTAGATGAAATGAGACAAGAATTCGTTTCGAACGTTTCACATGAATTCCAGTCACCGCTTTCTTCCATACAAGGTTTTTCGAAGACGTTGCAAACAGAAAAGATGAGCGTGGAAGAAAGAAACCATTACTTACAAATTATTGAGGGCGAAAGTAAGCGAATGTCTAGTTTATGTAAACAGTTACTTACGCTTGCTTCATTAGATAAAGAGGAAAAGGTTCTACAAATAAGAGAGTTCAATCTACAGAAGCAAATTAAAGACGTCATTTTTATGCTCGAATGGAAATGGCGTGAGAAAGATATCGCCGTTGAATTTGATGTACCGGACATTACAATACAAGGTGATGAAAACTTACTTCATCAAGTATGGAGTAATATTTTCACGAATAGTATTAAGTTTTCAAACGATGCTGGGATGATTGAGTTTTTCGTCGAAGAGTTAGAGTCTAGTGTCATTATCTCTATATCTGATAACGGAATCGGTATGGAAAAAGAAGAAATGGATCGTATTTTTGACCGTTTTTACAAAGTAGATACAGCAAGGGCAAGAAACGTAGAAGGTAGTGGTTTAGGATTATCGATCGTGCAGAAGATTGTTGAACTGCATAACGGAAATGTTTCAGTATATAGCACAAAAGGGGAAGGGACGACTGTTCGGGTGGAACTTCCGAAATAGATGGAAGAGGCTGTTTGAAAACGGCCTCTTTTTTGTCGTTTTTTGTTGGTAAGTCGATATAATCGAAAAATCGCTGATATAATTCGAGTTGCGCCGATATATTGTGAAAATCGCCGATATAATTCGAGTTGCGCTGATATATTTAAAAAATCGCTGATATTAATTTCATGTACTGTATTTCTGCTATAAAGCCGCACCTTTCCCGCGCTCTTCCTTAAACCGAACTCCAAAAGTATCCGCTGTAATTTCATCAGCTTTCGGCAATGAACGTAATTTCGGATGAAGTAGCCATACGAGAGAAATGAATAAAATCCCGATGCTAGCGAGCGCGAAAATGAGTTGGCTACTAAATACATTTGCGGTGTATCCGCCAATTAAAGAACCGAACGGCATAGCAATTGTGCCCATACTTCGCATGACTGAATTGATCCGTCCAATATATTGATTTGGAATTACAATTTGGCTAATTGTCGCAAATAATATGTTGGTCGCACCAATTGGAATCCAAGCTAGGCCGAATAAGAAAATAGATAGCCATTGAAACGGTACAATCGTAGAGAGAAACCAAAAGAAAGCGCCAGCCGCAAAGCTAATAATGGAGACGTGGCCAACATTACGTTTGCCAACCCATGAACTGAATAGTGCTCCAATTAAACTGCCGGCGGATATAGCTGCTAAAAAGAAGCCATATGATTTCACGCCTCCTAAAGAATCAGCGAAAGAAGGGAGTATCGCCATCGTCATACCAATTGAAAAATTGGCAACAACTGAACCGATTAAGAATACGCCCATTAATGAACGAAAGACGATCGAAAAACCTTCTTTTAAATCAGAGAAATATTGTTTAGTTGAAAGTGATGTGCCCGTTTCGGTTTGCGTTGGCATTTTTAATGAAAAGAACAAAAGGGCAGTAATCGCGAATGTTAAGGAGTCGACCACATATAAAGTAATGGCACCAAGTAGTGCTACTAATATTCCAGAAAGAGTCGTACAAATTAAATCAATACCTTGATACGCAAATGAAAAGAGAGAGTTTCCTTTTAATAATTGTGTTTTATGCAGTAGAAGTGGTAAAGCTTTCGATTGTGCGGGATAGGCGAATTGTTCGATAAAGGCTACGATTGGCATAATGATGAGTAGTAGTTGGACTGTTAATAGGTCGAAGTAGTGTGTAATAGGAATGATTAAAATAAGAATGCATTGCAAAACTTGTGTGATGACGAGGGTGTTTTTGATTGACCATCTATCAACGAATGGACCGGTAAGAAATTGTAATGCAGAAGGTAATAACGTAAGGAAACCAGCTAATCCAGAATAAAAAGGACTGCCACTCATTTTATAGACGAGCCACATCGCTGCTACATAATACAAGCTATCCCCTATGTTTGTAAAAATTCTCCCTAAAAACAATAAGAGGAAATTCCGGTTTTTCAATATGTCCATTTAATCTACTCCTTTATAATAAATTTATTCGGTAAAATAAATTTGACCGTTTATGTAAAAAAAATCGTATTACGATTTTTCTTCTTTTTTCACAAAGCGCTGCATTGCTCGTTCGTCGATTTGTAGTGCAGTAGTAGAAATGTAATAAGATTTACTATTCGGATCTTTATCCGCGTCTTTTGCGATCTCATTTAATTCAGCCATCAATTCATAAAACTTTTTCACCCACACTTGAAATTGTTCTGGCGTAGCATCAAACTCCCAGCAGGATGAAACGTAATTCCACTCAGCCGGGTCTTCGCTTTCTTTTCTTAATATAAAAGCTTCTTCAGGAGCAGCGAGAATATGGTTTTTCGTTGTTTCTGCCATTTGTAAAAAGATTTGGCGACCTGATTCACTTAATATTTCTAGATGAGGTAATAGTTCTGCAGCAGGGGTAAAGCCTCTAGCGACAGATTGATAAAACTTTTGAACGATGCCATTTTTTTCTTCTGTATATACGATTTCTATAAAACCATTTTTCTCTAATTCTTTTAAATGATAATGAATTTTCGCCCTTGAAATGCCGAATTTCTCAGATAGTAGTTGTCCTGTATAAGGACGTTCGCATAGACGCATCATCATTTCGACACGTAGTGGATCGCTCATTGCTTTTAGTTGGCTATAAGTAGTTAGTGTGAACATGGGCTTCAAAATGATCAACTCCTTGAATAAATTTACTCGGTCAATATTATTTGACTGAATTGTATCAAGGATTCTATTTATTTTCAATACTTTCTGAAAATTTAATCTTTCTTCTGTAATCTTCTGTTCATATTCCGTTCATATTTCTTTTTTATGATAAGTGCATAGAAAGAAAGAGGAAGGAGCGAGCGAAATGTTTTTAGCTCTGCGTGAATTGAAACAATCAAAATTAAGATACGGATTAATCGGACTTATCATGGTTTTATTATCATTTTTAGTCCTCGTTATTTCAGGATTAGCAAATGGATTATCATATGATAATGCGTCATCGATTCAAAATATGGAGGCAAATAAGTTCGTTTTAGCAGATGATGCGGAAAATAAATTACTCCGTTCACAAATTAAGAAAGACGATGTAGATAACGTAGTCAATCAAGTAGGCGAGAAAGAGGCAGTTCCGTTTCGTGTGAAAGTTTCAACGTACGAAAAGAAAGATAGTTCGAAAAAGGTTGATATTGCTATTTTCTCGAGTGAACGCGATACATTTTTAGAACCGAACATTGTAAAAGGTGAGAAATTAAGTACAGCCAATAATGAAATGGTTGCTGACGAATCAATTAAAGAAAAAGGAATCGATATTGGAGATACAATTATTGATCCTGTTTCAAAAAAAGAATTTACAATCGTTGGATTTACGAAAGACCAAATGTTTAGCCATACACCAGTCGTATATGTAAATGAAGATGTATGGGGGGCTATCTCACAACCAAACCAAAAAGATTATAGTGCAATTGCGCTTAATACAGATAAAGAGATTAAAAATGCTCATGTTATTGATAAAAAAGAAGTACTACAAAGTATTCCAGGGTTTAAAGAAGAGCAAGGAACATTAACGATGATCATTGCGTTCTTACTTGTAATCGCTGCGTTATTAATCGGTGTATTTTTCTACGTTATTACACTACAAAAAACACAGCAATTAGGCGTATTAAAAGCAATCGGTACAAAGAACTCTTATTTAGCAAATAGCTTAGTCGTACAGGCGTTATTTTTATCAGTCGTTGCGATGGTAATTAGTATTGTTCTTGTACAAGGGTTAGAAACAATTTTACCAGCAGGTATGCCGTTCTTATTAACAACACCGATGATTGCACAATATGCAGCAATCTTTATCGTCATTAGTATTTTAGGAACACTTATTTCGTTATACCAAGTATTAAAAGTTGATGCATTAGAAGCAATTGGAGGCGGGATGTAATGACTTCATTATTAAAATTAGACAAAGTAAGTAAAGTGTACGGAGAAGGGAATACAGAAGTAACAGCCCTTCATCCGATATCGCTTGATGTGAAAGCCGGAGAATTTATCGGAATCGTCGGTCCTTCTGGATCAGGGAAAAGTACGTTATTATCAATCGCGGGTGCTTTATTATCGCCGTCAAAAGGGGATATTTACATTCGTGAGCAAAATATTACACAGTTATCGGAAAAGGAAATGACAGACATTCGTTTGAAAAAAATCGGCTTCATTTTCCAGTTCGCAAATCTTGTTCCATATTTAAATGTGAAGGAACAATTGCTTTACATTGCTAAGCTGAAAAAAGAAAGTAAACAAGAATCAGAAAAGCGTGCGGATCATTTATTAACGGCATTTGGATTAGGAGAAAGAAAAAATCATTATCCAAATCAACTATCTGGTGGGGAAAAACAAAGGGTAGCAATCGCTCGTGCATTCATGAACAATCCAGATTTAATATTAGCAGATGAACCAACTGCAAGCTTAGACTCAAAACGCGCACGTGAAGTTGTTGAAATGATGAAACGCGAAGTGAAAGAGAGCCAAAAAGCAGCCATTATGATTACACATGATGAAAGAATGCTTGATGTATGTGATCGTATATTGACGCTTAGAGATGGACAGTTAATATAAAGAAAAAGGCCAACCGTATATGCGGTTGGCCTTTGTATAATTGTTTTTAAGAAGTATAATGGCTTTATTTTGAGAATAACGTTTTAATTTTATTTCGTGTTACTAATAAAATCCCGCCTAATACAGATAACATACCTAAAGTCATATTATTTGATTGCTCACTACCAGCGTTAGGAAGTTCTCTAGCATTGTTGTTTGTATTTGCAGTACCAGTCTTTGTTTCTGTTTGTTTTGATTGTGATACTTCATTGATCTTGTTATCTACATTTTGCTTCGTTGTATGTATCTCAGCTAATTTGTCATCAATTTTTTTCTCAGTGTGTTTAAAGTCGTTGATTTTAATATCTAAGTCTTGTTTTTTCTTTGATAAATCGTCTGAAACAGTTTGTTTTGATTGTTTAATTTCGTTAATTTTATTGATTAAATCTTGTCTAGCTTCTTGTAATGCAGCTAGTTTGTTTTTCACATCTTGTTTAGCTAGTTCTAAGTTAGCGGAAAGACTATCTAAATTGCCTTTAATTTTCTTAAGTTCCTCTAACGTGTTACCAGTATTCGGCTTGTTTTCTTTTAGCTCAGCAAGTTTGTCCTCAGCAGTTTGTTTCGCTTTCTTTAACTCAGCTAATTTTTCATCTACCTGTTTTTTAACTTCCTTAAGTTCATTAACCTTCTGATCAATGTTTTCTTTATGTTGCTTAATTTCATTCACTTTTTCATCGACAGTTTGTTTATGTTCTTTAATCTCATTAACCTTATTATCGATATTTTGTTTATGTTCTTTAACTTCAGCAACTTTATCTTCTACTTGTTTTTTATGCTCTTTTATTTCCGCGATTTTATCTTCGGCGATTTGTTTGTCTTGCTGAAGTTTTGCATCTAACTCTTGTTTATGTTGTTTAATCTCGTTAATTTTTTCATCAGCAACTTGTTTACGTTCATGTAGTTCATTCACCTTCGTATCAACATTTTCCTTAACCTTGTTAAGTTCATTCAATGTTTGATCAACATTTTCTTTGTGCTGCTGCAATTTCGCATCTAACTCTTGTTTATGTTGCTTAATTTCAGCTAATCGATCTCCCGTACTTTGCTGAGGAGTAGCATCAGTTACTTCTGCATGAGCAGAGTTTGCGCCAGCAATCATCGCTAAAGCTAGTGTAGACGCAGCGATTGTTTGTTTTGTTTTCATATTTTTGTACCTCTTTTCTTTCATATGCATGAGCTGTTTTGTGTAAAATTGAGCATATAGAAGTAGATTATCTTATCATTATATACCATGTTAGGCGCTTAGAGGAAGGATTTGCATAATAATCTATGATTATGTAATTTTTAAATTCTTTTATTTTGGAGTAGGGGACACATCTTTAGCTAGATGAACAATTTCTTCGATAGTAGAGTGTACATCTTTATTATTACGAATAACAAACAAATAATCAGACTCGTTTTCTACAGGATCTACGACATCTTCGTGAAGTGATTCAGCTTGTTGCCAATTCAGAACTTCTTTGAAACTAGAATAGCTACCTCTAAAAATATTTGTACTTCGCGTGCTTCGAGTCACTCTTTCATAAAGTATATCATCTGGAATGTCAAAGTGAACGAGTATGCGTATATATTCATTTTGTGGAAATAATTCGTTTAGTAAATATAACCTTCCATTTTTACTGCGATTGGAGTTACTAATAATAAGGTGTAAATTTGTATGTTCTTTTGCATAATCAACAATGAATTTTGAAAGGCCGTGCTTAAATGTATTAGGACCTTTAGCCGGCTGTAATTTTTCGTAATGCGTGTTAATAAATTCAGCTTGGTTATCTTGATCCATAACGAAAGAGTAGGGTAACTCTTTTTCTAAAGCTTTTGCAAATGTAGTTTTACCCCTGTGTGTTTTTCCTACTGTAATAATGACGAATCGTTTCATATTGGCCTCCATATATATTGTTATAATTTGGAGTATTCTGTGTGAATCGACAATTTTCCTGCCGGAGAATATACAAAGTTGTTGAGTGGTAATGGGCTGGGAATTTTGCGGAAAAATTTCTGTTTAGAAGGGGGCGGCAATGCTATCGTTATTGAAATATATTATTAAAATGTTCCTGGTAAAAAGGAGATTTAGAAAAAATATTAATAATAAAAAGGTAGGAAACATATAACCTTTATTGTTAAATGAAGCCTTTCATAATCTACGTTAAAGTAATTGGAAAATTCATGGGAAAATGTTATGGTTTATTTGGGAACTGCACATTATTTATGTTCAGTAAAAAAGGGGGATTAAAGTGGGGGCTAAAATTTTTAACGGCAGGCATATAGCCAATAGCAAGGATCAAGAATTTGTTGTTTTTATTATTGGTATGCGTATTAATAACCTATTAAAATTTTGGAAGTGGATACCAGTTTTCAATGCTATGGGACCTATGATTAAAGAATTGTATCAAAACCCACAATGGGGTTTCTTACATACAGAATTTTTCTTTAGTTGGAGAAAGGTGGTCTTAATTCAATACTGGAAGGGATTCGATGAATTAGTAAACTACGCTCACGGAAAAAACCATTCATATGCTTGGAAATCCTACAATAATATGATTAAAGATAATGGAAGTGTCGGTGTTTTTCACGAGACATATCAAATAGAAAAAGGTGCTTCTGAAGCGATCTATGTTAATATGCCAAAAATAGGTTTATCTAGAGCTACCGACCATATACCAGTATCTCAAGATACTAATACTGCTCAAAAAAGAATGGATAAATAATTCGGGAAATTATGTATATAATTCTGATTTCTCTGCCAAAGAATATACAAAGTGTCGATGTAGAAGCAGACTGAAAACTTGACAAAAAAACTTATTTATGCTATAATTTACCAAAATAAAAATAAAGTGTATAATAGGGTTCTCCTGGCCAGGGGAACCCTATTTTTGTTGTGAAAATGAAGGAGAGTGTATGTGCGTGAAAAAAGGTGAAGCAAGTGTAACGTCATTAGTATCAGCTTTTAGCAGGGCATATCATAGTGAATTTGATAGTTCTAAAATCTTTGATGATTATGTAGCTAAAGAATTCATTTCGCCAAAAGAACGAAGCGATATTGAAACGAATATGGTTCAAGGAATACATTTTTTCAATAAAGACATTGCAGAGCAGTTTCAAGATAATCCAACAGAAATATTAAAATGGATTACACAAGTTCAATTATCACCAACACCTTTAGCACGTGCGGCATATTGTGAAAGAGTATTACTACATGAAATTACATTGGGAGCAAAACAATACGTCATACTCGGTGCAGGCTTAGACACGTTTAGTTTTAGACACCGAGAGTTAGAGGATAAAATAGAAATATTTGAAATAGATCATCCTTCTACGCAAAGATTTAAGAAGGAGAGAATAAAAGAAGCAGAATTTGAAATTCCAAACAACCTTCATTTTGTTTCAATGGATTTTACGAAAGGATTTTCCAATGAACAGTTACGGAATGAAGCATTTGAAAATAAAAAGACTTTCTTTAGTCTTTTAGGTGTTACGTACTATTTAACGAAAGAGGAACTTTCTAGTTTAATAGAATACTTATTCGAGATGGTTCCGGTAGGGAGTTCTATCGTTTTCGATTATCCTGATGAAAACTTATTTACGGAAAAGGGATTGTCCAATCGAGTTGAAAACATGGTAAAAATGGCTGCGGTAGGTGGAGAACCGATGAAATCATGTTTTTCTTATGCCGAAATGGAAGCACTGTTAGAGAAGGCGGGCTTACTCATTTATGAGCATTTATCGCCAGAAGACATAAATAAATTATATTTTGAAGGACGAAACGATTATTTAGAAGCTTTTGAAACAGTGCATTATGTACATGCGGTGAAGAAGTAGAGGATTAGTAGGCATGGGGAGGAATCTCTGTGTCTTTTTTTTCGTATTAAATTCATTGCCCTTGGATAAAGAACAGTAAAACCCCTAAGTATTTAACTTTTTGATTTTTATTACAATTTTGTAAGGTTAAGTAATAAAAATCGATAGAACTAGATAAACGAATGGGATATTCTGAGTGACGGAGAGAATATTCTGAAAAAAGGGGTAGGACAAATGAAGAATAGACAAAAAGCGTCGATAATATGCAAAGGTATTTTATGTTTAATTATTTGTATGCTAATTACGAATGAAGTGTGGTTTATGAAAGTAGCGAGGGCAGAATCGGGTACATTGACTGATAGGAATATAGAAAACTTTAAAAAAAAGATGGATGAACAGGTACCAAAATGGCAAGAAAATTATAATGTACCAGGGGTTGCAATAGGGATTGTACATGAGGGGCGTATTGCTTATACACTTAACTACGGTTATGTAGATAAAAAGGCAAAAAAAGCGGTGAGTGATGATACTTTGTTTCAGGCTGGTTCCATTTCTAAAAATCTTACAGCATGGGGAATCTTGCATCTTGTAGATGAAGGGCGTTTAACACTAGATGATCCCGTTGGAAAATATCTGACCAAATGGAAATTACCTAATTCAGAGTTTAATAATAATGAAGTCACAATAAGAAGATTGTTAAGTCATACTGCAGGGCTATCTGCACATAAAGGATACCTCGGGGTTGCACCAGGGAAACATCTTGACTCTATTGAGGAATCTCTGTCTGGAAAAGGATGGCTTAATGAACCAGTGGAGGTTACTAATAAACCAGGTTCAGAAACAATTTACTCTGGTGGCGGATATACAATTTTACAACTTGTAATTGAAGAAGTTACCGGAATACCGTTTGATCGTTATATGGAAGAACAAATTATGAAACCTTTAGGAATGAAATCTAGTTCATTCTTACAACGTCCTGAAAACCATAACCTTTCGAAAGCTTATGGATATTTTGGAGAGGAGCTCCCTAGTTACCAATTTACCGAACAGGCTGCTGCAGGTCTTAAGACAAATGTTACCGATATGATGACATTGATACTTGCAAGTATGGATGCAAATAATAAAGGTAATGGTGTCATCAAAAGTGAACGTGTTGAGGAAATGCAAAAGCCGGTATTAGGGGAGAATGGTTTAGGTATATTTGAAAAAAAACTATCTAATCAATGGAAATTAATTTATCATTCTGGTGACAATCGAGGTTGGCATTCTTTTTATGGTTTCATTCCTAATACAAAGGATGGATTGGTAATTCTTACGAATAGTGAAGGGGGTATAGACTTACGACAGGATATTTACCACGCATGGATTGAATATGAAACTGGAAAATTACCTGAAAGTTACTTCGCTCTAGCTGAGCAGAGAAAAAATAACGCCATTACATCAATTGTTATTGGAGCCACACTTGGTATATACTTGCTGCTGTTTGTGATTAGATTGTACAAAGGTAGAAGAACTTTCATTCTTAAGCAAGAGAAGAAATCTTACATCGGATTAGTAGTTAGGACATTTTTACTTGTTATTACTGCTGTTCTCGTTTTTTGTGCTGCCTATTTGTGGAGAGTTTTCAGTTTGAATTCCGGTAATACAATAAATTTTATTCTAATAATGGCATGGATTATAACTCTATTAATTAGTGGATTTTTCCCGAAAATTAAAAGTAATAAAAAACAACGTATGAAACTAAGAGATTTAACATCAAAATTTACATTTATGTAATGTTGAAAGCTAGAAAGCTAGATTGGTGCGAATCGCTAATTGCGGAGTGCAAAAAACGACAAAATCTCTTAAAAAACACTTAACTTTTAATGCCATCTATCTTTACAATCCCTCCTTATAATGTGAATTGGACAAGCACCTAAGAGAAAGCAGAACATGTCAGTTTGTACATTCTATTATTAGGGGGAGAATTTGTATGAAAAAGGCAGTTGCTTCATTAGCTGTTATGGCGGCATTATTACCGACATTTTCAGCACATGCGGAAGGGAATGAGCAAGTTCGAAAGTCAGCTACAACTTTTAACGTTATTAGTGACATTCAAGGGGATTTAGGAGATTTTGATCACGTATTAAAAGATATGAACAAAGTGACGCCACTTTCTAGAGCGCTTATTATGAATGGGGATATAACGTCAACTGGACAACAGTCCCAATATGATGATGTGAAGCGTGTATTAAACAAAAATAAGCATCCAGAGAATGTATGGTCAACTGTTGGGAATCATGAGTTTTATGCTGGTAAATGGACAGCTGATGGGAAGCTCTCTCAAAGTACATGGCCAAATGGTGTAACGGAAGAAACGCTATTTGGTCGCTACTTACAATTTAGCGGACAAGAAAAGGTATATCATAAAAAAGAATTAGACGGTTATCCACTTTTATTTTTAGGAACTGAAAAATATATGAAATACCACGATTCAAAAATGTGGGATGAAGTATATATGAGTGATGAGCAATTAGGTTGGTTAAAACAAAATTTAGAAGAATATAGTCAAAAAGATAAAAATAAGCCAATCTTCATTTTCTCTCATCACGTTTTACCTGATACAGTATCTGGATCAAGACAAAATCCGTATTTACAAGATTATTTAAACGTTGATAAGTTGTACGATATATTAAAAGACTATCCGCAAGTTGTTTTCTTCACGAGTCACACGCATTGGGATTTAAACTTACCAGACTGGGCTGGTAAAAAGAAAATTACAGGCGGAGATAATAAAGGATTTACGGTTGTAAATACGGGCGGGATTGAAACGGGCTGGATGTCGGCTGGACCAAATGGCGGAGAGAAGACTGCTCCTGATGGCTATTCATTTAAACAAGGGTTGCAAGTGAAAGCATATGGTAGCGATGTAATGGTGACAGCTTACGATTACAAACGTGATAAGGAAATAAAGAAATTATTAATTAGTGATTCGAAAATTGCACAAATGGCACCCAATGTAACCGCTGATGATAGTAAAAATGTAATTGTCGGTGCAACAGAATACATGGAGTACTCTATAGAAGGAACGAACGAGTGGCTGACGTATAATCCAGGGAATCCTCCGAAATTTGATGGGAATAAGATTGTATATGTACGCCATAAAGGCGAAATGAATTTAGAGCCAGGATTAACGCAGCTTCTTCGTTTTTCGGCAAATAAGTGATTGGTAAGGGCCTACTTTTTAACGAGTGGGCTCTTTTTGTTTTGCCGCTTTTTGTCGGTAAGTCGATATATTTGAAAAATCGCTGATATAAATTAAGAATCGCTGATATAAATTAAGAATCGTTGATATATTTTGAAAACCGCCGATATAAGTTAAGAATCGCTGATATATTTGAAAAATCACTGATATAAATTTCATGCACCGTATTGAAGTCTACAGTACTCGTATAATTTCATGTACCGCAATGGAAATTGAAAATCCAATACATTTTTCCCCTAGAAAGATGACTTCACCATTTTTACATGCAATAATAGTAACGTTACATACATTGTGAAAGAAGTACAAAAGGAGCGTTATTTATGAATTTAGCTAAATTCCCGAGAAAAAAATATACAGAATCATATACACCAATTGAAAAATTAAATAATTTTTCTGAAGCACTTGGTGGGCCGACTATTTATTTTAAACGAGATGATTTACTTGGTTTAACAGCTGGTGGAAATAAGACGAGAAAGTTAGAGTTTCTAGTTGCAGATGCACAGGAGAAAGGTGCGGATACGTTAATTACAGCTGGTGGTATTCAGTCGAATCATTGCCGCTTAACACTTGCAGCTGCGGTAAAAGAGAAAATGAAATGTATCCTTGTATTAGAAGAAGGACTTGAGCCAGAAGAGAAGCCAGACTTTAACGGAAACTATTTCTTATATCATTTATTAGGTGCTGAAAACGTAATTGTTGTACCAAACGGAGCAGATCTTATGGAAGAAATGCAAAAAGTAGCGAAAGAAGTAAGTGAGAAAGGTAGTACACCATATGTAATACCAGTTGGTGGATCAAATCCTACTGGTGCATTGGGATACGTTGCTTGTGCGCAAGAAATTATGGCGCAATCATTTGACCAAGGAATTGATTTCAGTTCAGTTGTTTGCGTAAGTGGTAGCGCTGGTATGCACGCTGGTTTAATTACTGGATTTGCAGGAACACAAAGTAACATCCCAGTAATCGGAATTAACGTAAGTAGAGGAAAAGCAGAGCAAGAGGAGAAAGTAGCAAAACTTGTAGAAGAAACGTCGGCTCACGTTGGTATTCCAAACTTTATCCCGCGCGAAGCGGTTACATGCTTTGATGAATATGTAGGGCCAGGTTACGCGTTACCAACGCCAGAAATGGTGGAAGCAGTTCAATTACTTGCGAAAACAGAAGGTATTTTACTTGATCCAGTGTATACAGGTAAAGCAGTAGCGGGACTAATCGATTTAATTAAAAAAGGTACATTTAATAAAGAAGACAACATTTTATTCGTACATTCAGGTGGTTCACCAGCGTTATATGCGAATACGTCTTTATTTGCGTAAGTGTGAAAAAGCATTGGGTATCCAATGCTTTTTTGTTATATAATGGAATTGTTATGAAGCGAGAAGGGGGAGTATATGAGTTCAAATGTAAAATGGATTATATACACAGTACTCGGCATTTCTATTCTATTCATTTTATTTGTGGCTTATGGAGTTTATTTATATTTCACTTAAGCGAAATGGTAACCAAACCAAAGGAAAAATAAAATAATTACTGTGTTAAATAGAGTAAAACATAAACCGATAATTGATAAAACTTTCTTTTCAGTGCGGCTATAGAGTGAAATAACAGCCAATATAAGCGTTATAACAGCAGAAGCTAATATGAAGTAGGCGAAAGGCACGACATATTCTACTCCAACTCTGTCTAAAATAGGTGTGAAGAGAAAGAGATTAATAGTAACGAATATACTTACAATAAGAAACGTATAACTTTTCCAAGTGTATGTTTTTAACTGCATGAATGGTGCTCCTTTCCTGATATTTTTTATATTTCTAACCATAAAGTAATTACCTTTATTTTACAATATTCTAAATTTTTATGAAATGAGGTAGATGAATATGAAGGGTAGAAATTTATCTGTGGTTTTTATTGCCATAGTTATATTCATAGTAACGGGCTGTTCGAATATAATAGGAAATGAAGAACAAACAATTAAAGTGCAAAAACATGTTGATGATAAATATGAAGATTTGAAGGTAGTTACAGATAATAAGCAAGTTCGGGAAGTAAAGAAAATATTAAATGATACTAATTTTGAGAATGAAAAAGTGGAAATGTCTCGTCCGGCTGATTATCACTTTATTTTTCAATCTAAAAATCCGAAAATAGAGGCGAAAGCTGCTTTGTATCAAATTTGGGTAAGTCCCAATAAGGATAAAATAGAAATCACGGTGGGGGGGATTGGGTACGCTCAATTAAATGGAAAAAATGCAGCTACTTTGTTTTGGATTGTTACGGGAGATAAGTTAGCTGAATAAACATATATGGTTATAGAAATTCAGTTCGTATTTTTCATTTTGAGAGATAATTAGTTTTCAACAAAATAGCTATCTTTTTATATTGGAATAAATATTGAGAATCGGATAAAATGGAAATTGGAAATTGACGGATTATGGCACTTTAAGGTGCCTATTAATCCGCTAATGTATAATAAAAACAGGAAATATATTGTTTTTACAAAGGTTCGGTGTTATGTTTAATTTTCTCAATATAATATTTCGCTTATATAGGAGTGGCTATTTGAATAAATTAATGTTATTGGTTTTATTGGCTACATGCTGTCTCATGATTGCAGGATGTTCTAATAATATAATTACACCAAAAAATGAGTCTAAAACCTCAACACCTGTAAAGATTAGTCGTATCAACAAAGCGTGGTACAAACATATATAATAGTTTAAAGAAACTTAAAATTGTTGATGATCAAGATCATAAAGTGAAATTAGTTAGGTTGATAGTAGATGTTGTGAAACGTGGCGAAAAGCGGGAAGCATTTATATGTAGTGAAATAGGGGATTATAACTTTATAAAATATGCTACATTAAAATATTCACAAAAAAGAGTCTAAAATTAGAACCTTTTTTGTGGATATTTTTCATAAAAGAAATTCTACGGTGCCTTCCTCTAACTTGAACCTTCTAAAAATTATTTCACTAAGTTAAAGTGTTCATTGAGAGTATAACCCTTCAAAATTTGGGGAATGCAAGGGGGCTGTAATAGTTCGATTGGTGCCTCCCTTTTTCACTTTATCTACCATCTTTATATATCTTTCTATTAAAAAATCTAACTTTAATCGATTAAATGAGATAAAATCTAGTTAAAAATAATGAAATTTCAGGAAAAATAAGGTACACTAATCAATGGTTTTGGTTTAAAATCGATTGACGTTAATGTATACGGGGGAAAGATTGATGAATAACAATACAGTAAATGAATCAGTTGAAGAAGTTGAGAAAAAACGGGTAAGATCGAAAAAACGTTTTACAAATTGGAAGCTTATCGCAGCGGGTGGCGGTGTAATTGCACTTCTCATTGGGGGAATGAGTTATTACCAGGCAACTCACTTCAATTCAAATGTTACGATTAACGATACAAAAGTCGGTGGTATGAGCGCTGATGAGGCAATACAGAAATTAAAAACATCTGGACTAGCAAACAAAGTCTATATTGATCAACAACAAATTTTAGATGAAAAAGAGACGAAAACGGAACTGACGGAAAAAGATTCGCCGCAAGTTAAGAAACTATTAAAAAGCCAGTGGACATTTTTCCCTTCTGCAAAGGAAAAAAATTATTCACTACTACCAGAAAAGGCAGAGAAGTACCGTAGTGAAACGATGAAAAAACTTGTAGAAGAAAAGCTCGTCTCTATGAATGAAAAATTAAAAGCACCTCAAGATGCTATGGCGAAGCTTGAACAAGGGAAAGTTGTTATTTCGAAGAGCGTTGATGGGAAACAGTATGACGTTACGAGTTTACTAAAAGATTATGATAAGCAGAAGCATAAAAGCGAAATTCATCTAAAGTCTGCATACATACAGCCTATTAAAGAAGACGATCCGATTATTAAAAAAGAAGAAAAAGCATTACAGAATCTTCTTGGGCAGTCTGTTGATTATAAAGTGCAAAATGAAGTGTATTCATTAAAAGCGAAAGATTTAATTCAAAATGCCTCTATGTCAAAGGATATGAAAGTGACAATCGATGCGAGCGATATTAAGAATAAGATTACTGAAATTAATAAGGCTAAATCTACATTACATAAAGACTTCGCTTTTAAAACACATTCTGGTTCGGTCATATCAGTAAAAGGACAAGGATACGGCTGGGCATTAGATGTTGAAAAAGAGACAAAACAAGTTCAACAAGCCTTTGAGAAAGGCGAAAAATCACTTTCTGCTTCTAATATTCACGGAAATGGTTGGGAGAAGGAAGGTATCGGTTATAAAACAACATCGAATAATGGCATCGGAGACACATATGCAGAAGTTTCAATTGCAGATCAGCAAATTTGGATTTATAAAGATGGGAAATTAGTCGTTACAACAAATGTAGTAACGGGTAAACATAGCACGGGTGAAGATACATCACCAGGTGTGTGGTACGTCCTATACAAACGAACACCATACACGCTAAGAGGTAGCGCAGTAGGTAAAGCTGATTATGCAGTTAAAGTAGATTACTGGGTTCCATTCACAAATAGCGGTCAAGGATTCCACGATGCCGGCTGGCGAAAAGACTGGGGAAATAATGCTTATGTAACAGGGGGATCAGGCGGGTGTGTGAACCTTCTTCCTAATGTTGCAAAAACTGTGTATGATAGTTTGAATACGTATGATCCAGTTATTGTGTACTAGAAAATAGCTACGTATCAAAAACTTAAACGAATAAACAAAGCAGGAAATCTTACTTGATGGTACATGAAAAAACACCTCTTGAATTTGCATACTAAGTGTGGGAATTCAATGGAGGTGTTTTTTGTTTGAATACAAGAGTTAATTGCTTATAAAAAACAAATTAAAAAGAGATTAAAATAAAGAATAAGTATTCAAATAGTCAATAAAATTGACAATGAATATCATTTTCACTTATTATAGAATCGTCGTATTTAATTAGACATGACTTTTTTGTTAATATAATAGATTTCTATTAAGGTATCACATTCAAGAACTATTACTAAATCTTTTAAGAACTTAAAAGCAGGAAAGGGTAATATAAAAATGAACTGGAAAAAAGGCGGATTATGGGTTATTATTTTTTTCGTTGTAAAAGGCACGATTTCTACGCTTTTAATAGTTACAGGTGCTAAATATTTTGATTTGTCATTTATGCAACTTATCGTATTGATCCTGACTTTATTAGTGATTTCTCTAATAAGTCGAAAATTGCTGTATAAACATAAACAAAACAAAAAGCAAAAAGAGCTAAATATATAATGCAGCCCCAGAGACCTTTGGATTTCTGGGGTTTTATTTCGATCGTTTTTTCCACATGTATATTAACTTAACGGAACAGGTTGTCCAAAACGATAAAATCGATGATGCTTAAAATGCGTCAATTACTTTTATATAAGGGTTGAAGAGAGCTATTGAATCAATCTTTATTCTGAAGCTACAGACGTGCATAAATTATGCTTGTTTTTCAATTGGTAGTTTAAATGTAAAAGTACTGCCTTCTCCTAATTCACTTTCAACCGTAATGTCTCCTCCGTGTAGTTCGACAATCCATTTTACCATCGACAATCCTAAACCTGTGTTTCCGATGTTTGAAGATGTTCGTGCTGCGTCAACTCGATAAAATCTGTCCCATATTTTAGTAATGTGTTGCTCGCTGATGCCTATGCCATTATCGGAAACTTTACCTATTATGTTGGTTTCATCGCGGAACAGTTGCATATGAACAGTTCCGTTCGCTTTGCTATAAGCAATCGCATTCGTTAGTAAATTCATTAATAAACGCATCATCAATGTTTGATCTGCTTTCATAAACAGGTCTTCCTCTATATTAGTTGTTATATCAATTGAAGCTTCTTGAACCATTAGTGAAAGCTCTTCTACAACAATTTCCGTTAATTCACTCATATTAATACATTCAAATTGGAAAGTATTATGGTTTCCTTGGTCAGCTCTTGCTAATAGTAAGAGTTGTGAGATTAGCGAGGACATCTTACGTGATTGCTTTAAAATTACTTCTAACGATTCTTCCATTTCTTTCGGATTATTTCTCTGCGATAAAGCGTATTCGCATTGCGAAATAATAACAGATGTTGGTGTTCTTAATTCATGAGATGCGTCAGATGTAAATTGTTTTTCACTTTCAAATGATGTCTCCAATCGCTCAAACATTTTGTCAAAAGTTTGTGCTAAATGATACATTTCGTCTTTCGGTGAACCTTTTAAATTAATTCTCTTCGAAAGGTCTTTACCATCACCAATTTTACTGGCTGAATCACTCATTTGTTGCACAGGTCGAAACGCTCTTTGCGTAATAAAATATCCTCCCACTGCCGCAATGAGAATAAGTAATGGAAATGAGATGAGTGTTACTACGATAAGTGTATTCATCGTTGATGATAATTGGCTCATGGTCATTATTCCACGAACCCAGACTTGCTCATCGCCGCCTGTATTATGGAGAAAATCATATACGATCCATTCTTTATTACCATCTTTAATGGTTTGTATTTCATCGGATTTAAGCGATATCTTTTTATTAAAGCTTGTTGGACTATTTCCTACCAGCAGCTCACCTTGTTTACTATAAATGATGATATTTACTCCATCTTCTAAGGTTTCAAAATCATCGTCCATCTTTAATTGTCCATGCTTATACTCGATATCCTCAATGCTTTCTTTTACTGTGCTCTTCAATTGATCTTTCATATTAAAAAGCAAAACTTTATCTGAAGAAGTTAAAATAAAAGCTAACACGAGTGCCATAATAATTACAATTAGCCCCGTATACCACAGGGTTACTCTCATTTTTATTGATAGTCTTTTCATGATTCTACTCGCAATACGTAACCAGTTCCTCGTACTGTATGAATTAACTTCGTTTCAAACTGGCTATCAATTTTTTTACGAAGATAGCGGACGTAAACATCAATAATATTCGATCCACCTTCATAGTCGTAATTCCACACATGTTGCTCAATTTTATCTCGTGTCAACACAACTTCTTTATTACGAATCATATATTCTAAAATAGCAAATTCTTTACTGGAAAGAGTGATAACTTGGTCTCCTCTTGTTACTTTATGCATTTTGCAATCTACTACTAGGTCAGCGATTTCAAACACATTAGATGCATTACCTGTTTTTCTTCGCATTAACACTCGAATTCTTGCTAACAGTTCGTCAAAAGCAAACGGCTTTACTAAATAATCGTCCGCACCTAAGTCGAGTCCTGTTACGCGATCATCAATTGTATCTTTAGCTGTAAGAAGCAAGACCGGAGTTGTATGATTGTCCGCGCGTAATCTTTGTAGTACTTGTAAACCATCTATGCGGGGAATCATAATGTCAAGCACAATCAAATCGTAGGCAGCCATGTTTATATAATCCAGGGCATCTTCTCCATTCCCACATGCATCGACACTATAATGTTCTGCATTTAATCGTTTTACCAATATATTTTGTAAATCTTGTTCATCTTCGACAATAAGAACTCGCATTAACATTCTCCTTTTCTTCTTATTAATATGTATCACTATAATTCCAAAACATTAAAGAAAGATTAGAAACCATTTAATTATATCATTTTATTTTTTGTTATATTAATCTTCCTTTAATGTTTGTTCAGTAATATAAAGGCAAGGTTAAGGTGCACATGTAAAGGGAGGAAAACAGAATGAGAAATCGGATGTTGATTGGAGCAATGTCTTGTTTATTCTTAACAGCTTGTTCTACTCAAGCTGATAACAATACAGAAGTACAACAACTGAAAGTGGAAAATGATACATTGCAAAAAGAAAGTTCTCAACTACAACAAGAACCACACAAAGCACAAGCTGCTACGAATGCTACGAAGCAAATACAGGATTTTAAAAATGAAGTTACATCTATCGTTGAAAAGACAAATAACACGAAACCAGTTGGAGTAAAAGAAGAAAACTTAAATACGTACTTAGCAGTAAAAAAAGAAATTGATCAATTAGATGACAAGATAGACCTATCTGATAATCAGCTTGAAGCAGATTATCGCGCTGGAACGATAACGATTGAACAATATAAAGCGCAAGAAAGAGAACACGATATACTGGAAGATCAATTAGAGCAAGCAGAAAATGCACTTGAAGCAAGATTTGGAATAGATGATTAATCATTAAGGAGTGGATGGAAATGTTAAAACATAAAAAGAAAATAATGATAAGTGTAATTGCTATTTTAGTAAGTGGTATTGCTATTGTTGGTGGATATTATGGTATGGGTTACAATTATGCCAAAAAGAATGAAAACTACACAGAGAAACAAGTTCGTGAAATTTCTTTAGCGCATACAAATGGAGAAATTATGAATGTGAAAAAAGAATTCGAATTAGAAGATGACAACTTAATACAATCTACATTTGAATATGAAGTGGAAATCAAGACACCTGATAATCTGTTAAATATTTTAAAGGTTAGTGCTAGAACAGGTACAATAGAAATCAATAATGAAGATTAAAAAAATATCAACAAATAAAATATCGTATATTTGAAAAAATCCAGGCTAAGCAAACATAAAATAAGCTGCCCATATGGACAGCTTATTTACACAATTCTTGTTATCGGTAGCGAAGAAAAAGACGAATCCCTAATTTCACAAGGGAATCGTCTTTTTTGTTCTATGGATACATGCATTTTCTTATACATTTCGATCCTGCTGCGATTTTAGGTTTCTTGTCTGTTATTGGATTAACCGAAAAACTGTATAAAATCTTGTATACTCTTAGTGTGGTTTTTCCGAAATACTGACGGTACTCCATCGCTATCAAGCTAAGCTCATACAACGTCAATTATATTAGAGGTTGTTTCTTTTTTCTAAAAGCTAGGTGTAGAATATTTGCATGCCCATCAAGCTAAGAAAAAATATTAACCCCAAAACAAAAAAATCCTTCGTATAATATGTGAGAGAAAAGGAGAGATAAAGGTATTTTAACCTTATCTCTCTTTTTCTATATTAATTTATTTTCAGGTAAGGAGTTGATTAGTTATTACTATTTATAAGAACGTGAAGAAGTGTTGATGCCGGTTGGAACTGTTGTAAAGGTTGAGGGGGGGAATCCAAGGAAATATGAGAGATGTGCATGATGATTTGGCGCATGGTTATTAATCCATCTTCTATGAAATCGTGAGATTATATAAGCATTTATTATCCTGGAGATTTTAAAATAAAACCTACCTAATTATAGAAGTGATTTGAACGTAAGGAAATTGTAAGAAATGGATAAGAAAAAAGAAATTTTTATTGTATAGGATACAAATATAGAGAAGCGTAAAAGAGGGGGGGTAAATAGGATACATTTATACGAAAAATAAACTAGTAATAAGAGCATTCTATTGGTGGCAATTACTGAAAGAACAGCAACTAAAACAAATACTCACTACAGTTCCTGCAGGAAAGGGAGGAATCAATGGATATGGTCTAGGAATCTATGAAATTAAACTTCCTAACGTTGTCTCGATATGGGGACATACAGGTGTTATTCCAGGATTTGATACTTTTGCTGGAGGGGCATATGTTGACGGCAATTTGAACAGTATGGGTAGAGCCGAGAATCCTGGTCTTTTTAAAAGTATTTTACTTGTTGAATATAGACAGTAGGGATAAAGCCAGAATAGTAGTTTATGTGATGTTTGTAATTGAACAAATAAAAGATGAAATCGATCATTTGTCTAAGGAGGAATTTTTCTTATGGAAAATAAATTATCTGGAGTGTTAGCCGCTACCTTAGCTCTAACGATGAGTCTACCAACAGGAGCGATAGCGTCTTCTAGCAGTAAGACTCCGGTTGTATCTAGCCAAGAAGTTGCTAGCAAAGATTTGGAGAAGATTGCTGCAGAGAACGCTGCACTGCTCACGAAGTCCTATGAGACGACTAGTGTACAGTATGCGCTGATTGATAATGGTAAACTTATTTTGTCGGGGCAGACAGGTAAGAACGACATAGAAGGGAAAGAGCCACTAACCAAAGATACTCTATACGGAATTGGTTCAACCAGTAAAGTATATACAGCTGCGGCTGTTATGAAACTGGTAGACGAAGGAAAAGTTGATTTGGATGCTCCTGTTGCCCGCTATATTCCTGATTTCAAAATGAAAGATAAACGATATAAGCGTATTACACCGCGTATGCTGTTGAATCACTCCTCGGGTTTGCAAGGTTCGACGTTCAATAATGCATTTTTATTTAAAGATAATGATGCTTATGCCCATGATATATTGTTGCAACAATTGTCCAACCAAAACTTGAAGGCAGACCCTGGTGCGTTCTCAGTATACTGTAATGACGGTTTTACACTGGCTGAGATCTTGGTAGAAAGAGTCAGTGGTATGAGTTTTACTGAATTTCTACATCAAAAGTTTACAGAGCCATTAAAACTGAATCATATGATAACATCGCAAGACAAATGGGAAGACGAAAAGCGGGCTGGACTGTATTCTCCGACATACCAGGGACAGCTACCAAGTGAAATGGTGAATGTGATTGGTACGGGAGGAATCTCTTCTACTGCAGAAGATGTGGTGCGATTCTCACAAATATTTATGGGACAGGGAAAAGAAATTCTCTCTAATAAAGCAGTCAAGGCGATGGAACAAGAAGAATATAAAAAAGGAATGTGGCCGGGAGATAGCGGAAATGTGTTCAACTATGGTCTTGGCTGGGATAGTGTGAAACTATACCCATTCAGTGAATATGGGATAAAAGCGTTGACCAAGGGTGGGGATACGATACTGCAACATGCTACATTGGTCGTGCTTCCAGAACAGAAGGTGGCAGCAGCTGTATTGTCCTCCGGCGGCTCCAGCATGACAAATCAACTGTTGGCAAACAAATTACTGCTAGCCAGGCTTAAAGAGAAAGGGACAATTAAGGATATAAAACCAGATAAATCCTTCGGCAAGCCAGTCAAGGCTAAAGTGCCCCAAGACGTGGTAAAAAAAGCAGGATTTTATGGAAATAGCTACAGCCATTTCAAAATAGAAATTACGAAGAAGGGAGAACTGTTTTTACCAACTAAACCGGAAGAAAAATATGTATATACGGCGGATGGAAGCTTTATAAATGAGAAGGGTACTTCCAAGCTTAACTTTGTCACTGAGAAGAATGGAAAAGTTTATTTGAGAGAGAGCACATATGAATTATCACCGGGATTAGGGCAAAATGTGCTGACTCACTATTTAGCCCAGAAATTAGAAAACAATGTGTTACCGAAGAAAACAGCTGCTGCATGGGCGAAGCGCGAGGGTGGAAAGTTCTACCTCGTTAACGAAAAATTTAATTCTATGAACTATCTAGGACAACTAATGCCTCTTAACACACAAATTACGATCAAGGATGGGTATTGGGACGGCAAAAAAATTACAGGTCCGAATACGGCGACGCATCAAATTCAGATTCCTGTGATGAATGGGCGGGATACAAAGGAAGCCCATTTCTATACAGAGGATGGTACTGAATATATGGAGATGGCCAGCTTTTTATACGTCAGTGAATCTAACGTAAAACCCCTTGATACAGGTCAATTATCGAAAGTTACATTGCAAAAAAATGGGCATGCGAAATGGTTTACGATCCCGCAAGAGGCAGCAGGGAAAACGATGAATGTGGAGTTGACATCAGGAAGTTCATTCGCGGTGTATGATGAGAATGGAGTATGCGTCAATTTTACCGTTGTTAGTGACAATAACAAAGTGAAACTACCAGAGAACGGAACGGTTGTATTTGCTGGCGCACCGAACTCAGAATTTACAGTCGCATTGAACTAGCTACAACTCGGGGTAGACTTTAATAAAACAGTACGACATGGAAAAGCTATTTTATTTGTATCTTAAGTATTCCCTTAAATGATATTACACTTAAATTCTTAGCTTAATAGCAATGGGATCCCGCCCACGTTTTAACGAAAATATACGCTAAGCAAATCCCAACATAAAGCGAGCCGAATTTTCTACTCTTAAGAAAAATTTCGGTTCGTTTTATGGTTTCATGACAAGTTGTTTACTGAACAATAAAGTTCTTTATTGGAACAGGCTACTTTCTTCAACAATCGGGCCAGATTGTTGAAGAAGAAATATAATAAAAATGCTTTTGATTGTTTTATTAAACGAATTAAACCGCAAAAAACAAGAAGAATTCTCCCCTTTTTACTAGTACACTAAATCCTATAAAAGGGGGGAGATCATGAACAATAAAGCCATTGGATTATTTCAAGGAATTGCGTTATACATTTCAGCTATTCTAGGATCCGGTGTCCTTTTTTTATCGGGGGTAACGGCCTCAATAGCGGGCCCTGCATCTATTGTATCCTGGTTTATCGTTATTATAATTAGTTTTCCGCTTGCTTATTCCTTTGCTAGTTTGGCACGGATATATCCTGATTCCGGTGGAGCAGCAACCTTTGTTAGAAATTCTTTTGGATATCATCTTGGCAATATCGTTGGGTGGTTTTATTTTGTAACAGCAGCAGTTGGTCAAACGATTGTATCTTTAACTGGTGCTTTTTATGTCAGTCAGGCATTTGGATTTTCGCATTTTGAAACAATTTTAATTGCCGTCTTTATTTTGGTAATTGCAGGTGTTTCCAATTATTATGGTGTAAATGTTAGTGGTAAAGTTGCATTGATTTTAAGTTCTTTATTACTGATTCTTTTAGCGTCAGCTGTATTTGTGGCGTTTCCAAGAATACAATGGGGAAATTTTAATCCCTTTGTTCCAAATGGATGGTTTTCTGTCGGGAACGCTATAACGGTTATCTTTTGGGCATTTTTCGGTTGGGAGGCGATTTGCAATCTGGCTGAGCACTTTAAAAGGCCAGAAAAAGATATTGTCAAAGGAGCAGTTATTAGTGCAGTTGTCATTGGACTATTATTTTTAGCGCTAAGCCTTGTCACTATTGGAACGGCCACATATGGCAGTCAAGAAAGCAACCTGTCTCCTATTGGTGTTATAATGGGAGATACAGTAGGCGGAGGTGCCAAAGTCGTTACAGCTGTTTTAGCTTTAATTATTTGTACAGGGACAGCGAATGCTTTTGTAGCCAGCCTAACGCAATTAGGATATTCATTAAGCAGAGATGGTGCTTTCCCAAAATTTTTCTCAAGGCTGCATGCAACTACTCAAATTCCAAGACAGATGGTATTGTTTGTTATCTGTTTTTCGGTAGCAGGTGTGTTAGTGACAAAAGCTTTGTCACTAACGTTTGATGATATTTTGTTTATACCGACTTCTCTAGGGATTCTAGTTTATGTTCTTTCAATGGCAGCAGGCGTTAAATTATTTAGGAAGAACACACCGGCATGGTGGGCATCGTTAATCTCTTTCATTTTATGTTTGCTGGTGATTCCATTTTTTCAATTGTATATATTTGTTCCGTTAATTGTCGTGGCTATATATGCGAGTTATCTGATTTTGAGTAATAAGATTTTCGCCTACAAGGGAGGATTAAAATCTAATGAAGGATCAAAATAACCTTTCCAGAGATACCATGTGGAAAGCCACAGTATCATGTGATTCAGCGTATGACGGGATATTCTTTTACGCAGTCAAGACAACTGGAATTTTCTGCCGACCTTCTTGCAAGTCTAAGGTTCCTAATTATGAAAATGTATCCTTTTTTTCAAATGCGCAAGAAGCTCAAAGGTCAGGCTATCGCCCATGCAAAAGATGCCGATCAGATCTAAATATAAAAATATACGATCCGTTCGAATGCGTTTTGGAAGATACTATGCGATTGATAAAAAATAATTATGTTCAAAACATGCCATTAAATGAAATTGCATCAAGGGTAGGAGTTAGTCGTTTTCATTTAAATCGGATTTTCAAAGAAAGAACAGGGTATACTCCTCGAATATATTTAGAAAGGATCAGAGTTAAGAAAGCAAAGGAACTTCTCTTGACAACGGTCTTTAATAGTACAGAGATTGGTTATCAAACAGGCTATCAAAGTGTATCTAGCTTTTATAATGCATTTAAAAGAAATACAGGATTTTCACCGAGTCAATTCCGTGCTTTCCATAGTGGAAATACCGTAAACCAAGAACTTGACTGAATTCACGTTTTTTAACAAAAGATAGCATGAAGTAACAAGAGTGCTTTGTACTCATCGTATTTTTCGATAAATCATTACTGATTGATTAAAAGTAAACAACTTTGTATTGAACAATAATAAGCCATTTTTTCTCTGTTATAGAATTGTAAGCTTTTTAATTCAATCCTCAACAAACGGGCAAGATTATTGAACAAGTTTTATGAACTTTAGTGGTAGCATTATTAGTAAAATGCTTTATAACAACTAATTAAGGAGGGATAGAATATGAGAAATAACTTTCAAATCGTTGCGTTGCAAGAGAAGGAGTTTAATAACCTATTTCTAATGAATGAAGAAGTATTAAAAAGTATCGGGGCAGTCAAAATAATAGCAAATAAAAATCCTGGATATCCTTGCAGGATAAGTTTGAAGGATGCAGAGGTAGGAGAAGAGGTAATATTACTGAATTACCAATATCATAGTGTTAATTCGCCTTATAAAGCAAGTGGTCCTATATTTATGCGAAAGGGAGCAACTACTGCTAAGCTAGATGTAAATGAAATTCCGCATATGTTACATCATAGGTATCTATCTGTACGCGGCTAAAATACTGATTCAATGATTGTAGAAGCAAGGGTTACAGAAGGTGTAAATTTAAGAGAAAATATAGATGAAATTTTTGATAATAAAGAAGTAGAATATATTCACATTCTTAACGCTAAACCAGGATGCTATAACTGCCTTGTTAATAGAGTGTGAAAAAATTAAAAATGCAAACTTCTATTATCCTATAAGGGATACCACCAATCGCTATCAAGCTAATTCAACAAACCCCCCCTAAATTGAAAAAAATACGCTATTCTTTTTGTAGAATCATAGGAAAGGATAGCGTTTTTGTATGCCTATTTCTGTATCTGATGAATTACAACTATTTGCTCAAGAGATTCAAAGTTTTTTATCTCCAAATACCTTACGGGATCTTGCTAGAGATGTTGGTTTCGCAAGAATTGATGCGTTCTTTGAGCTCTGTATGGTTATACAGTGTGGTTTTACTCACTCCGGCTTCTTTCTGTCACACTCTTGAAGTTAATTATATTTTTCTACGTACTAAATAAAAAGATAAGGCCCCCATAATAACAGGTACAACGAAATCAAAGAAATGGGAAAAATTAAAAGGAAAAAGAAAAAGAAATGGTATAAGTGTATAGATAACTGCTTGTCCTATAAATACAGGAATTCCGAATTGAAATTCTCTACATCGTTTGATTTTCCTGTATAACACTTCCCCAATTAGACAAGCTACAAGAGCTGGAATACTACCATAAGTGATGATCGTTTTAATGAATCCTAATACAACGTTCGGGTGAATAAAGCTAGGATGAGAAATATATGAAATCAAGAACCATCCAAAAATAAAAGCAAACAGACTTGCAGCATAACTAATTGCAAATTTTATCAACGTAATCATCCTCACAGTTTTCTAATATTAACTCCATTGTATGACATAACGTCCTATTAACAATAGTCAATGATGCATATAATTTTTGTTTTTGGGGGTAGGTGCCTTTCTTAGCTTGATAACGATGGGATGAGTCCTCAATAGTGGCAAATATCCATACTTCTATTAACTCGTTAGTTAAAGAAGAATTTCTTCCACAACTCTTAAGTTATTATAAATAGAATAGATTCATTACCGTTTCAGACCTAAGTATTCATTCATAACCTAACAGTAAAAGGGGGATGATTCAAGGTATGGCGTTTAATGATGAATTAATTTGTCAACAGTTTGCAAGAATTATCGGTGGCCAAGAAGGATTCGCCGGTGGGAAATGCGTGGCAACAATAAATCGAGATGGAATACAAGCGACAATCTTAGGAAAACGTTTCAGAGTAACAACTTCCTTCTCATTCGAATCACGAGATAATAAAACTGGACGAGCATTATGTCTAGGCCGGGTAGCGCTATTGCAAAAAGAAGTCAATGGATTTGTTGCTACAATTATTAAACAAGGAATAATCGTTTCGTCTATACACAATGAGTGGTTATGTGATGAACCAAATTTGATTTACGTTAATATTGAAGACGTTGATGATCCACTAAATTTCGCAAGGAAAGTTAGAAGAGCATTATGTAATTAACCGATTTTTTTAGTTAAATGAGTGAGTATGTCGGTTAGAATATTTTAGATTGTTGAATGGTTTTATAAAGTGAAAGAAGACGTTCCATATTTGGAATGTCTTTTCTTGATGTTTTTATAATTTGAAAGACGAGGAAACGAACTTGGAGGGAGTATTGGGGCCGTGTTTGAGAAGAGTAAATCAATGAAAAAGGAAATTGTTTTTAAGTTTGGGCTACGGATCTATCCTCCCGTTCTAATTAACTAAAAGAAGAACTTCCCCATACCGATTAGACTACTAATCATTCCTATTCCATTCATGCTGCTTTTTCCTACTGCAAGTAAGTTTCCAAGCATTCCTGGCTGACCGATCCCTCCGTTATTCCCCCATCCCATGGGATTTACCTGTCCTCCCCATCCTGGAGAGTTTCCGAAAGCACCCCAGTTATTGGTACTAAATTTAAAAGCTTTAGCTGGCGGCGATAGTAAAGCGGCAAGATGACCTTGTGCGAACATCCCTGCATGATTGAATGGTTGGGCCCAGGGGAAGGGAGGTTTTTGAAAATGAAAACCTGCATGGCTTGGTAATGGAGTCCAATTAGCAGGATATCCTTGGGGCATCATCCCTGCATAATGGATTGGCTGTCCCAAAGAGAAGGGTTGGGGATTAAAACCCGTATAATTGGCTGGTGAATTCCAACCAAATGGATAGACTCGACAACTCCAATTCTCAGAAATATTCAAACCATTCATTCCCTCAGCTTTAGTTATTTGGGGCTGTGAATATAATGATGACATTGAAATTTGGTTATTATATTGTTCCCCGTTTCCCTTTGAATTCAAATGCCAATATTGGTACATAAGCTTATTCCCCTCACTTTAAAAATGTAATGTTAGACTTAGCCTATGTAATATTCCTTGTTATGGATGGTTACATAACTAGATTTACAAGCCTGTATTTAAAGGAATGGGTGTGTGGTCTTCTTGATTTATCCCGCTATTTTTTGTGGGCTGCCTGTAAAAGCTCCACGGATTAAAGTTTCACTTTATTTTAGAAGGGTATGTTCAGTTGCTCCTTTTATTTATTTCACCCTAATTTAATTTAGATTAACAAACGTGTTTATAAAGGTTTAATCAATAAAAAGATTTTAAAGTGTTATGTTGAGCAAGTAGAATTGCTAAAAAGAGAATATCCATTCGAAGAGTTTGGCAAAATACTGCAAGGATAATGTATTTTTGTGCAAATATGCAAACGATTTAAACGAATCAATGGAATTTATAATGAAGGGGCAAATAAATATATGAATGAAACATTACATAAAAGAAAACCACCATATTTAATGCTTGTAATCCTTTTTATTGGGGCATTTGTTTCATTTCTAAATAACTCCCTTTTAAATGTAGCCTTGCCATCAATAATGAAGGATTTAGACATTAAAGATTATTCAACGATCCAGTGGCTCTCTACAGGGTATATGCTTGTAAGTGGTATATTAATTCCGGCATCAGCATTTTTAATAACCCGTTTCTCTAATAGGAGCTTATTTATTACATCTATGGTGATTTTTATTCTTGGTACAGCCTTAGCGGCTGTAGCGCCGAACTTCGGTTTATTACTTACTGGTCGGATGGTTCAAGCAGCAGGTTCTTCAGTCATGGGACCTTTGTTAATGAATATTATGCTAGTAAGCTTTCCAAGAGAAAAAAGGGGAACAGCAATGGGGATTTTTGGATTAGTTATGATTACAGCTCCAGCAATTGGACCGACACTATCAGGTTATATTGTAGAGTACTATGACTGGCGTTTGCTGTTTGAAATGATTTTACCGCTAGCAATCATTAGCTTACTGTTAGGGATTTGGAAATCGGAGAATGTCATGAGACAAAACAAAAATGCAAAGCTTGATTATCTCTCATTACTATTATCTTCTGTCGGTTTTGGCGGTTTGTTATATGGATTCAGTTCTGCAAGCTCCGATGGTTGGACGAATAAAGTTGTCTTAACAACCTTAATCATAGGCGCTATTTCCCTAATTGCTTTCATTATCCGTCAATTAAAAATGAATGAGCCTTTATTAGATTTACGTGTTTACAAGTACCCAATGTTTGCACTTGCGTCTGTAATTGCAATTGTCAATGCGGTGGCTATGTTTTCGGGGATGATTTTAACACCAGCTTATGTACAAAATGTCCGCGGTATTTCGCCGCTGAGCTCTGGGCTGATGATGCTTCCAGGTGCGGTAATAATGGGGGTTATGTCACCAATTACAGGTAAATTATTTGATAAATATGGCCCTAGAATTCTTGGCATAGTAGGACTTTCCATTACAGCTGTTTCAACTTATATGCTGGCAAACCTGCAACTCGACTCTAGTCACACACATATTATTCTTATTTACACTTTGCGGATGTTTGGGATGGCAATGGTGATGATGCCACTTATGACAAATGGCCTTAATCAATTGCCGACTCGCTTAAATCCGCACGGTACGGCTGTTAATAATACAGCTCAACAAGTGTCCGGTTCGATTGGTACTGCTATTCTTGTTACGATTATGAATACTGTAACAAAAACAAAAGCTGAAAGTCTAATGTCTGAATTAGATCCAACAACCTTCACAGAAGCTACGAAGGCAATAGTAACTCAGAAGGCTTTATTATCCGGAATTCAATATTCATTCTATGTAGCGCTTGGGATGAATGTTGTTGCACTACTATTAGTTTTTTTCGTTAAACGTGTAGATACAAGCCCGGAAGCAGTCGAGAAGTTAAATCGGTAGAGTAAAATAAAACTCTAGATGATGATTCCTACAAGTTTTTTGCTGATTAGTTAGACTATGAAGAAATGCAAATTTCTATTGCTAAGAAGCTGGTATTTAAAACGGCAAAAGAACTGAAAGAAACAGTGAAATAATTATATATAGTAAAAAGGATCTGATACTCATATCAGATCCTTTTTCATTCGTAACACAGTATACTTGCTTATCGTATTTGTTGGCATAGACATTAGAAACTACTGGATTTCCCAATGCTACAATCTTTAGCTTTCAATTTCTGATAGACATTATAATAATACGCTTCATTTTAATTTAGTATTTTTTCTACAAGTTATAAATCTAATTACCAACCTTATAAGCAATATCATAATCATGAATAGTTAGGGAAAAGATAAAATAAGGTAATCAATTACATATCTTTATCCCAGGCGATTCATTGCTATCTTCTTTTTATTGAATGGGATATTTTATTTCATGCTTTTTTGAAAGGGTGTTTTTAATGGATAAAAAAGTATCTGCCATTCCTCAACCGAAAACATATGGACCGCTGGGTAATCTCCCATTAATCGATAAAGATAAACCGACCTTATCCTTTATCAAGATAGCGGAAGAGTATGGTCCCATTTTTCAAATTCAAACTTTAAGTGATACCATCATTGTCGTTTCTGGACATGAACTGGTAGCAGAAGTCTGTGATGAAACACGGTTCGATAAAAGTATAGAGGGTGCTTTAGCAAAGGTTCGTGCCTTTGCTGGAGACGGATTATTTACAAGCGAGACTCACGAGCCTAACTGGAAAAAAGCTCATAATATTTTGATGCCTACATTCAGCCAACGGGCAATGAAAGATTACCATGCCATGATGGTCGATATTGCCGTACAACTCGTTCAGAAATGGGCAAGACTTAATCCAAATGAAAACGTGGATGTTCCAGAGGATATGACTCGCCTTACATTAGATACAATTGGTCTATGTGGTTTTAATTACCGATTTAATAGCTTTTATCGTGAGACCTCTCATCCTTTTATCACTAGCATGACCCGTGCTCTAGACGAGGCGATGCACCAATTACAGCGATTGGATATAGAAGACAAACTCATGTGGAGAACGAAACGTCAATTTCAGCATGATATTCAATCCATGTTTTCTTTAGTAGATAATATTATTGCTGAACGTAAAAGTAATGGAAATCAGGAAGAAAATGATTTACTTTCCCGTATGTTAAATGTGCAGGATCCGGAAACTGGTGAAAAATTAGATGATGAAAATATTCGTTTCCAAATTATTACCTTTTTAATAGCTGGACATGAAACAACAAGTGGCTTGTTATCTTTTGCAATCTATTTTTTATTAAAAAATCCGGATAAGTTGAAAAAAGCCTATGAAGAAGTAGATCGGGTATTGACAGATCCTACTCCAACATACCAACAAGTTATGAAACTTAAGTATATACGGATGATTTTAAATGAATCGCTACGTCTATGGCCTACTGCTCCAGCATTCAGTCTCTATGCAAAAGAAGATACAGTGATTGGTGGGAAATATCCAATTAAGAAAGGAGAAGATCGCATTTCTGTTCTTATTCCACAGCTACATAGGGATAAAGATGCGTGGGGAGACAATGTGGAAGAATTCCAACCTGAACGATTTGAAGAGCTGGATAAGATCCCACATCATGCTTATAAGCCATTTGGAAATGGTCAGAGAGCATGTATCGGTATGCAGTTTGCACTTCATGAAGCAACACTCGTAATGGGAATGCTGCTTCAACATTTTGAATTCATCGATTATCAAGACTATCAGCTGAACGTAAAACAAACATTAACGCTAAAGCCTGGTGATTTTAAAATTAGGATTCTACCCCGAAATCAAACTATTAGCCATACTACTGTTCTTGCACCTACAGAGGAGAAACTGAAAAACCATGAAATTAAGCAGCAAGTTCAGAAGACTCCTTCTATTATTGGAGCCGATAATCTTTCGCTGCTTGTTCTGTATGGTTCGGATACAGGGGTAGCAGAAGGTATTGCAAGAGAACTAGCAGATACAGCTAGTTTAGAAGGTGTTCAAACGGAAGTGGCAGCTCTTAACGATCGAATTGGAAGTCTGCCAAAAGAAGGAGCGGTTCTTATTGTAACTTCTTCTTATAATGGAAAGCCGCCAAGTAATGCAGGACAGTTTGTGCAATGGTTGAAGGAATTAAAACCGGACGAGCTAAAAGGTGTTCAATACGCAGTTTTTGGTTGTGGAGATCATAATTGGGCTAGTACTTATCAGCGAATTCCAAGATACATTGATGAGCAAATGGCGCAAAAAGGAGCAACAAGATTTTCTACACGTGGAGAAGCGGATGCAAGTGGTGATTTCGAGGAACAACTCGAGCAATGGAAACAAAGCATGTGGTCTGATGCGATGAAGGCATTTGGATTGGAACTTAACAAAAACATGGAGAAAGAACGCAGTACATTAAGTTTACAATTTGTCAGTCGTCTTGGAGGATCTCCTCTTGCGCGAACATATGAAGCAGTTTATGCGTCTGTATTAGAAAATCGTGAACTCCAATCATCCAGCAGTGATAGAAGCACTCGACATATCGAGATATCCTTGCCAGAAGGCGCTACGTATCAAGAAGGAGACCACCTTGGGGTGCTGCCAATTAATAGTCAGAAAAATGTCAACCGAGTTTTAAAACGCTTTGGATTAAACGGGAAGGATCAAGTCATACTGAGCGCAAGTGGGCGCAGTGTAAATCACATACCTTTAGACAGTCCTGTTAGTTTATTTGACCTTCTTAGTTATAGTGTCGAAGTTCAAGAAGCAGCTACTCGAGCACAAATACGAGAAGTGGTGACATTCACAGCATGCCCTCCTCATAAAAAGGAATTGGAATCATTATTGGAAGACGGAGTTTATCATGAACAAATATTAAAGAAACGTATTTCAATGTTGGATCTTCTTGAAAAGTATGAGGCTTGTGAAATCCGATTTGAACGTTTTTTAGAACTTCTTCCTGCGCTCAAACCGCGTTACTATTCTATTTCAAGTTCTCCACTCGTTGCACAGGATCGTCTGAGCATTACGGTTGGTGTTGTTAATGCGCCTGCATGGAGTGGGGAAGGGACATATGAAGGAGTCGCTTCTAATTATTTAGCTCAGCGTCATAATAAAGATGAGATTATCTGTTTCATTCGAACGCCACAATCAAACTTTCAATTACCTGAAAATCCAGAAACACCAATTATCATGGTTGGACCAGGTACTGGAATTGCACCATTCCGTGGATTCTTGCAAGCGCGTCGTGTTCAAAAGCAAAAAGGTATTAACTTAGGACAAGCACATCTATACTTTGGTTGTCGTCATCCTGAAAAGGATTATCTCTATCGTACAGAACTAGAAAATGATGAAAGAGATGGATTAATCTCTTTACACACAGCTTTTTCTCGCCTAGAAGGATATCCAAAAACATATGTACAGCATTTAATAAAACAAGATAGAATCAATTTAATTTCATTATTAGATAATGGAGCTCACCTTTATATATGTGGGGATGGAAGTAAAATGGCTCCTGATGTAGAAGATACCCTGTGTCAAGCATATCAAGAAATTCATGAAGTCAGTGAACAAGAAGCAAGGAATTGGTTGGATCGTGTGCAAGATGAAGGGCGATATGGAAAAGATGTTTGGGCTGGTATCTGAATTTTTCTTAATTAGATATGTAATATGTAACGAATGAATTGCTTTCGAGTAAGTGTTAATTTAAAAAATAAACTTATTGATAAAAATCCCGTATTTTTATTGAATACGGGATTTTCTTATTTTTAAATAAGCTGGACTGATACTGTAGAAAAATAATAGGTAATTCATTTGACAATTAAAATGACCTAATTTAATATGTATGTCATAGCATATAATTAGTGAAACAAATACATTTACTGTGAATAATTGACTGGTATGCTATATCCTTTTATATCCTAATTTATAGAGGTGATACATGAACTTACATGATTTAATAGGCTATCTTGTTCATCGTACTGATGTGAAAATGACTAATTATTTTACGAAGAAATTAAAGCCTTATGGAGTTACGCCAGAGCAGTGGGGGATTATTAGTGTTCTTTGTAGCCACAGGGCTACTACTCAAAAAGAGTTAGCAGAAGCTATTGATAAAGATCAAACTACTGTCGTAAGAATGATACAGTCAATGGAGAGAAAAGGAATTGTAAAGAAGGCTTTGAATAACCAAGATAGACGTTCACACAACCTGTTTTTAACTGAAAAAGGTGACGAATTAAAGAAAACAATCTTGCCTGTAGTGACAGACGCTCACCATTTCGTTACGAGTAATTTGAGCGAAGAAGAGATTAAAGTATTACAATCATTATTAAACAAATTGTATGATACACGCTATTAATACTTGTTCCTTATTGATTCTATTCATAAGGAACAAACTTTATTTTATGTATTATATATGCTATAGCATATAATTTGTTTATTTCGAAGACTGATGGAGATAGCTTTATTTCTTATAATATTTAATTCAGGATCACTTTTTTGCCTAGTACCAGTCAAATTTTTTTGTATTATATATGCTATATCATGCAATTGTTATCCCTTTCATATTGAAAAGGGTAATGTAAATTGAAGCGAATTTCATATGGTCAATCTCAGGAAATAGGGTTCGGATAGTGACTTTTATCTGAACAATACTGAGTTTTTATCAAATAATAAGAAAGGTGTGATGACTATTTTAATTTTCATCAATATTGTAAAAGTAGTATTGTTTCTGTTCTTTTTAATGACAGGAACGAAAATTATATCTGGGAAAATGGCAGATGAGTTTAAGCGATTTGGTTTACCTTCGTTTTTTAATTTCTTAACTGGAGCTTTTGAGATTGTAGGAGCAATTGGAATGTTAATAGGAATTTGGGTTCCAATGGCAGCTTTATTGGCAGGATTGTTGTTAGGCGGTACGATGCTTGCAGCTGCATTAACTCTTATTGTATTAGCGAGAGATCCCTTTAAGAAAGCAATACCTGCGCTTGTTTTGTTTGTCCTTAGTTTAGGGATAAGTTTGTATCACATTTTTTAAACATAATTTAAAACTGTTTGCGTTCAAATTGCTACCGTTTTATGGGTATTTTACAAATAGTAGGATTTTCAAATTAGTGGTGGAATAATAGCAATACGAATGTAAACAGTATCATCATTAGAATCAAAAAAATTATAATTAGTAAAAGAATGGCAAGAATTTTATATTAAAAATAGGAGTGAGTGAAGATGGCATATTTATTACAAGTGGATTTTCCGTTTGAAGGTCCTTTTGGTGAAGAAATGGAAAAAGGATTTTGGGATTTAGCAAACAGTATTAACGAAGAAGAAGGATTCCATTGGAAAATATGGACTGAGAATCAAGAAACAAAAGAAGCTGGAGGCATCTATGTATTTGAAGAAAAACAAGATGCTGAAAAATACGCTGAAATGCACAAGAACAGACTGGAAGCAGCTGGTGTTAAAGATATTAGAGTAAGAATTTTTAATATCAATGAAAAGTTAACGGAACTGAATCGTGGGTACATTAAATAATTTCGACAGTCGGAGCAAGCGTAAAAGGAGGGGTTATTCCCCTTCTTTTTTAATTCTTAAATTGATGGTGAGGGGACTCGTACAAAAAAATCCCTATATAAATAGGGATTTGTGTATCGGTATATTGTTCATTGGAAAAGGTTGTATGAAGTCTAATATATGAGAATTTTTACATTTGTGAAAATGATGTGGGGAAAATTGTATTGAAATAATATTTATAAAAGGGTACGCCCCTTACTGGGAGGTAAGGGGCACAGGAAATGCAAATTTATTTGTAATTTGCTAAGTTGATTAAAACATATATACCTGTCTATACATGTTACGAAATTGTGAACATAACTAATATTTAGTAACTAAGAATAGCGAATTCTGTTTGAGTTATGATTTTTTAAAGGAGTTTAACAAAAAAAGAATTGATAACAAGTCCATTTTTGTTATTGTTTTGGAGAATAATAATTAATGTTGTTTCTCGCGCATCGATATGGGATGAATAGAGGAATATTTGCTATGATTCTACAGAAAGAATAGCTTATTGTATTATTTCTGAATATTACCTTTATATTGATTGTTCTAAAAACAGTTGACGTTTTAGGATTACACTTGTAATATTGAGTTGTAGATTACAAGTGTAATATAAAAGGTGGGATTTTAAATAATGAAAGAATTACCTAAAATATCGGAAGCTGAGTTAGAAGTTATGAAAGTTCTTTGGTCAAGATCTCCTCAAACAGCAAATGAAGTGATTGAAGCGCTAGAAGTAACGATGGACTGGAAGCCGAAAACGATTCGAACGCTTATTAATCGATTAGTCCAAAAAGAAGCGGTTTCTTACCATCAGGATAAAGGGCGTATGTATGCTTATTATCCTTTAGTGTCGCAAGATAGTTATCTACATGTAGAAACAAAATCGCTTCTCAAACGTTTCTATGGTGCAGCATTTAAACCTTTACTTGTGAATGTCTTAAAAGAAGAAAAGCTGTCCTCAGAGGATATTAACGAACTCAAACGTATTTTAGATGAGAAGAATGAGGAAAATCAAAGGAAGGATAAATCATAATGATAGATATGTTTGTAAACGTCTATCTACCTGGCTTTTTTGATTGGGTGGTAGAAACCTCCATTATGGCAAGTATATTAGTTGGTCTAATCTTATGTATCAAAATCTTTCTTAGAGATAAGTTACCCCCACGATGGCAGTATCTATTATGGATAATATTAATTGTAAGACTTTTATTGCCATGGTCACCAGATAGTTCCTACAGTATCTATTCTATTCTTTCGTACAGTAATGGAATTCCAGTTACTTCTCACCAAGACTTCGCAGATCGTCGTATACAAGAATCGACAGCTATAGGTGGTACAAAGACCTATACATATGGTTCTACACAAACAGCTAAAAAAGATAAGAAACAAATGCATAATAATGAAAAGCAAAATGATGAAACGGTTTCATTTTATACAATCGTTTTATATATTTGGCTTGCTGGGGTTATCATTCTATGTTTTGCCACCATCATTATGAATAAGCGTTTACTTTTCTATATAAAAAAGCAACCCGTTATTACAGATGAAAAGATTAGTAAAATTTTTGAGAGTTGTAAGAAATCTATGTCCGTTAAGCGAGATATTCCACTTCTCTCAGCTGGGAAAATTGCGAGTCCAACTGTTTGCGGATTCCTTAGACCAAGGTTGTTATTGTCAAGTGCACATATGAAAGTATTAGATGAGCAACAGTTACGATATATCTTTCATCATGAACTAGCTCATATTAAACGAAGAGATGTTGGTGTAAATTGGCTTATGCATATGTTACTAATTCTAAATTGGTTTAATCCAATTCTTTGGTATGCCTACTCATGCATGCGTGAAGATCAGGAACTGGCGTGTGATGCATTAGCTCTTACATATATAGATTCAGAGGAAAAACTTGCATATGGTCATACTATTATTACCCTTTTAGAACACTACTCAAGTTATTATCAAGTACCAAGCTTAGCGAACTTAAGTAGAAATAAAAGAACATTAAAAAGGAGAATTCTTATGATTAAAAAATTTAAAAAGAACTCGTATCGTTGGTCTGCATTTGGAGTTGTTGCTATTCTTGCTGTATCATCTGTATCTTTATTAAATGCACATGCTGATATACCAACTAACCAGCAGAAAGAAACAACAGAAGTGAAAAATAATTTTAAAACAGCAAAAGCACAAACTGAAGTTCCTATTCAGCAAATTGTAGAGAAGATGATTGGTACAAAAGAACAAGCATTTGCAGAATTTCATGTTTCAGAAGGGCGATATGAATATTTACTTGAAGAAATGGAAGTGGCACAGAGTCTGTTAACAAAAGAAGAATTTGATAAATTCATCAAATTGCAAACAGAGGGATATATTATAGACAAGAAGATAAGGTCAGTAGGGAAACCTGAATATTTAGAACGAGACGATCAAAAAAAAATAGAGGAGAATAGTAAAGCTATTGAACCATTATGGGGGAAAATTTATTCGCATTTCACATCTCGTCCATTTGATTTTCCAATTAAGAAACCTAATTATGTAGCAAAAGGTTATGAACTGAAGAGGGAAAAAGTTGAACCAGTCGTTACAACAAAAAAGCTGGATCCTATCATGAGCTCAGAATATAGAGCTGGGGAGTTTGGTTATACAATTTATCAATCTTCCATTTTAGAAAGAGTAAGAGATCCATTTTATCAATGGATTAATGACAATGACAAGATAGAAAATTATGAACTGGAAGGAGCACAATTCACCTTTGGTAAAATGACTGGAAGTAATATAAAGGGCATGAAAATGATTGTTCCTGCAAAAGGAAAGGACAGTTCTTATCAAGTTGTAATTATTGATGATGTGTTAAATAAGGCTGAACTAGAGAAAATTATGATTTCTTTTTTGAAATAAAAACAAAGCCTCAAGAAAAGAAATAGGGAAACACCCTATTTCTTTTTATTTATATAATGAAATGTAATTAGTAAGTCAAAAATGACGATCATACTAAAAAGTAATACTTCTATAAGCGCATCAGTTTTCTCATGTTGCAAAGACTTTATAAAGAAATCCCATTTTGTTTCATAGGGAAGGTTCTACCTAACACCATTCCATTTATAAAATAGACAATACTTAATAGAATTCTTCCAACAAATAAGGCAGCTGTTTTTATATTCCAATCCTTTATCTTGATTACATAAAGGATTGGAAATAGTATAGGTATCCAAAAAACAATAATAAAGACTGTATTTACCATTCTCTCCTCCTAACAAAATGATTATGTTTTTAACCTTGGTGAATTCTCAGGTTGGAGGTATGTTTCATTGTTACTGGTTAAAAACAAGGGCCGGAATTCCGGCTCCTTTTCTATCCCGCAACATAAAGGTTTACTTTATCTCTTGGTTTCAAAAAACTCAATCCATTCCCCATCAGGACCCGCGAAGAATATGTAACGTGTTCCATCCGGTAATGTTTCGATTTCTTCTCCTAGTAAAAAGGTTACTCCATGTTTCTTGAGTCTTTCAATTTCTTCTTTTAATGAATCTACTTTAAAGCAAATGTGATGTACTTTTCCTTCTGCCGGAAGAGAAGAGTTATAACCTTCAATGAGTTCGAGTATCGTTTCCTTCGATTCTTTCACCCCTAAAAAAGCGAGTTTTAAGTCTGGATTTGGGTGACCCATACGTTTAATAAGCTGTAAGCCAACTACTTTTTCATAAAAAGTAATAGATGTTTCTAAGTTTGCAACCATAAGTCCAACGTGTTCTATTCTTCTAATTGGCATGTAGATTCCTTCTTTCTGAAAATTTTATACGTAAAATAATATTGAAAATTAAGAAAATAAGCAAGATAAAAACCTTACAAATTTTAGCGTGTTATATGGTATAGTGAGAAAGTATGTTTGGGGAGAAGGAAGGAGATTATACGATGAATACACCTACTCAAACTCCTTCATTATCGGAAACGATGAAAGAGTGGCATTATGCATTAGCGTATGAAATTAAACATTGGAAAACGATAGGTGGTAGTAAAATTTCTATCATGAACGGTCGTTTTTTATATACAGATTATGAAAGTACAGTATATGTATTTCAGCTTATTTCGGAAGTAAGCTTACCTGAAGGTTCACCCATTCGAATTGAGTTCGATGGTGAGGAAGCGACAGGAGAAGTATTATCTGTACATGGATTAGAAATAGAACTGAAGTTAAATGATTATATACAAGGCGAAATAAGAGAGGCTGTTTTATATAGTGAACCGTGGCAGCTTTTAGAGCAACTGCAAGAGCGATTGAAAGAGGCGCATAAAGATAAGCTAAAACGTAATCGTATAAAGCGTCTTGTTGATGGGACGAGCAGTCCGAAACATATTGAGAAGATGAAAAATCCGAAAAATGAATTGGCGTATCGTTCGTTTTACAATCCGACAACGTACGTGTGGGGACCGCCTGGAACAGGGAAGTCTTACAATTTATCACGTATTATTTCGGCTCATTATCAAAAAGGAAAATCGGTACTTGTGTTAGCTCATAGTAACGCAGCAGTGGACGTATTAATGAGTGAAGTAACGAAGCAAATTGAAAAGAAAAAGAAATGGACGCCTGGCGAAATTGTTCGTTACGGTTATAGTCAACATGAACATATAAGAAATCATGAAACGCTACTTGCGTCGAAGTTAGTTGAAACGACGAACGGATCTTGGGGAGAAGAAAGACTCTATTTAGAAGAGACACGACAAGATCTTCGTGAAAAGATTTTATCATATAAAGCAACATCTGCTGATAAGAAGCGTATACAAGAGATTGAAAGTGATCTTCGAAAGCAAAAAGCGAAAATTAAAGAAGTAGAAAAAGAATACATTGAAAATGCGAAAGTAATCGGCGCAACTTTATCGAAATGTGCCATTGATTCACTTATTTACGAGCGTACATTTGATTTAGTTGTTGTAGATGAAGTGAGTATGGCATATGTTCCGCAAATTGCATTAGCTGCTTCACTTGGAAAACGTATCGTCGTTTGTGGAGACTTTTTACAGTTACCTCCAATTGCGATGGCAAACCATGAACTCGTTCGCAAATGGCTCGGCGAAGATATGTTTTACCATGCTGGGATTGTTGAGTCTGTTAATAAATCAGAAGCACATCCGAACCTGTTTATGTTGCAGGAACAAAGACGTATGCATGCGAATATATCTAAGTTTACAAACTCATTTATTTATAAAAATAGAGTATACGATCATCCGTCAGTTTCAGAACGTAAAGAACTTGCGAAACTACAACCGTTCGCAAATGAAGCGAGTATTTTATTTGATACGAGCTTAATGGGAGCTTTTTCGTTAAAGGATGCTGCTTCAGGATCGCGTTTTAATATTATGTCTGGTTTAGTAGCGATGCAAATGATGTTAATCGGACTGTTAGATGGTGTGCAATCGATCGGTGTTGTGACACCTTACAGGGCACAATCCCGCTTTTTATCAACATGTATTAGAGAAATGTTACAGAGAACGAAATATCAACACATACCTGTTTTAGCAGCAACGGTTCATAAGTTTCAAGGGTCTGAAAGAGATATGATGATTTTTGATACAGTTGATAGTTATCCGCAAGAACGCCCTGGCGTGTTATTCTTTGACCATAAAAACCATCGCCTCGTCAACGTTGCAGTGACAAGAGCGAGAGGGAAGTTCATTCAATTATCGGATTGCCATTATATGCGTAAAAATCTTTCAAGAAAACAAGCGTTATCACAATTAACAGCTCATATAGAACGTCATGGAGATGTGTATGATCGTACGACATCAAGGCAATTGTGGGAACGAAAAATATCGAAACGATTACGCTGGTTTATGGAAATGAATCTTGAGGAAACGAAAGGGCTATTAAAAGATATTTTAGCCGCAAAACGAAAAATCATTATTTCACTTCCAAGTACAAAACAAGTAGATAAACGAGTATGGCAAGCGTTAATGCGTACAAATGCGCAAATAACAGTGTATAGTGATGGACCAGTTCCACTGAAAAATGTAAAGTTACAAAGACAAAATAAAGCCTTCCCATTTATCGTAATCGATGATGAAATCTTCTGGGCAGGGGCACCGCTTACATCTCAAATGATGTTTGAAGGTAGTACGGAATTCCCGTACATATGTGCAAGATTGCAAGCACCTGAGACAATTGGTGTATTAAAAGGATTTTTAGATATTCGGTAAATTTGGATAGGAATTCCTTGACTTTTATTTGAAATGAACTTAGAATGAATGTAATTTAATATAATTTTATGAAAATTCTTATCACGAGAGGTGGAGGGACTGGCCCTACGATACCTCGGCAGCGGATTCTTTATGAATACTGTGCCAATTCCAGCAAGGTAACTTGAAAGATAAGAAAGAAGCTCATTTTGACTGTATATACAGAAGCCTCTTTCTATCTTTTAGAAAGAGGCTTTTTTACGTGAAAATAAAAGGAGGAAGAAAAATGGGAGCGACTGGAGTAACGTCACAAAGAAAAACAATTGAAGAGAGTATCGAAAGAAATAAGGAAAAGTACATAGAAACAAGTCATGATATTCATGCGAATCCGGAGATTGGTAACCAAGAATTTTACGCATCTAGAACGTTAAGTTTATTGCTAGGTAGTGCAGGATTCCAGTTGCAGCACAATATAGCTGGTCATGAAACAGGTTTTATCGCACGAAAAAGTTCAGGGAAACAAGGACCAGTTATCGCATTTTTAGCTGAGTATGATGCTTTACCAGGACTTGGCCATGCGTGTGGTCACAATTTAATCGGCACAATTAGTGTTGCAGCAGCAATTGCATTATCAGAAACGCTTGAAGAAATAGGCGGAGAGGTTGTCGTTTTCGGAACACCGGCAGAAGAAGGCGGGCCAAACGGTAGCGCAAAATCGAGTTATGTAAAGGCAGGTTTATTTAAAGATATTGATGCGGCACTTATGATTCATCCGAGCGGAAAAACAGCGACAACGAGTCCTTCACTAGCAGTTGATCCACTTGATTTTCATTTTTACGGAAAAACAGCTCATGCTGCAGCTTCACCTGAAGAAGGGATTAACGCATTAGATGCGGTTATTCAGCTGTACAACAGTATTAACGCACTTCGTCAACAACTTCCGTCAGATGTGAAGATTCATGGCGTTATTACAGAAGGAGGAAAGGCACCTAACATTATTCCTGACTACGCCGCAGCAAGGTTCTTCATTCGTGCAGCAACGCGAAAAAGATGTGCGGAAGTAACAGAGAAAGTGAAAAACATCGCACAAGGGGCAGCGCTAGCAACAGGTACGAAAGTAAAAATCCATCAATTCCAAAATGAAATCGATGAATTACTCGTAACAAAGACATATAACGACATCGTAGCGGAAGAACTAGAATTACTAGGTGAAGAAGTAAATCGTAAAGAAAGACTTGGCATTGGTTCAACCGACGCAGGAAACGTAAGCCAAGTCGTACCGACCATTCACCCGTACATTAAAATCGGCCCAGATGACTTAATTGCACATACGAATGAATTTAGAAAAGCAGCACGCTCAGAATTAGGAGATAAAGCATTAATTACATCCGCAAAAGCATTAGCAAATACAGCGTATCGATTAATTACGGAAGAAGGGCTGTTAGAGAGGGTGAAGGGGGAGTTTAGAGAGGCGCAGAAGAATCAGGGATAAGGGGATTAAGGTGCTCTTTTCGAAGCACAATCTAATTAATAAGTAGAGATATAAAAAAGAACATTGAAATATCAATGTTCTTTTTTTGTTTACTAATCATTGATTTTGTTGGTTTTTCTCATAAAGGAAAAACTTTTACTGTTAGCGGGGGATAATACGTATCCCTTTATCAGAACGACAATTTTTCCTCAAACTCACTCTTTAATACAATTAAAGGAGATGATAAGCCAAATTGCATTAAAGAGTCTAAAAATGTAGCGAGAGAATCCATCGAATCGCTCATGACCTTCATCATATAATTAAACTCTCCGCTAATTCGATATAAATCTGTTACTTCAGGAGCGGCATTACAATATTGGATAAAATCAGAGCATTGGCTCGTTTTAAACATGATGAATGCTTGAATGTTCTTATTAATTTTGGAAGGCTCAAATTTCGTTCGGTAAGCCGCTATAACTCCTTGATCTTCAAGTTTATTAATACGCTCTTTTACAGCAGGCTGCGTCATGGATATAATTCGTCCTATTTCTGAAACGGAAATTCTCGCATTTTCATACAACAAGTTCATTATTTTATGATCAATTTCATCCAGTTTTACAGCGTTTTGCATTGTGTAGCCTCCTTATTTTGTTTTCTAAAGTAAATCATGAATTATAACTATAATATCATAAGCCAACGAACTGAATTACCTATAAATCTATATTTAAAATTATTGGTGTTTACATGAAAATATAAGTATAGGTTTTTATCAAACGGAAATTTAGGAAGGATGGAAGAAATGAAGAATCTTGATGGGAAAGTCGCGTTAGTAACAGGGGCAAGTCGCGGTATTGGTCGTGCGATTGCGATGAGATTGGCAAACGACGGTGCATTAGTAGCGATTCACTACGGCCGAAATAAAATAGCTGCAGATGCAACGATTCGTGAGATTGAATCCAATGGAGGAAAAGCGTTCTTAATTGAAGCAGATCTCAATTCAATTGATGGTGTCAAAAAGCTAATAGAACAATTAAAGAATGAATTACAAATAAGAGTTGGTACATCAGAGATTGATATTTTAGTAAACAATGCAGGGATAGGTACACAAGGAACGATTGAAGATACGACAGAAGAAGTTATTGATGAAATTATGGCAGTAAATATGAAGGCACCGTTCTTTTTAATTCAGCAAACATTACCATTACTACGAGCAGAAGGGCGCGTTATTAACATTTCATCAGCTGAAGTAAGACTTGGTTTTACAGGGTCCATTGCATACGGTTTAAGTAAAGGTGCACTAAATACGATGACACTTCCTCTAGCTAAACATCTTGGAGAAAGAGGTATAACAGTGAATACAATTATGCCTGGATATACGAAGACAGATATGAATGCGAAATTGCTAGATGATCCAGAAATACGAAGTTTTGCTACGAATTCATCTGTGTTCGGACGAATAGGGCAAGTTGAAGATATTGCAGATGCAGTCGCATTCCTTGCTTCTTCTGATAGTCGCTGGGTAACAGGGCAAATTTTAGATGTTTCTGGAGGGTTTTGTTTATAGGCGCACTACTCCATACCCATCAAGCTAATCTAGTAATTTATAGAAAGGTAGGTATGCTAAAGAAGCCTATTTTTAATTATTCGTAATCTAAAATAATCAAATTTTATTTTACAGTAACAATAAAATAAAATTATTGACCGCGCGGTACAAAAAAGAGTATTCTATTAATGTTATCTTTAAAATGAGAGGAGGATACGATTGAATAAACGCGGCAGACCTCGAGAGTTTAATTATTCCTCAATTGTAGATGTTGCAATGAAAACATTTTGGTTAAGAGGATATGAAGGGTGTTCTACACAAGATTTATGCAGTGATACAGGACTTGGAAAAGGAAGTTTATACAATACTTTCGGTAGTAAACATGAACTGTATAAACAAGTATTAGAACGCTACCATGAAATTGGGATTAGGGAACAAAGGAAATTGTTAGATACTCCAATTCCAGTTAAAGAACGATTAAGTAATTTTTTTGAATGGGCATTGAAAGAAGACTTTGAGAATATTGATCAAAAAGGATGTTTATTGATTAATGCCAGTATAGAACGTGCTAAAAACGATTTAATGGTACAAGAAATTTTCTCGAAGCATGTTGAACTTCTTAAACAAGCTATTGAAGCAGTGATGGAGGAAGGATTGCAAACAGGTGAAATTTCAAAGAAGCAATCAGCTGAGGAATTAGCTAGTCTGCTTTTAAGCAGTTATTACGGATTCCGTGTTCTTAATGTATCGATGCAAAATCGGATGTTGTCTGAACAAGTTATCAAAGGAACAATGGAGTCTATTTGTGGCGCTTAGTGCGCTCTTTTTTCGCACTATTTTTGTACCAATCATTACAATAATGAATAAGGAGTGTTTTTATGCCATCGATTATTTATTTATTAGCTTTAGCAATCTTTTGTATGACTACATCAGAATTTATGGTTGCAGGTATGATGAATGAACTTGCTCTTGCATTCCAGGTTTCTGTATCATCCATTGGGTATTTAATTTCAGCTTATGCAGGAGCAATGGTAATAGGAGGCCCCATTTTAACTGCAATCCTCTTACGAATGCGCAGCAAACAAGCATTATTGTTTTTAATGTTCGTATTTTTAATTGGTCAATCGCTCGGAGCTATTGCTTGGAACTATAATATTATGATGATTTCACGTATTATAACTGGTATTGCTTCAGCTTCAGCTTTTGGAGTTGCGATTTCCTTTTCTGCAGCATTGGTTCACTCTGATTCAAGGGGGAAAGCTGCATCAATTGTACTTGCAGGTTTAATGTTCGCAACTGTATTAGGTTTACCTATAACAACCGTTATTTCCCAATCTTTTGGCTGGCGTATTAGTTTTGGGGCTGTTTCTGTTCTTGTGCTAGTATCAGGGATTATGATTCAACGGTTGTTACCATCATCTTCAAATAAAGAGCAATTAAATTGGAAAGACGAACTTCTGCGATTTAAGAATATTCATCTTTGGGCAGCGTACGTAACAAGTATGTTCATTATTGGTGGTACGTTTGCAGCATTTAGTTATTTCACTCCGATCTTTACAAATGTTACAGGATTTTCAAGCACAAGCATTCCATATTTACTTGCTCTCTATGGTAGCGCGACGGTAATTGGGAATATAATAATTGGCAAGTTCGCTGATAAATTTACAATGAAAATACTTATGGGTGGATTAATTATATTAATCATAGCGTTGTCTTTATTTGCTTTAAGTGCAGAGAATAAATACATTGCAGTTATTTCTACGATTTTTATTGGTTTAACTGGTGTAGCATTGAATCCAGCTATGGTTGCGAGGGTGATGAAAACAGCTAGTAATGGAATAATGATAAATACCGTTCATAGTTCTTTTATTACGCTAGGTATTGTTATTGGTTCGTCACTAGGTGGTCTTGGGATCAGTAAAGGATATGGTTTTGTATCTCCGCTATGGATTGGAGCTTGTTTAGCTATCCTTGGGGTAATTTCATTATTTCCATATTTACATAAAGGAAAGGCAGATTAAGATGTTTAAAATTTCTTTATATGGGGGAGCACCACATCACCATCAAGCTAATACTTTCATATCCCCCTAAATTAAAATTTTCTTTCTCTACAGATAGCTATTCTGAGAAGCCGCTCATTTTTTCGTTTTGGGGGCATTTCTTTTTCTTAAGTTGATGGGCATGTATGGTGACCCCTATTAGACGATAGTGAATTAACAATTTCGGGGTTCAGTTCAACTTTATTCAAAATAAGATTTTTTTGCAGTAAAATCAATGTTAGTGGAACTTTTTTAATCAAAATTTTTTCTAAATTAACATAAATACTTGCAACTTTTAAATTAGTACTATATAGTTCTAGTTATGACAAAGGTAAAATTAATGAATCAAAAACGTGTGATTGAAGTAGCTGCAACATTATTTTTAGAAAAAGGGTTTGCTTATACAAGTATGGATGAATTAGTACGTGTAAGCAAAGTTTCAAAGTCTAATGTGTATTATCACTTTTCTAATAAGGAAGTATTATTAGAAGGGGTCGTTGATTATTGGATTGAAATGTATCAATCTGCAATTGATGACGTACTTTCTCAGAACCAATTTTTAGTTGAAGATCGTATCCAACTGTTTTTAAAGCAATTATCACAAGGAGTTCAGTCGAGAGAGTATAAGGGGAGCTGTCCATTTATTACTCTTTATATTCAAAGTCCTACACAGGCCACGCAAATAAAAGAAAAAATAGGTCTTTTTTTTACAGAATTACAAAAGAAAGTTTCTCTATTACTTAAACAAGGGGTAGAGAATGGAGAATTCAGAAATACGATTAATATTGATGAGGTTGCATCACTTTTTATTACAAATCTTGAAGGAGCGTTATTTATTTCAGAAACATTGAAGGATGCAACTGTAATTACGAAAACAGCAGATCATTTTTTAAAATTGCTTCGATAAAAGAAGCTTTTTTTTTACATCAAATTAGTACTAAATAGTACTAAAAAGGAGACTTTATATGAGAACAGTATTTTTAATTGGTGGAACAGGCTTTATTGGAAAGCAATTAGTGAAAGAATTAGCCAAAGAGGATGTTAAAATTCTTCTTTTAGTAAGGTCGAAAAGTAAAGCAATACGCATTTTTCAAGAAAGAGGTATCTTAAAAAAGGCATTTATGCACTTTATTGAAGGTGATTTGACGAAAATAGATTTAGGTCTAAGTGCTGAAGATAAGGAGAGGGTATTGAAAACGGATGTGATTATTCACGCAGGAGGCCCCATGGATATTCAAGCGACAAGTAAAGAGGCAGCTTCCGTATTTTTAAATGGCGCCAAACATATTAGTGAATTAGCTAAAAGTATTCATCAATTGAAGGGCTTGCAACAATTTATTCATGTTGTAGGTTATATGAGTCCCTTTGATGATAAAAATAGCAAGATTGCAATTGATGTGTTTAAAGAAGGAAACAATTATTTGAAAATAAAAAATCCATATGAGAGAACAAAATTTTTAGCAGATCTTTATATCCGTCACCAGGCATCAGCAGTAGGTTATTCGCTTTCTGTAATTAATCCGCCAACTGTAGTCGGTAGTAGTAAAACAGGGAGTACAGAGCAGGTAGCAGGATTAGGTTTGCTTGTGATGAGTATGCGAAGAGGGCTCATGCCAGTGATTCCTGGAGGTAAGGGATATAGGTTACCACTTATTTCAAACGATGAGCTTGCGAAGTTTATTGTGCAGGTTTTCAGATTGGAGCAACCGACTATTCAAACATATACACTTGTTGAAGACAAACAGCACGATCAGAACATTGCTGAATTATTAAGTATTATGTCGGAAAGTATGAATATGAGGGCACCAAAAATCTCTGTCCCAATGCCACTTATGAAAACAATTATGAATAGTGGAGTAAGTAAAATAACAAAAATTCCTTCTGATGGACTGAATTTTATTACAAAACGAAAATTTTCAAATGTTTCAGCGAAAAAAATTATGGGAGGAGATTGGTTTAAGAAGACGAGTGTAATGAAATTTTTCCCTGCCGTAGTAGCTGATCTGGATTATCGAATGATGTATCAAAATGGCCAGCATAATCATTTATTTAAACGAACACTATGCGATAACACTACCCTTTACCAATTACAAGGAGAGGGTAAACCGTTTATTTTATTACATGGTTTATTGAGTGATGGAGAGGATTTATTTCCTTTAGCACAAGAGCTTCATGAAAAAACTGGTCAACCTGTATGGATCTTGGATCTTCCAGGTTTGGGACGTTCTCCTTTTAAACAAGAGAAAAATCTTCTAGATATCTATTTGAATGTAGTGAAAAAGTTATTGGAGAAAGCTACTAATGGTGCACATCTAATTGGCCATTCATTCGGTGCGTTTATTCTTCTGGAAGCATTGGTACAAGAGTACATAGATAAGAAGTATTCAATCACTTTACTTCAGCCACCTGTTGCTAAAAAAAATGCTAAATCGCTAAATGTTCCTCAATTTATGAATAAATGGACATTAAAATTGGCAACTACTAATTTGATAGGGCGATATTTATTAAGTAATGGTTTGTTTGAAAGTATGGAGAGTATCCCTGAACATTATATTGAAAAAATAAGTAAAAGTTTTACTTCTCCTAGAATTTTAAATACTACGGTTCAGCTTAACAGTTTACTACTGAAAAACGATCAAGGCGATTTCAATGAAGTAACAAAGTATAATCTTCACATTATTTGGGGGGATTATGACAGAGGCTATTCTGCTCCATCGCATCTTGGTAAGGTTGATTTTGTTCCATATGGCCATCATTTTCCTCTTAGCCATCCGAGTGAAACGGCAACATTAGTAATAAAAAATAGTAATACTAGCAGATGAGAGTGTGAGATAAATAAAAAGTATGTAGTAAGATCGTTGTGTCTTTGAAATAAAATCGTACTGTTTGGGGTCCCACCACATCGCCATCAAGTTAAAATTTTATAATGCTCTAAAACGAAAAATTTGAGTCTTTTATAGCAATGAAGTTCATTTTATCGTTTTGGGGCAACCTAATATTTTACAGTACCACCAAAATGAAATTTTTATCTCTTGATAGTTATTTATGTAAGTTCGGCTCATTTTAAAACAACTGATATCTCAATTTGATGATTATGTGACGGTACTCCATATCTACCAACTTAAGAATACTAACTCCCTCTAAGTGTAAAAATCATTATTACTTTTAAATAAGCTAGATTATTAGAATAGAAGACGTTTTTTCTTTACAGTTCATAGTCAAAATCAAATTATTCCTCCATTAAAAAGCCCTTAAAATAAATTATTTTTCTCAATACCTATTTTTTTCTAAAAAATGTATATTTTATACAGATGATATCTTAATTCATCTAAAATATTTATTTAAAAAAACGGGAATGAGAAAGGATTGATTTATATGAATAGAAAAAAGAACGGCAGGTTACAAAAGCCAATAAAGGTGCTTGCGTCATTCGCTATTTTGACACCTATGTTATTTACACCTATTATGACAAACCCTCTAAGTGTATATGCTGAAAAAGCTTCTGTACAAATTGCAACGCAATATGAACAAAGAGAGTTTGACTTGCCAGGTACAGGAAGTTTTTGGGATGAAGCAAAAAGAGAAAAAAGAGGTGAGCAAAAAAATTATATGCCAACAGGAATTTATGTAAAACCTAATGAGCAGGTCACTATTACATTATCAGGAACGCAAAAGATTAGAGCCATTATTGGGACACATCAATATGATAAAGAATGGGGAAAAGAAATTGACCTTTCTCCTGGCTCTAATACTATCTCTTCTCCAAACGGTGGCGTATTAGGATTTGATAATTATCAAAGTATAGGAACAGTTAAAGTGCAGGTAACACAAGGCGGTAGTCCTATTCCATTCTTTGAGTTGGGGAAACACACGAAAGAAGATTGGATTACTATGATGAACAAATATCCAGATGCACTTGCGGTACAATTGAAATCAGAACGTGCAGTATTAACTGTTACTCGTGATAGTGCCAATAAATATATTGTAAATCAAGATCCTGTTCCTCTATTAAATAAATATGATGAAATGATTCGGGCACAAGATAGGATATCGGGATTATCTGAAACAGATCCTAATCCTTTACATCGTTCAACTCGTCGTATATGGGCCTTTGTAGAAAACCCTAACGCACAAAGTTGGGGCATGTATGCAAGTTGGGATGGAGCCGTCTTTACGACTGCTGGTGAAGCAATCAAAAGTACGTTAAATGTAAATGAGTTTGGATGGGGACAAATGCATGAGGCGGGACATGCAAGGCAACAATATCCATGGACGTGGAATGATTTTAGAGGTATGGGTGAAGTAACTGTTAATCTATATTCTTTAGCTGCATTCAAGAAAATATACCCCAATAAACCAACACGTTTAGATACAGAGGGAGATTATAATAGAGCTTTTGCTTATTTAAAACAAACGAATAAAGAATATAAAAATATTGACGACCTGTTTGTAAAACTTGTTATGCTTTGGCAGCTTCATTTGGCATATGGGGATGATTTTTATCCAAATCTTCACAAATTATATCGTGAGATACCAGAAGATCAACTTCCAAAAACAGACGAAGATAAAATACAAGATTTTATTTATAATACATCGAAAATAGCAAAACAAAATTTACTTCCATTTTTTGATCAGTGGGGATTGAAGGCGAACCAAGAAACGAGACAAAAAGTAGAAGCTTTAAATAACCCAACATTAATTGCACCTATATGGGAAGCAACGGATGCTAAACCTGTTAAACCACTTGCTGTATTGTCTAAAAAAATAATGAAGGCAAGTGCAAATAGTGAGGAATCAACAGGTTCAGCTAGTAAGGCGATAGATGGAAAAACAGATACATTTTGGCATAGTAGTTGGACACCAAATCAATATCCTTACAATTTGATACTAGAACTTGGCGATACACGTACCATTTCACAATTGGCATATCTTCCAAGGCAAGATGGGTCAGAAAATGGCCGTATTTTAACTTACAATATTTATACGAGTGTAGATGGCGTTAAGTATGACAAAATATCATCCGGAACATGGGAAAATAATAGTAATAAGAAAAATGCAACATTTGATCCTGTTACTGCAAAATATGTAAAAGTAGAAGTAACAAATGGACAGAATGGATTTGCTTCAGCAGCTGAAGTAGATATTTGGGGATATTAATTATTTACACAAACGGCTGAGGTTCTTCAATTGATTGAGAGACATAAAACATCGGTATCAGGCTAAAAAAGTGTATCCGTAAAGCAAAAAAAACGCTATTCTTTTTGTAGAAATACATAAAAAGGATGGCGTTCTTTTATGACTCTATTGATTCAGGATGAATTTCAGTTGTTCGCTAAAGAACTACAGCGATATCTATCTCCACATATTCTTCAACAACTTGCACAAGAGACAGGTTTTGTAAAACGTAAAAGTAAGTATGGCGCACGTGATTTGGCTGCTTTATGTATCTGGATTAGTCAACATGTAGCAAGCGATTCTCTTACTCAATTATGTAGTCAGCTCTATGCAAATACAGCTACACTCATGAGTCCAGAAGGACTGAATCAACGTTTTAATCCAGCAGCTGTCGCATTTCTTCGAAAAGTCTTTACTTCTCTTCTCACACAAAAACTCTGTTCAAATCACTCACTTTCTGCACAAATAATCTCTACTTTCAATCGTATTCGTATTCTAGATGCAACAGTGTTTCAACTGCCTGACCAATTTGCTACTGACTATCAAGGTTCAGGTGGGTGTAGTAATAAGGCAGGCGTGTAAATCCAATTGGAATATGATTTACTTAGTGGTCAATTCCTTAACCTGCTTCTACGGTTTCAAGACATATGGTACCATCTGTCTTGAAACCGTAGAAGCAGGTGATTTGTGTTTACGTGATCTTGGCTACTTCGATTTAGGAGATTTACAAACCATTCATGATAAAGGGGCTTACTATATCTCGCGGTTGAAGTTGAATACACGCATTTATATAAAGAACCCTGAACCAGAATACTTCAGCAATGGTACGTTAAAAAAGCAAACAGAATACATCCAGCTTGATATGACAAAAATGATGTCTGGTCTAATCCCTGGTGAAACGATAGAAATCTCCGAGGCATACATTGGTCAAAATCAGAAACTTCCAGCCCGTGTCATTATCCATCGTTTAACCGATGATCAAACGCAAACACGCCTGAAAAACCAAGCGATACGTGAAAAGAAAAAAGGCATTGTCATGAAGGATAAAAGTAAACGTTTAATGGGCATGAATGTATATATCACGAATACGTCGCTAGAAGAAGTACAGACAAACTACGTGCATTCATTATATTCACTTCGTTGGCAGATTGAGATTTTGTTTAAAACGTGGAAGTCATTCTTTGAAATTGATGAATGCAAAAGTATAAAAAGAGAACGCCTAGAGTGCCATTTATATGGGCAACTCATCAGCATTCTCCTCTGTTCTTCTACGATGTTTCAAATGCGCCAGTTTCTGCTTGAAAAGAAAAAGCAGGAGCTGAGTGAATACAAAGCGATTTATATGATTAAAGATTACTTTCCGTTACTGTTTCAAGCGATAGCTTTTGGCACAGAAAAACTTTTAAAAATTCTGCATGGCCTTTATCAACTGCTCAAAAAGAACGGTCGTAAATGTCATAGACATAAGAAGATGACCGTCTTTGATATCCTAGGGATTGTGTATAAAACGACATTAAAGCATAGACAAGCTGCCTAGTGAAAAAATCGCGTTTTAATAGGCTTCTTTAACATGCCTACTTTTTTATCACTTGCTAGTTTTGAAACAAAGATGATTTCTTACCTAGTAAATTACTTGGTTAACTTGATGGACATGGGATACCGCCAACAAGACGCGAATTTTGCACGCTAAGCAAAAAAATAATAAGCTGTCCACATGGACAGCTTATTTACATAATTCTCGATATCGGCAGTCAATGTATCTATAAGCCTACAAAAAACCCCTACAGTTAATCGTCCCTGAAATCGTATGTCTCTTCAGGAACATTTAGTGTATGTCCGTTAATGATTACTGTATCATTGTCTTTCCAGACAATCTTTGCCGTATCCTCTCGATAATTCCAATACACATTCTTTGTTTTGAAATATTTACGATGATTAAATACTAACTCTCCTCTAACAGCAAAACTGGTTGTTGCTCCGCCGTTTGTTATGTAAGCTTTGAATGTATATGTTCCGTCAGGAGACTGTTTTTCGGCAATCTTTTCACCTGTAGGTAGTCGATCCATACTGAAAAACGCCCAATATACTCCGTATACGAACAAGCCAACTATACAAAATAATACAATTAAGGATTTTCGTTTGGTTTTTCTAATTTCTCTCTCTGTAAAATTCATGTTTTAGCTCCCATTAACGACTTTCATAGCAAACCTCTTCTGTTTGGAGGGAAGGTTAATCTTTGTTTTGTTTTTCTAACAGTTGAATAACTCTATCTAATTTTTGCTCAACTGGATCTTGCTTTTTGCGATTGCTGGTATGCCGAATTATACGTATAATCCCGCCAAACAGTGCACCGATGATTACTAAAATAATAGCAACTCCTATGTAATAAATAGAGTTTTCTAAAGGCATTATTTAGAACCTCCTTTTTCCCTATTTTACCATTTAAAAGAATTGATATGTTGTTTGATTTTGGTTGATTTTGGTTGTATATTCTATACATGTCTGGTTGACATAACGTCCTATTATCGGTAGCAAGTTTTTCATAGAATCCTTGTTTTTACTAAATTTTTTGTCTCTATGTCTATCTATCTCTTATACAAGATTTTATACATCATTGATATAGCGGGGATTCTAGTGATATGATCCCCTTATAGTAGACAGGAAAAAGAAAGCACATTAACCTGTTTACTATGGAGGGGATTTTTCTGTGGGCAAAATTAGGGTCACTTACGATGTGGAATTTAAGAAAAAAGCTGTAGATTTATATTTAAAAGAAGGTATGAGCTATAAAACTATTGCGACAGAATTAGGTATTCATCATTCAGTTGTAAGTCGATGGGTGAAACACTTCGAAGCTGAAGGTATCAAAGGACTAGAAGAAAAACGTGGGAAAGCAAAAGGTCCCGGTTTAGGTAGACCAAGAACGAAACCCGAAAATTCAGAGGCTAAGATTAAACGATTAGAAGCGGAGAATGCGATGTTAAAAAAGCTCTTAGGAATGTAAAAGGAGGCGTGCCAGCTATATCCAAAATGAGAAAGTTTGAAGTGATATATGAGATATTAGAAACAGGATATACAGTTACTCTATTATGTGCCATTGCTGGTGTAACCCGAAGTGGCTATTACAAATGGATAAAGCGACACGCAGTGCCTTCTAAAAAACAATTAGCGGACACTGAATTCAAGAAAAAAATATTGGAGTGTCATACAAAACTAAGAGGGATTTATGGATATAGAAGAATACAAGTGTGGCTGAAAGCCACATATAACCTTCATTTGAATCATAAGCGTATCCAAAGATTGATGAATGAATTAGGTATCAAAGCTATAATTAGGAAAAAACGACCTTATTACGGAAAAAAAGAGGCGTATGTGACTTCAGAGAACCATCTAAATAGAAACTTTCAAGCTTCAAGACCAAATGAGAAATGGGTAACGGATATTACCTACTTAATTTTCAATGGACAGCGCTTGTACTTATCCGCCATTAAGGATTTATATAATAATGAGATTGTTGCCTATGAAATCAGTCGTAGAAATGACTTAAAGCTTGTTTTAGATACACTTAAAAAGGCAAAGAAAAAACGAAATGTGAAGGGAATCCTCTTGCATAGTGATCAAGGATCCCAGTACACCTCTCGTCAATATAATCAATTACTTAAAAAATATCAGATGAAGGCAAGTATGTCTCGAAGAGGCAACTGTTGGGATAATGCTTGCATGGAAAACTTCTTCAGTCACTTTAAGGCAGAGTGTTTTCATTTAACCTCCTTCCGTAAAGCGAATGAGGTTAAACTTGCCGTACGCAAATATATACATTTTTATAATCATCAAAGATTTCAAAAGAAATTAAATAACCTGAGTCCATATAAATATAGAACTCAGGTTGCTTAGTTGCGCTTTTTAAATACTGTCTACTTGACAGGGGTCACTCCATTATATATTAATACCTTCGAAATATTGTATAACAAATAATTTTTATGCATTATTGATTAGCATTGCTTATTGTGCTAACGAATCAGGATAGTGTGGCAACCGACCAACTAAATAGTTGCTTATCCTCAATTATTAGAAGGGAAGTTCTATCATTTCGCGAATTTATTAGACATAGACGAGTGCTATAATTTTCTATATCTACATAAAGAGGTGACTACGCATGAATCAAAGACCGTCAGAAGAAGAATACGCCGGGGGTTCCGGCGAATATATCCGTTTGGTGCCGGACGGTAACATCATCGACATTCTGCTCGCCCAGGAAAAGCAAATGAACGAGCTTCTGGCATCGTTGACCGAAAGCCAGGCCGCATATCGGTATGCGGAAGGAAAATGGACGCTGAAAGAAGTCGTGGGCCACATTGCAGACGCGGAACGCGTCATGACCTACCGCCTGCTCCGGTTCGCAAGAGGGGACCAGACGCCTCTGACCAGCTTTGATCAGGAATTGTTCATGCCTCCTTTCGGAAGCTGGACAACCGAGCAATTGGCCGAAGACTACCGGGCCGTACGGCAATCAACGATCACATTGCTGCGCGGGCTACCGGCGGAGGCGTGGACCCGCAAGGGCACAGCCAACAACCTAAGCATTACGGCGCGCGCTCTCGCGTACGGCATCGCAGGACACGAACTTCATCACATGGGGGTCATCCGAAATCGGTACTTGAGTTAATCATCAGCTGAGGCCTTTGGAATGGAACTAACACCTCTCATACAACCTTAGATACCGTTCTAATTGGGGTCCCGCCCCACAACCATCAACTTAAGGATTTAGACTATTTTTGAAATTAAAAGCACGTTACTATTCTCTTATGTTAATGAGAAAGTGTGAAGTGCTTTTTATGAATATGCACCAAAAACAAGAGTTATCTTTATTTACCGAAGAGTTATATCGATTTTTTTCATTTGGGGGTATTTGTTTTTCTTAGCTTGATAGTGATGGGCACTACTCTATAATGGTCAAATTAAAATTTAAAACAGTTATAGAGACTCCATTCCTCCGAAATATTGTAACTATTAAGTTGTAAAAAGAACCGTAGTTTTTCACTTTTGAAAAAGCTATGGTCTTTTTAATTGTAGCAAAGATATGATGCGAGGGAGGTTTTATAAATCAAAAAAACTTGATTAATCAGTTGCATAAAGAACTAAACAGCGTATATACTATAAACATCAAAAAAAGTTGATGAAGGGAGAGTGAACTACAATGGCACAAGATTTTCAGCTCTATGAGAAAAAGTTTAAAGCGTTGGCTGATCAAAAACGTTTAGAGATTATGTATGAACTTTGTCAGCGAGGCCAGACTTGTGTATGTGATTTAACAGAGATTTTTGAAATGACACAATCTAAGTTGTCATATCATTTAAAGATTTTATTAGAAGCAGGTTTAATTGTAAAAGAAACAAAGGGTACGTGGAGTTATTATGATTTAAATGATGCGGAAGTAAATAATTTATTATCAGAAGAATTATGCTGTATCTTTAGAAAAACAGGCAAAGGTAGCTGTTGTTAAAATTTTATACTATTAATCAAAAAAACTTGATTAATAACATGTAAAGAGGAGGAATAAGGTATGAGATATGTTCACGTTGGTATAAATGTTACGAATTTAGAGAAGTCTATTGAATTTTACGAAAAGGTATTTGGTGTGTCTCCAGTTAAAGTGAAAACGGATTATGCTAAATTTTTATTAGAGACGCCAGGGCTTAATTTTACGCTGAACGTACGAGATGAAGTGAAAGGAAATCAGGTAAATCATTTTGGTTTTCAAGTAGAGACAGCTGAAGAAATCACATTACATAAAGAACGATTAGAAAAAGAAGGTTTCTTTGCGCGTGATGAGATGGATACGACTTGTTGCTATGCGGTTCAAGATAAGTTTTGGGTAACGGATCCGGATGGGAATGAGTGGGAGTTCTTTTATACAAAAGCACATAGTGATGTTCATAAAATTGAAGATCCATCTTGTTGCACAACTTCTAAAGTAGTAGATAAAAATTCTTGTTGTTAATAGGAGATGGAGAATAAAATGAAACGTTTATCTTTTTTAGACCGATATTTAACACTATGGATTTTTCTAGCGATGGCTGTTGGGATTGGTTTAGGATTTTTATTTCCTAGTGTAGTAGATGGACTGAATACATTACAAGTTGGAACGACGTCTATTCCACTTGCTGTTGGTTTAATTGTAATGATGTATCCGCCGTTAGCGAAGGTTCGCTACGAGGAAATGGGTCGGGTATTTAAAGATGTAAAAGTGTTAGTTCTATCTTTAGTACAAAACTGGATTATTGGACCTGTACTTATGTTTGTTTTAGCAATTATTTTCCTTCCTGATAAGCCAGAATACATGGTCGGGCTCATTATGATTGGTTTAGCACGTTGTATTGCAATGGTGATTGTTTGGAACGACCTTGCTGATGGGGATAAAGAGTATGCCGCTGGTTTAGTTGCTTTTAATTCGGTATTTCAAATGTTATTCTTCTCAGTTTATGCATACGTGTTTGTAACGGTAATCCCAGAATGGTTAGGAATTGAAGGAGCTATCGTTAGTATTACAATGGTAGAAGTAGCGAAATCAGTATTTATCTATTTGGGAATTCCTTTTATAGCAGGTATGTTGACACGCTTTGTACTAGTTAAGTTAAAAGGAAGACAGTGGTATGAAAAGGTATTTATACCTAAGATTAGTCCACTTACATTACTTGCATTACTATTTACAATCATCGTTATGTTCTCTTTAAAAGGGGAAATGATTGTTAGTGTGCCATTAGATGTAGTAAGAATAGCAATTCCGTTATTCATTTATTTTATTGTGATGTTTTTTGTTTCTTTCTTTATGGGAAGAAAAATTGGTGCAAACTATCCGGTGACGACAACGTTAGCATTTACAGCAGGTAGTAATAACTTTGAGTTAGCGATTGCTGTAGCAGTTGGGGTATTTGGCATTCATTCCGGTGCGGCATTCGCAGCTGTTATCGGTCCTTTAGTTGAAGTACCTGTAATGATTGCTCTTGTAAACGTTGCTTTTTGGTTTAAGCGTAAATATTTTAATGACCAACCAGTATAATTTAAAAACAAAGGCGGAAAACAACATGGAAAACAAAAAGACAATTTACTTTTTATGCACAGGAAATTCATGCCGAAGCCAAATGGCAGAAGCATGGGGAAAGAAATATTTAGGGGATAAGTGGAATGTTTATTCTGCAGGAATCGAAGCACATGGAGTAAATCCAAACGCAATTAAAGCAATGAACGAAGTAAATATCGACATAACGAATCAAACATCAGATATAATTGATGCAACCATTTTAAATAGTGCTGATTTAGTCGTTACGCTTTGTAGTCATGCAGATGCTGTATGTCCATCTACTCCGTCGCATGTGAATCGTGTTCACTGGGGATTTGATGATCCAGCAGGAAAAGAATGGTCTGAATTTCAACGGGTTCGTGATGAAATTGGAGAACGTATAAAACGATTTTCTGAAACAGGGGAGTAAATAAAGGAAAGGGTCAATCTTCTATCGTATAGGGGATTGGCTTTTTTTATTATATATTTCATTGGTTTAAAACAACTATTAAAAGGAATAGAGAATATTCCGATAAAATGATAAGGTTAGAATAGAGTGGTTTCAGAAAGGTGGTTTAACATATGATTTCTGAATTAAACAAGACTGATTTTTATAAATGTAACAGCTTAGTAAATCAAAAAGGGCAATTAGAAGTAAAGGCTGTAATTGCAGGGTTGAATCCTGGTCGTATATTTGTAGATAACATCTATTCTCCTAATTCAGGACTTATTTGGTTAGGTAATAATGATGGCTTCTTTTTTATAGGAAGTGCAGAAAATGAAAAGTTTAATAATGAAATGAATAGTTTTATTGATAATGTGATAGAGCCTGAGACGAGAAAGGTTGGACTAAATTGTTTTGAAGCAATTGGTAATCATTCAAAGTGGAACAAAACAATTGAAAGAATATTTCAGCACCGTAAATTAAAGAGTTGGAATCAAAGAGTGTATACGCTAAAGGAAGAGGATTATGAGGGTAATCGTGAACCTAAAATTGAACAAGGGTATACAGTGCTAAAAATGAGTAAAGCTCTCTATGAAAATCAAGGGAACGTATTTAAGAATATTGAATTTTTACAATCAAAAATTTTAGAGTTTTGGTCCTCACCTGATAAATTTTTTAACAAGGGAATAGGCTATTGTATAGTTTTAGACACCATGATTGTAAGTGTTTGTTTTTCAGGATTCGTCTTTGACAATATACACTGTATAGATATTGAAACGATAGAAGGTCACCGAGGGAGAAAATTAGCTCAAACGATAGCTCATAGTTTTGTGAAAGATTGTTTGGAGAATGACATTACTCCATATTGGGACTGTATGGAATTGAACAAGCCTTCGGTTACTGTTGTGGAAAATGTAGGATTTACAAATGTCTTTAATTATGTAGGGTATTGTTTTTTATTTGAATAAATTAGGTGTATCTTAAAAAATCCTCACTTTAAAAGGTTTTTATTCGGAAGTACAAAAACGAATTTTTTACATAAAGGAAGAATCGTATGAAACACATAATAAGAAATGTAGTAATGAATTATTTTAAAGAAATTCATTCACTAGCAGTAGAAGAGGAATTACATAATAATAGTTGGAATACAGATTTACACTATAAAATTATGGTGAATGGAAAGCGATATTCCGCAAGGTTTATTAATAGCAAGCGAACAATCAATCCGGCTTTTGGGGCGTTATTAAACGAACAACTGATAGAGCAAGTACGATTTACGTATTATTTACGCGAGCATGGGATTCCATTTATGCAGATTAACAAGAATAGGACGGGAGAGTCATTTACATTTGTCACTTGGAATGATGAACAATACCGATTTGTATTGTCTAATTGGATTGAAGGAGAACATATTACATATTGTACAGAAGCTATCGCAAAAGCCTTCGGAAAGGAAGCAAGAAAGATTCAGGATATTTCTAATGCATTTCAAAGCTCGATTTTTCAAAAGAAATCTCATTTGGATGGGTATGTCCAGTTTATTCATATGCTAGAAAGTAAGGCAAGCGCCTGCAAAGAATTACGAGAGTATATAAATCTAGCTAAATATCATATAGAGTGCGCATATACGAGTGAATTAGAATTTATCGTACAAACAGATTTAAATCCGTTGAATGTTTTATGGGACTCAAGTGAACAGGTAAAAGGAATTGTAGATTTTGAATCGATTGGATATGTTGATCGTATTGAAGGACTAGCCTTTTTACTAAAGTGGTATTCTCGCACAGAAGGAATACAATCACATGAAGTAAGTCCAAGTGTTGCTAGTGCATTATTAGAAGGGTATAAGGCTCATAATATTGTAACATCAAATGATTATAAAAGACTTCCATCATTATTATGGTTATCCGGTAGTTTGAATTGGAATTTTGTGAAGAAAACGCTAAGTGTAATAAGTGATGAGAGGGAATTGGAAGAACATTTGGAAGTTTATAGAGTGAGGGGAGAAAGACTATCTTCATTATTAATTTGTACATAACATGTATGCTCCTAATTTGGGATTTAAAAAGAAACCATATGAGGTGTTCTAAAAATGAAAATACAAATTGTATTGTTTGATGGCTTCGGAGAGCTCGTCTCCTTTGCACCGTTTGGGGTACTCAAAAGAGCGATATTGCCAATTTAATACTTGAAGTAAACGACAATGCAGTAAATGCTTTTATTCAAAACATCCGCAGAAGATTGTCTATTTCAGAAAGACCTTTAATGACAGCTTGTGGAGATAGTAAAAGTTATATCTATTCTAATTTTAATCCAAAATACGCACAAATGGCTCTAACGATACTTCGAACTCATTATAACTTTTGTATGCCATTTACTACAAAGGAAGGGAAAAAGAAAACAGTAAAAACACCAGCACAACGATTGGGGATTACTGACAAAGTGTTTGACTTAAAAGATATAATTTACTTTACATAGTTCACTCAAATAATGGTGGACTATATTTTTTAAAAAGGTAAATGGAAAATTTATGTTAAAATAATGATAGAGATTTTGAAAAAATGTTCTTAAACTAACGGTCAGGTTACTTTAAGAAGAATTTTTCAAAGGAAATGGTGGATATCATATTTTGAAGGGGTGATTGCAGTGAAGTAAGTGATTTTTTTAATCTTGGTTAAATACTTTGAAGGAAGGGATTTATAACTATGAATACAAAACTAATAATAGTAGAAGGTTTACCTGGATTTGGAAAATCAACCACTGCAAAGCTAATAAATGAAATTCTAAGCCAAAATAAAATTGAAGTTGAACTATTTTTAGAGGGAAATTTGAACCACCCAGCCGACTATGATGGTGTATCTTGTTTTAATAAATTTGAATTCAATAGATTATTATCTAACAGTGGAGATTTTAAAGAAGTGCTTCTTAAAAGAGTTCTAAAAAAAGGAAGCAATTATTTATTACCATACAGTAAGATGAAAAATGAGTTTGGTGATCAGTTTTCAGACGAATTATTTAACGCTATTTTTGAAAATGATATATATGAATTACCATTCGATAAAAATGTTGAATTAATTGCTGACAAATGGAATGACTTTGCTGAAATTGCTCTAGAAGACAATAAGGTTTATATCTTTGAATGTTGTTTCATACAAAATCCATTAACTATTGGGATGATTAAATATGGTGAACAAAAAGAAAAAATAATAAATTATGTAATGAAAGTTGCAAAAATCATAGAGAATTTAAATCCAATGTTATTGTATGTAGAACAAGATAATCTTGAATTTTCATTTAGGAAGGCATTAAAAGAAAGAACTCCAGAATGGTCCACAGGAATTATCGACTATTACACTAACCAAGGCTATGGGAAAGAACATAACCATTCAGGTGTAGAAGGAGCGATAAAAGTTCTTGAAGCTAGAAGGAATTTAGAGTTAGAAATATTCGATATGTTAAAAATGAAAAAAGAAAAAATCAATAATACAAAATATGAAATTGACTCATATAGGTCAATGTTAAAAGATAAGTTAACAATACAAATGGTGAAATAGCTTTTTACACTAACTGGTGCAATTCTTTAAAAAGGCACCGCTGTTTTTGATGCGTAAAGTAACATATTGCGAAATATTGTACTTACGCTAACGGGTACTTTAGTTGAAGAAGGACATAAAAACGCTCAGAATATTTTCTGAGCGTTTTAGTTTGCTATTTATAATGCGAAACGGAGTGCGAAATGCATACAAATTATTGTGTTATTTCTAATGGTTATTAGCATTTTTCTCTCCCTAAACTGAACCCGTTACTCATACGAGTAGGCTCTTTCTTTTATGTATTCATTTTCTATGGTTAATAATTTGGCTGAATATACCCTAATTTTATTCCCTTTGTGACAGCTTCTAAAGAAGAGGAAACAATGTTACAAGAAGCATCCCCTTCAAAAGTCTCATCAGCCTATAAAATGAGGGAAGTTCAACATAATGGACATAAACGGTGCTTATACATGTAAAGTAAGAGGTCATGAAAATGAATAAAGCCTGATAATTTTTGTGCGCTTTGATTATGTAGAAATAGGGGGAAATGACATGAAAGGCAATACTCCTAAGAAAATTTTATTTATTCAATCAGGAATTTCTTTTTATTATCCAATGATCGAAGCTGCAATTTTCAATAGTCTACAAAAGGTAAACAGCGATACAATTATGGTGAGTCCAGAAAAAGCTATAAAAACCGCGTTAAAAGTGAAACCAGATTTTATTTTGGTACTAAGCGGTTTAAGTGAAGAAATTTATCACATTATGCCATTCTTAAAAAAGGCAGGGTTTACTACTGGGCTTTGGCTAACAGATGATCCTTATTATACGGATGTAACACAAAATCTTGTTCCGTATTATGATTACATATTTACGCAAGATTTAAATTGTATCAAGTTTTATAGGGGGATAGGATGTAATAATGTGTTTCATCTCCCTTTAGCAGCGAATCAAGAGGTATTTAAACCTTCTCTTAAAGAAGATACATATAAGTATGATCTTAGTTTTATAGGCACAGCATTTGAAAATAGAATTAACTTTGTTGATTCTATTTCAGAGTATTTAGCAGAAAAAAACACAAAAATTGTAGGGTTCGGTTGGGAGAAGTTAAAGAATTATGAAAGGTTAAAGGATAAAATACAACTCTTGCCACTTGCAAAGTATGAAGATGCGTTACAATTTTACGTATCTACTAAAATCAATATAAATTTGCATCGTTCACTAATTGATCAGGAATTGAATTGTAATTCTGCAAATATCCAAGCATATTCAGTAAATAATAGGACGTTTGAAATTAATGCCGTAGGTTCTTTTCAATTAACTGATATACGCCCAGATGTAGCAAAGCATTACATACCAGGTGTTGAAATAGAAACTTTTAATAGTGCATCGGAGTTTATACAAAAAGCTGATTATTATTTGGAACATGTACAAGAAAGAAAACGTATAGCTGAAAAAGGGCTGGATAGGACTTTGAAACATCACACATATGATAAACGAATCATACAATTATTAAACTATATTAATTTGAGGGGCGTGAAGATGTAGTTTAACCATTAACTTAAATGAATTATCATCGGTATACATGAAATTAAGCGTTGGGTGCTTTTAACTAGAGTTGACGCTCGTATTCTATAAAAATCATTTGCGAAAAAGGGATTTGGATAATTTTGTTGAATTTATTTATTCTGAAAAAACAATGTCGTATTCAAACTAATTTACATCTGATCATTAGAGGAGATTAAAAGTGAATCACTTTTTTGTAGAATTTGGTGAATATAAGGCAAGTGTTTGTGAATGGGGGGATAAAAGTAATCCTCAAATCATTTGTTTTCATGGTTTAGGAAGTACAAAATTAAGTTTTATAGAAATAGCGGAACTTTTAAAAGATAAATATCATATTGTATCGTTTGATCTACCTGGACATGGGAAAACACCAAATTTTGAGAAGGATGAAGATTACGGTGCATCCCATTTAACAAATTGGGTAGTAGCATTACTTGAGCAGATAGGAAAAGAAACATTTCATATAGTAGCACATTCATGGGAAGCAAGCGTTGCACTTCACTATGCAACAGAATGTCCAGAGAAAGTGAATAAAATGGTTTTATTAGATGGTGGTTATTATCATGGCAAAATGAATGCAGATTATTTTGCGCAGCTATATAAAGATGCGAAAGAAGGAGAGTGTCCACCACGATCATTAGAAGAAGAAATCACTCATTACAAAAAAGATTTTGATGAATATATTTTTGACAGTAAAGGAGCATGTATCCAATCAGAAAAAAAGGCTTATAGCAGGTGGTCACCATTAATAGAACGTGCGGTTTATGACTTAATGCGAGAAGAAGATAGTAAAGTGAAATGGCATGCTACTGGCGATACCGCTCGAGGTGTAATTAAGTTTCAATATACGGTGTATAAAACGTTGAAATCTCATAAAATTAAAAGCGATATCTTATTATTGTATTACGATCTTCCAGATGATTATTTAAAAATAAGAGAATTGCAGATTGCGGAATTTAAGAAGCGTATTGATCTTACGACTAAGCTTTATACAGATACAGGGCATTTAATGCACTGGGATAGACCAGAAGAGATTGCTGAAGATGTTTTAAAATGGTTCGTATAAAGAAAGTCCGTTGTTCGAATGTGAGCAACGGACTTTCTTTTGAAAAACTGAATTCAAGAGTGATAGAGGGATAAGCAAGAGCATTACAGTTCTATTACCAATTCATTTTTTGATATAATAGATATGAAGCAGGAAATAGATAGAAAGATACTGCTAGTAATTTATACTTAAATGTAGGGTAACTAACTGTTACGATTTATTTAACCAATTATAACGAAAGTTAATTAAATATATCAGTAAGCCCTGCTAGTCAAGTGATTGGCTAGTAGTGAGGGTTAACTGCGGGCAATCCCTAAAGCTGATTGAACTACAACGTGGCTAGAAATAGCGAGCGTGAATGTTGCGAAAGCAGAAAAAATCAATCAGATGGTGTAAGGTTAAATCCTAAACACTAGAACAATGGGTCTTCCGCCTCGAATCATCTAAGTCAAAATGGATAAGATGAACGTTCAACGACTATCTCGTATAACTGACGAGAGTACATCACAAGCCTATGGTGGTGGAAAAATCCTCTATCTCTAAAGAGATAAACATATAGTCTGCGCTCATGTGAAAATATGAGAAGTTCATAAGAGAACTGGCTAAGGAATTGCGCCCTTAGTTGAACGAGATAAATTTAATTAAATCTATCAAATCCCATTGAAGCTACCGAACCTATGCATTGTGGTAAATTCAATGGGGTGAGAATATTAATGAAATTTTCACGAGTTAGTCAAGTATCGGAATTAACAGGTTTGTATCCTAGTAGTCTTAGGAGAATGCTGATGGAACACGCTACAATTCAGAAGAATCAATCTTTCATTATCTAAAAGATGAGTGCCCGAATAATCGCACAGTAAAGGAGTTAAATTCTGATGATATTGGCGAAGAAAGTCAGACTGATTCCAACGCCTGAACAAGAAAAAGTGCTTAGAAACCATGCTGGTGCTGCGAGAACACGATGAAGCACTAACTTGTATAAATTTGATTGAATTGTATAGATTTAGTTAAGTTTATCGTATCGGAGATTGAACAGAGTTATGGGGACAGAAAAAGAAATTAGTTCCGCTAAATTAATATGGAAGATGACACGCCCGCATACGTTAACGGCGACGTTTTCTCCTGTAATTTTAGGAACAGTGGCATCACTTTATGTTGCCAAAATTGATTGGCTTTTATTTATTGCGATGATGGTTGCATGTTTAGCATTGCAAATAGCAACGAATTTATTTAATGAGTACTATGATTTCAAACGTGGATTAGATACAGCTGATTCTGTTGGAATTGGTGGTGGAATTGTCCGTCATGGATTGAAACCAAAAAATGTTTTAACAGTTGCGCTTTTATTGTACGTAGTAGCAGCACTTATCGGAATTTATATTTGTATGAATAGTAGCTGGTGGTTAGTCGTCATCGGTTTAATTGGAATGGCGGTGGGCTATTTATATACAGGTGGTCCATTACCAATTGCGTACACTCCGTTTGGAGAATTAGTTTCTGGATTGTTAATGGGGACATGTTTTGTACTCATTGCTTTCTTTATTCAAACGAATACGATAACGATTGAAAGTGTATTGATTTCCATTCCAATTGGAATTTTAGTCGGTGCAATCAACATGTCAAATAACATCCGAGATATTGAAGAAGATATTAAAGGTGGAAGAAAGACATTAGTAATCCTTCTTGGGAGAGAGAAAGCAGTGGTAACACTAGCTGTAGCCTTTTTCGTTGCTTATTTATGGATTGCTGTAATTGTATTGATGGGTTATATAAGCCCTTGGGCATTAGTGATGTTCCTAGGTTTGAGAAAGCCAATTTCTGCCATTCAAAGTTTCCAAAAAGGAGCAAAGGATCCCGGGTATATGCGCATCGCCATGAAATCAACAGCGATGACAAATACGATTTTCGGCTTTTTATTATCAGCAGGATTATTAATTAGTTACTGGTTTTAAATGAAAAATATTGTTAAGTGACTTAACCCCAATTTCTCAATTTTTATATAGAGAGATTGGGGTTTTTATTTTGCTTTTGTTTAACGTTAAGAACATTTTCATTTGAAATGCAAATACCAATAAATTGCAACTTCATCACTTGTCTTATCCAAACCTCTATAAACAAGAAAATCAAATCCACCAATTACAAATCCGCATTTTTCATAGAACTTACATGCTGCGACATTATTATTTTGCGTTTCAAGCATGATACCGGGCATATTGCCTTCTTTTGCCCACTTCTTTGCTTGGTCAACTAATCTTTTACCAACTCCGAGTGTACGATATTTTTTATCCACTGTTATATCTTCTATGTAAGCATAGTGATTCCAATTCTTTTTCAATACTATGAATCCAATGATTTGGTTATGTAACAGTGCTATGTAAATTACTTGATTAGGGTTATTAATATATTCATTGTACGCTAGTTCTTCATTATCATTTTGATTTTGTAAATAACTTTTTTCATAAATCGGAACGTCTTCTACTGTATATTCTATGCGTCTATTTACTTTTGAAAGAGAAAGCATTAACCGAGCATTCACTATAAAGCTGTCATCAATCTCCGGGAAATTATCTAAATCATTTGTTTCTAACTCTCTAATTAAAAGGCTCATTATGATACCTCCAAATCATATTATTTCTTCTGGTTCTTTATTTGATCCGAATTCATTCCAATTACAAAATTATAATAGAATTTCAATAGTAAGGCTATCATTACAAGCTCTTTCTGAAAGCATTAAATTTTATAAAGAGCAAGGGTATGAATTTGGGATATACAGTGATGAGAGTCATTTTCGTTTAAACTTCCAGAAAGATCAACGACTATAGTATAAGCTTATTTCTTTTAAAAAGTGTTTTTATTACTAAATCAATAACTAAGACAAAAGTCGATTTACTATTTTATAAAGAAATCGGCTCTTTCGTTTATGTATTACGTTACAAGAGCTTTCTTATTTTCTCCGGTATGTCCTTTTTAGAAATGTATGCAACAGAGTCTTTATAGTAAGAGTATCTTGTTTGGAATAATTGAGAAAATCTATATTGTAATATGAAAATTGCACTATGATACTAAAGGATACCTTACAACAATTCCTATAAATTCTTCTCAACAATTGAAAATAAAATCAATCCAGATTATTATATTGTTATTGTAATTATAAATGTAATTACATTTTATTGAAGGAGGATACATAGATGAAAAACTCAAAAGGCTCTATTGAATCAGAGATAAGCAAAGCAATTACTCACTGGGAAAAGGACTACTTAGGACGCGGGTCTATATCTGTTAAGACAGATATATTACGGGATATGATTATCGTAAATTTACAAGGTATTTTAACGCCGGCTGAATATACTGTTTGCGAAACAAAAGACGGTATGCTAACGATAAAGAAAAATCGTTCGGAGTTAGTTGAATCTGGAATTGAAGATCTGAAAGAGATTATACTAGAATTAACTGGAGAAAAAGTGAAAAGCTTTCATACGGATATAAGCTCCCGTACAGGTGAACGAGTAATGATTTTTAAATTGTTTAATAATCTTGAGGAAAAATTTTAAAAATTAAAACCACTGTAGGGTTAGTGGAAGATACACTAAAAATGCAGTGAGGTAATTAAGACACCTACAAGTTGATCTTATTAGTATGGTGATAATTAGAAAACGAGAAAACTTGAAATTATTTACGTATAATGAATTTCGATTGAAATAACGCTCGGAAAAACGGATAAATAAATTGACAAACTGCTTAATATGGTTTATCTTATAATTGTTTTAAAAATTAATAGATGCTCATTTTAACAGTTTGCTATAATTAAGGCTTTAGCATTTTTTTAATATGTAATATTGACTAAATGAAAAAGTTTCTTAATTGAAAGATAGCGCATAACATAAATTGATATATTGATTGCATAATCTAGGAGATCAGAGATATACTGTTATTTTTAATAGGAGTAATACATATATTATTATCCTCTATAAAATGGGAGCTCTTCAAAAAACTTTATCGAAGTTAGTTGAAGTGAAACCGACAATCTCCATAATTCAATGATGATATAAAATCATTGAATTATGGAAGTTGTCGGTTTTTTTTATGGAAAAAAACGATGCACTAAAAAGAGTGAATGAAAATTGAAATTAAAAAAACTATCGTAATTAAAAGGAATTTTTATAGGTTATTTTCGTTTGGAAGGGAGTATTTTACATGTTAATTTCGCTGAGTTCATCAACACTGTTAACATTATTTTTTATGGCGCTTAGTGCTTCTTGGCTAAGTGGATTATTGTTTTTAAATGAAAGGATGCCTTTACGTTTTGTTCATATCCATATTGGTATCGCTGCTTTGCCTTCATTGGTTTCTTTACTTGCACTTGTTAATAACAATGGAGATAGAGTTGTGGGGCCTTGGCATCTAGATATTTTAGCTTGGTTAATGGCTTTCTTTGTTCTTACAATTGGTTTAATCATTCAGCGTTTTTCTGTACGTTACTTAATGGGGGATCGCTCATATCGAAAATACTTTGCGCTTTTTACATTTACTACAGGTGTATCTTCGGTTGCATGGTTAAGTGATGACCTTCGTTTCATGATTATTTGTTGGGGAGCAACTCTTATAGGATTGATTCTACTCATAGGGCTAAATAAAGGGTGGAAAGTAGTTAGTGAAGCAACAAAAATTTCTAGTTATTTATTTACAATAAGCTGGATTGCGTTGTTATCAGCTATCATCTGGCTATTTCAAATAACTGGACAGTGGCAGTTAACATCAGTTTTAACGAATGAAAATTTAGCTCAACATGGAACATTGGAAAGAACAGCAATCAATGTATTAGTTATATTGGCTGTGATGATTCCAGCAGCACAATGGCCTTTTCAAAGATGGTTAATTGAAACAGCTGTTGCTCCAACTCCTGTTTCTGCTATTATGCATGCGGGTTTAGTAAATGCTGGCGGTATCATGTTAACTAGATTTTCACCACTTTTTCATGATGATATTGCACAAATCATTTTACTTATTTTCTCTAGTATTTCGGTCTTAATAGGAACAGGAATTAGTTTAGTTCAAGTTGATTATAAACGTCAGCTAGTAGGCTCCACTATTGCACAAATGGGATTTATGCTTATTCAATGTGCATTAGGCGCTTATTTAGCAGCTGTTATTCATTTAATTTTACATGGTTTATTTAAAGCCACACTGTTTTTACAAGCTGGTTCCTCAGTACAACGTGTTGAGGTAGTGAAGCAATCTAATGAAAAGATGTCCAATTTATGGATGATAGTCGGGCGTATTTTAGGATTATTTATAGCAATTGCTTTCTGGTTTATAACTTCTGGAGAGGGGTATCAATTAGTTAGTGCGTTAATCTTAGGCTGGTCATTATACTTTTCATGGAAACAGCTTGTTATTTTTGGAGAGGGAAGAATGGGACGAATTGCTGGCTTAATTGTTTTGATTGGATTTTCTCTCATTTACTTTACCGTTCATAATTCTCTTTATAAATGGTTGCATACTGACATTTATGAAAGTGTTCAACCTTCAGCTCCAGCCGTTATCTTTGTTATATGTATCTTACTATTTAGTAGTGTTATTAGTACTTTCGTTACTCGTAATCAATCTTCTACTTTATTCGCTGTACTTTATCTTTGGTTAGTTCGAGTAGGTGAGGCGAGACGAAAGTCAGTAGAAAGTCACCCAAGCTATCTGAAACATTATGTATCAAAGGGAGGTAATTCGTGATGAGCATACCGTCAATATTAAGGAAAGAGACTTTAAAAAAGAAAGATACAAACATTAATCTACAAGAAAATAATATAAATGATTTAGTTGTATTTGCTAGCCGAGTTATTGCACCACTTTGGCCTATCACTACATTTGCAGCTCATCACCCTTGGATGGGACTTGAAAAGCAATCATTTGAACAAGTTGCAAATTGGTTAAAAGAAGCTCGTAATGTGGATATTTATCCTAGTGCCACCATGATTCATTCGGCAAAGGCGAAAGGTGAGATTGAGGAATCATTTTTACAAATTGGCTTGTCTCGTTGGCTTGATTCACAATCTTTTCATATTCCGCGAGAGACAGCGGAGCGTTTTTGCCAAGAAGCTTTAAAGTTAGAAAGATTACCTTCTAGTCTATTATCATCGCCAGAATTAAATAAATTGGCAGAAGAAATAAGTTATGTAAATACAGGGAGTATGAAAGACTCTTCTATGCAACCAATAAGCTCGCTTATAGAGAATCAAAATGGTGACAACCTATCTGATATTCTTAATTATCATATTGTTAAATGGTGTAAATTATATCTTGATGACGCCGGGGCAAGTTGGGCGATGCCAAATCGTGAGAAAGGTTTTTATCGTGCATGGCAACACCTTATTAAATTTGATCCAGCACTCAGTAAAAATGAACGTAAAGTTTTAAAAGATTGGCCACAAGATGCCAATGTAGCTTTAACAAAAGCATTATCTGAACTAGGAATTTCTGAATCTAACATGCAAGCTTACCTTGAAGGGCACTTACTTTCTTTGCCTGGATGGGCAGGAATGATACTATGGCGCTCGCAACAATCGATTCAGGAACAGGAACTTCTCATAGAATATTTAGCAGTTCGAATTTCTATGGAGCTAGCCATTGTAAAACCTTATTTACCTTTAAAAAATCAAAAGGTTGAAAAAAAAGTTTCGATTGTCTCACTTATGGCTTCTTGGATCTATTGGGGGAATATTTCAACCCGGGAATGGTTACAAATGTCTGCAGCTGAACAAAGTGAATTATTAGCATTTGCTTATCGCTTTGATGAAAATACTCGCAAGAAACTTTGGCTGGAAGCTTGGGAACAGACGCATGCAGAGCAATTAAAGGAGAAGATTACTTCTAAACAACGTGCAACTAATGATAAAAAGCGTGTAGTAGCTCAATTAGCATTTTGTATTGATGTACGTTCAGAACCGTTTCGTCGCCACCTTGAAAAATTAGGTCCGTTTGAAACGTTTGGAATAGCTGGTTTCTTTGGGTTACCAATTGCGACTAGTGAACTAGGTAGTAATGACAGTCATCCTTCTTTGCCAGTTATATTAAAACCGAAACATCAAATCAAAGAGCTCACGGATGAAAATGAATTTAAATCTTATCAACAACGCAAGAAGATAGACAGCTCATTAAGTTATACGTTTAAAATGATGAAACAAAATGTACTGACAAGTATGTTACTACCTGAGGTAAGTGGTCCTTTACTTGGTTTACAGATGTTGACAAGGAGTTTTGTGCCAAGAAGAGTAGGTGGCTTAATTCGTAACCTTCGTAAAAATATGTTGCAAAAGCCTAATACAACTTTCTCGCTTAATCATGTTCATGACACGAAATGTGAAATACCGATCGGTTTTACGAAAGAAGAGAAAGTGAACTATGTGCGTCAAGCTTTAAAAATGGTGGGACTGACAGAAAAGTTCGCGCCTTTAGTTGTAATGTGCGGCCACAGTAGTCAAAGTACGAACAATCCTTATGCTGCAGCGCTTGAGTGTGGTGCTTGTGGCGGAGCAGCAGGTGGATTCAATGCAAGAGTTTTTGCTACTTTATGCAATCTTCCAGAAGTAAGAGAGGTGTTGTCTGCTGAAGGTATTAAAATTCCTGAGGATACCATTTTTGCAGCAGCTGAGCATAAAACAACAGTGGATGAATTGGAATGGATTTATGTCCCGGAACTTTCGGAAATTGCGCAAGAAGCATTTGATTGTATTGAGTCGATTATGCCAAATGTGAGCCAACATGCAAATAGAGAGCGTTTAATGCAATTACCTAATTTTAAAACGAAAATAAAAAATCCGAGTAAAGAAGCACACCGGTTTGCAGAAGATTGGAGTGAAATACGTCCGGAATGGGGATTAGCCCGTAATGCATCTTTTATTATCGGACAGCGTGAATTGACTCAGGATTGTGACTTAGAAGGTAGGGCTTTCCTTCATAATTATGATTGGAAACAGGATGAAAGTGGCGATATATTAGCTAACATTATTGCAGGACCAGGAACAGTAGCTCAATGGATAAATCTACAATATTACGCTTCAACTGTAGCTCCTCATTATTATGGTAGTGGAAACAAAACAACCCAAACCGTAACAGCAGGTCTCGGTGTTATGCAAGGAAATGCAAGTGATTTGTTGCCAGGCTTACCTTGGCAATCCGTTATGCAGTCAGATAGTGAGACGTATCATTCACCACTTCGTTTACTAATTGTAATTCAAGCGCCTATTACATTTATAGAACGTTTGCTAAATAATAATTTCACATTTCGAGAAAAAGTTCAAAATGGGTGGGTTAGACTTGCAAGTGTTGATCCAGAGGGACGTTGGAAAAACTGGTAACAATTATGTAATGAATACTCAACTATTGTTACTAGTTTAAAAGTTCCATAAATACGATCATGAAGAAGGAGTGCTATATATGAATTCAAAGAATAAAAATGTTTTATTGTTAACAGACATTGAACACGGAATAGAGCCTATCATACAACAAGTAACTAACATTCAACGAGAAAATATGTTGACTATACACAGCTGCGATTCTGTAATTGTACATCCTTTTGGAGATATAATGAGGTCTATTATTATTGCTATTTATCAAGAAAATGTTGAAGAAATTTTTATTGTCGGAATAGAGGATAAAGAAACTGATGCAGTTAATCTACAAATTCAACGTGATTCCATAAAAAATAACAGGGAACTAGACTATCTCTTTGAAAATTGTATGCCTGAATTTTCAAGTGGTAGCCTTGATGAATGGCTAAGCGGAAAAGAAAATGTTAGTGAAAATATTGAGAAGAGTATAGACATGATTCGTCATCATCCATTAGTACCGTCGGATGTTAAAGTTTATGGTTTCAAGATTGATAAAACAGGTGGAAAAGAAACGGTTATTAAAATTCCTACTAATAAAATAGTTGAAAAAGTTAACTAATTTATTAAGGACAAATAAATTCTTATGTATGAATTGCTGTTGTATAATAAAATTTATTATGTTTTAAGAATCAGAAGGGGTAGCCATGCAAAATAAAATTATCGTTATGTTTCAAAAAGATTTTCGTTTATATGATAACCCAGCTCTATTTGAGGCTGCTCAGTCTGGTGAGGTCCTTCCAGTATATGTACAAGATGAAGGTTTTTCAATGGGGGAGGCATCAAAGTGGTGGTTACACCATGCAATAATAGATGTAAAGAAGCAACTTGAGGCATTTGGCTCTACTTTAATAATTCGTAAAGGAAATACGCAGGAAGAAATACTTTCTCTCATAGAGCAATTAAATATAACGGCTGTATATTGGAATATTTGTTATGATCCAGACAGATTACAATTTAATCAAAAAATGAAAATGATGTTAGAAGATAAAGGTATGATCTGTAAGGAATTTAATTCACATTTATTATTAGAACGGTGGATTATTAAAAAGAAAGATAATACTGAATATAAGGTGTTTACGCCTTTTTACAATGCATTTCAAAAGCAGGTAATATCTAAGCCTATTAGTAAAGTGCAGAGTATAAAAGGGGGAAGCTCTCTACCAGCAAGCTTATCTGTTTCAGAATTACACTTGCTGCCGACTATACCGTGGACATCTCATATTGAATCAATATGGGAGCCTACAGAAGAAGGGGCATACAATACATTTAAGAAATTTTGCTCTAGCAAATTAGACTCTTATAGTGAGGGAAGAGATTTTCCAAATCAAAATGCTCATTCGATGTTGGCACCGTATCTTTCATTTGGTCAAATATCAGTAAAGCTAATATATCATTACTTAATAAATAAAAGTATCGAAAAACAATGTAGTCTTTTTGAACAACAAGTGAATAGTTTTATACGTCAATTAATTTGGCGGGAGTTTTCTTATTATTTGCTATATCATTATCCATTTACAGTATATAAACCTCTTAATAAGAACTTTGAACATTTTCCGTGGGATAATGAAGAGACATTATTAAGAGTATGGCAGAAAGGTGAAACTGGTTATCCGTTTATTGATGCAGGAATGAGGGAACTGTGGCAAACAGGTTTTATGCATAATCGCGCAAGAATGGCTGTAGCCTCTTTTCTTGTAAAGCATTTGTTAATTCCGTGGCAAGAAGGGGCGAAATGGTTTATGGATACACTACTAGATGCTGATATTGCAAATAATACAATGGGGTGGCAATGGGTTGCTGGAAGTGGAGCAGATGCATCACCGTACTTTCGTATTTTTAACCCGATCACACAAGGAGAAAAGTTTGATAAAAATGGGGAGTATATAAGAAAATGGGTACCAGAATTAAGAGATATGCCTAATAAATATATACATAAACCTTGGGAAGCACCTGAGCATGTTTTAAAAGAGGCCAATATACAGCTTGGTCATACATATCCTTTGCCAGTTGTTGATCATAAGGCAGCACGGGAGAGAGCGCTTTGTGCATATAAAAGTATGAAAGAGTTCGTATAAGATAGATTAAACAATATGTATTTAAAATATAAATATTAGAAATTTATCCATTACAAGGACATACTAATCATATAAAGTTTCTAAAACCTTCTATTGAAAAGGAGAATGTTTATGAAAAAATCTAGTATTATAGTGTTCTTACTAACGTATGGTTTGTTTTATGTTTCTAGTATTTTATTTCCTATTGATCGTATGTGGTACGATGCGCTAGAAAAGCCGTCTTGGACACCTACTGGCATGATAATCGGAATGATTTGGGCTGTATTATATGGACTCATTGCATTATCAGTTGCAATTATTTACAACAAATATGGATTTAAGCCAAAAACATTTTGGTTTATATTCTTTTTAAATTACATATGTAATCAAGCATTCAGCTACTTTCAATTCAGTGAAAAAAATTTATTTTTAGCAACCGTAGATTGTTTACTAGTCGCTATTACTACGCTCCTTCTCATTTTATTTTCTTCCAATTTATCTAAAGTATCGACACGGTTGCTAATTCCATATTTTGTATGGTCTACATTTGCTACATATTTAGCTTGGACCATTTATAGTATAAATTAAAGACGTAAATAAAAACTTGAGCATAAAAAAATGCTCGAGTTTTTATGTGTATTAATGATAATCTAAAATATAGAATATGTACATCTTAGGGAGGTCACCTTTGTGAAGAAATGGATAAAAATTACGCTGTACTCTTTACTAGGTATTTTAATTATAGGAAGTATTACTTTTTTAACTTGGTCTCAGTTTACATACAAACCAACGAAAGAGGCTATGTCGTTAGTGGATGATAAAAAAGATGAAGATCATATAGTTTTTGGAGAGAAAGATGCAAAAATAGGGGTTATTTTTTATCAAGGAGCTAAAGTAGAAGCCGAGGCTTATAGTTATTTAGGAGAAGCTCTTGCAAAAGATGGACATTTTGTAGTAATGCCTAAGTTACCATTAAATCTAGCGATACTTGGAATCAATGAAGTAGACAGTGTAATTGAACAGTATCCTGAAGTTCAAAAATGGTATGTTGCAGGGCATTCAATGGGCGGAGCTATGATTTCTAAGTATGCCTTTCAACATGAAGATAAGGTAGATGGGATTATTTTCTTAGGTTCTTATCCTGCAGATGATTTCTCTACGAAATCGATTCCGATGTTATCAATTTATGGGGAAGTAGATGCGTTAGCAACTGTAGAAAAAATAGAGAACAATAAAAAGTTAATGTCAAAGAATACAACTATGCACATGATAAAAGGCGGAAACCATGCTCATTTTGGCATGTACGGTGAGCAAAAGGGTGATAATGCGAGTTTAATTACGGCAAAAGCACAACGAGATGAAACAGTGAAAGTAATGGAAGAATGGCTATTAAAACAGTGATAATGAATGTAATAAATTGATCGAAAGAATTCTCCTTCCTCAAGATATCTTAATGGTAGGTTGGAGAGGTAATCAAGAGCCAGCTCAATAAGAGTAGGCTCTTTTATTTAATTTCTACCTCTAATTGCTTCCTTATTTTCTCCGGAATATCCTTTTCAGAAATAGCCTCGTACGAGTAAACATACCTACCTTTCACATGAATTCTCAAGTAAGTTTTTCTTATAAAATCATTAGGAGTATTCGTTCCTACTGTATACTCTTCTTCATTTCCAGATTCATCAATGCCTTTTAACGAGTACATAGCTCTACCGTTCGTATGATAATCGGGAACACCATATCCTTCCGCAACGGCATATACATTTTTCTCTTCAGCAAGTGGATTAAATCTATCCAAATCCCCGCGTAACATGAAAGGTAGTAAGTATATAAGGAGGCCTATTCCTATTATGCAAAGTATAAATTTCTTCATGATTGTTTCTCCTTTTGTTCATTTACATTCTTAGTATAGAAAAAACTTCTTATGAATTTAGAAGGGAATTTCTTAAGTTTTTCTTAAATAGGTTTTTAAAGGAGGGATAACATTGTATGGTTATTCTCTTGTGCAAATCGTGTTAGGAGCTTAGATTTGCAATGATAAATGTTTTTTCATTAGATAATTACTTTACCAATAATCGAGATGTTTGCGGATACATTTATTTTGGGGATACATAATTATATTTAGAGAATACCCAGTTACAGTATTTGAATTTTTAATAAGAAGGGATGCGAAGGAATGAACTCACAGAGACAAGGCTATGCAGGCTGGTGGCAAGGCGGACACGGTGGTTGGCCGGGTGGACACGGTGGTTGGCAAGGCGGACACGGTGGTTGGCAAGGCGGACACGGTGGTTGGCAAGGTGGACACGGTGGTTGGCAAGGTGGACACGGTGGTTGGCAAGGTGGACACGGTGGTTGGCCGGGCGGACACGGTGGTTGGCAAGGTGGACATGGTGGTTGGCAAGGCGGACATGGTGGCTGGCAAGGTGGACATGGTGGTTGGCCGGGTGGACACGGTGGTTGGCAAAGTGGACATGGATATTAAAAAGATACTATAAAATCATTTTTTTATGCAAAGTTTGTATATTTAGTATCGTTGTATATTTTCATTTGTATAGTAAGGATATAGTGAAAACAGCAAAAAAATCCTGTGAAGTAAGGATTCTATCCATAAAATTAAAGCAGGGGAAATGTCAAAAGAACAAAAGACACCGCTTTTTATTATTCAAGGAGAAAGAGACTATCAAGTTCAATCGAAAATCGAAATCCCTCTTTGGAAAGAACAATTAAAAGAACGAGATAACATTGATTATCGACTATATCCAAAGTTAAATCCCTTATTTACAGAAGGTTATGGAGAAATAAGTAAACCGGATGAATATTATAATTCTGCTAATATCCCTGAGTATGTTATAAATGATATTGCTGCTTGGGTGCAAGGAAGATTGCAATTAAATTAGCAACCATATGTTTTAATAAAGACTTTCTTTCTGTAATCAAAATAGAAACATTGTTATTAGGTTATATGTTTTTTAAAAGCACTCTTTGAAAAGGAGTGTTTTTTTATTTTTCTTTTGATTTAATTAACGAAAAAAGTATCTTGTACTCCTTTTGTAACTTTTTCTAAATAGAATTTTTCTATAAAATAAGAGGCTTGCCTTCCAAACAAATCGTTATTTGTAACACTTTTATCAAAGCAAAGTTCTCATGACATCTCTTTGATATTCAAAAACATTAATAACCTATTGTGTAAAGTTTTTTGAAAATTTAGGTTTAACATCTTTAAAATAGGTGTATTACATATTACATAACAACTAAATAAAAAATCTAAAGGAGGAAAAATACCATGCATAAGAATGAAAGAAAACCGGTGGTTCATGAATATCAAAATGAACAGGAAGTAGTTATGAAAGTAAAAGAACTAGAATTGCAAGGGATTCGCCAAGATGACATTTATGTCTTAGCACATGAAAAACATCTAACAAAAAAGATTGTGGATGATACAAACACAAATACGATTGGAGTAAAAGAACAAGGATTGGGCACAAGTATTATCAACTTTTTCTCCAAAAAAGGGGACGAACTCCGAAATCAAATGGAGGAAATGGGGTTGTCGAAGGAGGAAGCTAACTTATATGAAGAAAAACTAGATCAAGGGAGAATTTTACTCCTAGTAACAGCTGAAACACCAACGGCGAGTGATAGGCAGTCGCAAAACTATCATTCTCTCTAATAGATTGCAACATCTGATAAATAGGTAAGGTAATTATTTTAGGTTGTAGCATTGAAGAAATTAAAAGTAGAGAAGGGTGAGAAAAATGAAACATACAATATTTAAATATGCTGTGATTGGGATTACAACCGGAGTCATGGTCTCCCTATTAAAAAAAGAAAATCGAAATGCTATACAAACAAAAGGAAAAAGCATAAAAGACAAACTACAAGAAGGAAACATAAAGGAAACATTAGAGAAGGTAACTGAGACAAGTAAACAATTCTCTGTAACTGCAGCTAATGTTGCAAAACAAACATTACCACAACTGCTTACAGCCACACCGGTTGTCATTTCTACTATTAAAGATTTAACAGAAAACGAAAATAACAAAAAGAAAAAAGATGAAAAGGATAACGAAATAAATGAAAATAGTAAGGACATAGACGGAGAAAAAACGAAAAATGAAAAGAAATATAGGAAAGAAGGGAAAGAAGAGAGTGCTTAGATTTAATTCTAAAAAGAGAAAGTGAGGAAAAAAGTATGAAATCTCTGTATGCAATTGATGTAGGAATTGGTTTTACTAAGCGGGCATATCGACAGGATGTAGATTCTGAGGTGACGATTAAGAGTGAAGCTTCCACACTAGCCCCTGTACCTAATCATGCTGAAAGTGAAGATTTAACAAAGGTAAGTTTTATAGACTTAGACTTTGCATACTACATGGGAAATGAAGCACATCAATCTGACGCTTCATTTCTTCCTCCATTTGACGAAGAAATAGAAAATTATTATGAAAGCGAACGGTTTAAACAACAGATATTTGGTTGCATTGCAAAGGATTATAAAGAAAATGTCGTGTTACCTTTAGTTGTTACCGGGCTTCCCGTTACTTGTTTTGGTAGTCAGCATGAACAATTACAACGTGCACTAAAAAAAGAAACTTCCGTGCAAATTGATGGGAAATTTATTAATATTACAGTGGAAAATGCTTTGATTCTTCAGCAACCGGTCGCTTTACATGCCTATTTCTTAAAAGAGGGAATCATTCAGGAACGAGATCGCATCTTAATTATTGACGGTGGATTTCGTACATTAGAAATGACAGATATGAAACAGAATGTCATTTTAAATCATTATGAGACAGAACTAGGATGTAGCAAGCCTTTGAAAAATATTAAGAATATCGTGCAGAATCATGCGGGTGAAAGTAATCACTTGCATATTAACGACATGCCAAACATATTAGAAAAAGGATATGGAGGTCGAGAAGAAAATCCTCAGACAAGTCAGGTTGATACTTTGATTCAAAAAGAGTTGGATGCACACTTCCAAGACGTCATGCGTGTATTACAAGAACAATTTAAGTTAGAGCAGTATGATACTATTATTTGGACAGGAGGAATAGTAGATCTCCACAAAAAACGAATTGAAAAAATGCAAGGTGAAATTTCTTCTTTCCGTATGGTAGACGCTTCGAAAGAGGCTGCACTTCATGGATACTACATTATTGGAAGTCAAGTATTTGACGATATCACCAATCAATCTGTATATGAATCTAAATTATAATAACGACCGAAATAGAGTTCGTTGAATAGACGTGCCAAATTATGTAGCTTCTTTTCCATATATAATAAATTCTTTATAAGAAAAGATAAAAAGTGCTTGTATAGAGGAAATGTTTAAATTTGAGAATAAAAATAGCTAATATATAGGGGGTCTTCCTTTTAATAGAATAAGACCTCCTATGCCATTTATTTTGTAATTTAGTTGATCTAAAAACTTTTCCTCCAAGACATGAATACCTACATACAAATTTCATATTAAGAATATTATTCGATCAAACATAAAACTATTCAGAAAGGAAGAATAATATGGAATGCATAAAAATGCCAAAATGGAGTTGGTATCATGTGAAAACTAGTGAGCTTGAAAAACTTTCTTCTATAATCCCTCGTGATGTAACATCTTATTTCTCTCAATTTGTAAAGAAAATAAGTTCTCCTTGTGAAAATGGATTATATGTTTATACGTTATCACCAAGTCAAACTTGTGTATATGGTTCGTTTTTATATGATCAAGATAAAAAGGACGCCAAAATTCAAAAATTTCTTCATTATTTCGTAGCTCATGGAATACTGATAACGGTCCAAGAAAAAGAGGAAGAGGATTTCCAAAAATTAATACATACTTTCCCTATGGGTACAAAAAATTGTAATAGTTCCGCTGAAGGATTATGTGCTATCTTATCAATGTTTATATCTCACTATTTGCGAAAGGTTGACTATTTCGAAAACAATTTCAGAAATGTATTATGGGATTTTTATCATCATAATAACATAGCAGTTTTAGAAAAAATTTATCATATTCGTCATGAATTATTTATGAACACACATGTGTTTCGCTTAATACAAGAAGTGTTACAAGGCCTGGAGGAAGCGTGGTTAGAAAATATAACAAAAACTCTTTGTTATAAACAAACATACTTGAAATTAGAGCGTGGATTACAACTTGTTAAAGAGTACCAAGAAGAATTAGACACGATGATTCATTTACAAGAAGTTGTTTCTTCTCATCGTGGGAATGAAATTATGAAAGCTCTTACTGTATTAACTGCTGTAAGTACGCCTTTGACGGCCTTAGGAGCATTGTGGGGGATGAATTTTAAATATATGCCTGAACTAGAATGGAAATATAGCTATTTAATTGCTCTCTTATTTATTATTTTCACAACAGGAGGTATGTATATGTATATGCGATTCAAAGGATGGACAGGTGATTTATTACGAGTAAAGAAAAAGAAATCTTTTTTTAAATCCAATTAATCCTGTTTATAAAAAATATGATAGATATTAATCTAGATATATGGTTAGTAATATTTATTAATTGAGGTAGTATCATATCCCCATCAAGTTAAAGTTTTGATGTCCCCGCAATGATAAAAATGGTGAATATTTATATGAAAGATTAGAGCTCTCCTTCTTGTAGGAGAGCTCTAATCTTTGTTTAAAAACTATATCATATACATGGGCAGACTCATTATCTGAAATTTGTCCGGATTCAATTTAGAATACGACAAAAGAGAACTTGTGTTAGAAAACAAGCTCTCTTTAAAAGAAATAACGTAATTGAGATACTTATATAGTAACAATTGTTTTCTTCTAATTCCATATGTCTTATGTTGAGAAATAAATTATAAGTGGCTTGATAAAGCTAAAATGAATGATTGACATAATATTTTGACGATAATATAATGAATCTCGAATTCAAGATAACTTGTAAAGGATTGGTAATTATGAGGGTGATTAACGATGAGAGTCTATCTTTAAAGTTATTTGTTATATTATCAAAGGAATTACAGTCAATCACTAAACGTATTGAAAAGGATATAAAAATTTATGGACTTAATCCAACTGAATTTGCAGTGCTTGAGCTACTATACAGTAAAGCCGATCAGCCTATAAAAAAATTTGGGACAAAATATTACTTGCAAGTAGTAGTATCACGTATGTAGTGGATAGGTTGGAAAAGAAGAGGTGAAAACCATGTCCTAAAGACCGCCGTGTCACGTATGCGTCAATTACTTCAGAAGGTATTGAATTGGTGGATACTATTTTTCCTCAGCATAAAGAGGGGATTCGGCAAATATTTGGTAGTTTGGACTATATTGAGAAAAAATGATAATGAAACAGTTGAAAAAGTTAGGATATTACGCACAGAAATTGTAAGTTTGTAGAGGCTATTTCTGATTAGTAATATCCTAATTAAATATAAATTAAATAAATAGGAGGAAAAATTAATAAGTGGTAGTAAATGTATTATAATACAAAATGAATAAATCATATAATTTCAATTAGTACAGTAGGGAATAAAGTTGTTATGTTAACGTATACATATCGTCCTTTTCATTATAAATCTTTCATAAAGCGGAGAGTGGGTATCAAGAATGGAATTACGTCATTTAGAGTATTTTATTCAAGTTTGTAATAATAATAGTTTTACTAAAGCTGCGGAAGTTCTAGGTATTTCACAGCCGACTTTAAGCCAACAAATCCGTGTGTTAGAAGGTGAACTTGATACACCCTTGTTTCATCGAGTTGGAAGAGGTATCAAAATGACAGAAGCGGGTAAGCTGCTATTTGATAAAGGAAAATTTATCATGCAACAATTTGATGACGTTTATAATGAAATTTTTGAATTAAAGGGGGTAAAAAGAGGTGTAATTACTATAGGAGGTTTATTAGAGGATCTCACTTATTTAACACCTTATATTATGAAGTTTCAACAACATTATCCTAACATCGTAGTAAAAATTATAGAATCTGAAGTTGCTGTAAATCAAATCGTTGATAAAAATATTGATATAGGCATCACGCGTAGTGCTCAAATTCCAGACACATTAACAAGCACCCTTTTGTATAGCGAAGAGCTTGTCCTTGTCATTCCAAAAAATCATCCTTTGAATGAAACATCATTTGTTTCTTTTCGAGAATTAGTAGGACTGAGTAGAATAATGGTTTCATGTAGTTGTCGTGAATCTATTAAAATATATTGTGAGAGTTTAGGGTTATCTTTATCTGAAGCAAATATAGAAACAAAATCTTCTATTTCTCTATTGAGCCTTGTATACAATGGACATGGGGTTGCCATAATACCTCTTTCACTGGTTAACTTTGTTAATAATGATACTTTGAGCATAGTTCGTATTATTGACCCAACACCAAGTCAAGATATTAATCTTATTCACTTTGATGATAAATTTTTAAGTTTTGCAGCACGTATCTTTATGCAGAAGTTAAATAATCCTGAAAAAGTATTAGTATAATAAAAATAATAATGATTATAGTGTGAGAATTAAACATGATACATAATTCTTGGGAGAAGACCTAAATTACAGTCAAAGGGCAAGTAGATTTATATGTGTTGTGTAGTCACTTCAAAAGGGAATACCATGGACTTTTATTTAAGGGAAAAGGGCAGACTTTGCAAGGAGAGAAGGCTGTTAAAAACAAGTCAAGTTAATCAATTAACTCTTCGGTCTTATCGCATAGTAATAGATTCCATTAGGGATATATTGCTATTTCTTTTTACATATCCTTATTGCATAAAGAAAACCACCGGCATTATACCGGTGGTTTTGACTTAGAAAGCAAAGCAAGTACAACCAATACCCCATTTAGTTCCATCTTTTCCTATTACGGTATGAGTGTGTTGATGGAGAGGGTTACTGCAACTATGTAACTTGTGATCATGGGCATCGTGCGAAAGTATAGTGTGGGCTAGGTTAGCACCACCATAACCATAAACTCCCGTCGGTGACCAATCAGGTGATGCTGGCGGCAATTCAGGTGATAAACTTTTAAATTCATCATTTCCATAAACAACCTGCCCACCCATAATGGTGAGTAATGATTCAAGGTTCTTGATTTCTTCTTCTGGCACAGTAAAGTAGTCAGCAGACAATACAGCAATATCAGCAAACTGACCTACTGCAAGGGTTCCCTTTTTACCTTCATCACCAGAGAACCAAGCACTTCCTTTTGAATATAATTCCAGGGCTACTTTTCTATCAAGTTTATTTTTTTCATCGTATATCGAAAGACCACCAATGGTTTTTCCGGCAACCATCCAGTAAAGAGCGACCCAAGGGTTATAGCTGGAAACCCTGGTTGCATCACTACCAGCGCCAATAGGTATACCTAGGTCTAACATACGGTAAATCGGGGGAGTACGCTTTGCAGCTTCCTTTCCGTATAAATCAACAAAGTATTCACCTTGAAAAGCCATGCGGTCTTGGATGGCAATACCACCATTTAAAGCCTTAACACGTTCCATACTACGATCTGAGATTGTTTCTGCATGGTCAAACCACCATCGTAGACCATTAAAAGGAATTTCTTTGTTGACTTCCTCAAATACATTTAAGAATCGTGTGATTGACTCGTCATAAGTTGCATGTAAACGGAATGGCCAACGGTTTTCTACCAATAGAGAAATTACTTTCTTTAAGTCAGCTTCCATCATCGTAGCTAGTTCGGGCTGTGGCATTTGAAATTTTTCAAAATCTGCTGCCGAGAATACTAACATTTCTCCGGCACCATTCATTTTATACTTATCATTTCCTTGACCTGGAGAAACAATTTTTGCCCATGAAGCAAAGTCTTCATATTCATGATTTGGATTTTGTGTAAATAGATTATAAGCAATACGCAAAGTTAATTGTTCCTTCTCAGCTAAATGTTCAACAACTTTGTAGTCATCAGGATAATTTTGGAAACCACCACCTGCGTCAATGGCACTTGTAATACCTAATCTATTTAATTCGCGCATAAAATGGCGAGTTGAGTTAATCTGGTCGTCAAAATTAAGTATTGGAGCTTTACCCAAACTTGAATAAAGAATAGAAGCGTTAGGATTGGCAATTAAAAGGCCCGTTGGATTACCTCGTTTATCCCGCTCAATTAAACAACCTGGAGGGTCTGGGGTATCTTTTGTGTATCCCAGTGCACGTAGCCCTGCACGATTTACAAGTGCTCTATCGTAAAGATGTAGCACAAAGACAGGTGTGTCTTCAGAAACAGCATTAATCTCTTCCAAAGTTGGCATCCGTCTCTCTTTAAATTGAAATTCAGACCAACCTCCAACTACTCTTACCCACTGAGGAGCAGGTGTACGCCTTGCCTGTTCTTTGAGCATTTCGAGAGCAATGGTAATTGAAGGCACACCTTCCCATCGTAATTCCATATTATAATGAAGACCGCCACGAATAACGTGTATATGAGAGTCATTCAGGCCTGGAATAGCTCTCTTTCTTTTAAGGTCTATTTTTTTTGTTTTTTCTGTGGCACTATCAAGAAGCTCATCTCCACCTACTGCAGTTATTAAACCATCAGTTATGGCGATAGCAGATACCTCAGGTTGAGAGGGATCAAGGGTAGTAATTTTTCCGTTATATAAGATCATATCCGGTAAATTCATATTTACACCTCGTCTACTTCCTATTTTTTTTGTAACCATGGATGAAATAATTTACCGAAAATCGGCATAACTACCCATGATAGCAAGGACACTATACATACAGAAACAAAAAAAGCGGACATAATAGGATTCATATGTTTTATAATAGGTCCTATCAATTTAGGAACTAACATGCTAAGAGGCCATACACCCAGAAGGGTAACAATAGACATTTTCCATTTTGGCGGTGGAACTGGCGTTTTCGGAGTAACAAACCAATAAGCCAAACTGCTTTCAGTTTTGTAATTTGGATTAGTAGCTTGAAATTGCTCTGCCGTTTTTAACAAATCTCGGCGAACATCTGATTCTTGCCAAGCACGTAGATGCTCATACGTATCAAAACGAAAAATAACAGTATACTCTCTGAATTCGTTATTTGGGACTATTAGGTTTACGCCTAAATGCCCTGGGAATTTAGTAGCGGCAGCTTCGATTTCATGTCTCCATGTTTCAAACTGCTTTTCTTTACCTTGTTGAATTTCCCATGTAACAATCGTTGTTACTGGATCAGCAGTATCCATCGTGTTCCCTGTATAAGTCTCTTCGACAGCTACTCCTTCTTGTTTCATATTTTCCTGCTTGGAAGCGCGCCATGCACCATGGTATATGCGTATTCTACACCTTGACCATAAGCGCCAGTGTGTTCCTTTACAATCTCCATTACAGCATCATAAGTGTCTTTGTGTGCCCAGTCACGTTGGTATTCAAGTAAAACTTGAATTGCTGTTACTGGAATTGCACCAGCTTGTTCTACACGACGCATAGCAGCGTTATGTGCTGTCAAACTAGTACCACCTGAAGCATCATCAACTGCATACACCTCATAGCCAGCTTTAATTGCTTCAAGCACAGGGAATGCAAGGCAAACTTCAGTCCAAAGTGCTGCAAATATTAATTTCTTTCTACCGGTTGCTTTAACCGCTTCAACAAATTTTTGATCTTCCCAAGAGTTCATTGAACTGCGTTCTATAATTTCATGGTTTGGGAATATGTCAAGAATTTGTGGCCAAAAATAACCAGAAAAGCTGCGTGTCTCAACTGTAGTAAGAATAGTAGGTACGTTAAAAGTTTTTGCTGATTTAGCAAGCAGCATAACGTTATTAATCAATGTTTGTCTATCAATACTTGCAACTCCAAAAGTCATTTGAGGTTGAAAATCAATCAAAATTAAGGCACTGTTCTCCGGATTTAACAATTCTAAATTACTCATAATAAAACGCTCCTTTTTTAATTGTTTAAAATTGTTTTTTTGAAAGTAATTTGTTTTTTGTTAATTGAAGTTGTAATCATAAAAATAAAAGCTCTGCTATACTTTTTAATTATAAATGTAGTGCTGATTTAATCAGCACTACATTTATACTATCTACTTTAAAAAAAGTGATTTAAAGCTATTTCTTTGGAATACATTTATACATTTTGTTTACTGAGATCTCGTTGAGCTCCTAAATAGCTTCCAATTATATTTTGATAACCTGGAAGATTACTAGCAAGTAAATTGCCAAAACCTTCAACATCGTTTCGCCAATCGCGTTGTAATTCGCAAGCTACGCTAAACCAGTTCATAAGTTGTACGCCATTATGTGCCATACGCGTATTGGCAGCATCTGCAACTTGTTTGCTGAAAGTTCCTGAAGCATCAGTAACAGCAAATACTTCATATCCAGCTTTTATAGCGGAAAGTGCCGGGAAAGCAACACAAACGTCCGTAACTACGCCCGCGATGATAAGTTGTTTTTTTCCAGTTTCTTCGATTGCTTTTACAAAATCATCATTATCCCATGCGTTAATTTGTCCAGGTCGAGCTATTTTTTGTGCGTGAGGAAAGAGATCAACCAATTCTTGCATTAAAGGTCCGTTAGGTCCGTTTTCAAAGCTAGTTGTTAAAATAACTGGTAAATCAAAAAACTTAGCAGTGTGAGCAAGAGCTAAAACATTGTTCTTAAATTCATCAACACCATAGTCACGTACTAGTCCGGACATAAGACCAGTTTGATGATCTACTAAAAGCACGACAGCATCATCTTTGTTAATACGAGAATAGAGATCAGTCATTATGTATTCCTCCTAAAAATTAAGTAATCGAAGAAAGTTTAAACAGTAGAATATTATCCTAAATTTCTTCGTTTGTTACGATTAGTTTTTAAATAAACTGACCGTTAATATGAGTGATAGCAGCATTCACGGAACATGAAGTGCTATACAAATTTATAGTATTTGAAAACGAATTGGTTAATCAATTCTAAATTATCTATAATTTGTATAGGTCGTAACTATAGTTGTTTTTCACTATAAAATAGATTGATTTTACCTATACATTCTATAGATAGAACGATATTGATAGTCACCTATTTTTGTTATTAGAATTGAATATGAGGAATGTTTAGCAAATACTTCGTGATGGAAAAGGTATAAGATGGGGAATTGTTCCATAACCAGAAAATGAATTCATCAGAACAATAGAGTTTCAAGCTTAGTGTTCACAATATAAATGTGTATAAATAGGTTATGAGATTCATCCGAATTATTGAAGAAAAGGATACATATTAAAGGAGGTAGGACAATGGCAAAAATTACTGTAGGAACCGAAAATCAAGCGCCAATTGAGATATATTATGAGGATTATGGTATAGGAAAACCAGTTGTACTAATTCATGGTTGGCCGTTAAGTGGTCGATCTTGGGAATACCAAGTTCCCGCTCTTGTTGAGGCTGGATACAGAGTTATAACATATGATCGTCGAGGCTTTGGAAAATCATCTCAGCCGTGGGAAGGGTATGAATATGATACCTTTACTTCTGATTTACATCAACTATTAGAACAGTTAGAGCTTCAAAATGTCACACTTGTTGGTTTTTCTATGGGTGGAGGCGAGGTAGCCCGATATATTGGAAAATATGGAACCAATAGAGTAGAGAAGGCTGTATTTGCAGGAGCTGTACCACCATACCTTTACAAGTCAGCAGATCATCCTGAGGGTGTATTAGATGATGTAGCAATTCAAGGATTTGAAAATGGAGTAAAAAGTGATCGCCTAGCATTCCTTGATGAGTTTACGAAAGGATTTTTTGCTGCTGGAGATCGAACTGACTTAGTTAGTGAACCATTTCGACTTTACAATAGGGATATCGCTGCGGGTGCATCACCTAAAGGAACACTAGATTGTATCGCTGCTTTCAGCAAAACAGACTTCAGAGGCGATTTAGCCAAGATTAATATACCTACCCTTGTTATTCATGGTGATTCAGATGCAACTGTACCATTTGAATATAGTGGGAAATTAACACATGAAGCAATTCCTAATTCTAAAGTAGCGTTAATAAAGGGTGGTCCACATGGGCTAAATGCAACGCATGCCAAAGAATTTAATGAAGCACTCCTATTATTTTTAAAGGACTGATTACAACTATATAATTGTTAATTGATACATTATAAATAAGTTGCAATTCTATCATATTTTTTCTAATAAATGGAAATACCTAAAGGTGAATAATTTTGAGGAGGTTTTCAATTATGGCAGAAAACCAGGACAAGAATTCTCTAGAGGAACAAGACGTGAAACGTGAGACATTGACAACACGACAGGGGCACCCTGTGAAGGATAATCAAAACATCAGAACAATTGGGAATCGTGGTCCAGCAACACTTGAAAATTATCATTTCATCGAAAAAATTTCTCATTTTGATCGAGAAGAGGTTCCGGAACGTGTAGTACATGCGCGAGGAGCTGGAGCATTTGGGTATTTTGAAACCTATGGAAAAGTTGGAGATGAGCCGGCGGAAAAATATACTCGTGCGAAAGTATTTTTAGGGGCTGGTAAAAAAACACCGTTAATGGTTCGTTTTTCTACAGTAGCTGGAGCTAAGGACTCACCAGAAACAGCAAGGGATCCACGAGGTTTTGCAGTGAAAATGTATACGGAAGATGGTAACTGGGATTTAGTAGGGAATAATTTGAAGATTTTCTTTATTCGTGATGCGATGAAGTTCCCAGATATGATTCACGCATTTAAGGTTGATCCAGTTTCAAATGTGTCGAATCCTCAGCGGATGTTTGACTTTGTTTCTCGTACCCCAGAGGCAACGCATATGATTACATTTTTATTTTCTCCATGGGGTATTCCAGCAACATATCGCCATATGCAGGGATCTGGTGTAAACACTTATAAATGGGTAAATGAAAAAGGCGAAGCTGTATTGGTGAAATATCACTGGGAGCCGAAGCAGGGAATTCGAAATTTAACACAAGAAGATGCAAACAGTATTCAAGCAATGAATGTTAGTCATGCAACACAAGATTTATATGAAGCAATTGAGTGCAAAGATTATCCAGAGTGGGAGCTATTTGTACAAATTATGGAGGATGGTTATCATCCAGAACTCGATTTTGATCCTCTTGATGATACGAAGCTTTGGCCAGAGGAGCAGTTCCCGTGGTTACCAGTAGGACGTATGGTTCTTGATCGTAATCCAGTTGATTACCATTCAGAGATTGAACAAGCTGCTTTTGGTACAGGAGTACTTGTTGATGGCATGGACTTCTCAGACGATAAAATGCTACAAGGTCGTACTTTCTCTTATTCAGATACTCAACGTTATCGCGTTGGTGCAAACTATCTGCAATTACCTGTAAATGCACCTAAAGCACCTGTTCGTACAAATCAACATCGTGGTCAAATGGATATGCGTAATCCGAAAGAGTCTGGAGAAAATCCGCATATTAACTATGAGCCATCTATGCTGGGTGGTTATAAAGATGCAAAACAAGAAAAGCATCACCCACACCAACCAACTTACAATGCGGCTGCTATGAGTGCACCAATCGATCGTCCTAATAATTATGGTCAAGCAGGTCACACATATCGTAGTTTTGAGGAGTGGGAACGAAATGAATTGGTTAAAAATCTATCTGAAGCACTTGCAGTATGTGACAAAAGAATTCAGAATGCGATGATTGAACACTTCACGCAAGCTGATGAGGATTATGGCCGTCGTGTCAAAGAAGGTATTGAAAAGAAAATGAAAGAAGCTAAAACGGAAGCCAAACTTCCAGGCCGCGAAGTAAGTAAATCAAAATATGGCCAAGGTTCATTAGCTGCAAACGAAGCAACAAAAGATGCAGTAAAGAAAAGCAATGAATCAGATCCTTATTAATTAGACGTAAGCACAATAGAAGATACTTAGGGGTGCCGTAAAAATGGTTAGGTAGCCTTTCATACGATTAGTAAAGTAGTTTTGTTTAAAAATATGAGAGGTACTAAATATCATAAGATAGTTGATAAACAAGTAAAAAATAAAGCTTTATAAAAGATGCTCTTGGATAAATCCAGGAGCATCTTTTTAAATGCGGCATAGTGCACCACTGTAATCAATTTAAAGAATCGAAATCTTCTTAACAGCTAAAATGTATGGATTAGAGTTTTTTTAGGTCTCTTAGGTGGATTACTATATTACTATCAAGATAATATTTTGAATAATCCTCAAAACAAAGAAATGCACATTTTCTTATTTTGGGTAGTGAAGTTTCTTAAGTTGATTTGGGGCCTTTATATCCTAACTAAAAAGTGTAGGCTACGGCCTACAAATATTCATCTCCCACTTAAAATTGTCGTTTTACACCTTCACATTTTTGAGGAAGAAATGTCTTGTCAGAAAACAATAAAATCTTATTGATTTTTATAATTGTTAGAATTTTTATAGAAATAATTCTCTTAATATATTAAAATAACATTGTATTATGTCAGATTTTAATTAGGGGAGAGAAATTTTATGTTGAAAAAAATCATTCCAGTTGCTTTAGCATTAAGTACAGTTACTTTTACTAGTGTATTCGCTGTGCCTTCAGCCCAAGCAAGTACAGAACAAAACCGCTACATAGATGTACAAATGCTCGGTATTAACGATTTTCATGGGCAACTAGACACTGTAAAAAAAATTAACAATAAAGATGCAGGGGGAATTGAGTACTTAGGGGCTTATTTACGTGATCGTGAAAAACAAAATCCGAATACATTAAAGGTACATGCTGGCGATGTTGTTGGAGCAAGTACTCCTGTTTCAGCATTATTACAAGACGAACCTACGATTGAATTTCTAAATGATTTGAAATTCGATGTTGGAACTATAGGAAATCATGAATTTGATGAAGGTGTTGCGGAAATGAACCGCCTTATTTATGGTGGATACCATGAGAAAACAGGGAATTTTAAAGGAGCAAAATTCCCATATGTTGCCGCAAATTTCTATAATAAATCCACGGGTCGTTTATTTTTACCACCATTCACTATAAAAAAGGTACAAGGAGTTCCTGTTGGATTTATCGGAGTCGTAACAACGGATGTTCCTAACCTTGTTATGCCTACTATGCTAAAGAATGTAGAAATTACAGATGAAGTTGAAGCTATTAACAAATCCGTAAAGCAATTAAAAAAACTAGGCGTTAAATCTATCGTTGTTCTTGCGCATAACGGAGGTACAACAGATGGGAACGGCGTAACAAATGGTGATATCGTCCGATTAGCAAATCAGACTGATCAAGAAGTCGATGTTATTTTTGGTGGGCATAGCCACACCTATGTAAATGGAACTGTCAATAATAAACTTGTCGTACAAGCAAATTCTTATGGTATGGCTTTTGCTGATGTTGATGTAAAGATTGATCGTAAAACACAAGATATTGTTGAGAAAAAAGCAGAAATTGTTACAACTTACCATGAAGGCATGGAGCCTGATAAAAAAATAAAGAAGAAGATGGAGAAATATCAAGCAAAAATCGCACCTCTTGTCAATGAAGTTGTAGGTAAGTCTATTGCGCCACTAGATCGCAAACTCAATATGGCTGGTGAATCTACTCTTGGAAATTTAGTTACTGATGCCCAGCGTACAACAATGCAATCCCAAATTGCACTTATGAATCCTGGTGGTATTCGTAATGACTTAGATGCTGGTGATATTACATGGGGAGAGATATATGGTATTCAACCATTCGGAAATCAATTAATAAAAGTAAATTTAACAGGTCAAGACATTCGTGATATTTTAAACCAACAATGGCAAAAAGACATAACAAGAATGCTTCAAATTTCAGGAATCCAATACACTTGGGATGCAAACAAACCTAATGGAGAAAAAGTAACAAGTATTCGCTTAACAAATGGAGAAGAAATTATTCCTTCTAAAACTTACAGCGTCGTTGCGAACGCATTTCTAGCTTCAGGTGGAGATGGATTTGTATCCTTTAAAAACGGTAAAGATGCTGAAACAGGACCAACTGATTTTGAAGCATTAGTAGATTATATAAAAAAATCAAAAGAACCAATTCAGTCTATTATTGATGGAAGAATTCAAAAAATAAATTAGTTTTTTATTAATCTCAAAAAAAAAATAGATTACCTATACTTTTTAGTGTACAGGTAATCTATTTTTTGTGGGTTTGAAATAAAGTATTACTGTGGCCAATTAATAGTGGCGGTGAATTTGGCCCCTATGGAACATTAAAATCAGATGATCCAAACTGTTAAAACTACATCTTTGGACAAGTTAAAAAAGATCAATTTTTTATTGATTTACGTAAGGCAAAGGGAGTGACAAAAACTTGGTTAAGCGAACAACATCCAATTTTCGCTGGGATAACTACCGAAGGGCCTGATATACCAAAAACTGTTGATATATCATTAGGTAAATCATTTGATATACTTGTTCAAATTCAAAAAGTGAGTCCATCTCAACTTTTTGCTGTGTAACAGTTTGTATTACGAAGCTATTAACAATGGAAAAAAGGAGAATGTAACTAGTTATGCAGATGAATCTTGGCACATGCGCTATGTAGGAGCAGCATTTGCAAAATTAGAAATTGAACTAGTTGTAACTATAGTCTTAGATAATACGAAAGACATAGTGGGTTAGGTTAAGTTGATTTTTCTTTAATCTGTAATAACAGTTATAAATTAATTTTAATTATCTTATGAAATAGGAAAAATCATTATAAGTTATAATTATTACTTGTTTTTTTGCTTTACTTGTTCTTTTAATTTATCAAGGGTCTTACCGCTAATATTATCAGTAATAGTTTCATGTATTTCATTTTTTAATACAATTGTCTTTCCTGCAAGTTGTGCTTTGGAAGACATTTTACTTTCATTAATAGTTTCTATGTTTGTCTGAAGATCTGCTTTGTTATTTTCATCAAAGGTAATTGCGAATGGTTCAATTGCTCCGTAGTAGTTACCAAATAATTGATCTTTCTTCAAAAACATCATATATTTTTTATTAACTTTAGGTTCGATATATAAAGGATCCTTATTTTGCACCTCTTTAGTAGTTACTTTAGTAGCTTTTTTTGTAACTGTGCCATCTGGTGCAACAACTGCATTAGAATCTTCAAGTTTTACAGTTTCAGCGAAACGATGATTGATTTTTATTTGTTTATTTTCAGTCACACCTTTAATTGTTTCGGAAATGTTGAAATTATATAGATGTCCTTCAACATAATTTTCTTTGTCTTCTTCCAATGGATTACTTGGATTACGTGCCATATTCCATTTAGAGTCAAGACCTTCATATTCACCGATTACAACTAGATCTGCTTCATTAATCATTTGATTTAAGTCACTTGTAGCAGGGAAATCCTTACTGAGAATAACAGTTTCAGTATTATTATCTTCACCAGCAACAGGGGAGAAGTGACTATTAAAAACTGAATATCCTCCAAAACCAATTACTGTAGCCAAAGGTATTGCAATTATTATAGTTTTTGTTTTTTTACTTAACATTAAGAAATCATCTCCTTTTTCTGTTAATAGATTGCATTTACGCCATTTTTATCGTCAGTTTGAGGGACATGCATAGTAGTACGATTACGATTGCTGTTCATAATTGAAGTACCACTGTTGTGACCTATTCCTATTGCATGACCAAACTCATGGACTCCTGTACTTTTAGCAACATTTGATTTTGTAATATTTGTATTACCTGCGTTAATATCACCAGCAAATTTCGTTACTTTTTTAGTGGATGTATTATAAGATGTCTTCATTCTTCCATAATAAGTAGAGGAACTTTCAAACCAAGAGTTTAATGTGTTCACAGAAGAAGTAGAAACTGTAAAATTAATACGAGAAGCAGTGTACCAGGCTGAATCGGCAGCTTGCCAACCAGATTTGATGATACTTGAACCATCGTCTAATCTGTCTCCCCATTTATATGTAGCTGATTTTGAAGGTAGCTTCCATCCTTCTTTTACATAAGCTTCTGAAACGCCAACGCTTGAAAAAACAAACACAGTACCTAATAAAAATGCAGTAATCCCTTTTTTAAAATTCATATTATCCCTCCAAAGATTATTTTTAACAAGAGAATTATAGCACCATTCTCTTCTTTTGGATTAATATTTCATTAACATTTAGAATATTTTGTATTGAGAAAATATAATTCAGGGAGACTTTATTATAATGTATAAATATAAAGCAATGAAATGGTGTCTATGTTTATTCATATTTACTTTTTTAATTATTATTGGTAAAACAATTTGGTCCAGTATAGATGTGGCAGGAGTGTCTAGCGTGTCATCGAATTCTGAAACTATAGTATTAAATAAGACATTCAAAACTACAAATCATTTAAGCGAAATGGTTGAAGAAGCAGACGTAATTGTACTAGGTGAATATGACGGCTTATACTCTAAATGGAATATGGAAAACAGTTCATCACATGAGATTCAAAGTGAAGATGTTGAAGGCCATTTGTTTAGTTTTCATGTCAAAGAAATCTTAAAAGGGGACTATGTAAAGAATGAAATCTTAATAAATCATAGATATTCAGAAAATCTCGTATTAGAGGAAAGTAATGAAATCATTGATAAAAATGGAATCATTCTGAAAGGTGCTACGAAAGTGTTTACTAAAAAAGTAGAAAATAAAGATCCATTGTATATAAAACCAAAATCCGAGGAGACATATATAGTTTTTTTAAAAGAAAATAATAAACTTGGACATTTTTATCCAGCTTTAGAACCTTTTATGATTGAATTTGATTTAAGAAATATTGCACACCTAAAGAGCAATCTAATAAATTGGGATAAAAATAAATATAAATTTGAAACAAAGGTTAAGGATAAAACTTTTTATATTGAAAATGAAATAGATTCAACCATCAAAGATAATATTAGTGGAAAAAAATTGAGGGACATTAAGGATTTTGTGAAGAGGACTTCAAAAATAAAATAACATTGTAATAAGTTATATTTCTATTATTAATTGAAAGTTATTACCCTATAAATTCAGTCATTTATTATATAACTGAGTACATAAAAAATGAACTGAAATCTAATAAATAACGTAAAAGCTAAAAAATTTTCGCTTTGAGAACATCTCAAAATATTAAATTGATGGTAACTTTGTTGTATCTCTTTAAACATACCTATATTAAAACCCAAATTTCTCAATTTAATGCTGAGATATTTGGGTTTTTTTAAAGTAATCAATTTTTTAAAAAATTTTTAGAAATTTAAAGATAAAGTATTGTATACATGTAAGTATGATTAAAAATGAAAAGTTGTAAATACTAAATTTAATTAAATATGCCTTACTCTCTTTACCATTGGCCTGAGTGAATAGTTTATAGGAAATTACACTGGCTAAAGATGCGATAATTGTTCCAAGCCCTCCAATATTTACTCCTAGTAATAAAGCTTTCCAATCAGAAGTAAAGTTTGATAGAAGAATTGAAGTAGGAAAATTGCTAATCAATTGACTCAAGAATATGGAACTAAAGAAGACTGAAGTATCTCCTCTTAAATTAGCGCGAGCAAATGTCTCCAGCGCATCGGAATGGGAAATGTTTCCGATAAAAATAAAAAAACAGACAAAGGTTATTAGAAGAAAGTAATCGATCTTAAATAGTAAGTTTCTATCTAACGTAAATGCTGCCATCAATGTAACTATTAGCGCAATGTAATAATTAATGACACCAAAAATAGATGCAATGATAGTGATAAGTATCAAAATCCAGATGGTAGCTTTTTTTCGATTCTTCACGGTAATAACAGGTAGTTCTATTTTCAAATCTGTTTTTTGAAGTTTTTGAGTAAATATAAATAACAAACTGATTCCAAGTACAGCTAAAAGCAGGATTGAACCTAAAAATGGGATGAGCTTAATTCCATAGTAAGAATATAAGTATAAATTTTGTGGGTTTCCCATAGGCATCAAGCTACTGCCGATGTTTGCCGCAATTGTTTGCAGGATGATTGTATCCATCATGTTCATTTGTGTTTTTTTACTAATGACAAGTGTTATTGGCACAAAAGTGAGGAGAGCGACATCATTTGTTACAAACATGGAGCAAATAAAGCATAACAAAATTAGAATAATAGATATTGATCTGCTGTTATTGCATTTATTTAAAATGGCAACGGCAAGTTTGTCTAATATCTTTAGCTGTTCAAAGGCCTTAATGGCCACCATTAGATTAAATAAGCTAATTAACACTTCAAAGTTAATATATTCGATCCTTGGCGAATATATGAAGCAGCTTACAATTGCTAGTATCAGTGAAATGGTAAGTACTATATCCTTTTTTAAAAATCCGAATTTCATAAGGAGTCTTTTTTTATTTTGAACGAATACTATTTCTTTCACAATACACCACCTGTAATCTATGTTAGTAGAATGAAACGCAAGGGAAATATACATTTAATAATAGATATTCAACAAATCTTCTTATATTGCAATAAAATTAATAGCTTTTCTTATCAATTGGTTGTGCTAACATTTGAAACTTAAATGGAATAATATTAATAACGTTTTCAAAAAATAATAATATGAGTAGTTTTTTATTTGTGGAGCTGTCAAAAATCATATTTTTGGTTAACTCGATATTGCTAGAAAAGAGGATGTCATAAGGTCCTAAATAAGAGTTTTGTAATGTTTCCTCCCTTCAACAAAATCCTTTTTTGCTTAGTGTCTTTAATATTGTAAATATGTGCAATATAGACGAATCCCACTAGGGGATTAATTGAGAAAACAAATGTTTTTTGTATGATACCATAAATAAATTAAATGTTTTATTTTTAAAATATTCTTATAATATCCTATCGATTCTTGATTTCAAATACTTTATATGAAGTTCTAAAAGAGAAAAAGTATGCATGTTTTTATGAAGAAAATAGAGGCTTGTCAAAGGTTAGGTAGAACGAAATCCGCGACGTTTGGATACTGTATAAAATTCACAAAATCTCAGTGTTTTTTAGATGAAAAAACCTTAAAATATTTTTTGTTTTTATAAAAATCTGTACTTTTTCGTAACATTCTGTACTTTTAATTATAAATTAAACACAAGGTTCTCTTAGTTGAAGATTGAAAGCGCTTAATAGATTTTTCGTGAAGTTTTTACCTAGCCTATTTTTGAGATTAGTAGTGAGAAAGGAGATATTTCCATGTTCTTGAGAAAATTAACAAAAAACCAGTTAATCACTATTGATTATTATGATTTAAATGTAAATCACCGGTAAACGAAACAAACATAATAGTACAACAACATTAGTGGATAAGAATATTAGTTTTACAGAAGGGGATAGAGCACCGTGTGTATAAACGTTAAGTTTTTCAAAATTCCAGTTTTACAGTTACATGTTGTGACGGTTGCTTAAACAGGCCAATCCTATTAATATAGAAAATTTTTATCCTTGTTGTATTTGAATATGAATGAGGTATTTATGCCAGGGAATATAGGTGATTTTATATAGATTATGATAGATAAATTTGGGGTATGGAGTGATAATATGGAAAGGTTTTTTGTAGATTTAGTCGGATCAACGAATGATTTTTTATGGTCTAAATTGTTAATTATTATGCTTGTTATTTGCGGAATTTATTTTACATTTAAATTGAATTTTGTACAGTTTCGAATGTTAAAAGAGATGGTCCGTGTATTAATGGAGGGGAAAAGTGGTTCTAAAGATCAAATCTCTCCTTTTCAAGCGTTTTGTATTGGTATGGCAGCTCGCGTTGGAACAGGGAATATTACAGGAATTGCGATTGCGATTGCATTAGGAGGTCCTGGAGCTGTATTTTGGATGTGGATTATTTCTATTATTAGCTCGGCATCCAGTTTTGTTGAAAGTACATTAGCACAGATATATAAAGTAAAAGATAAAACTGGCTTCCGCGGTGGTCCATCCTATTATATGGAAAAAGGATTGAATAAACGTTGGATGGGAGTATTATTCTCTATTTTAATCACAATTACTTTTGGTCTTGTATTCAATTCAGTACAATCAAATACAGTTACAATTGCTTTTCAAAACTCATTTGGTACAGATCGTCTAACAGTCGGGATAATCATGGCCATTGCTTTCGCTGCGATTATCTTTGGTGGTGTACAACGTATTGCAAAAATGGCTGAATACAAAGTGGTATTTTTAGCGGTATTATACATTGGAGTTGCATTATTTGTTGTAGTTACCAACATATCAAAAATGCCGGAAGTTCTTTCTCTTATTGTTCAAAACGCATTTGGTTTTAAACAAATAGCAGGAGGTTCAATTGGTGCAGCACTTATGAATGGAGTTAAACGTGGTTTATTTTCAAATGAAGCTGGTATGGGAAGTGCACCAAACGTTGCTGCAACAGCAACAACAAGTCATCCGGTGAAACAAGGACTGATTCAAGCATTTGGTGTATTAACGGATACACTGATCATTTGTACTAGCACTGCCTTTATTATTTTGCTTTCTGATGCATATAAACAACCGGGGTTAAATGGTATTGCACTTACACAAGCAGCATTAAGTGAACACATCGGTTCTTGGGCATCGGGTTGTCTTGCTATCTTTGTTTTTTTATTTGGATTTGGTGCGTTAATTGGCAACTATTATTATGGTGAAACAAATATTCGCTTCTTACATACAAGTAAAGTGTGGTTAATGATATACAGAATAAGTGTGTTGGCTATGATTGTATTTGGTTCTGTTGCAAAGATTCAAATTGTATGGGATTTAGCGGACTTATTTATGGGCTTTATGGTTATTATTAATTTAATTGCTATTACCTTACTTTCAAAAGTAGCATTTGCGGCGTTACAAGATTATATAAACCAGAAAAAAGCTGGTAAAGATCCTGTTTTTTATAAAGAAAACATTAAAGGGCTTGAAAATGTTGAATGTTGGGATAGTTATGAGGAAACTTCAAAAAAGAAAAGTGTGTAATAAGAAAGATATTCAGACTGCAATATGTCTGAATATCTTTCTTGGTTCTAGTGCAAATATTATTGATGATATTAAAGAAAAAATTATTCTATATAAAGTTAATAGTACGGGGGAATATTGTTAAATGATAAAGGATTCTATCGTTCAAATTGAGGGTCAAGAAAAAGTTTGCTTAGATCAATGGGTAGCTCATTATCGAACGTATGCAGCTAAGGGACGAAGCGCCAGTTATATTCCCGCTCTGGGAGAAATAAATGTATCGCAGTTAGGTATTTGTATAGTAAAGCCAGATGGAACAATGATAAAGTCAGGAGATTGGGAGGTACCTTTCACATTACAAAGTATATCAAAAGTAATCGGATTTATAGCCGTTTGTTTAAGTCGCGGTATTTCTTATGTATTAGAACGAGTTGACGTAGAGCCAACTGGAGATGCCTTCAATTCGATTATTCGTTTAGAGATACATAAACCAGGAAAACCTTTTAATCCTATGATTAATGCTGGAGCGATTACGATAACTTCACTTTTGCCAGGGATATCGGTGCAAGAAAAATTAGAATCTCTATACGTATTAATTGAAAAAATGATAGAGAAGCGTCCTGCTATTAATGAAATAGTATTTCAATCAGAATGGGAAACGGCTCATCGTAATAGAGCTTTAGCATACTATTTAAAGGAGAATGGTTTTCTAGAATCAGATGTGGAGGAGACACTAGAGGTTTACCTAAAACAATGTTCGATTGAAATAAATACAGAAGATATTGCCTTAATAGGGCTTATACTAGCACATGATGGATATCATCCTATTCGCAAAGAACAAGTGCTCCCTAAAGAAGTAGCTAGGTTAACAAAAGCTTTAATGCTTACTTGTGGAATGTACAATGCTTCTGGAAAATTTGCTGCTTTCATTGGATTACCAGCTAAGAGTGGGGTATCCGGCGGAATTATGACACTTGTTCCCTCAAAGTCTAGGAAGGATTTATCGTTCCAAGATGGATGTGGTATTGGTATTTACGGACCAGCCATTGATGAATATGGGAATAGTTTACCAGGAATTATGTTGTTAGAACATATTGCAAAAGAATGGGATTTAAGTATATTTTAAAAAGGAGCACAGATATTTTGATGTTAGAGCGAGTCCAAAAGTGTTCAGACCTTATATTGTGTCTGAACATTTTTGAGTTATAAAGTATCTTTCTAAAGTAGAAGAGTGTAATGAATACTCACAATCTGTAATGCTTTCGTTTATATCTTATTTATCAGTTTTGAAAAAAATAGAGTAAGTGTTGTATTAATGCAAATAGGTTTGTATACTGACTGTTAGGCGAAAGTGAGAAGTGATTATTTTGAATCTTAGTAATTTAGTAAAAAAAGACATTTATATTCTCGTTTTAATGATACTTACAGTACCCTTAGTAGGTGAAATAAAGTCATTTCCCTTAAATGAAACATTTAGAATGAGCTTTGGTGCACCAACATTTTTCTTTTTTTTGTTATTGTTTCGACGAGTTCCAGCATTTTTACCGGGTTTTTTAACAGCGATAGTCGTTGTAGTATTTCGTATCTCAATGGATGTCATTATAAAGGGAAATATGGATTGGTTAGCCGCTTTTCATACTCACTATCCTAGTTTTTTCTTTTATTTTACGTATTCGTATCTCTTTCATTTAGCAAAAATCAAACGTTTTTATCATCAACCACTAATGATTGGTTTGATTGGTTGCATTATTGAAATATTGTCAGACTGTGTGGAATTAATGATTCAATATTTCGTATTAAAAACATCGATCACATCCGAGGCAATAAATGAGATCATTGTTATCGCATGTTCCCATAGTTTTATAGTTCTAAGCTTTTTCAATATGATGAAATTGTATGAAGCGCAATCAAGGGAGAGACACATAAAGAAACAAAATGAACATATGCTTATGCTCATCTCTAATTTATATGAAGATGCTGTTCATTTAAAAAAAACATTACAAGATGCTGAGAATATAACAAAAAAATCCTATGATTTATATAAAACCTTAGATTCTTTTGAGCATAAACAGATGGATTTTCAGTTTCAGGATTTAAGGCAACAGGCATTACAAATTGCTGGTGAGGTCCATGATGTTAAAAAGGATAATCAACGTATTTTTGCGGGGCTTTCAAAACTAATTTCTGATGAAAGTTTTACAGATTATATGTCTGTACATGAACTGGTAAATATCATTATACGGGCGAATACGAAATATGCACAGTTACTAGAGAAAGACATTCAATTTGTGTATAAAATTGATGGTGTACATTCTCATTATCATATTTATACAATCTTATCTATTATAAATAATATCGTTACAAACGCTGTAGAAGCTATCCAAGGTATGGGAACCATCACAATTGACATTAATAAAGACCACCATTTTGTTGAATTTCAAATAGGCGATAATGGTCCCGGTATTTCTTCAAAATATAAAGATTCAATTTTTGAGCCTGGTTTTACTTCTAAATATGATGATTTAGGCAATCCATCGACAGGCATCGGACTATCGTATGTTAAAGAAATGGTCGAACAACTTGAAGGTGATGTTACGCTTGAGGACAGAACCGAAGGAAAAGGATCAATTTTTATAATTAGATTAGGGATTGATCATATAATTTCGAAAGGGTGATTCTATGTATTTTTATATAGTAGATGATGAAAAAGCGGTTCGCTCAATGTTGGCTCAAATTATCGAGGATGAAGATCTTGGAGAGGTTATAGGAGAAGCTGAGGATGGTTTATCTTTAGAGCAATACATGCCAATCCTTAAAAATATAGATATTTTATTTATCGATTTGTTAATGCCGATTCAAGATGGAATAAAAACAATTCGTCAAATAAAGCCTTCGTTTAAAGGGAAAATCATCATGGTCTCTCAAGTAGAATCAAAAGAATTAATTGCTGAAGCTTATTCACTTGGCGTTGAATACTATATTATTAAGCCAATTAACCGGATTGAAGTATTAACAGTTGTTCGGAAAGTCATTGAAAGAATTCGTTTGGAAAAATCGATAAAAAACATTCAAGAATCGCTTAATACGGTACTAAAATTGGATAGTAATTCAAGTGCGCAAGAAAAATACCGTAATGAAAAACATTTAAATACTTTTAATCATTTTCAAAATTCCATTCATTTTCTTTTGTCTGAATTAGGAATAGCCAGTGAAAGTGGAAGTAAAGATTTAATGGATATGCTAGATTATTTATATAAATATGAACAAGATAACACGTTGGAACAAGGTTTTCCCTCACTAAAAGAGATTTTTATGAATTTAGCTCAAAAAAAACTTGGGGATTCAGCTGAAGATACCGAATTAAAAAGGTTCATAGAAGCTTCCAAACAACGGATTCGGAGAGCAATTTATCAATCATTAAACCATTTAGCATCCCTTGGACTTACTGATTTTTTAAACCCGAAGTTCGAAAATTATGCTTCTAGATTTTTTGATTTTACTACCGTAAGGAGAAAGATGACAGAATTGAATAATGAACCAACATTACCTGCTCGTATTGATACGAAAAAATTTATTCAAGTTCTTTATTTTGAAGCAAAACGAATACACTTGGAATTAAGATGATAAACTCTTGCTCATTATTACTTTCAATTAATAGATTGATAGTTGTTTTAATGTTATTTGTTTTATATAGTTTTTCTAAGAGCGTATTTTCCTTTATTTCATATTGGTTTTAAAATCAGAAAATTCCGTATCGATTCGGTAGAAATGTACTAACTTAGAACAAAAGAATATGTATTTTTTAAACATTAATATTCATTTAAAAAAATGAGTATTTCCAAAATAAAATATAAATACATAGTAAGTTGAATTTTAAAAAAGATGCTATCTTCTAGCATCTTTTTTCTTTAAGAGGAAATATCATTAATCCTTATATTATTTAAAATTCAAATGCGGGCATATAAATAAGGGAAAGGGAGATAATATTTAACAAATTATAATTGGAAATGGTATTTTAGGTCAGAAATGTTTTTATACTAACTAGGCTATTGGTACTAAATAAGTATAATGTCTTGCTTTTCTGCTCTTTAATCTTATAGTTATTTTTTATTAAGTACATATCGTTCTTTAGAAATCTCAATCCTAGCAGAGTATATAAATTGGGTGATAAAAATGTGGAACATAATTACTTCTTATCTTCCAGATTGGAAAGTCTTTGTACAAGCTTTTATTTTGTTTTTAATTCCGTATACTATCTCAAGATTTTTTCATTGGGTTCGTATGTCAGAGAAAGAGTGGGAAGAATGAGCTGGTGGAAGTCAAGAGACAAACAAGTGAAAAAAAATAATATTCAAAGTAAAACGAAACAAGGGTATAAACCTTCTCAAAATGCAACCGTTCATTTCACAAATGATTTTGCCTCTAACTTAGAACTTATAAAGCAACAAATCGGACATAATTCTGATGTTCGCTTTCGGAAGTTTAATATTGGACGCACAGATATTCAGGCTGGGATCATTTTTGTTGATGGTCTATCAGATAAAGAGATAATTGACAAACATATTATGAAATTACTAATGGATGATTTTTCTGACGAATATAAAAATGAATCTTCTTATGTGGAGGGGACTGTTTCAAAAGAATATATTAAAAATAAAGTTCTTACAATTAGTGAAGTAGCAGAAGTCCATTACATAAAAGATTTGATATCCAAAGTATTGATAGGTTCAACAGCTCTTTTAATTGATGGTTTAGCAGATGTGTTTATTCTTGGTACAACAAAAGCAAATAAACGAAACATGGAAGAACCAGTATCGGAGGCATTAGTCAGAGGTCCACGGGTGGGGTTTACTGAAGTATTAAGTGACAATACCTCACTTTTGCGACGGCATTGTGCGGATGAGAACTTATCATTAGTAAAGCTACCAGTAGGAGAGCGTGCAAAGAAAGAGCTAGTTGTCGCATTTATTAAAGATCTTGCTAGTACAGAATTGGTGGAAGAAATAAAAAACAGGATTCAGAAAATTGACATAGATAGTGTACTCGAATCTGGTTACATAGAGCAACTCATTGAAGATAATTATCTCAGTCCTTTCCCGCAGATTCAAAATACAGAACGACCTGATCGTGTTATTAGTGCTTTGATGGAAGGCCGAGTAGCTATTTTGTTAGATGGAACACCATTTGTTTTAATTGCTCCAGTTACATTTAGTATGCTGCTGCAATCACCAGAAGATTATTATGAAAGGTGGATTCCTGGTACGCTTCTCCGCTTATTACGCTTCATGACAGCTTTTGTTTCATTATTTGCCCCAGCACTGTATATTTCTTTCATTTCATTTCAGCCAGGATTAATTCCCACTAAGCTCGCTATTTCTATTATCGGATCGCGAGAAGGAGTGCCTTTTCCCGCTCTAATAGAAGCATTGATTATGGAAGTGGCTATTGAAGTTTTACGGGAAGCAGGTTTACGTTTGCCTAAACCTATTGGACCTGCAATGGGAATTGTGGGCGGGTTAATAATTGGTCAGGCTGCCGTAGAAGCAGGAATTGTTAGCCCAATAATGGTTATCGTTGTTGCGGTAACAGCTATTTCTTCTTTTACTATCCCGCAATATAGTGTGGGAATTACGTTACGCATTCTTCGTTTTGTAGCTATGTTTTGTGCTGCGATATTTGGCTTGTATGGAGTTATTCTCTTCTTTCTTTTACTTTGCAGTCATTTAGTGAAACTGAAAAGTTTTGGAGTTCCTTATACTAGCCCTGCTGTTCCGTATCGATTTAGTGACTGGAAAGATTTTATGGTTCGCATGCCATTAAAAATAATGAGACGTCGGCCAAAAATAATGCATACAAAAAAAACTATCCGCAAAAGGTAGCTGATGACGAAAGGAAGTGGCCTTCAGTGATTACTATACCTAAAGACCGAATAACAACTTCACAAGCAGTTGTTATTATTGTAAATTACATACTTGGAACAGGAATCCTCACTCTGCCCAGAGCATCTGTAGAAAAAGTGAAAACACCAGATGTATGGCTAAGTGTGATATTAGGTGGGATACTCGCAATGGTTTCAGGAGTAATTATGGTCAAATTAAGTCAGCAGTTTCCAAATAAAACATTTTATCAATACAGTCAAGATATTGTAGGGAAATGGATAGGCAGGTTGCTTAGTTTTCTTATTATAGGGTATTTTCTTACAACTTCAGCCTTTCAAATTCGTTCAATGGCAGAAGTAATAAGCTTTTTTTTGCTGGAAGGAACCCCCACATGGGCTATTGTTATGCCTTTTATGTGGATAGGTCTTTATTTGATTATGAGTGGTATTAATTCAATTGCACGGATGTTTGAAATAATATTTCCTATTACTATTTTTATTTTTTTACTCATTTCCTTTATGAGTATCGGAATATTCGAGATAGATAATCTCCGTCCCGTATTAGGTTTGGGAATTAAACCAGTGATAGATGGGATAAAAACAACGTCTCTCGCATTTACAGGACCTGAAATCATGTTAATTCTTTTGGTGTTTATGGAACAACGAAATAAAGCAGTAAAAGCTATTTTAGTTGGAATTTCTATTCCGTTAATCTTTTATGTAATAACTGTTGTAATGGTCATTGGTGCATTATCAATTGATGGGGTTGTAACAAGAACATGGCCAACAATTGACCTTATGCGCAGTTTTGAAATTTCTGGTTTGATATTTGAACGTTTTGAGTCTTTACTGCTTGTAATATGGATTATGCAAATATTTGCTACATATACAATTAGTTACTATGCAGCTGCATTAGGATTAGCGCAACTCTTTAAAAAGAGTATTCATCCGTTTATTTTTGCTTTGATTCCAATCATTTACATCATTGCTATGACTTCGAAAAATATAAATCATTTGCTTAAATTGGGGGATATGCTCGGTAATGCGGCTTTATTTTTATTTGGTTTACTGCCACTGCTCCTTCTTATTATTAAGCGATTAAAAGGAGGAATAGTGTGAAAAAGAAATTTAATTATATGCGGTTCTATTTGGCTTTGTTAGGGACGCTTTTGCTTCTATTTTTAACAGGATGTTGGAGCAGTAAAGAAATAGAAGAGTTGAGTTTAACTGCAGGTATAGCACTAGATAAAGGGAAGGAGTCAATAATTGAGAAAGAGGATGAGGAAGGAAGGTATCCAAAAAGAAACCTCATAACAGCTACTTATCAAATTGTTAGTTCGCAAGCGCAAAGTAAAGGGAATGGACAACAAAAACGTTATATAAATGTTTCTGAGACCGGTGATTCCATTCATCAAATTATTCGTGAGTTTTCATTGAAAAGAGAGAGCACAATGTTCAGCCCACATTTAAAAAACATTGTTATTAGTGATAGTCTTTTACGTACATACAGTTTAGAACAATTACTTGAACAGTATCTCCGTGACAATGAGGTTCGGCTTAGCTGTATGATCTTAATTAGCAAGGGTCTAGCGAAGGAGGTACTGGAATCAAACAAAAACGGAGAAATCCCAGCATTTCGTTTGTCTGGAATTGCAGATAATCGAAATAGAACAACAAGGATTTTACCTCCTGTATCGCTCGCTAAATTAGGAGGAAAGATGCGGTCAGGATCCAGTTTTCTTTTGCAAAATGTAATCTCAATAAATGGAGAAACAAAATTTGCAGGAGCTGCTGTAATTAAAGGGAAGACAAAAAAGTTGATGGGCTTTTTAAATGAGCAGGAATTGGAAGGAGTAGTATGGATAAATGGAAAAAGGAATGGTGGTGTGGTAAAAACTTTTGATAAAGAATCAAAGAAACTTATTATATACGAAGTAAAGTCAATAAAAAGCAAAATCATACCACATGTTAACGGAAATAATATTTCCTTTGATGTAAACATTGAATCAGAAGGACGTTTGTCTGAAAATTGGATGCAATCAGGAAAAGATTTTGAAAGTGAATTTTTAAAAAGAGAAGAAAAAGCTATTGAAAAAGAAGTAAAGCACTTAGTACATCATGTTACAAAAAAAATACAAAAAGAATATCAAGTCGATATTGTGGGTTTTGGCAACCAATTAAGAATTAAACACCCGAGAACATGGGAGAAAGTCAAAAAAGATTGGGATCGAACATTTAGTAAGGTACCGATTAAATATCATATAAATGTAACTATACAAGATTATGGAGCGTCAAGTTTAAAACGATGAGACGTCTTAATTGACCTTATATTTACACAAAAACAAAAAGTTACAAAAATTTTAATTTAAAAATTTTTGTAACTTTTTGTTTTTTTATGTCCTTCTTATTATAAATTAAAGAAATGATTTTATTAAAAGTTCATTATTTCTTTATCCTATGCATTTCTTTTGCGCTATAAAGAAGATAACAACAGTTACTATTGGCGTGTTATTTAACGTTAGGAAAGAGAAATCGCTATATGTCTTGAGTAGGAGGGAGTTTGAAGTGCAAGCGAAAGCAGTGCAAATAGAAGAAATCTATCAAGAAATATTAGACGGTAAAAGAAGTAGGTTTCCACCGAATACATGGAAAGAAGATAGCAATAGAGAGCTATCTAAAAGGGTCACAAAATATTTAATTGAAACAATTTTAAAATGGAATGAAGAGGATATTAAACAAAAATGGAATACGCCTTTAATTATAAAATATCGATTACTCGGCGCGCTCAAACATGGTTATGATAACAGTCCCTATAAGATGATTGAAGACTTATATCCTAATAGATTTAAAGAGTGGGAGTTTGGTATGGCACCATTAAATTTTTGGACTAAAGAAAAAGCTCTTGAAGTATTAAAATGGACTGTTGAAGAAAAAGAAAAGCTAAGTAAAGTAGAACTACTCAAATTCTATAGTAAAAAATGGTTAGAGAAAAATAAACTCAGTGCACCATTAGTTATGTATTGGAATGGTAGCCCTTATGCAATGATAAATTCTTTATACCCTAATAAATTTAAAGAGTGGGAATTTAGTATGACTCCTAACAAGTTTTGGACTAAAGAAAAAGCATTGGTAGCATTAAGGTGGACTATTGAAGAAAAAGAAAAATTAACTTCTTTTCAATTATTACAAGTTTACAGTGTAAAATGGCTTACTATTCATAAATTAATTTCCCCTTGTCAAATATTCTGGAATAACAGTCCGTACTCCATGATCAATGAGTTATATCCTGGTCAAAATAAAGAATGGGAATATAAATTCACACCTACCGGATTTTGGACTGAAAAAAAAGCATTAGAGGCGCTGAAGTGGACTATTGAAGAAAAGGAAAAACTAACAGAGGAGCAATTACTATCTATTTACACACAAAGGTGGTTAATTAAACATAAGTTATGGACACCATTAAGAAGATATTGGAAAGGAAGTCCATACAATATGTTAAATACTTTATACCCCAATCGTTATGCAAAAGATATGTTAAAAGGTTATAAAAATAAATAATGATTATATTAGAAGTCTTACTTATATCATACAATATCAAGTTTAAGATAGAGTTAATAAAATATTGATTTAATTAATTCTTAACTTAATTATAGGAGCGAAATTATATGTCACCTTTACGGAATGAAGCATTAAAAATGCATAAAGAAAAACAGGGGAAGATTGGTGTTTATTCTAAAATTAAAGTACAAAATTCAACAGATTTAAGTCTCGCTTACTCACCAGGTGTTGCTGAGCCATGCTTAGAGATTTATAAAGATGAAAGCAAAGTATATGATTATACAATGAAAGGGAATCTAGTTGGGGTAATATCTGATGGAACTGCAGTATTAGGTCTTGGGAATATTGGACCTAAAGCAGCTATGCCAGTGATGGAGGGAAAAGCTTTACTTTTCAAATCATTTGCTGAGATCGATGCTTTTCCTATTTGTTTAAACACTAATAATCCGGATAAGATTGTTGAGGTTGTTAAATTATTAGAACCAAATTTTGGTGGGATAAACTTAGAAGATATTGCAGCACCTCAATGCTTTGAAATTGAGGAGCGTCTAAGAAAATCTTGTGATATTCCTGTTTTCCATGATGATCAACACGGTACAGCTATTGTAACGATTGCTGGCCTAATTAATGCACTTAAGTTAACAAATAAAAAAATTGAAGATGTACAAATCGTTGTAAATGGTGCTGGTGCTGCTGGGATTGCCATTGTTAAGCTGTTACTTCATATGCATGTAAAAAATGTTATTTTGTGTGACACAAAAGGGATAATATATGAACAGCGACCTATTGGAATGAATGCGCTTAAAGAAGAAATAGCCCGTATTACAAATATAGAACAGAAGCGGGGAACATTAGCAGAGGCCCTTATTGATGCTGATGTATTTATTGGCGTATCAGCTGCAGATGTAGTTGATGAGGATATGATTCGTTCTATGAATCATAATCCTATTATTTTTGCCCTGGCTAACCCTACACCTGAAATTATGCCTAATAAAGCAAAAATAGCAGGAGCACTAGTAGTTGGTACAGGACGTTCTGACTTTCCTAATCAAGTAAATAATGTACTAGCTTTCCCCGGAGTTTTTCGTGGAGCCTTAGATGTACAAGCAAAAGAAATTAATGAAGAAATGAAGCTAGCAGCTGTTTATGCAATAGCTGAGTTAATTTCAGAAGAAGAGCTTCATGTCAACTATGTCATTCCAAATCCATTTGATCCTAGGGTGGTGCCACATGTAGCATATGCTGTTGCACGTGCTGCAGTGGAAACCGGTGTTTCAAGAAAAAATATCAGCATGTCTGAAATTAAAAACAATCTATTCAGGTTAACAAAAGAGGTAAATATATTAAAATAAATATTTTTCTTAAGAAAATATTATGTAGTAAAGATTATATGAAATTGAATCAGGCTATCTCGCCTAAGGTAGCTTACTATATTCTTAAAGTTTTTTTAATTGTTTCATGTGTTTTTGATTGGATTTTGTAGTATTAGTTATCAAATTAAAGATACGTTTCTATTAGAATCAGCTTGAAAGTAGTTTGAATCCTTTACTGACAGGCTATTCATATAAGTTAGTTGTAAGAAAGTGAATAAATCCATGCTCTTAAGAAATTTAACAGAAAATCACTTAATGACTATTAATTATTATTAGAGTGGTTTGTTGCAACATGTAAAGGATTTGTTTACAACTTTGATTTAAAACATTAAACCCTTCTTTTAATAGATTAATAGTAAAGGTTCTCTACTTAGTTCTTAGCGTATAAAAAGTTAAATTATGTATATCTCCCTTTCTGATATTTGTAAAACGCATATATTTATTCCTTGTGAAGTATGAAAATTAACAAAGTCTTAAAAGGAGCGAGTTTAAATGATGATTGTTCTTCAGGTAGTTTTAGCAATTTTTATTGTAGTAGGGGGATTCATAAAAATTTTCCGTATATCTTTTCAGGTAGAACATTGGCAACAATATCAATATTCATTATGGTTTATGTCTATAATTGGTTTTATTGAAATTATTGGAGCAATAGGTATAATCGGTGGTATTTGGAATCAATACTTAGCGCTAGGAGCAAATACATTATTAGCAATTCTCATGGTCGGAGCCATTCATGCTCATATTTTTCGAGCAAAACAATCTATTTTAATGATAATCCCTGCATTATTTTGTTTCATGCTATCTACGTCGATAATTATTTGGAATTTAAATACATTTTCTTAAGCGTAACTATAAATTTTGAAAATAAGTAATTATAAGAGGAATATGTAAGCTCTATTTAAAATGGTGAATAGTTAAAGAATATTAATTCCGAAAAATTATCACCATTTTACTCTTGTTTTTAATAGTTCTATGAATAGAAAGTCTCTTCATTTTTTTAAATGCATGCTTGTAAAGTACATACAAAAGCATAGCTCATTATAGGAAGGAGAATTTTTAAATTCTATTGATAAGCCCAGTAATTGTAATAGCCCTTATTTAGAATAATAATTTCAAAATCAATAAAGTTTAGAATAGAAGGAGCAAGATCAAATTATTATGAATAAACAAATAGGATTTATCGGATGTGGCAACATGGGTATTGCTATGATAGGTGGGATGATTAATAAAAATATAGTGTCTCCAAATCAAATAATTTGTTCAGATTTAAACGTCAGTAATTTAAAAAATGCTAGTGATAAATATGGCATAACTATAACTACTAACAACAATGAAGTCGCTAACAGTGCTGACATTTTAATTTTATCAATTAAACCAGACCTATACACATCGGTAATTAACCAAATAAAAGACCATATAAAAAATGATGTAATTGTTGTAACTATTGCTGCAGGAAAAAGTATTAAGAGCACTGAGAATGAATTTGATAGAAAGTTAAAGGTTATTAGGGTAATGCCTAATACACCGGTACTTGTTGGGGAAGGAATGTCTGCATTATCCTTTAATGAAATGGTTACAGAAAAAGATATAAAAGAGGTACTAAATATATTTAATATTTTCGGCCAGACGGAGGTCGTAAATGAAAAACTAATGGATGTTGTTACATCTATTAGTGGTTCTTCTCCAGCATATGTGTATATGTTTATAGAAGCCATGGCAGATGCTGCTGTACTTGACGGTATGCCGAGAAATCAAGCTTATAAATTTGCGGCTCAGGCTGTATTAGGTTCTGCAAAAATGGTATTGGAAACGGGAATACATCCAGGTGAATTGAAGGATATGGTTTGTTCTCCAGGTGGAACGACGATAGAAGCTGTAGCAACATTAGAAGAAAAAGGTTTAAGAACAGCTATCATTTCAGCTATGAAACGTTGTACGCAAAAATCTATGGAAATGTCTAGTTTAACTAATAGGTGAGAAGCTTTGTTTAGGCGTAAATTCATAGCCATTAATTTAAGTTGTTATTTCAATTATAAGCTTGTTGCTGTTCGGGATCATAAAATGGCTTTCTGCAACGGTGCTCTAGGCTGGAATAAACTATATTAACATATAAATTATAGGAAAAATAAAGAGCGTATACAAATCTATAATCGGAGGAGTTGTTATGTCAAATAAGGTTCCTACTTCCTTTATCATTATTATAGGATTGATGCTGTTTGCATTGTTTTTTGGAGCAGGAAATTTAATTTTTCCACCTATGCTTGGTCAAATGGCTGGAAATAATGTATGGATAGCCAATGCAGGCTTTTTAGTTACTGGAGTGGGTTTACCATTGTTAGCAATAACAGCATTTGTTTTTTCAGGTGAAAATGATTTGCAATCTTTAGCTAGTCGTGTGCATCCGGTGTTTGGTATTGTATTTACGACCGTTCTCTATCTAGCAATTGGTCCCTTTTACGCCATCCCTAGATCTGGTAATGTATCGTTTGAAATTGGAATTAAACCTTTTTTATCAAATGATGCAGATCCTGTTGCATTAACTGTATTTACAATCTTATTTTTTACAGTTACATGCTTGTTATCCCTTAATCCTACAAAGATTATTGATATAGTTGGGAAAATTTTGACTCCTATCAAATTGACTGTTATTGGGATCCTCGTAGTTGTGACTTTTATTCATCCAATTGGAAGAATTCAAGCGCCTATTGAATTGTATGCATCAGATTCATTTTTTAAAGGTTTTCAAGAAGGATATTTAACATTAGATGCTCTTGGAGCTTTTGTTTTCGGAATCATTATTGTGAATGCAATTAGAGAAAAAGGGGCTACTACTAAAAAGCAGCTTATGATTGTTTGTGTAAAAGCAACGGCTATTGCTGCTACACTCTTAGCTCTTATTTATACTGCCCTTTCCTATATGGGCGCTTCTAGTGTAGAAAAACTAGGTCGTTTAAATAATGGGGCTGAAGTTTTAGCAAAAGTTTCGGACTATTACTTTGGTTCATATGGTGCAATTTTCTTAGGTGTAATGATTATAGTAGCATGTTTAATCACAAGCGTAGGACTTATCACTGCTTGTTCTTCTTTTTTTCATAAATTATTTCCAAAGGTTTCTTACAAAAAACTTGCTATTATTTTGTCTGTTTTCAGTACACTAGTTGCGAATATAGGGTTAACACAATTAATTAAGATTTCAATCCCTGTATTAATAACTATGTATCCAATTGCTATTACCTTAATATTTCTAACATTTTTACACTCTGTATTCAATGGTAGATTTGAAGTATATCAAGGGAGTTTGATATTGACATTTATTTTTAGTTCGTTAGATGGATTAAAAGCTGCTGGAATAGAAAGCGAAATAATCCATAATTTTGTTGAGCACTTTCTTCCTTTATATAGTGTAGGTTTAGGGTGGGGATTTCCGGCTATTATAGGCGGTGTATGTGGGTATATTGTTAGTGTATTACGGAAGAAAAATACCTTAAGTTCTAGTGAAACTCAATTAAATAAATAAATTATTTTTGTTTATCATACCATTATCGGGCATACAAAACTAATTATCTCTTTGGAATGAAAAAATCTTTTATTTATATCTTTGGAGGTAAAGTGAATCAGCTATAACACATTATAGCTGATGTTTGTTGAACAGTGGAGGAAAGAGAAAAAATAGAATGTTTCAAATTTATTTAACGTAAAAGAAATATTATAAGACTATCTAATAACTAAGTAAATTTATATACAACAATAATGAGAAGAGCAAACCTTATTTTAAAGGGGATACAGAGAATATGAGTAAGTTATTAAAAAAGAAATCCGTTACACAATTGTTAGAGCATAATCAAAGCAAGACCTTAACGAAAACATTAGGAGCATTTGATTTAATTATGTTAGGGGTAGGCTCAATAATTGGAACAGGGGTTCTTGTGTTAACTGGATTAGTGGCAGCAAGAGATGCTGGTCCAGCAGTTATTTTTTCATTTGTACTTGCAGCAATTATATGCGGATTTATAGCATTATGTTACGCAGAAATTGCTTCCACACTCCCGGCATCTGGTAGTGTATATACGTACTCATATGCAACAATTGGTGAGTTTGTTGCTCATCTAGTAGGTTGGTCTTTACTGTTAATATATATTGTGGCAACAGCGGCTGTCGCTGCTGGATGGACAGGCTATTTCCACAATTTAATAAAAGGGTTTGGATTAGAGATACCTAAAGCTCTAGTAACGATCCCTTCACATGGTGGTATTGTGAATCTACCAGCAGTAATCATTACATTGATATTAGCATGGATGTTATCCCGTGGTACGAGGGAAAGTAAACGAATCAATAATATAATGGTATTGATTAAAATTGGTATGATTTTGTTGTTTATTACAGTTGGTATATTCTATGTAAAACCAATGAACTGGATACCAATTGCACCATACGGTTTAAGTGGGGTTTTTACGGGTGGAGCAGCTATTTTATTCGCTTTCACGGGTTTTGATATATTAGCAACTTCAGCAGAAGAAGTAAAAGATCCGAAACGTAATCTTCCCATCGGTATTATTGCATCATTAATCATATGTACAATTATTTATGTTATGGTATGCCTTGTTATGACAGGAATGGTTTCCTATAAAGAATTAAATGTTCCTGAGGCAATGGCTTATGTAATGGAAGTGGTAGGACAAGGAAAAGTTGCTGGTGCAATTGCTGCAGGTGCTGTAATTGGCCTTATGGCTGTTATTTTTTCCAATATGTATGCGGCAACACGAGTATTCTTTGCAATGAGTCGTGATGGATTGTTACCGAAATCATTTGCGAAAGTTAATAAGAAAACTGGAGCACCCACTTTTATAACTGGATTGGCAGGAATAGGGAGCTCTATAATAGCTGGGTTTATTGATTTAAAAGAATTGGTTAATTTAGTTAATATCGGTAGTTTGGTGACGTTTGCGTTAGTTTGTCTATCAGTTATTATTCTCCGTAAATCACACCCAAATTTAAAACGTGGATTTATGGTACCTTTTGTACCTGTATTACCAAGCGTTTCAATTGTATGTTGTGTGTTTTTAATGCTAAATTTACCGTTAAGGACATGGATGTACTTTAGTATTTGGATTACTATTGGGGCAGCCATATATTTCCTTTATTCGATAAAACACAGTAATTTAAATGAGGAAACGATATCGAAATTACATGATAAAATTGCGAGATAATAACGATAGAAAATTTTATTAATAATCATATTGATAGTTGAGTAACATAGAAACAGTTTTTTGATATTTAGCAAGAAATAAAATGAAAAATCCTAGGACAGCAGAGTGCCTTTTTTAGAAACCTTGCCTGTTTTTCATGATTTAAAACTAATAAGGAGAGGAAAGTATGAGTGAATTGCATTTTATGAGTCTAGAAGAACTGGATAATGAATTAGAAAAAGATGACAGTGGTATTTATTTCATTAAAGATTATAATGACAATATTATTTATGTAGGCAAGGCTTTTAGTATAAAAAGTAGAGTGTTAGCTCATTTTAATAGTTATTCCAATATTAAGGAATATGTACATTTATTTAATAAAGTAGCGTATCTCATTGAAGATAGTTTATTAAAACGCTCATTGTTACAAGTTACTTATATGATTAAATATAAACCAGTATTAAACAAAGAAGTTCAAAAAGAATTCCCAGAGTTATATAATCAATACATTAAGCAAACAAATAAAAAATCCATGTTGTTAGAAATTGATGAAGCTAAAGAAAAAAGGGATGAGTTAAAGAATAGATTAGTAAAATTAGTGGGTGGAAAAACTATGTTTTATGACATAATTTCTCTGTTAAACAATGGATATAACTATCATGTTCTTGCAAAAGTATTGAGCATAGAACTTCAAACTTTAATTATAATGAAAGAACACCGAAACAAATTCCCGATACCACATAATTATAAGAGGACAATAAAGCATCAAGATATAATGTATGCTTTATCTGGAAAAAAGAATTTAAGTACTTCAAGGTTAAACACTTAACTTTAAAGTAGTAAATTCGTTGCTTTTGTAGCTTTTATTGTTATATTGAAATGCAATGTACATTTGTGTTTCAAATTTAATTGGTGGAATATGGGGAGGGAAAGGATTCTCATAAAAATACTAGAAGAAATTAGGTTACTCATGCATAAATAGCATGAGTAGGCACATGTTATTTATAAATATATTGGAAGTGCAATTATAAATATTCAAAGATACGAAAGTAATACAAATGAAATTCTTATTTCTGCTACTACAAGTATTATTGAGCAAATGAAGTATGAAATTGCTCTTGAACTAGGAGTCACACTGGGACCTGATACATCATCATCTGCAAATGGTTCGATCAGTGGAGAGATTACAAAACGCTTAGTTCGAATGGCTGAAAAACAGTTAACAGGTCAATACAGATTACACTAAGAAAATAATCCGTATATATACGGATTATTTTTCCTTTAATTTACAAAAAATAAATTTTCAAATTGAAAAAACCTCTCAGATTCCTTTGTAATAACCTTTTGTAGTTTTGTTAATGGCATAGGTATCGAAAGATAATTAATTCAATACGAACGATGTATGATCCCTTAAAAAAATTTTGGTGTTATTTGCCATTTTAATTCCATAATACTTAAGCCGATATAATAAAATGTTTTATGTCTAAATCGATATAAAGGCATAATTATTAAGTGATATTTCTTTTTTTATAGAATAAGCAAAAACTGATATTGTAGTAATTACTGTTTTGAGGTCAATTTACTGTGCACCTTAATTATTGAAGTTTTTTTGTTGATTAAAAACTATTGTATTTGGAAATTAATAATAAGTTTATGTGATGCGGTAATAAAACTATCTAGTTTGATATTCTTAGTATTTGTAAAGTATATATATTTTTTCCTCTTTTGTGGAAATTAAAACTAATATTGCGACCAGTAATATAGTGCCAATTAGATAAAACTATTTGGCATTATATCGAAAATATTTCCAATATTCCATTCGTTTTTTTGTTCTTATTTTTTGTTGATGAAAAGACCTTTCTCTCAATTAAATGTTTAATTGAGTACTTGAATTTCCTCCACCTTGTACTTTTCAAAACATAGTGTTTCAGAAATAGCCTTATCGCTTTCATCTATTTCCGATTTCACGACTTCTTTATTATCTTTTTCTAAAATTCGGAACAAAATAGTTTTTCAGCTTCACATTTAAATTAGCAGTATTTCTTTTTTTGAATTCCATTTGTATAAATGATTGAAGTGGAACTTTGACTGTTGTTTCTTGCGGTGGTACAGTATCTCCTGTTACTTTCGCTGCATTTTAAATCTTTTTCCAGCTTGGTCCTCGCATTGACTACCACTGTATTTTGTAGTACTTCACTGTTTTCTCAAGTTCAATAATTATATCTTGTAGAATTAAGAAAAGAACTTAGCGTATTTCATTTACTTATCTACTCTGATATTTAGATGCTAACTACAATTAAATAATATATGATTTTTATAAAAAAGATATAGTAATATTTTGTTGTGAATTGTACTAATTTGATATTTTATAGTATTATTTGTCGTGAATTATATCTAACAGAATATATTTTATGGATCTATAAAGGAGAATGTAATGAATACTTCCATCGATATACAACACTTGTGTGATCTTGCACATAAAGCATTTAATGCCCCTGTACATATTTTATCTGCAGACAGAAAAATTTTATATCATTCTACATCTGATAATGTTTGTAGTCCTTTTTATTCTTCAAAAGAAGAACATCTTAGTGATATTTATCAAGAAAGCGATCCCTTTAACTTGCCACTTTTCCGAAGTAACAACTATCTTGAAAATTTTGTTCTAATTCATATAGAAAATCATGATGATATTAAAGGGACTATTATAATCGGTCCTACTATACATCCAAAAGATTCAGATGATATGATCATAAAATTTCAGAAAGAATTTAAATCAAATGATAACATTCAAGAAAGACTTGCCTATTATCAGTGTTTATCTGAGATTAAAAAAACTACATTAATTGATATGGGAATTTTATTACATTACATGATTTTCAATGAAAAGTTAGATGTAGATATTGTCTTGGAAAAAAATAAAGTACTAGAGGAAATTCCTAATAAAATTGTGAAACCTGATTTATATATTTTAAAACGCCGACAAAACAAACCTAAAACGCATAATATGGCATTAGTAAATGATTTCTTTTCGACTATCAAAGAAGGAAATAAAAAAAAGTTAATACAGTATATGTATGCGGTTTCGCAAGAAGATGTTGAACTTATGCTAATAGAGGATCCGCTCAGGAATCAAAAAAACCTTGGAATTATTGCGATTACCTTAGCCACTCGATATGCAATAGAAGGAAACCTGCCACCAGATATTGCTTTTGCTCATAGTATTTTATATATACAAACCCTGGAACAATTAGATAGTGTAGAATCTGTAAAGCGATTGTCAGGGGACGCTTTACGTACCTTTGCAGATCGTGTGAAAGAATACAATGCAAAAAAGTATTCTTACGCGGTTACTACATGTATAAAACATATTAATAAAAATGTTTACGATGGAATATCTCTGAATGAACTTGCTAATCATTTAGAAATTACGCCTACTTATCTGTCTAAACTATTTAAAAAAGAAATGGGAATCACTTTAAGCGAATATATTCAAAGGGAACGAGTGGAAGAAGCAAAAAAATTATTAACACTCACTACTTATTCGTTATCAGATATCTGTGCTTGGCTTAACTTTAATGACCAAAGTTATTTTATAAGAGTTTTCAAAAAAATCACTAGCATGACTCCTAGGCAGTACCGTGAAAAATATACAATAATATAAGCTTGTTATCTGCTGTCTCCAATGTAAAGACTTAAACATGGGTGTAAGTATCCCAAAAAATGAAAATTCACTAACCATTATTTTGCTAAAGAAAACAAAAAGACAGAAGGCTGCAAAGTGTTTCAAGGAAGCTTTGCAGCTTTTTTGTAATTTAAAACCTATGTTCATAACGATGATAAGTTTATAGACTAATATCTTCATATTAGGTATTTATTAATAATAATATTAGGATGTTTTGTGAAAAAATCAACAATATAACATATATTACTAAATATATCTACATTATATGCAATTATACATAACTAAATAAAGGTAAAAAAGTATAAAAAGACCTATTATATTATTCTATAAGTATTTTTTCTAAAATAAAATTTCTTGGTTGAGCTAAAATAGTTATTTTTAACCGTATACACATTAATTTGTAATCATTACAATTACAGAAATGAAATTTACGAATAACTATATTTATATAATTTTTTTCGGTTCATATTTTTATTTAACAGTAAATTATCGAGCTTAATCGACAAAATTTTTCTATTTACGCATTAAAAAATTAATGTTTTAATGAACAACATAACTGGTATGACCAGACAGAAAGGAGAAGGTTACGCTAATAGGAATTATAGTGAAGTTGTAAGTAACATTATGTCGTAAATAATTTTCTAAACAGTCAATTTATTTACGAGAGGTCAAGAATCAAATTTGTAATAAACGTGTTCTAAGTTTCTGCATAACAAAAGTGAAGTTATTCCGCAATAAAAGTATAAGCGATGTACAGTATAATTTCACCTTTTGTTGTCTAGTAAGGAGTTTGCTGACAAAACTAAGAGGTATATTATTAAATTGAAATTAAACAATGTTATGACAAGATTAACTGTAAGCATTGGTTTATTGATTCTCGCGGTTCTGTAAGTTAAACCGCAATTCTAGGGAAGAATTAATAATTTACTATTCATAGGGTACTTGATTCAAATATAGTTAATAAATTTTTGCTATTTATATTTGAAAAAATAGAGTATCGAAATGAGAGATAAGTAAAATCCTTACATCCTATTAGAAGTAAAAAATAACGATATTACCCTATCTGGAAGATTTCTCCTTCCTAACCAGTTTACAAAGAGAGAGGTCGTACAAGTTATATGAATTAAGTTATAAAAACAATGGTAAAGGAGTGTACGGAATGAAAAATAAAATAATTACAGGATTATTAGTCACATCCATTGTAACTGGAGGAAATATTCCTATCAATACTCTCGCAACACCAATCGTTCAAGCAGAAACTCAACAGGAAGGCATGGATATTTCCTCTTCATTACGAAAATTAGGTGCGCAATCTAAATTAATCCAAACGTATATTGATCAATCTTTAATGAGTCCTAATGTACAGTTAGAGGAAGTCACAGCTTTAAATACAAATCAATTCCTAATCAAACAAGATATGAAGGAATGGTCATCGGAACTCTATCCAAAGTTAATTCTATTAAATTCAAAAAGTAAAGGATTTGTAACAAAATTTAATAGCTATTACCCGACATTAAAATCGTTTGTAGACAATAAAGAAGATAGAGAAGGGTTTTCGGACAGACTTGAAGTACTTCAAGAAATGGCTATGACGAATCAAGAAAATACGCAACGGCAAATCAATGAATTAACAGATCTTAAATTACAGCTTGATAAAAAATTAAAAGATTTTGATACTGATGTGGCAACTGCGCAAGGCATACTAAGTACAGATGGAACAGGAAAAATAGACCAGTTAAAAAATGAAATATTAAATACCAAAAAAGCAATTCAAAATGATTTACAGCAAATTGCATTAATACCAGGGGCTTTAAATGAGCAGGGATTTGCTATATTCAAAGAAGTTTATAGTCTTTCAAAAGAAATTATTGAACCAGCTGCTCAAGTCGGGGTGGCAGCGTATAACAAAGGAAAAGAAATTAACAACTCTATTCTAGAAGCAGAGAAAAAAGCAGTGCAAGAAGCAACAGAGCAAGGTAAAACTGCTCTAGAGATTGAATCAGCAAAAAAAGCAGCTCGTGAAGCAATTGAGAAAAGCAAACAAGGTGAAATAGCAGCCGCAGCCGCAGCCAAAACACAAGAGTATGACCTGATGAAGGTCATTGATACTGAAAAGATTAAGAAAACATTTGGCGTTTTTGCTGAAGTAAATAAATTAACAGCAGAACAGCGAGCATATTTAGATGATTTAGAGAAACAAAATCAAAAAATATATGATTTAACAACGAAATTATCAATAGCTGATTTACAAAAATCAATGCTTCTTCTTACACAAAATGATTTGCATACGTTTGCAAATCAAGTAGATGTAGAACTTGATTTACTAAAGCGCTATAAAGAAGATTTAAATCTAATAAAAAATAGCATTACAAAATTATCTACTAATGTTGATACAACTAACGAGCAGTCTCAAAAAGATACATTAAGACAATTAAAAAATGTAATAAGTTACCTTGAAGAACAAGTATACAAATTTTGATATTACGTTTTTTGAAAATCTATAAAGATTATAGGTATTTAGCGAAAGAAGGAGAATAGTCATGAAAAAATTTCCATTCAAAGTACTAACTTTAGCCACATTAGCAACTGTTATAACTGCTACTACTGGTAACACTATTCATGCATTTGCACAAGAAACGACCGCTCAAGAACAAAAAGTAGGCAATTATGCATTGGGCCCTGAAGGACTGAAGAAAGCATTGGCTGAAACAGGGTCTCATATTCTAGTAATGGATTTATACGCAAAAACAATGATTAAGCAACCAAATGTAAATTTATCTAATATCGATTTAGGCTCAGAGGGGGGAGAGTTGCTCAAAAATATTCACCTTAATCAAGAGCTGTCACGAATCAATGCGAATTACTGGTTAGATACAGCGAAGCCACAGATTCAAAAAACTGCTCGTAATATTGTAAATTACGATGAACAATTTCAAAATTATTACGACACATTAGTAGAAACGGTACAAAAGAAAGATAAGGCAGGTCTAAAAGAGGGTATAAATGATTTAATTACTACAATCAATACAAATTCAAAAGAAGTTACAGATGTGATTAAGATGCTACAAGACTTCAAAGGGAAACTATATCAAAATTCTACAGAGTTTAAAAATAATGTTGGTGGTCCAGATGGGAAAGGTGGATTAACTGCAATATTAGCAGGTCAACAGGCAACGATTCCACAACTTCAAGCTGAAATTGAGCAACTTCGTTCTACTCAGAAAAAACATTTTGATGATGTATTAGCATGGTCAATTGGTGGTGGATTGGGAGCAGCTATTTTAGTTATTGCAGCTATTGGAGGAGCGGTAGTTATTGTTGTAACTGGCGGCACAGCAACACCAGCTGTTGTTGGTGGACTTTCAGCTCTTGGAGCAGCTGGTATCGGTCTAGGAACTGCGGCTGGTGTCACAGCATCTAAGCATATGGACTCCTATAACGAAATTTCTAACAAAATCGGAGAATTAAGTATGAAAGCAGATCGTGCTAATCAAGCAGTTCTTTCGCTTACTAACGCGAAAGAAACATTGGCATATTTATATCAGACTGTAGATCAAGCGATATTGTCTCTAACAAATATTCAAAAGCAATGGAATACAATGGGCGCAAATTATACAGATTTACTGGATAATATCGATTCTATGCAAGACCACAAATTCTCTTTAATACCAGATGATTTAAAAGCCGCTAAAGAAAGTTGGAATGATATTCATAAAGATGCAGAATTCATTTCAAAAGATATTGCTTTTAAACAGGAGTAGAATTGAAATTTAAAACCTAAATTGGAGGAAAATGAAATGATAAAAAAAATCCCTTACAAATTACTCGCTGTATCGACGTTATTAACTATTACAACTGCTAATGTAGTTTCACCAGTAACAACTTTTGCAAGTGAAATTGAACAAACGAACAATGAAGATACAGCTCTTTCTGCAAATGAAGCGAGAATGAAAGAGACCTTGCAAAAGGCTGGATTATTTGCAAAATCTATGAATGCCTATTCTTATATGTTAATTAAGAATCCTGATGTGAATTTTGAGGGAATTACTATTAATGGATATGTAGATTTACCTGGTAGAATCGTACAAGATCAAAAGAATGCAAGGGCACATGCTGTTACTTGGGATACGAAAGTAAAAAAACAGCTTTTAGATACATTGAATGGTATTGTTGAATACGATACAACATTTGACAATTATTATGAAACAATGGTAGAGGCGATTAATACAGGGGATGGAGAAACTTTAAAAGAAGGGATTACAGATTTGCGAGGTGAAATTCAACAAAATCAAAAGTATGCACAACAACTAATAGAAGAATTAACTAAATTAAGAGACTCTATTGGACACGATGTTAGAGCATTCGGAAGTAATAAAGAGCTCTTGCAGTCAATTTTAAAAAATCAAGGTGCAGATGTTGATGCCGATCAAAAGCGTCTAGAAGAAGTATTAGGATCAGTAAACTATTATAAACAATTAGAATCTGATGGGTTTAATGTAATGAAGGGTGCTATTTTGGGTCTACCAATAATTGGCGGTATCATAGTGGGAGTAGCAAGAGATAATTTAGGTAAGTTAGAGCCTTTATTAGCAGAATTACGTCAGACCGTGGATTATAAAGTAACCTTAAATCGTGTAGTTGGAGTTGCTTACAGTAATATTAATGAAATGCACAAGGCGCTTGATGATGCTATTAATGCTCTTACTTATATGTCCACGCAGTGGCATGATTTAGATTCTCAATATTCGGGTGTTCTAGGGCATATTGAGAATGCAGCTCAAAAAGCCGATCAAAATAAATTTAAATTCTTAAAACCTAATTTAAATGCAGCGAAAGACAGTTGGAAAACATTACGAACAGATGCTGTTACATTAAAAGAAGGAATAAAGGAATTAAAAGTGGAAACTGTTACTCCACAAAAATAGGGAAATATTAATTCTGTTGTAAAGTAAACTAAAACATAGAAAGTCTATGATTAAACTGTTAAACAGAAAAGTGATAATTAATAAATCCTTATATAACAGAAAGGCGGAGTCTCATTAAAGACTTCGCCTTTCAATTATATATAAGTATGATTCGAATAAAAAATAACCTTGTAGTTTATTTGTTTTTTTAATTTGCAACAGAATCGGTTAATTTGAAGCAGATTATATAAATTTTCTTTAATACTTAATGATTTGAAGGCTGCTAAAGAAAGTTCAAACGATACTGATAAAAGATGTAGAACTTATTTTGAAAGACATCGCTTTTTAATAAGATTAGAACTTGAAACCATACCCTATAGAGGAGGAATACGAAATGATAAAAAAAATCCCTAATAAACTATTCGCTGTATCAGCATTTTTAACTATAACAACTACTTATGCAGTCATACCAATAGAAACTTTTGCAATTGAAATTGAACAAACGAACACTGGAGATATGACTCTTTCAGCAAATGAAGAACAGATGAAAAAAGCTTTGCAAGATGCTGGTTTATTTGCAAAAGCTATGAATGAATATTCTTATTTGCTAATTCATAATCCAGATGTGAGTTTTGAAGGAATAACTATTAATGGAAATGCAGATTTACCTAGTCAAATTGTACAAGATCAAAAGAATGCAAGAGCACATGCTGTTACATGGAATACACAAGTAAAAAAACATCTTTTAGATACATTGACAGGCATTATAGAATACGATACAAAATTTCAAAATCATTATGAAACATTAGTAGAGGCGATTAATACTGGAAATGGAGATACTTTAAAAAAAGGGATTACAGATTTACAAGGAGGAATTCAACAAAATCAAAAGTCTGCAAAAGTATTAATAGAAGAATTAATTCAATTAAAAAATGCTATTGGAGAAGATGTTAGAACATTTGGAAGTCATAAAGAGACATTGCAATCGATTTTAAAAAACCAAGGTGCTGATGTGGAGGCTGATCAAAAGCGTCTAGAGGACCTTTTAGGACAAGTAAAATATCAGAAAGACATAGAATCTAAGGGATTAGACATGGTGAAAATCCCCTTTATTCCAACCTTGATTGCTGGTGGCATAATGATAGGTGATGCAAGAGGTAAGTTAGGTTGGCTAGAACCTGAATTAGCAAAATTGCGTCAGACTGTAGATTATAAAATAACATTGAATCGTGTAGTTGGAGTTGCATTTCATAATATTAGTGATATGCATAGTATGCTTGATAATGCTATCACTGCTCTTACTTATATGTCTACGCAATGGGAGGATTTAGATTCTCAATATTCGGGTGTACTGGGACATATTAATAAAGCTGATCAAAAAGCTGATCAAAATAAATATAAATTCTTAACCCCTAGCTTGAATGCAGCGAAAAACAGTTGGAAAACATTAAAAACAGATGTTGTCACTTTGCAAGAAGGGATAAAAATTGCAGAGAAAAAAGAACAGGATTTTTTGAATCAGCTTCGTCCAGCAAACGTTTTCTACTTTTATAAAAAAATTCATAATGCCTACACATTTGAAATAAAGACTGGAACAAATGCGCCAAATGCGTCTTATAAAGTTATGAATTTAACTAAAAACACTGTTCATAATATGTGGAGTGGAGGGGCTAATACTAACATGTGGGCTGATTGGCTTTCATTCAATCCAAATGATGAATTTGCGGTAGTAGCAGTAGTGGATGGTAAAGAATATGTTGTGTATAAAGACAAAGTACAAAATATAATGAACTGAATCTGAAAAGTAACGAAGTAATTGGAGCTGGACAATAAACTAGACACCAAGTTAATTGAAAAATTGCAATGGCATATCTCTCCTTATGTCCTAGAATACTTAGCTCAAGAAAAAGTAAATATTGAACCAAGGAGTTAGTTGCATTATGTGGATGGTTTTACCGAAAGGTTTCAAGTACATCACTTATACAATTATGTAGTTATCCTGAAGCATCTAGTGGAGTAATTTTATACAAAATTAAGTGAACGTTTTTGTACATAGATTAGTTGACATTTATATAGGTTTTTTCCATTTTCAAAGATAGTTTTGTTTTTTGTGTTATTCTTCAAAAATTATGGCTGAAATTTCTATATTCATGACTCAGTATATAATCATTGTTCGATGAAATGACATACCACGTCCCATAGAGTTTCAGACATATTACGATAACTTAAAGAAAAAAGATAATAGTAGTTAACGGTTGCTATTATCTTTTTTAAACTATTTTTCACTAAAATATCTTATCTGCTGTGCTCCTTATTTACTTTTCTAGATTTTATCCTAGTTTAAATTTTATGCATTTGAACTGTTTATACTATTTGTAGGATTTTTAGCTTTTTTGTCGAATACACTTAATGCAAGGAGGGACATTACATGATTATTAAAGATTATTTCATCAATCTTTCTATTTTTTCTTTATTAGTTAGCGCAGCAATATTTATTCAAGTGTTTACAATTAATTCTAGTCGATATTTCGAAAAGCTCTATGGAGGGATTATTGCAGTTACGTTAATGTTCTTTTCTTTTCCATACATGGGATTTTCCTACGATCTTCGAGTTGTTCCTCTTATTCTATCTTTTATTTACTTTGGTCGTATTGCTGGTTGGATTACGTTAATTAGCATAATTTTAATGCGTGTCTTTTACATTGGAGGGTATTGGGAACCTCCTGTGATTGCTTATTTAGGTATGGGGATTCTATTTTCTACTTTTAAAACTTATTTTAAAAAACTACATCCTTTTAAAAGTGCATCTTTCTATTTTTCTGTTTTTATTGGAATAAAGTGGTTAGTTGGCGTATTATTTAATACTACATTACTTTACACAGGAGGCTTATTATATATAGCGTTAGGACTTTTAATTGGGCTATTTCTTATGGAAGCCTACCAGAGATTGTATTATTTAACACAGGACTTATCTAAAATGAATCGAGAATTAAAAAAATCGAAGCAAGAACTTACAGATACCGTACATGAGCTTCAAGGAGGAATTTTTAAATTTAAAAAAGTGGGTAAGCACTTTATACACACTTTATGTGATGGACAGTTTTATCATCAAAACGGATTTTATTCTGAACAGGTGGTAGGAAAAAGCTTACGTACTATTGATGCTTCTATTATTCCTCCACATTTAGTTCCACAATTGATGAAGTACTATCTTCAGGCATGGGAAGGAAAAGAAATTATATTTGAATTACCTTGGCCAAATGATAAAACTATTATTCTTATTGCGCTTAGGCCGATTAAACGAAATGGACAAGTTATTGAAGTTGTTGGTTCTACAGTTGATATAACCGAAAGGAAAAAGGTAGAATCAGAATTAAGCGCTACCAAAGAATTATTAGAATCATTTATAAAGCACAATCTAGATGCTATTACCATTTCTGATCGAGAAGGGCATATTTTACAAGCGAATAAAGCTTATGAAAAGATATTTGGGTGGTCATCACAAGAAATCATAGGTAAGAGATTACCTTGTGTACCAGATTTTTTAATGGATGAATCGCTTGAAAATATTCAGAAAATTCTAACAGGTGAATCTGTGGTTACTAGATTAGAAACTGTTAGACAACGGAGCGATGGGAGTCTTCTCGATGTCAGTCTGACAGTTTCTCCTATACTAGATGTAAGAGGAAATGTGATAGCTTTATCAGCAATATGTAGAGACATCTCTGAAAGAAAACAAGCAGAAAGAGAACGGCATCGATTACACCAGCAATTAAGAGATAGTGAAATGAAGTACCGTGCACTAATCGAACAAGCGACTGATGCGGTATATGTAGTAGAGCTGAATGAAGATAATGCTCCAAGTCGATTTATTGAGGTAAATCCTGTTGGGTGTAGAAGATTTGGATATAGTAGAGAAGAGTTGCTCTCATTATCATTTTCAAATATAGTACCACAAGATTCTCAAATGATCGTAAGGTTATTAGAAAAAATTAAAAATGGACAAACTTCCTTCACTTTGCAAGATGAATATGTTTTTCCAACAGGAAAAGTAATAACAACTGAGTTTAGTGTTCGTGTTTTTAACTTAAATGGTAAAAAAGTTTTCCTAAGTATTTCTCGTGATATTACTGAACGGCTAAAAACAGAAGAATTATTACGAAAATCTGAAAAACTTGCTGTTGTAGGACAATTAGCGACTGTAATGGCTCATGAGATTAATAATCCATTAACTGCAATGAAAGGGTTCATGCAATTACTAAAATCAACGGAAAATGAGAATAATCAGGGTTATATTAATATAGTATCATCAGAGATTGAGCGTATAGAGAGTATTACAACTGAATTTATGGTGGTAGCCAAACCACAGGTGCTAAAAATAAAACCTAATGATATTAGTGTGCTAATGGATCAAGTTTTAATGCTACTACAACCTCAAGCAATTATGAATAATATAAAAATTAGAATCGATCTTAACCCTGGTATTCCATTGATTTCATGTGAAGGAAATCAATTAAAACAAGTATTTGTTAATATATTAAAAAATGCAATTGAATCTATGCCGATGGGAGGGGAAATTCTGATTCAATTAAATATACTTGATAATAATCAATTAAGCATTCGTTTTATCGATCAAGGGTGTGGGATTCCAAAAGAACGTATACCATACCTCGGAGAACCTTTTTATAGTATTAAAGAAGAGGGGATTGGCTTAGGGTTAATGATCTGTTATAAAATCATTGAAACACATCAGGGAAAGGTATTTATTGAGAGTGAAGTGAATAAGGGGACTATAGTTGAAGTCACTCTCCCTATTTGTACACTTCAAAATTAATATATTCTTTTACTGAAATTTTTTAAGAAACCATACAGAATGTAATGCTATTCTCTACTACGGCTCTTACTCAACTGTGTAGTCAGTTAGAAATCATAACAGGGATTTTATTAAGCATGGAGAGACTTAATCGACACTTTAACTTAGCTTATGTAGGTATCTACCGTTCTAAAAAACAATTTCTATATATTATACCAAAATAAGGAATGTACTTTTAGGATTTATAAAAAATATAATTAGGATTAAATTAAAACCTTCGAAAAAGCCTGTTATAAAAACATCCTTTCTTTAGAACCAAAAGAAAGGATGTTTTTAATATCGTAATTATGCTTGAAAACATTTCTGATTTTTACTTTTAATACATTTTTTAACTAATTTTGGTTAAGTTATTTTCAAAGGCGTTATTATTAATTCAATAAGTATATTTACATATCACCATCCCTAATTTTAAAAATAGCAATTTCCTGAAAACTATATATAGTTTCTTTCTGAAAGGAAGGGTATTATCAATTGAAACCACATGAAAGAATATCTGTTTACTCTATAGAATCTTTGCAGGATTTAATGAAATTACTAAAAAAATCTAAAGATTTTATAACGTTGGAAATTGCTTCTAATAATTCCTCTATAGTCATTTCATATTTTAGAACATTAATCGATGTAAATATATTTCATGAAGAGGTTTTGACTTATATAAAAGAGAAGAGCTTCGATTCGTTACAAGACATTCAGTCTGTCTTACCCTTTGAGAATTCAAAAATAACAAATCAAATGGAAGATATTCAGGATAGTATTTTAAATGGCTATATACTTATTCAGTTCGATACAGATACATTAAATTGTTTGTTAGTAAATGTGTCAAAGAAAGAAAAAAGGGATATTACAAAAGCTGAAATTGAATACAATATTGTGGGTCCGCAAATCGCATTTGTCGAAGATTTAGATGTAAATTTAAATTTAGTACGTAGAAAGCTTCCAACACCTTATTTACAAATGAAGGAATTGAAAGTAGGCTCGCTCTCTAACACAACTGTTGCAATTGTATTTATTGAGGGAATTGTAAATGATCAAAATCTACAAGAAATTATAAAACGGGTAAGTCAAATAAAAACAGACCATGTTTTGGATAGTACTTATTTGATTCAGTTAATTGCAGACAACCCGAATTCTATATTCCCTCAATTTTTGAATACAGAACGTCCTGACCGTGTGGCAGCTGTATTAGCAGAAGGGAAAATTGCACTTTTTGTAGATGGCTCGCCTTATGCTATCACTCTTCCAACAACATTAATTGACTTTTTTTCTACGACAGAAGATTACACCATGCCTTGGATTATTTCCTCCTTTTTTCGACTGCTAAGGCTTTTTGCTTTTATTTTTTCTGTCTTAACTACTCCATTATATGTTGCAATCTTAACATATCATTACGAGCTAATTCCGAAAGAACTTCTTGAAACGTTAATCATATCGAGAAGTAGAGTACCTTTTCCTCCAGTCATTGAAGCACTGTTTTTAGAAATAACGATTGAATTACTGAGAGAAGCGGGGGCACGTTTACCAACTAAAGTGGGTCTAACTGTCGGTATAGTAGGGGGTATTGTAATTGGACAGGCATCGGTAGAGGCAAGTCTTACAAGTAATGTACTTATTATCATTGTTGCACTTTCAGCCCTTAGCTCATTTACAGCACCAATATATCGAATTGGTAATACAATTCGGGTAATTCGTTTTCCCTTTATAATCGCTGCACACCTGTTGGGTTTATTAGGAATTGTTTTAACAAGCTCTTTGCTTTTAGCACGTTTATTACGTACAGAGTCATTAAGACGTCCTTATTTGTTTCCTTTTTATCCTACACGCCCTACAGATTGGAAAGACAGTATTATACGCATGCCAATCTCAGCGATGTTTCGACGTCCTATTTTTTCAAGGTCTAAACAGCGTTTTCGCTTTAATCCAGAAGAGGTAGAGAAAAATAAAATCCTATCAAGAAATGATTTTGATGATTGAATTTAACAGGGAGGAGCATTATGAAACAGATCCCAATTGAGTATCAAGTCTCTCCATATATGGTATTTTTTTTAATTATTACTATACAGATGGGGGTTGGTATGCTTGGTTTTGAAAGGATTAGTGCAAAATTAGTTGGAAATGATGCGTGGATTAGCACGCTACTTTTTGGAATATCTGTTAATCTTATGATTTGGATCATATATCAGATTTTAAATCAGGGTAATGGAGACATCATTGCAATCAATCAAAATGTACTTGGAAAATGGATTGGTGGAATGTTCAACTTCATTTTTTTATCCTATATTGTATTGTTAGGTGCAACAACACTACATACTTATATCGAAGTAGTACATGTTTGGATGTTTCCTTCAATTTCATCTTGGATTATAGCAGGGGCTTTTTTGGGTCTATGTTATTACATTGTTACTGGAGGATTTCGTGTAGTTGCTGGAATCGGCTTCTTTGGAGTCGTTATCCCCAGCATTCTAATCTTCACATTTTTTTATCCTTTGCAGTATGCAGATTTTCAGAATTTATTTCCAATCGCACAGCATTCATTCCTAGAAATTATGAAAGGAATGAAAGGAAATATGTTTAGTTTTTTTGGATTTGAAATGTTATTGTTGTACTACCCATTTATTAAAAAGGCAAGAACGTCTCAGAAATATGCGCACTATGCAAATTTAGTAACGACTATTGTCTACACATACCTTATGATTTTAACTCTTGCGTTTTTTAGTGAAAAACAACTAGCGAGTGCGATATGGGCATATTTAAGCATGATTAAAATTATACAATTTCCCTTTATAGAGCGATTTGAATACATTATTGTTTCTGTTTGGGCTTTTTTTATATTACCCAATGTTTCCTTTACATTATGGGGAGTAAGTCGTGGTATAAAAGAGGCACTGGGAATAAAGCAAAAATATGTTTTGCCAGTTATCATCGTATTCATCTTTGTTTTATCATTTTTCTTGAATAACCGTAATAAAATTAACTTATTAAATACTTGGACAGGTCAAATTGGCTTTATATATATATATGTATACCTACCCGTACTATGGCTAATTCAAACCGCCAAAATAAAGTTAAGGAGATAAACATGAAGCGATGGATACTTTTCCTTATAGTAAGTGTCTTCTTAATAGGTTGTGCTAAAACGAAAATTGTGGATGACATTGACTTAGTTCAAGTTGCGGCATATGATACTGAAGCAGAAGGCAAGCTAAAAGGAACCTTTGCGATTTCAGCTTATAAAGGAGGAGGGGAAGGTGAAACGAAAATCTATTCAGCATCAGGACAGACTGGTAGAGAAGTTCTTGCAAGAGCATCCGAAAAATCTTCTGGACCTCTAGAGTTGGGACAATTGCGTGTTATTATATTTAATAAAAAAATAATTGAAAAGGGAATGCAGGAAATTTTAGAGACTTTGAACCGAAATCCTAGTGTAGGAAATGCAATTTATTTAGCAATTACAAATGTAAAAGGGGAATCACTATTAAAGGGGAACTATTCTAAAGAAAAAGAAATTGCTTCCTATCTATCCTCTTTACTGGAGCAAAATATGGACAACGGAACGCAGCCAAAAACAAATTTTTTTATGTTTTTAAACCAACTTAACGATGATGCGAGAGATTCATATTTACCGATGATATCTAAAAAAGGTAATGTGTTGGAGTTAGATGGAATAGCACTTTTTAAAAGATGTAAAATGGTTGATAAAGTGAACCCTAAAGATTTATTTGTATTTAAATTGTTGACAGATAATTTTAAACAAGGTACATACCAATTCAAACTACCTGGTTCTTCAAATACTTACGCCACGATAGAGAATATAAAAGCTAGAACAAAATATAAGATGGAGGGGAATAGTAAGCATCCATTCGTAAATGCTCATATTCAAGTTAAAGCTGAAATTCAAGAATTTACAAAAACAAAAAATCTAGATAACCCTAAAGAAATAAAAAAATTAGAAAGAATTATGGAAACAGAAATAGAAAAAAAAGCAACTACATTGATAAAGAGATTTATTAAAAAAGGCACAGATCCTATAGGACTTAGAAAGCTTGGTAGAACTCACGTAAGAAAATGGAACAGTCAAGAATGGGAAGAATCCTATAAACATTTACGTTTTCGTGTAACGGCTGATGTAAAAGTAACCCAATCTGGTGTTACAGAATAAATCAAATAAGATATGGAAAATTTCAATAAAAAAATATAGTCTCGCAGGAGATTAGGGAGAAGAGAAACTATTAGCAAAGAATTTCATAAACATTAAGATGCTTTGTTAATAGTTTTTATACCTGTAGCTTTATCACTTACAGTAACCATATTAGCATTCCATGAAGCATAATTTCATGATCTACACCAATACTAAAGGTTACACTTACACCTTGTTACAAGTTATTTATATGATTAAATATAAAACAGTATTAAATAAAGAAGTTCAAAAAGAATTCCCAGAGTTATATACTCAATTCATTAAGCAGACAAATAAAAAATCCATGTTATTAGAAATTGATGAAGCTAAAGAAAAAAGGGAGGAGTTAAAGAATAAATTAGTAAAATGAGTGGGCTAAAAAACTATGTTTTATGACATAATTTTTGTTTGAAATCTGTTATACTTTCAAATTCTTTCGATACAGAAATAGACATACAAAAACGCCATCCTTTCTTATAAATCTACAGAAAGAATAGCGTATTTTTCAAAAATGAGTTCCTTTATTGAAAAGCTTTGGTTCTATATGACAGATAAAAGGGCAAGCAATGCTAAAATAGCAGGAAGTCCTTGTTTTACGATAATTGATTTATTGGACGTGAAACCTCCGAAAATAGCTGCTACTACCACACAAATGATGAAAAATAATTGAATCATATAACCAATGGGATTGTTTCCAAGTATAAGTCCCCAAATGAGGCCAGCTGCTAAGAATCCATTATATAAACCTTGATTTGCAAACATAATGGCTACGTTTCGATCTCCTTCTAAATGCTTCGGCAATTTGAAAGCGCGTTGTGCTACTTTTGAATTAATAAAAAACATTTCGAGAATCATGATAAATAAATGCTCTAATGCTACGATTCCTACTAAAATAGCTGCGATTATTTCCATACTATTCTGCCTCCTTTAGTCCTTAATATAAGTTTTATACTATTTCCATTTTGCAATTCTATCAACAGGGAGAAGATATGAAGCATATCCTTCGTCGGCTACTATATCAATAGGTAGAAGTATAACTGACACATAGCGCTCTTTTTCCAAACCAAAGAATGCATTGCTATTTTCCTTGTGATTCCCTCTGAGTGGATTTGGATTATACATGTGCACGTGCTGCCAGCATGAACTGCATGGAGAGAAGTACTAGATCAATCAGTGTAGTTCCGCGATTTTTCTTGGTATGGAAGTTTTTAGGGAGGATATTTTTTTGTATGTAAAATAATAAAATGTAATTTATAAATATAAAGTTGATAAAATGAATTCGGATTAATAATATTCCCCAAGTTAATCCTATATAAACCGTTTACAAATTAATTGTCTAAGTATTTCTAAGTTTAAAGAGTGCAGTGTCTTCGTTCTTTATTGAATCAACTTTCAAATGTTGGTTCAATATTTTCTATTCTTTTGGAACTTAGTTCTCGTTTACTTCTCACAAAAGCAATAAAATCAATTATCTCTTCTGTTGAAAGTACTTCTCCATCTATTAAAAGTGTTGGATCTGGATCGTTTAGGAGTCTTGTAATATCAATTACATCTTTGTTTTGATGTGAATGTTCAATTCGACCTAATATATAATCTACAGACGTATCAAATAAATCTGCTATTTTAGATAAAGATTGTAATGAAGGTAATCTATAACCATTTTCATAACCAGCATAGGTGCTTTTCGCAATCCCAAGTCGATCTGCTGTCTCTTGTAAGGACCATCTTTGATTTTTTCTTAATTCAGATAAACGTTCCAACATTCGTCTCATATCCCATCTAATTTTATTAAATTAATTATAACATAGAAAAAGAATCAAGAACAGAAAAAAAGTATGCGTATTGAATACAAAATCTTGATTAATTCAAATTAAGTTCTATAATGATAAGTATAAGTACGCATTTCGCGAACGATATATCGTTGTTTATTTTATGGAGGGGTTGTGTATGAAGAGAATTTTATTACTGGCAACTGGTGGGACAATTGCATCTGTAGAGGGGAATGAAGGGCTTGTTCCAGGATTATCTGCTGAGGAATTATTGAATTATTTTTCGAAGTCATCTCGAAACTTAGAAATAGATTGTAAAATCTTAATGAATATTGATAGTACCAATATGCAACCTGAGTACTGGAAAGAAATAGCTAATGCTGTTTTTAATCACTATGATGACTATGACGGGTTTGTGATTACACATGGAACGGATACGTTAGCTTATACATCTTCTGCGTTATCTTATATGCTTCAAGGTTTAAGAAAACCAGTTGTTTTAACAGGCTCACAAGTACCTATTAGTTTTAAAAAGACAGACGCAAAGAAAAATGTAGCTGATGCTCTTAGATTTGCCTGTGAGGTTGTTGGCGGTGTGTTTATTGTTTTTGATGGTAGGGTGATTATTGGGACGAGAGCAGTTAAAATGCGAACAAAAAGTTATGATGCATTTGAAAGTGTGAATTATCCATATGTTGCTGAGGTAAATGAAGATGAAGTGAAATATCATTGGAAGCCAACGTCCTCCCATAATGAACTTTCAATAAGTACTAATTTATGTACGGATGTTTTTCTTATGAAATTGTATCCAGGTACAAAGCCAGAGATATTTGATTGTTTAAAAGGTTTGTATAAAGGGGTTATTATTGAAAGTTTTGGTAACGGTGGATTACCTTTTGAAGGAAGGAACTTGCTTTCGAAAATTCAAGAGTTGACTGAAATGGGGATTGCTGTAGTGATTACTACTCAATGCCTGGAAGAAGGAGAAGACATACTTCTCTATGAAGTAGGACGGAAAGTGGCGCAACATCAAGTAATATTATCTGGAGATATGAATACGGAAGCCATCATAGCAAAATTGATGTGGACGCTTGGGAAAACTAATAAATTAGAAGAGATTAAAAAAATTATTGAAGAGCCTTTAGCCTACGATTTAACAATAAAATCTGATAAGGATTGGGAATGACTTCATATGATTTATTTAGGTTTTACATTTAATATGGGGGAGAAATTAAAATGGCAATGACAAACAAGAACGTGCGAGTGGAGAAGGATTTTTTGGGAGGAAAGGAATTACCTATTGAGGCATATTACGGAATTCAAACTTTACGAGCTGTTGAAAATTTCCCGATTACAGGGTACAAAATTCATGAAAGTTTAATTAGAGCGTTCGCAGTTGTAAAAAAAGCTGCAGCGCTTGCTAATACAGATGTAGGAAGATTAGAATTGAACAAGGGCGGCGCGATCGCAGAAGCTGCTCAAGAAATTCTTGATGGAAAATGGCATGATCATTTCATCGTAGATCCAATCCAAGGCGGAGCAGGTACTTCAATGAACATGAACGCAAATGAAGTCATTGCCAATCGTGCTCTTGAATTATTAGGAATGGAAAAGGGAGACTATCATTATATTAGTCCAAACAGTCATGTAAACATGGCGCAATCAACAAATGATGCATTCCCAACGGCGATCCATATCGCAACATTAAACGCATTAGAAGGTTTATTACAAACGATGGGTTATATGCACGATGTATTTGAATTAAAAGCAGAACAGTTCGACCATGTGATTAAAATGGGTCGTACACATCTACAAGACGCTGTGCCAATTCGTCTTGGACAAGAATTTAAAGCGTACTCTCGCGTACTTGAACGTGATATGAAACGAATTCAGCAATCACGTCAACACTTATATGAAGTAAATATGGGAGCAACTGCAGTTGGTACAGGTTTAAATGCAGATCCAGAATATATTGAAGCAGTTGTAAAACATTTAGCTGCCATTAGTGAACTACCACTTGTTGGCGCAGAAGACTTAGTAGATGCAACGCAAAATACGGATGCTTATACTGAAGTATCTGCAGCACTTAAAGTATGTATGATGAATATGTCTAAAATTGCGAATGACCTTCGCTTAATGGCATCAGGTCCACGTGTTGGTTTAGCAGAAATTATGTTACCAGCTCGTCAACCAGGTTCATCTATTATGCCAGGGAAAGTAAACCCTGTTATGCCAGAAGTAATTAATCAAATTGCTTTCCAAGTAATTGGTAACGATCATACAATTTGCCTTGCTTCAGAAGCAGGACAATTAGAATTAAACGTGATGGAACCAGTACTTGTTTTCAACTTACTGCAATCGATTAGCATTATGAACAACGGTTTCCGTGCCTTTACAGATAATTGTTTAAAAGGAATTGAAGCGAATGAAGATCGCTTAAAAGAGTATGTTGAGAAGAGTGTAGGAATTATTACAGCCGTGAACCCTCATATCGGTTATGAAGCAGCAGCTCGTGTTGCAAAAGAAGCAATCGCGACAGGGCAATCCGTTCGAGAACTTTGTGTGAAAAATGGTGTATTGTCACAAGAAGACTTAGAGTTAATTCTAGATCCATTCGAAATGACACATCCAGGGATTGCAGGAGCAACTCTTTTAAAGAAAAATTAAAAGAAGAGGGGGACAAGCCCCTCCTCTTTTTTACAATATAGGGATGTTATATGTGAATAGAGGTAGGGAGGTTATAAGTAAGTATACAGTGGCGTCTAATGGTTCATAGAAACAAAATTAAGAGGAGCAGAAATATGATTTAAATAAAGAGGATTTATTAAAACATCCTATCACATTAACAACAAGCTTACATGAATTTTTATAAAGAACTATGACCAACCATGAATAAATAGTTGGCCATAATTATCTTAAAGATCCATATCTTTTAATCCGGGACTATGCTCATTTGGCATTTCAGGAAGCTCTGGTACAGGAAAACCTTTTGGCGGGTCAGTTACTGTTAGTGTTCCTTTGTTTCTACTTGGTGATTCACCTTGGAATATTTCTCCCATTCTTGTTGGATCTAAACTAAAATTAAATTGTGCGTTATGGAACCCCATGTCTACATACTTTCTGCACTCTGGGTATTTATTAATATCATAGTTCGGCACAGGGAAGAGTTTCCCCCATTCAACCCCAAGTGTCTCTAAAGCTTTTGCAAAAGCATTTTGATGTGCATTATCTCGTACAATTAAAAATGCAAGTGTTTCTCTAAAGGTTTGATTGGAACTCATTTCATAAATTCTAGTTTTTTGAAGTACACCTGTAGATTCAAGTACGACATTATCTAATAAATCGCTAATTAAGTTTCCATGACTATATACCCAAGATCCATTCCATGGGTTACCAGCTGCATCAACAGGTAATGAACTTTGAGCACCTACAATAAAGTGATGAGGATTTGCATGTTTAACCGCTTCGTCAAGTGGTGCTGTGTCAATACCAGCATTTCCTGGCGTAGGTTCACCAGATCCAGTTAATAGTTGATTAATTGTATGTTGTACAAGTTCTACATGGCTTATTTCCTCTAAAAAAACACCTCGAAGTAAATCACGATATTGCTTCTCTTTACCTCTAAAATTTGAGCTTTGGAAGAAGTATTGCATCATTGTACGCATTTCACCATAATGCCCACCTAATATTTCTTGTAAAACTTTTGCAGCAGCTGGATCTGGTTTATCCGGCTTAATCATATTAATTAGTTCCTCTTTATAATAAAACATGAAGTACACCTCTTTTTAAGATAGTTAACATTGTTATAGTTTCCAATAATAGGATGTTTATTACTTATATTTCTCTTTTCTCTGATTGTGGGTTTTTCCTCAAAAATGTGAAGGTGTGAAACAACCATTTTAAATTTGAGATGAGTGTGGGGAGATTTGAACTTGTATTGCTTTTAAATAAAGTCACGGTGTTATTAAAAAAAGAAGCATTGTTTTGAAGAAGGACGAGATGTTTATAAAAAAGTTACCATGATTTACTCCTTTGTGTTAAGTGACAAGAAAGTTGTTTCATTAAAAGGCCATTTTGTGAAATAAGAGGAAAGGTCTCATTCTCAATTTTAATAGACATTTTAATTCGCGTACTGATAGAATAAGCAGAAATATAATATAGGTGGGATGGAATTGAGAAAAAGATTAGGCTGCTTACACGCCCATTATTCGAATATAGAATATATAGAAAATGCACTTTCTTCATTTAACATTGAATTAATACATTTTGTTGACCCGGCATTAATGTATCGAGTTACATCAAATGAAAATTTCCTAGAATCAGATGCTCAACTGAAAGTTAAAGAGCAAATAGAATGGATTGCCCAATGTAATGTTGATGCTATCCTTATTACTTGCACAAACTATATTGCAATTTTACAGGAAGACCAACTCTCAACATCAGTGCCAATTATTAAAGTTGATGAACCTTTCTTTGATTACATCAGTAATATACAGCAACCTCAGACAATTCTTTTTACAAATCCTGCAACTGTTGAAGGTACAGTAAAACGTCTTAAACATCATGCTAATAACTATCAAAAATCTTTAGATTTAGAAGTTATTGTTATAGATAGTACTTTTGAATTGATAATGCAAGGGCTAAAAGAAGAATACAACCAAGAAATTACAAAGTCCTTAAATCAAATCATTAAAGATGAAAAGAAAGTTATCTCCGTTGCTCAATTATCTATGGTTGATGCATCTCAGCAAGTTGAGTATAAAACATCTAAGACTATTATTAATCCATTGAATACATTAGTATCTTACATTGTTAATCAATTAGAATTAGAGAAGAAAAATCAGTTATAAACTGATTTTTCCTTCAGTTAAAGGGCGTTTTAATTGAGCAAGGATCACAAAAATTATCAAACTTTTTTATAAAAGGATGATTCAATTAAATATAGAAAAAGCGTGTTTTAATCAAAAAAATTTTCAAAACACGCTTTTTCTATTTGTTCTTTTATCAAGGTTTATTAAATTAATTCAATCAAGCCTTATACAAAAGCTACAACTTGCATTTTTTGTATAATAAAGAGGGCATAAAAGAAGGTAGGATGTAATCAAAAATAACTACTAGTTTTGGGTGAAAAAGATAAGGGCATGGATTTTAATCTTATCTTTAGCTTTAAGAATAGTTAAAAATAATCATTTAAAAAGGATGTATTTTCAAGGCTTCAAAATGACTTTTATACAATCATCTTCCCGGTTATTAAAAATTTGATAACCATAGCTCGCTTCTTCAAGGGGGATTTTGTGTGTAATAATCTCTTTTGGATCGAATTCTTTGTTTGTTATTTTTTCAAATAGTTCCGGCATAAAATGAATAACAGGTGCTTGTCCCATTTTCAGATTAATATTTCTAACCCAAAATGCTCCGAGTGGAAATGCATTATAATTACCACCATAAACACCAGTCATTTGAACTGTTCCATATTTTCTTACGGCTTTCGTAGCAATTTGAATAGGACCGAGGGTACCACCTTGTAGTTTTAATTTTTGTTCCAGAAATTCTAGGGGCGATTTTTTACCATCCATGCCCACGCAATCAATGACTACATCCGCACCGCCATGTGTGATTTCTTTTAAATGTTCTCCCATATCAGGAAATTTTGTAAATTCAAATACCTCAACATTGTTAATCTTTTTTGCATAATTTATTCGATAATCTAAGTAATCGACTGCGATTACGCGTTTAGCACCTTGCATCCAAGCGAATTTTTGTGTCATTAATCCAACAGGTCCACAACCAAGGACAATAACAGTATCACCTGGTTTAACACCTGCATTTATTACACTCCAATAGGCTGTTGGCAAAACATCCGATAAAAAGAGTAGGGATTCATCTTCAAGTTCGCATGATTCCGGTATAACAAATGGAGTGAAATTTCCAAAAGGAACTTTTAAATATTCAGCTTGTCCGCCCGGATGGTTACCAAATTTCTCTGTATAACCAAAGTATCCACCAGAATCGTAATGAGGGTTCGAGTTATCACATTGACTTTCCATTTCGTGTTGGCAATAAAAACAATGTCCACAAGCAACATTAAAGGGGATAACAACACGATCTCCTTTTTTCACTTTAGTAACATCTGGGCCCACTTCTTCAACAATTCCTATTGGCTCATGGCCAATAATGTATCCTTGAGGTAAAGGCATGTTACCTTGATATAAATGTAAATCAGAACCGCAAATAGCGGTTGAAGTAATCTTTACAATAATATCATCTTTTTTCTCTAACTTTGCATCATCCACTTGTTTAACCTGTACTTGGTTTGGTCCTTGATAGGTTACAGCTTTCATAATTTTATATCTCCTTTTGAATCATTTCTCAAGACATACTTCATATGTATCTCTTTATACAACAGAAACCTTTCTTACACTCATTACAATGGGAATACACATAGTGTTGTTATGAATATGAAAGTATTTTATAGCAACTTTTTTCTCATTACTTTTAGCACTATTTTAAGAAGAAACCCAATATTTATGCATAATCTAATTCCCATAAAAAGGATAACTATTTTTTCATAATTCGTAGCATATTAATAACATCGGAGGTGAAACGATATGACAAACAATAACAGTGGAAGTCGTAATGAATTGTTAGTTCGAGGTGCTGAACAAGCTCTTGATCAAATGAAATATGAAATTGCACAAGAGTTTGGTGTACAACTTGGTGCAGATACAACAGCTCGTTCAAATGGATCTGTTGGTGGTGAAATTACAAAACGTTTAGTAGCAATGGCTGAACAACAACTTGGTGGTAGAGCTAACCGCTAAGTAAATCGGTATAAAATATAGCAAATATGTAAATCAATTTCTTTTGTGAATGTATAAAAGCAAACCCTTATAGTAAATGAATTCTCACTCAAAGATTATTGATAACCTTCTTTCATAATCTTTGGGTATTTAATTTGTAAACTACTTTCCTAAACAATAAACACGTGGTGTTGGAAAGGTGTTTTCCATGCATAGTAGAAAATCTTTTGCAGGAAAAAGCATACTTAAAAATTTGATTTCAATATTGAAATCAATATTTATCATGATATTTTCGAAAGGGAGGAATTTAAAAATGGGTATATTAAGTGGAAATCCTCAAAATGAACCTTTACATTACGGAGAGATATTTGACATTTGGAGTTATCTTCTTGCTGCACAGGGTGCGATTGCAAGCCATCAAGTATTTATGAATCACACAGGTGATGAAGATTTGAAGAAGTTTTTAGAAGGCTTAATTGAAAATGATATGAATTCGGAAATAGAAGAGTTAAAAACTCTTTTAAAGGTTAATGGGGTAGCTTTACCGCCTGCTCCGCCAGAACGACCAGTTGCATCTATCGAAGACATTCCTCCAGGAGCGCGTATTAATGATGCTGAAATTGCAGCAGCTGTTTCTGCAGGATTAGCAGCTGGACTTGTGACATGTAGTCAAGTGATGGGAAAATGTCTGCGAGAAGATGTAGGGATGCTATTCGGACAATTTCATATGAAAAAAGCACAAGCAGGTGTAACTTTGCTACGTTTAAGTAAGAAAAAAGGGTGGGTAGTTCCACCTCCGTTACATGTAAGAAATTCTGATCAAGCTTAATAAACAAAAATAAAAAAGTGGCATTGGCCACTTTTTTATTTTTTAGATGTATCCTCAAGCTTGGATTTATTTATTGTGGAAGAATCTATATATTCATCTGACATTTCCATAGCATATTTATCATGATGAATATGATTGTGATTTCTTAATTCATTGTCGTTACGCAGTACTAGCCTCTTCATATAAATGTGGAAGAAAATTTCTGTTCCACCAATAATTAAAGCGGCTATAAATGAAGAAAGTCCAATATTACGAGTAACATCTAAATCAGTAAACAAGGATGTTAGTAACCAAATTCCAAAGAAGCTTAAGCCTAAATCTGCTATTGTAGCAATCATATTTCCGTATTTAGGTAAAATGAAGAGATCTCCGATTAAATAGGCAGCTCCTGTAAGGAAAAGAGAAATTAGTAATACTTTAGGAATTGAAATGCCTTTAAAGATACTAAGTATAATTAGTAATACTGCAGTTATCGCTGTGTATTTAATTAATAAAGCAACAATATGTTTCATCATTTTCCTCCATTGTTTAAAAGTATATGGAATAAAATATTTCATTAAAAACGGGTTATGCTGTTAAATAGCTTAACCCGTTTTATGTTGTAATGGAGGCCTATTTATGATATCCCATGGCACGTAAGGTGTATTTCGTTCTCCTATACATTATTATTTTTGGTTTAAAGAGGATCAACTATACCTTTGAATTCACGGTCGTAATTACCAATTAATTAGCTATATATTTTAGCATGTAATTTAACATATTAAAGAAAGAAGGAGGTGAATGAACATGTCAAACAATAACAGTGGAAGTAGCAATCAATTATTAGTACGTGGCGCTGAACAAGCTCTTGATCAAATGAAATATGAAATTGCTCAAGAATTTGGCGTACAACTTGGTGCAGATGCAACAGCTCGTGCAAACGGATCTGTTGGTGGTGAAATTACGAAACGTCTCGTATCATTAGCTGAGCAACAACTTGGCGGTGGCGTTACTCGTTAATTTTATATATGAAATGGATATAGAGGAGAGGCATGCCGTCTCTCCTTTCTCATACATTTTTTTATAAATAAGCTTAGTAGCGTTACAATTTTTTCGACTTTATTTGTTTAACTGTTAGACTCTCGAGGTTTTAAATACATAATTAATTTTTGTGAAATAAAAGGATAAAAAATGAGAGGTTATATTTGATGCGAAAGGAGCAGAAAAAATGAAATATGAAGCGTTATTTACAGTTGAGATTTCTGTAGGAAGTGAAAGAGTAGCAAACCATAAAATAAAGGCTCATGATGTCGTTGATGTTGTTGAAAAGCTTGCTGAGAAGTACTTAAGTGATCATGAGGGGCATTCTCAAAATGAATAAAGGAGAATAGTGATATGACCTGTCATGATGTTAAGAACGAAACGAAAGAAAAAAAAGATTTAAAATGGTGGCAACTCTCACTTATTGGGATTGGCTGTACAATAGGGACCGGCTTCTTTTTAGGATCCAGTATAGGAATTAAAATAGGTGGTTCGTCAATTATTCTTATTCTTATTTTAACTGGATTTACTACTTATATTGTATTTGAAGCATTGGCAAAAATGGCTGTAGAAGATCCGCAAAAAGGATCTTTTCGCATTTACTCAAAAAAAGCTTTTGGAAATTGGGCGGGTTTTAGTCATGGATGGACATATTGGTGTTCTGAACTGCTTATTATGGGCAGCCAGTTAAGTGCGTTAGGAATCTTTTCACGCTACTGGTTTCCTAAAATACCCTTATGGATATTTACTGCTATATATGGAGTAGCGGCTATATTAATTATTTTTATAGGGGTAAAGATATTCGAACGTTTAGAGAAATGGATGGCTATTATAAAAGTCGCTGCTATTATGGGGTTTATTGTAATTGCTATTTTAGTTATTTTAGGATTTATAAAGGGTGGTTTATATAAAGCACAAATTCCGCGGAATTTTAAAGATTGGTTCCCAAATGGATTAAAAGGCACTTGGTCTTCTCTAATTTATGCGTTTTATGCATTTGGAGGAATCGAAATTATGGGGTTAATGACAATAAGACTGAAAGACCCTAAAGATGCACAAAAATCAGGGAGAGTAATGTTAATGATTTTAACGATTATTTACGTAGTCTCTTTAGGGTTGGCAATTATGATGGTTCCGTTAAATCAGTTTAATACGAAAGAAAGTCCTTTTGTAATAGCGTTACAAGACTATAATTTGCCGTATGTGCCATTTATTTTAAATGTAGTATTAATTTTAGCGGGTTTTTCAACATTAGTTGGTTCATTATTTGCAGTGACAAGTGTATTAATGAACTTAGCTGAAGAAGGTGATGCACCTGCAATGTTTGCTAAAAAAAACAAAAAAAACATCTCTTTCCCAGCTCTAATTCTTATTATAATGGGACTTGGTGCTTCTATCCTTAGTGCTTTATTACTACCCAAAAATATATATGAATATGTAACAACTGCAGCTGGATTAATGTTGTTATATACATGGAGTCTCATTCTTCTTTCATTTTGGAGATTAATGAATCCAAAAGGTTGGATGCAGATAAAAAACATTATTGGTCTTATTATGATTGCACTAGCTGTTAGTGGGACATTATTGCAAAAAACAACGCGTTTTGGTTTCCTAGTGAGCTTGTTGTTTTTAGGAATAGTTATTATTGTTACTGTAATTGTTCATTTTGTCTCAAGGAAAAGGAATACAGCTATATGAAGAATCTATTTTTACACAATATGAGTAGTATGTAACAACTAAATAATAGAAGCTATTGAAAAATGATTTGGTAAGTTTGAAAACCAAAATATAATCCATAAATAATAAGTGATATTCCAGATACTACCGTTATAAGAGACAATATGCGAGCATTCAAAATTTTACGAAATATACTAGATGTACTCGCCATCGTAATATCCCAAATGAAAATACCTAAAATAATACCAAAGCTATATAACAAAAGCTGCTCTTTATTATAGGAAGAAGCGGCTTTTGCTAATATAGAGCCGAAAATTCCAAGCCAAAATAGAATTGTTAATGGATTCGATAAAGACATAAAAAAACCAGAAAAAAAGCTTTTAATAATTGAATCATCATTTCTAGTATTACTAATGCTAATTTGATTCGCATTTTTTAAACTTTCGATGCCTGTATAGATTAAAACAAAAGCGCCGAAAGACCATAAGAAAAGTTTTATAATATCTTTTTCGAGGAAATGAATTACACCTAAATAAACAAGTGCCATGTAGATAACATCTGCAAGTAAGGCTCCTATGCCAAGGATCCAAGCGTGAAAAAACCCACTCCTAATACCTTTTTCTAGCTGCGCAGCATTTATAGGTCCCATTGGAGCAGATAATGATAAACCTAAGAAAACATAGCTTAAAAATATGCCCACGTATAATATGCTCCTCCCACTAAATTTGATCTATATTAAATCTATTCAGTGGTTAAAGTTTGTACAACTAAATAATAAAAAACGGAGTGAATTACTTATTTTTATGAAAGTATTTTATGATTCGAGAAAATGGACACTTGGATGGGATGGTTTCATCATCACGTAAAAAATATTGCTGCCATTCATAATTATCTTTTTCACCATAATCTTTCAGAGAGGGATGAATAGGAGCTTTGTCATAAGCGGCTAGACGTTGACGTATTAAGTTTTTTAGTTTTCTACTGCGTTTCTCAGAATTCATAATCCCCTGTAAAACCCATCTAGGGGTTAAAGCAAGCATCATACATGAAAAATGTCTACTTTGTCTATTGACATGGGCGGGTGTAGCGCAGTAAACGAAATATGATTCATTATGATAACAAAATTCCCAAGTATTCTCCATAGGGTCATTTGGAATGTGCGTAGGCCATTCCATCTCGTCCAATCGACTAGTTGTATTAAGTAGAGACCAATAAATATGTTCAAAATCTTCAACTGTAGTTTCTCGCAGTAAATCTATTGGTGTATGAATAAAAACAATAAGTGAGGCGTATTGACCTGTGTCTCTAGAACATTCGGTATATTCTTTAAGTAATGCAGCAAAATCCTCGCTAGTATTCGTATCTCTAGGGTCACCAATAAATCCGTACCTGAGGTGATTTGCTGTAAAGCCGTGTTGAGCTGGTATACAAGGAAACAGTTTATTTTTATCTGTCATTTTTAATTTAAAAGAACGGAAAGCTTCTCGTTGCCAATGTGGAAGGGTAATAATATTTTTTTGTAAAGAGTCTTTATCATAAAGTATAGTCATCTTTTTATCCCTCCTAAGTCATAATATATACCCTATTAATTATTTAGGAATAGGTGACTAACACAGCTGAAGTAATTGTTTTTTAATCTATAAAAATAAAATGATTTAATGAAGAACCCCCTTCAATGTAGTTACTTTAATAGTTGATCTTTAATAATGTATAAATTTAAGTAACCATAAAATTTGAAAAATATATAAGGAATATGTAGGTACAATGTTCACATTTATATTTTCTAACTAATATGGTTTATAACGAAACAAGAAAGGATGTATTATGATGGGGATTTTTAAGGAAGAAAAAATTAAATTTATAGATTGTAAAGGCGAAGAAGTCATTTTGAAAATCAAAATTAAGGATATAAAAAAGTAAGGAAGAGGAATTAAGGATGCTTTATTGTGATTAACATAGAAGGATGAAAAGTAATCATGAATTAGATTGAAATGAATTCATGTAGTATAGGCCCTTTTTGAATTTTTTTGCATAGTGTGGCATGAATGAATATTAAGGGGGAACGTCTATGTCTTATCCTAATCAGCTAGCATGGCATGAAACATTGGAGTTACATGAATTAGTAGCATTTCAAGCAAACGGTTTAATCAAATTAAAAAAATCAGTTAGGAATGTACCTGATCAAGCACTTCAATCGTTATATATTAAAGCTATAAATGCCATAAATGCCATCCAAAACAATCTACAAGAGTTAGTACAATTTTATCCTTATGCTCCTGGATTTCAATCGCAGCATCGTGATGACACTGGATTTTACGCTGGAGATTTACTTGGATTAGCAAAGACATCTGTTCGAAACTATGCAATAGCGATTACCGAAACTGCAACGCCGCGACTTAGAGAAGTTTTAACCCGTCAAATAAATGGTGCTATACAATTACATGCACAGGTTTTTAACTTTATGTATGAACGTGGTTACTATCCAGCTTATGATTTAAAGCAACTATTAAAAAATGATGTTCAAAATGTGCAAAAGGCAATACAAATGCAATATTAAAATGAAGATTTGGAAATGATCATGAGAGAAAAACTATAGTTTATTTACAGAGTATCAAATAGTTAAGACTAAATGGTAATTTCCATTGTTAATAAATTGAGTAAATGCTAAAAATATAGATTCATTCTAAAATGTTAAAGAAATTATACTAGCGCTATTTTAGAATGGTGAACCCCTTAAAGCTTTTTTAGTGAGTTTTAATCAAATATTAAATACGCTTGAGAATAAGTATTTATATGATACATCTAATTGAATGTTATTTTCCTTTGGCACTAAGTATGTTTAGCACGTTTTTCTTTTGGGAAAAATAAGAATATACATTAGTGGAAAGGATAGGATTTAATGGTTACCAAAACCGATAATACAAGCTATTTAACCTCTTCTGTTTATTTGACCCGTAATCTATGGTCAGGTATCTTGTTTGGGCTAGGGTTAGTAGCTTTTATAGATGAAACTATTTTTCATCAACTGCTACATTGGCATCATTTCTATGATAAATCTACAACAGATATTGGACTCATTTCAGATGGTCTTTTTCATGCTTTTAGTTGGTTTGCAACGATTGGTTCCTTGTTTATGGTTGCTGATCTTCGCCGTAGAAATGCATTTTGGTTGAAAAGATGGTGGAGCGGATTAATGCTTGGTAGTGGTGGATTTCAATTATATGACGGTATAATTCAACACAAACTAATGAAAATACATCAGATTCGATACGTAGATAATGTTCTTATCTACGACGTAATATGGAATATAATTGCGACTGTAATGCTCTTAATTGGCATTCTGCTAGTTTTTCAGACAAGAACTGATGAAAGATTATTGAGAGGTAAAAGCTTAAATGAACAATAACCATCTTCATCATGAAATATGGAATGCACTGGATATTGTACTATTCGTATTCATTTTAATTATGTTAATAATTTATATAGTAGCCACGATTTTATCAAATCGCCATTACAAACGATGGCCGTTATATCGAAGTGTCTTCTGGGTTTTAGGACTTATTTGTGTGGCAATAGCAGTTGTTGGGCCCTTAGCTCATCGTGCTCATAATGATTTCACAGTGCATATGCTTGTGCATTTACTTCTTGGGATGCTTGCTCCAATTTTTATAGCATTAGCCGCTCCAATGACTCTTTTTTTACGAACGCTCAATGTGAGAACAGCGCGACGTCTTTCAAGGATACTAAAGAGTAGGTCTCTACAACTTCTTACTCATCCAATTATCGCAACCTTGCTTAATTTAGGAGGACTATGGATTCTCTATACGACTAGCTTATACTCGATGATGCACGAAAGTATACTTCTTCATTTGTTCATACATTTCCACGTTTTTATTGCAGGATATCTGTTTACCACATCAATGATTTATGTTGATTTAATATCCCATAGGTATAGCTATATGTACCGGTCAATTATTTTAATAATTGCATCAGCTGGTCATGGGATATTATCAAAATACATATATGCTCATCCGCCTGCTGGTGTAGTTACTGAACAAGCTGAAATTGGGGGCGTGCTGATGTATTATGGAGGGGATTTCATTGATATTGTTCTTATTTTTATACTTTGTTTGCAATGGTCTAGGGGTAGCAGACAGAGAACAAAAGTTAATAATGTAGTAAGGTCATGGGATGTATCGGATTTTTTGAAACTAAAAACTTTGAAATGAAATTTAGTTAAACTGTATTATGGATTAAGTATGGTATGAACAAAATTTAAAAAAGTATGTTAAAAGTAAAAAGAGCAGTTATTTCTTTGAACTGCACCCCAATTGTTAGACACAGTCTAACAATTGGAGGTGCAGTTTTTCTATGGCTAAATTTACTGCTGATGAAAAAATACAAATCGTTCTACGTTATTTGAACGGAAATGAAAGTTATCGAGAAATGGGTAGATCGATCGGTATAAGTGACACAATCATTTTGAATTGGGTAAACCAATATAAACAGAATGGTGTGGAAGCTTTTCTAAAACGATGTACAAATTACACACAACAATTTAAACTAGACGTACTAAACTTTATGATTGAAAACGGTATGTCCTTATTTGAGACGGCAGCTATCTTTAACATTCCTGCCCCTTCAACGATTTCTGTTTGGAAAAAACAGTTCGAAACACAAGGAATTGATGCCCTTCAATCTAAGAAAAAGGGGCGTCTATCCATGAAAAAAGATTCAAATAAACAATTAAAACAAGCTTTAGCTGAAGGGTCAGTCGAAGCACTTGAAGCACGTATTCAACAGCTTGAGATGGAAAATGAGTACTTAAAAAAGTTGAATGCCTTAGTTCAAAACAAGGAAAAATCACGAAACAAGACAAAGCGCAAGTAGTCTATGAATTAAGGCATAAATATTCGGTGAAGGCACTCGTGGAGCTAGCTACTATTCCTCGAAGCACGTATTATGATTTAGTAAAGAAAATGAATCGTCCAGATGTAGATGCCGATTTGAAAGCGGAGATTAAAGCGATTTATGAGGAAAATGAAGGTCGTTATGGTTACCGTCGCATTCGTGATGAATTAACGAATCGTGGTCAGAAAGTGAATCACAAGAAGGTTCAGCGCATTATGAAAGAGCTTGGATTAAAGTGTGTTGTGCGTATGAAAAAATATAAGTCTTATAAAGGAAAAGTTGGTAGAATTGCACCTAATTTTTTAGAGCGTAATTTTCATACAGATGCACCGAATCAAAAATGGGTAACAGACATCACAGAGTTTAAATTATTTGGAGAAAAACTGTATGTATCACCTGTATTAGATTTGTATAATGGTGAAATTATTACCTATACAATTGGTTCTAGACCGACGTATTCACTTGTTTCAGAGATGTTAGAGAAAGCATTGGAACGTTTACCTGAAACCCACCAGCTACTGATGCATTCAGATCAAGGATGGCATTATCAAATGAGACAGTACGTCTGTACACTTGAATCAAGAGCTATCGTCCAGAGTATGTCTCGAAAAGGCAACTGTTACGACAACGCAGTAATAGAGAATTTCTTTGGGATTATGAAGTCGGAGTTCCTCTACATAAAAGAGTTTGAAAGTGTAGAGCATTTTAAAAGAGAATTAGAAAAATATATAGATTATTATAATACGAAACGGATTAAGGCAAAATTAAAAATGAGCCCGGTACAATACCGGACTCACTTTTATCAAGCTGCCTAATGAAATAACCGTGTCTAACTTTTAGGGGTCACTTCACTTATGACTGCTCTTTTTTATGGTAAGAAGTACAACCTGGGTAAGAAGCAGGCTACACTACAGGTGGTGTTTGCAGAATATTGAGTTTTATTCAACAAGGATAGTTCCATTCTTAAAATAGAGATGTTGCCTAAGGTTATTGTTTTTACATATTTTAACATTATTTGATGTTTTGATTTTGTGATACATTTTAGTTTTTTGTTTAATTTATCTTTTCATCTATATATTTTCCGTAATCAGGTACAGCAATTTTATCAAATTCTTGAACGAGTGTTTTGAGGCTTGTTGATAGCAATTCACCTGACATCGGTATCCCATGGCCAGTAACAGCGGCTAGAGGCTTTAACTTCTCTAGTTTAATAACTGATTCTTTAGCAGCTTTCCAGTCTGTTGTTAAATAACGAGGCGGACCGCTTATTTCTTGTTCCTGAGTAATTACCTTATATAGATATTCCTGCTTCACTGTAACAAAAGCGTCCCCAGCAATTAATGTTCGGTCTTTTTCTCGGAATAATGAAATATGTCCTGGAGTGTGTCCTGGAGTATGAAGCCATCTAAACTCTGGCATATGGGGAACAGTTCCATCTGTAGGTAGCACTTTTATGCTATTTCCTAAATCAATCGGTTCGTTAGGGAACAGAGGGGACATTTTCGCTACCATACCTCCTTCAACTGTTGGATCTGGTTCAGGATAGCTTTGTAGTCCAGTCAGGAACGGTATCTCCATTTGATGGGCATAGACTGGAACATCCCAATACTTGATGAGTTCAATTATTCCACCAACATGATCAAAATGCCCGTGAGTTAAAATGATTGCTTTTGGGCGGCTGTTTGTACCAAATCGATCCTCAGCGACAGAGATAATTTCATTTGCACATTTAGGCATACCAGCATCAACTAAAACAAAATCATTGCTCTCGGGATTTCCAACAAAACAGATGTTGACGATTTGAATCGTGTAACAAAATAAATCAGGCAATACTTCAATGCCATGACCACTTTCAATTGAAGTTGCTGGAATAAACTTGTAATCACTTCCATAATTCATCTCATTGTCCACTTTTTATCCCCCTTAATATATGTTAATACGACATTATAGTTCCCTAATTTTGAAAATCCATTTTGGAGGATTTGAGAAAAGAATTAGTGGGGGATTACAAAAAAACAATAATTTACTCCTAGAATTAAGGTGGAGACGTATCAATTTATATAAAGTGCAAACAAAAAATATTGATTGTAAAGTCGTAGTTTTTACTATTTTTTTGGGAGGGGTTACAGGTTAATAAAAGTTTCATCTAGATATTATAATGTCGGGTTACCTAAAAATTACATAACAGTAGTTGATATTAATCCATTAAATGAAACGATTACTTGTACAAATGTTTTACATAATCAAAGAATGTTTAAGTATCAATTAAAGTATGTTTCTAGGCAACAGGCTCATTTTTAAGCTTATTGCCTAGAAGAATTCGTTCATCTACCAATCGTTCTGATAGGATAAATCTGGAACGCTCCGCATTTGTATTTTCTGAGAGGAAGGTTAATAATCTTATCTTTAACGAATGTACCGAAAGAAATTTTTCCACAAGCATGTGAAAGACGATAGCCTCACTGTTCATTATTTGAATTGCATAGTATTAGCTACTTATTATTTGGGTTTTAAGTGTATATCTTTTAAGGGGACATACCAAGTTCTTTTATTTTGATAATTACTTGAAACTTGAATGGGAAAAACATGATCAAGCCCCCATTCTAATTCGTTTATTTCATTTTCAAGTCCTGTTGGATAGAGTAAAAGAATCTTAAAATTATTTTTAACAATATTTGATAAAACTGTTTGTAATTCTAGCGCTTCAGTCAAGTTTCCGCCCCATCTAACAAATAAAATGGATTGTGAATGATGAATTTTTTCGTAAAAATTATCAATTCTTCGATCTAATTTTTGTTTAAAATCATGGTATGTGATGAACCAATCTTCATTTGGAATAACAGGGAAATCATGATAGGATGTTACGTTATATTTTGTGTCTTTTATAATATGAGAAAAAACAGGTTGTATCACGCCATCATTAAACACAATATTTTGATCCGGCATTGCGTGCATGTTTTTTAAATCCATAAAGTCTATAAAATTATTTTTCAATAATTTGTTGATAGAAGAAAGATTCGGTGATTCAAACCAATCTAGAGGACCTGAATATTTCCGCAGCCTATATTTTTTTAGATGAATAGCAGTATAACAATTTTCCCCTAAACTAATAACATCATCATAAATGCCTTGAGGCCCTTTCATTTCCAATACAATCATCCTTTTTTTAGAAAAATTAGAAGGTATATATAAATTCTAAAAAGCGTTACTATGACACAGAATATGCTTTTGAAAAATAGGAGAACTGATTCATTATAAATAATATATGTATGTATAAAAACTCCTGTGAAAAGGCTCACAGGAGGATAAACTAAAGCGTATTTCGGGTTATATACCATTTGTTGAGGTAAGAATTGTGTGTGATAATTAATGGCGTTTTTATAAAAAAAAGTGGAAAAACAGAACTACATTGAAGTGAGTTGTGAGTAAATTATAATTTGAAATTGAGCGAAAATAAGAAGCCCCAATTGCAGAATGAAGCAACTGGGGCGTTTTTTAATCTCTTCCTAACTTAATTATATCATGTAAATCAAGTTCGAAATAGACTGTTTATTCTCATGTACTACTGCTACAATCAAGAACACATGTATAGTAAGGAGAGATGTTATATGAGTTCTTTCGTTCTCGATTTTCAGGAAATAGAAAAAACGCAGCTTTCACTTGTCGGTGGAAAAGGCTTGAATTTAGGGGAGTTATCCAATATTCAAGGGATACAAGTGCCAGAAGGATTTTGTGTTACAACGGTAGGATATGAAAAGGCTATCGAGCAAAATGAAGAGCTTCAAACTTTATTGCAGCAGCTAACAAAGTTGAAAAAGGAAGAGCGAGCTCAAATTGGTGAAATCAGTAAGAAGATTAGAGAAATCATTATGGCAGTAGAAATCCCTTCTGATGTAGTGGAAGCGGTAGCTCAATATCTCTCACGTTTTGGAAATGAACATGCGTATGCAGTTCGTTCTAGTGCGACGGCTGAAGATTTACCATATGCCTCGTTTGCTGGTCAACAAGATACGTATTTAAATATCATTGGAAAAGAAGCAATTTTGCAGCATGTAAGAAAGTGCTGGGCTTCTTTATTTACAGATCGAGCAGTCATGTACCGTATGCAAAATGGTTTTGAACATAAACAAGTTTCTATATGTGTTGTCGTTCAAAAAATGGTTTTCCCGCAGGCTTCGGGCATTTTATTTACTGCTGATCCAGTTACTTCTAACCGAAAGGTGTTATCAATCGATGCCAGTTTTGGGCTGGGAGAGGCATTGGTATCAGGATTGGTCTCTGCCGATAATTATAAAGTAAAAGAAGGCGAAATTACCGGAACGATGATAGCAACTAAAAAATTAGCTATTTATGCTTTAAAAGAGGGCGGAACAGAGACGAAACAGATTGATCCGGCTCAGCAAAAGATTCAAACATTGTCTGAACAACAAATTTTACAATTAGCACAGATCGGAAGGCAGATCGAAGCTTATTTCGGTTGTCCGCAAGATATCGAATGGTGTTTAGTTGATGATGCATTTTATATTGTCCAAAGCAGGCCAATCACGACTTTATATCCAATTCCGGAAGCAAATGATCAGGAAAATCATGTGTATGTATCGGTTGGTCACCAGCAAATGATGACTGATCCTTTGAAGCCATTAGGAATGTCTTTATTTCAGTTAACATCCTTTGGACCGAGGTTTCAAGCTGGGGGAAGGCTGTTTGTTGATGTTGCACAAAGATTGGCTTCGCCTACTAGTAGAGAACTTTTATTAAATACGATAGGGAATTCGGAACCACTTATTAAAGATGCATTAACGACTGTAGTCGAGCGAGATGATTTTATTAAATTGTTACCAGATGATGAAAAAGAAAAGAGTGTTGGTAAAAGCGGGCCACCTGTAAGCTCGCAACCACAAATCGAAAACAATCCGGCAATCGTTATGGATTTAATAAAGAAGAGTCAAGCATCAATCGAAGAGTTAAAACGAAACATGCAAACGAAATCAGAGGTGGATGTACTTGATTTTATTTTGGAAGATATTCAGCAATTAAAGAAAATACTATTTCATCCGCAAAGTATGGCTGTCATTATGGCAGGTATGAATGCTTCAACATGGATCAATGAAAAGATGGAGCAATGGCTAGGTGAAAAGAATGCAGCGGACACCCTTTCTCAATCAGTACAAAATAATATTACTTCAGAAATGGGTTTAGCATTAATGGATGTTGCTGATGTGATTCGGCCATATCCAGAAGTTATTGCGTATTTACAACATGTAGAAGAGGATAACTTTTTAGATGAACTTGTTCAGTATAAAGGCGGAGAAAAAGCTCGAGATACAATCGTTGCTTTTCTAAATAAATACGGAATGAGATGTAGCGGCGAAATCGACATTACGAAAACGCGCTGGAGTGAGAAGCCAATAACCATTATCCCGATGATTTTAAATAATGTAAGAGACTTTGAATATGGTGCTAGTAAGCGGAAGTTTGAAGAAGGGCTGCAGGAAGCTTTGAACAAAGAAGAAGAGTTATTAGAGCGATTACAGCATTTGTCAGATGGAGAACAAAAAGTAGAAGAAACGAAGCGAATGATTCGTAACATCCGTAATTTTATTGGCTATCGTGAATATCCGAAATACGGCATGATTAATCGTTATTTCATATATAAGCAAGCGTTACTGAAAGAAGCTGAGCAACTTGTGCAGAGCGGTGTCATTTATGAAGTTGATGATATATACTATTTAACATTTGAAGAGCTTCACGAAGTTGTTCGCACGATGAAACTAGATTATGAGCTTATTCATAAACAAAAAAATGATTATAAATTATATGAAAAACTAACGCCTCCGCGTGTAATGACGTCTGATGGAGAAATCATTACAGGTAAATATAAACGAGAAAACCTTCCAGCTGACGCGATTGTAGGTCTGCCTGTTTCTTCTGGAATAGTTGAGGGGAGAGCTCGCGTTATTTTAAACATGGAAGAAGCGAATTTAGAAGAGGGAGATATATTAGTTACGGCTTTTACTGACCCTGGCTGGACACCATTGTTTGTGTCTATAAAAGGGTTAGTCACTGAAGTTGGCGGACTTATGACGCACGGAGCAGTGATTGCACGTGAATACGGATTACCAGCAGTCGTCGGAGTAGAGAATGCTACGAGATTAATAAAAGACGGACAACGAATTCGGGTACATGGAACTGAAGGGTATATTGAAGTGTTGTAATGAAATAAAAGATCATCCGCTATAAATAGTGGATGATCTTTTTATTTTGCAACAACTCACTTTTTTAACCCAGCTGCATAAAAAGGTCCATGAACTGCGATTGTTGATAAAATACGAGCAATTTCCTCAGGTGTTTCTTTTTGTCCATTATTTAACCATTGCTGAATAACACCAATATGAGCAGATGCCATATAAGAAGCTAAGTATTGACTTGGGACAAGTAAGTTCTCTTTATTAATGAGAGCACCATTCGTATCTTCAAATAGTGTTTTCCACATAAAGTCTTTCAGTTTTGTTTGGAAAGATAAATCTCCATTTGGGCTTAACACAGCTTTCATAAAATCACTATTTTCATTTAGAAATTCAAGAATAGAAGTGATAAGTATAAACGGCATTGTTGGGGAAGGATTTGATCCAAGGTCAGCAATAACTTCCGGAAATTTCTGTTTGGCAATGCTAGAAAACTCATACATAATTTCTTCTTGGCATTTCGTCATTAAATCAAATTTATCTTGATAATGGGCATAGAAAGTACCGCGATTTATGTTTGCTTTCGTTGTAATATCTTTCACTGTAATAGCTTCAAAACCTTTTTCTTCAATTAATTCCACTAATGCATTTCGTATGGCAGTTTTCGTACGAATTACACGTAAATCTAAATTACTATCGCGCAAAGCGTGTCCCTCCTTCATTTTAGCCAACACATTTCAAGAATGTGTATGATAACCGACACATTCACGATTTTTGATTATTGTATAAGGTTCAACTCGAACATATAATTCAAAATATAAATAAACAACACGTTGTTGGTTATTATAAATCAAACTATAGGAGGAGAAAAGAAAATGTTTAAAAATAAACTTTTAATGTTATCACCAGTTATTGCACTACTTGTAGTTTTTATTTTTTCATTAACATTATTTCCAACCGTTCAACCTAAGCCGAAAAATTTGCCAATCGCAATTGTAAATGAGGATCAAGGAGTAGAAATTCCGAATCAACCGAAAATGAATATGGGGCAAACGATCGTTGATAATATGAAAAAGACATCAAAATCAGAGGAAGAATCTGCGGTAAAGTGGGTAGAAGTGAAAAATAAGAAAGCCGTGCAAAAAGGTTTAAATAATCAAGATTATTATGCAGCATTAGTCATTCCGAAAGAATTTAGTACAAAGCAGGCATCACTACGAACACCACAACCATCTTCGCCAGAGGTAGAAATATTCATAAATCAAGGAATGAATACAGCAGCATCAACTGTGGCAGGACAAATGTTGAATGGTGTAGTAGATAATATGAACAATACTGCTCGTACACAACTATTAGAAGGATTGAAAGCAAAAGGAGCTACTTTAACAACAGACCAAGCTGCGAAATTAGTAACACCTATTGTAAAGAACGTGACAAATGTGAATGAGGTCGGAAAAAATAGTGCGAACGGTAACTCACCAATTTCATTATTCCAGCCGTTATGGATCGCAAGTTTAGCGAGTGCAGCGATTATCTTTATTGCGATAAGTAAAATGCCGGTAGGTTCAAGAAAAGAAAACTTTGTATTAAAATTAAAACAAATAGTAGCTGGAGCAGTTGCGACAATTGTAATTGGGTTTGGTCTGACATGGATTGCGGATGGAATGGTAGGACTAAATATTTCAAATTTCACCGATACGGCCTTATTTTTATCCATTACATCGTTTAGTTTCTTCTTAATGATATCAGCGGTACTTTCACTAGTTGGACTAAAAGGAATTGGTGTATTCGCACTCTTACTATTCTTCGGTGCACCGTTATTATCATTAGCACCTGAAATGTTGTCGTCATTTTATCAAGACTGGGTTTACACATGGTTACCAATGCGATTTATGATTGAAGGGCTTAGAGGAATATTCTTCTTCGGAAAAGGGTTAAGCTGGAGTACACCTGTTACTGTGCTCGTTTGGATTGGTGCGGTAAGTATGGTTATTATTTTAATGACTGCTTTCAAACGTAGTGCAATAAAGGAACATAAAACAGAATTGAACGCTTAGAAAAAAAACGCTTCACTCGTAGTGAAGCGTTTTTTTTGTGGTGAAATGGTTATTAGTCTATAGAGAAATGAAGAGTTCGTATTTGTGATACTTTTTGTATACATGCTCCTGCTATTTCAAATTGCATAAAATGTTATGCGAAATAATGGAGGGGATACGATGTATAATTCGAATTATTATGATTGGTATAGGCAAAATGATAAGCTCATTCGTGATATTGAGAAAGCAATTAATGGAGAGTTTAGTGCTATAAATTGCTATGCGAAATTAGCCAACATGGCTCCAAATGAGGCAGAACGAAATCAAATTCTTGAAATTCGTAACGATGAAATAAAGCATTTTCAACATTTTGTACAAATCTATACAAATTTAACTGGTCAACAGTCGAAACCACAAATTACAGAAGAATGTCCGAATACGTACTTACAAGGATTAGAATTCGCAATACAAGATGAACAGAAGACAGTGGATTTTTATTTGGAAATTTCAGATGAAACATCAGATGCGAACATGAAAGAGTTGTTGCGCAGAATAGCAACCGATGAACAAAATCATGCGGTATGGTTTTTATATTATTTTGTGAAGTCAAAGTAGATATCTAGGGGGTTAAGACCGTTTCATTAGTAGTGGAACGGTTTTTTTGTGGTGTAATACAAGTCGAATAATAGATATCTTTAAGGTATAGTAGTTTCTTTTGGTATATAATGTATAAAAATAAAATCAATAAAAGAAAAAGCAAACATGTGAAAGGGGGAACGCAATATGGAGAGAAATACAATAACGAAAGAATATACAATTCGAATTGCTACGGAAGATGAAAGTGATAGTATTATTACTCTATTAAAAGAAGTAGCAAAGTGGCTACAACATAAAAAAGTAGATCAATGGCAGTATCTTTTAGGAGAAGAAGCAACGGCTGAAATATTAGAAGGCATAAAAGAGAAATATACGTATGTTGTAATGAAAGAAGAGGAAATTGTCGGTACAGTTACAGCATCTCCTAAACAAAATGAATGGGATGAACATATTTTTGGTAAAGAGGAAGTTTCTAATTCATTATATATTCATAGATTTGCGGTGAAACGGAAGTATAAGGGGAATGGAATAGGAGAACACATTTTACAGTGGATAGATGAGAATATGCAAAGTGATAAACAGTATTTGAAGTTAGATTGTGTTGGACATAACCGTACATTAAATGATTTTTATAAGAAAAATGGTTTTGAATATATCGGTAGTAAGGATGGACATAGTAAGTTTCAAAAAAGAAGGAGGAAGTGAATGAATTCAATTGACGTAAGTTTAGTAGAAAAGTTAATACAGGAACAGTTTCCTGAATGGGCACATTTAGAAGTGAAACCTGTAAAGTTTAGTGGGCATGATAATAGAACGTTTCACTTAGGGGATGAGATGAGTGTAAGATTGCCAAGTGAGGCGGCATATGCACCGCAAGTAGAGAAAGAAAATAAGTGGCTACCTATATTAAGTGAGGAGCTTTCTTTACCGATTTCTACACCACTTGCGAAAGGGAATCCATCTGAAGTGTATCCATGGCCTTGGTCTATTAATATGTGGATAGAGGGAGAGACCGTTACGAAACAAAACGTTCGTGACTTAAGTGAATTTGCGGCAGACTTAGGATTATTTTTAGTAGAATTGCAATCTATTGATGCGAGTAACGGACCGATAGCTGGAGCACATAATTTTTACCGAGGCGGGCTTATATCTGTATATGATGAAGAGGCGAGAGATGCTATTGAAAATAATAAGAACGTTTTTGATGAAATAGTATTAAAGCATCTTTGGAATTTAGCACTTCAGTCGAAGTGGGAGCGTAAGCCAGTTTGGGTTCATGGAGATGTAGCGCCAGGGAACTTACTTGTTAAAGAGGGAAAGCTTTGTGCTGTAATTGATTTTGGTATTTTAGGAGTAGGAGATCCAGCCTGTGATGCAGCGATGGCATGGACGTTTTTTGATAAGAATAGTAGAGGTGTATTTAAAGAAGTATTGCACATAGATGAAGAAACGTGGAATAGGGCGAGAGGATGGGCACTTTGGAAGGCGTTAATTACATATGATGCGAATAGAGATAGTAATGAAAAAATAGCAGAAGAATCGTATCGTGTCATTCAAGTGATTGTGGATGATTATGAGAACTAATAGAAAAAGCCTATTTCAAAATAGGTTTTTTCATATGATTAAATATTAGAAATCGAAAGAAGGAATCTAACGTAATTATACAGAATATTTAGATAAATGGGAGGTGTCGAATTTTGAGTGAAATTGAATTAAAAAGGAATGTAATTAAGACAGGGAGTGAGAAGGGGACTATTCTTCGGTTTATACTCGCTAGTCTCGTTGGGGTGTTTATGTTTTTCGTACCGATTACAATAAACGGTGCTTCGTCCATTATGATTGATCATATCGTATCTTGGGTCCGGGCTTCGGTTCCAGGAGTAGTACCTTATTATGCACTACTTGTTATGGTAATGGGTGCGATTTACCCGTTTTATACGAAAAAATGGAATGCATCTATCGTAGATGTTTGTTTTTCTATTTTAAAAGTAGTCGGTGTTGTTTTCAGTGTACTATATTGTTTTAAAGTGGGACCAGCTTGGTTCTTTGCGCCAGATGTAGGGCCGTTTTTGTATGAGAAACTAGTAATATCGGTAAGTTTACTCGTTCCAATTGGCTCGGCTTTTTTAGCGTTATTAGTCGGATATGGATTGCTAGAATTTATTGGTACATTTTGCCGTCCGATTATGAGACCATTATGGAAAACACCAGGACGATCGGCAATCGATGCGGTTGCTTCCTTTGTGGGAAGTTATTCGCTTGCGCTTCTTATCACGAACCGCGTATATAAAGAAGGAAAGTATACGACAAAAGAAGCAGCTATTATTGCTACAGGTTTTTCTACAGTATCCGCTACATTTATGATCATCATCGCAAAAACATTAGACATTATGCATTTATGGAATGTTTATTTTTGGACTACTCTTGTTGTAACATTCATCGTAACTGCTATCACCGTAAGAATCCCGCCCCTTAGTAGAAAACCAGATACATATGTAACGGAAGAAGGGTTCCCAGAGCCTGTTTATAAGGAGAAAATGCTAGAACGTGCTTGGGAAGATGCGTTAGAAGTATCAAAATCTGCACCGAATATTATGAAAAATATCGCGGTGAACTTAAAAGACGGTTTTATTATGACAATGGGAATTTTACCATCTATTATGTCAGTAGGATTAATTGGTATCGTCTTAGCGAAATTCACACCAATATTTGATTGGATCAGTTATATTTTTTATCCATTTACATGGTTATTACAATTACCAGAAGCAGACTTAGCTGCTAAAGCGGCATCCGTAGGTATTGCAGAAATGTTTTTACCTTCTCTTTTAGTTGTAAGTGCACCACTTGTGACAAAGTTTGTCATTGCGGTTGTTTCGGTCTCATCTATATTGTTTTTCTCCGCTTCCATTCCATGTATTTTATCGACAGATATTCCGTTAAAAGTATCTGAACTTATTGTTCTGTACGTGCAGAGAACGATATTAACGTTGCTTATTATTACGCCGATTGCTTATTTGTTGCTTTAAAGTTTTAAAAAGATAAAGCTATAACAAAAGAGGCCTTCTGTAAAAGGAAGGCTTCTTTTATTTGTTGTTCGTATATGACGTAATACTTCTTAAGAAAATTCCTAACCCTGCAAAAAAGAATCCTAAGCATAATAAGCTTCCTGGCGTTCCCCAAGTGATTTGATCTAGCATTTTTATACCCTCCCATTTACCCCATATTAATTAACCGTAAAAATTTCACTGATTAAAGTTTCGCTTTATTATTATATAGTATTTTTGGGGTTTTATCCAGATTTATCCATACTATCAACCTGAAAAATTGATCCATAAATGAAAAAAAACAATAATCTTTTTGTAAAAATAATAGAGTTTTCGATGTGCAACTCTTTAAAGAACGCACACTAGACTTTTAGAAAAACTTCACATGAAATGAAACCAATATAAATTTAACTTGATACAATGGGATGTAAACGGTATTTGTTAGAGATTTTTGGTGGGGTATTAAAAATTGAATGTAAGTGCATTTAAAAGTAGGTTTTAATATTTTATTATCTATATAATAAGGTGTTATTTTGTATGATATAGTAAGAAAAAGGAGGCTTACAAATGGAAATGATTCATGAAAGAGCAAAGTTACGGTTAATGGATAGTGATGATGTCGAAACTTTGTTTTCGATTGTAGAAGGAAATCGGGATATTTGGGCGTATTTAATCTCTAAAATGGATAGTGTTCAAGATATGCAGCAATATGTTCAAAAAGCGATACAAGGTTATGGAAAGGGTACACAAATACCTTTCGTTGTAGTGGATCAACAGACGAATACGATTGTAGGGAGTACACGCTTATATAATATTTCAGTAGAAAATAAGACAGTCGAGTTAGGGCAAACGTGGTATCATCCAAGTGTGCAACGCACGAGTATAAATACAGAGTGTAAGTATATGCTTCTCCAGTATGCTTTTGAAAAACTGCATATGCGGAGAGTACAAATTAAGACGGATGCAAGAAATGAAAAAGCACAACGAGCAATTGAAAGGTTAGGCGCAGTAAAAGAGGGTGTGCTTAGAAATGAAAGAAAATTATCGAATGGTTATGTGAGAGATGCAGTTGTGTACAGTATTATTTCGAGTGAATGGCCAGGCGTAAAAGAAAAATTGTTAGAAAAATTAGAGTTGTATAAAGAAAAGCTATAATTCGTGTTTTGAAAGGTATATTGTTCGTGATGTATGAAAAATATACCTTTTTTCTTACAAAATGCTACTTTATTTTAATTCCTTTTGTTTCATCGTTCCCTTCTGAGAAAAAATTCGTTACAATGTAGTTGTATGGTAATAAACTTATGAATTTAAAAAATGTAATGAAAACCGCAAATGAAAATGAATTGATAATCCTCAATTTTAAATGAAAACCCTTTTATACATAAATAACAAGTAAAGTTCCTTCTTTTAAATAAACTCAAACAAAACGATTTGATATAAATGTTTTTTATAGAAGTATGGATGATGTACGGAGGCAATTACAAATGAAAGAAAATAAGAAGAGTAAGAAAAGACGAATCTTTCAAGTATTTTTACTAATGATTTGTTCTGCTATTTTATATGTAAGTTATGCAGCTTACGATATTTGGAGTTATCGTTTTAAAGCAAATGATGACGTGAAAACGGATGCTGGTATCGTACTAGGAGCAGCTTCATGGAACGGAAAACCATCTCCTGTATTTAAAGAAAGAATTAATCACGCGATTTCTTTATATAAGAACGGAAATATTAAAAAGATTATTTTTACAGGTGGTACAAAGTTCGAGGCAGAACTTGAGGAAGCGCGTACTGCAAGAGTATATGCAATGAAACAAGGTGTAAAAGAGGAAGATATTTTAATTGAAACAAAATCCCTTTTCACTGAAGAAAATTTAAAAAATGCGAAGCAAGTTGGAATAGAGAACGGCATACACACATACACGATTGTAAGTGATCCACTTCATATGAAACGCGCAATGAGAATCGCAAAACATATTAATATTGAAGCATATGCTTCACCAACGCCGACATCAGCATATAAAACGTTAGATACAGAAATACCATTCTTCTTTAAAGAATTATTCTCGTATATTGGATATGTAACCTCTTTGCCGTTAAAGGCATTGAAGGGGGACTAATAAGAAAAGAACCTATCTTTCAATAGGAACTTTTCTTATTAGTCAAAAACATTGTATTTTTATCGGAATAGTGAAACAATAGAGAGGTAGCTTCATATAATCATAATGACAAAATGAACGGTTTATGAATCGAGCATAAAGGAGATTATAGTATGGCACTCTCATTTGTTGAAACAGAAAAACAATCTTTAATTATTGAACAAATAAATAAATTGATTCCGAAGTTCATGGAAAGGGAGCATCAACTAAGTGAATTAGGATCATTTCCGTATGAAAATATAAATGATTTGAAAAATATCGGATATACGAAATTAACGTTACCGAAAGAATTTGGTGGTAGTGCGATTTCTTTATATGACTTCGTTTTATTTCAAGAAAAAATTGCGGAAGGCTGCGGAGCTACTGCATTATCGATTGGCTGGCATATTGGCATTGTGAAAGAGCTGGCGGAAAATCGCTCTTGGAATGATGAGATGTTCAAATGGTTTTGCGAAGAAGTGCGTAATGGTGCACTCTTTAACCGGGCAGCAACAGAGCCGAAAACAGGGAGTCCGACGCGTGGTGGAAAAACAGAAACAATAGCGGTTCAACAAGGCGAGAAGTGGATTATAAATGGAAGAAAAACTTTTACAACGATGGCGCCAGTACTTGATTATTTTATTATTTCAGCGAGTATTGAAGGCCGTGAAGAAGTTGGTGAGTTTGTCATTCCAAGAAATACGCTCGGTGTATCCATTGAAGAAACGTGGGATAGCGTTGCGATGCGAGGGACTGCTAGTCACGACCTTGTCTTACAAAATGTAGAGATAGAAAACCGCTTTTTTACGGATGTAAAAGGCGGGAAAGTGAAACAAAAGGGTATTGGCTGGTTGCTACATATACCAGCATGTTATTTAGGAATTGCACAATCTGCAAGAAATTATGCAGTTCAGTTTGCGGGATCATACAAGCCAAATAGTTTAAACCATTCTATTAGTTTATTACCGAATGTTAGAAGATTAGTTGGAGAATTAGAACTCGAGCTTATGCAAGCTCGCGTCTTTTTATATCAAATTGCGAAAAAGTACGATGAGGCAGAAGATAAACTTTCGCTGCAAGCAGAACTAGCAGCAGTGAAATATGCAGTAACGAATGCGGCGATATCCATAGTGGATAAATCTATGCGCATCGTAGGAGCAAAAAGTTTATCAGAAAAAAATCCGCTTCATCGTTACTATTTAAATGTCAGAGCAGGATTACACAATCCACCGATGGATGATGCAACACTATCTATGTTGGCGGATGCGGCATTTCGTTCGTAGGTTTTTTAACTTGAATTTTATTGTCTATGTACAATATAGTTGTTTTGAAAGCACGTGTTTGATTAGTAATCGAACACGTGCTTTTTATGTGCAGGAACGTACCAAGTTGAGATGTAGGTTTTTAATATAAATGGTTATCATGGTTTTGTGATTGTTTCTTGTTGAAAAATTCTTATTGTAATGCCAGTTTGGAAACTTTGCAAATAATTACTAAATTTAATCCCAAATCAATGGTCTTTCTAAATTTACCATTCGCAAATATTGTAAAAATTGACCTGCATGGACCGCATCATGATAGGCAATTCGTAATAGCATATCACCTAAATATCGTTGATAGCCAACATCGCTTCGATCAATAAGTCTTGAATCTAGCTCGGCTATGCTTATTGATTGAACATATTCTATGAAGTCAGTAAAGTATGATTGTGCCAACTCAATTTCTTTTTTCACACAAGTAATTGGCTCGTCATCATACGGGATATCTATGTCGTTTATTGAGCCGTTGTTTTTTAAAATCATATGATAGTAAAAAGTTGAGCTCCATACGTGACGAATCATTTCACCAAAGGACATAGCCTCATTATCAGGCTTCCAATTAAGAAAATTATCGGGAAGAGAATTCCATAATTTTTCTGAGCGTCTTCTCGTTTCTTTCAAATTTAATATACTAAGATCAATTGCATTCATAATAAATTCTCCTTTACTATTAAACTTAAAATAATTGTATCAATTTAACAGTTAGGGTATCATCGAAATATGAATGTATATCCGAATATCTCATATATAGCTAAATTAATTGCTGAACCTACAAGAGCAATCATCTTAGATTGTCTAATGAATAATCAGGCACTACCTGCTAGTGAATTGGCTTATATGGCAAAAGTGTCACATCCAACGATTAGTTCTCATCTTTCTAAATTAGTAGAGGGGAATCTACTTACAGTTGAACAACATGGTAGACATCGTTACTATCGACTTGCTAATCAAGAGGTAGCAGAAGTTATTGAAAAGTTAGGGACAATTGCACCAATAGCCCAAGTTCGCTCTTTAAATCAATCGAATCAACTAAAGCAAGTTCGTTATGCTCGAACTTGCTATGATCATCTTGCAGGCAAGCTCGGTGTAGAGATAACTGAAAAATTACTTGCTAGTGAATTTATAATTTTAGAGGAAGAAGAATACATTGTAACAGAACAAGGTAAAAGATGGTTTCTGAATTTTGGAATAAATATTGAAACAGCAGAAATAAAGAGGAGGGTATTTGCAAAACCTTGTCTTGATTGGAGTGAACGACGCTACCATATTTCTGGTTGGTTAGGATCTGCGATTGCAAAACTGTTTTTTGAACAGGAATGGATTACAAAAACGGATAAAACTCGAGCCGTCCATCTTACAAAAAAAGGTATGAAGTTATTGAAAGACCAATTGGGAATTGACATGAAAAATGAAGAAATTAAATAACCTGAGTCTATATAAAATATAGACTCAGGTTATTTAATTTCTTATAAAATCTTAGATGATATTTACGCAAGGCAAATTTAACCTCAATCACTTTATGGAAAGAGGTTAAATGAAAACATAGTAGTTGAGGAAGTTCTATTAAATTAATAATCATATTACTTAAAAATTATGCGTAAGAATATATTAAATGAAGGGAGATATAAAATGAATAAAGTGAAACTGAAAGTATTTAATATAAAGTATGTAGTGATATGTATTTTATTCACGATTATATGTATTCTCACTTCATTCTTCATTTCTAGTAATTCAAGCGTATTTAAATCGTATTATGTTAATCAATTATTAGGAACGAATTCTACTAAAGGCCTTATGTATATGATAGGAAGTGAAAATCATTATTTTGCAGAAGAATTTCATAAAGAAAAAGGACGAGCGTCTTTGGAATCTTTTTTACTTTCACTTTCTACAAATATTAATGTAAATGACCTCCGAAGCTTATTAACTCGAGAACTTCCAAATATGAATCAATTTTATTCGGAAATATTAATTGCTGGAGAGGGAACAGATTATACGAACATTCCTGAAGAATCCAGCATTCCTATAGAGAATATTAAGAATGAAGGTACTGCTGTTAAACACCCAAAGAGTGAGAAAGAAAACAATTCAAATACACAAAATAACGGTGAAAATAAAGTTTTTATTTATCATACACATAGTTGGGAGTCGTTTATTCCTCTAATTCCAGGTGCTACTATACCTAATGATGCCTCTAGTACAAATAATGAAGTGAATATTACGTTTGTTGGAAATTATTTAAAACAAAAGTTAGAAGAAAAAGGAATAGGCGTTTCACATGATACGACAAATATGAGGGATTTTCTGCGAAATAAAAATTTAAACTGGGCGCAATCCTACAAAGGATCTCGTCAAATATTACAAGATAAATTAGCACAAGATAAAAATATTATGTTTCCAATGGACCTTCATAGAGATGATGCACGAAAAAATATTACAACAAAAAATATTAATGGAAAGAATTATGCTCGCCTCTATTTTATATTAGGACGAGAGAATCCTAACTTTGAAAAAAATAAAAAAATAGTAACGGCAATAAATTCATATTTAGACGAGAAGTATTATGGTTTAAGCCGAGGGATTTTTATTAAAGATCGTAAAAGCGGGAATGGAGTATATAATCAAGACCTTTCTCCAAATGCATTACTTATTGAAATGGGAGGCGTAGATAATACACCAGAAGAATTATATGCTTCCGTTGACGCATTAGCAGAAGCATTTAGCCACTATTATAATGAAGTAGTTAAGAAAAATAACTAAATATATAGGGGAAACCTAGTATTTTTCTAAAATAAAAAGGAGTGACACCTAGTATGAAGTTCTAGGGGGTTACTCTTTTTTGTAGTATATGGAAAAATATCATTACCCAAAAATGTTATCAGTTAAAAAAATCTTTCTTTTCATTCTTCTTTTTATCGTTTTATAGGAGAATACTATGCTTCTTATTTCACCTACTGTATAATAAGAAAAAAGCACGAAAAGAGGTCATCTCATGCTAGAGGTTATTGCAACATGTTTAGAAGATGTGAAACGAATTGAACGAGCTGGCGGGAAGCGAATTGAATTAATTTCATCTTATACAGAAGGCGGTTTAACGCCAAGTTATGCTTTTATAAAAAAAGCGGTAGAAGCGGTACATATACCGATTCACGTTATGATTCGTCCGCATGCGAAGTCTTTTACATATACGGAAGAAGAAATTGAAATGATGAAAGAAGATATTGTAGTTGCTCAAAAATTAGGAGTAGCTGGTGTTGTATTAGGTGTATTAAATGAACGAAATGAAGTGGATGAAGAGAAACTAGCGGATTTATTATCTGTGGTAGACGGGATAAATGTCACATATCACCGTGCAATAGATGATATAGAAAATCCAGTAGAAGCGATGAGAACTTTAAAGAAGTTTCATAAAGTGACTCACGTTTTAACTTCAGGTGGACAAGGAAATATAGTAGAGAATATTCCGGTGCTTACAGAAATGCAAAAGGTAAGCGATGGTCAAATTCAACTTGTAGCTGGAGCTGGCGTGACGAAAGAAAATATAAAGCAATTGCTAGATGAAACTGGAATTTCGCAAGCTCATGTCGGTACAGCGGTAAGAGAAGGGAAATCATGTTTTGCTGAAATTGATCTTAATTTAGTACAAGAATTAGTTCAAATCATAAAGTGAAACTTTAATCAGTGGGGGGGGCTTCCCCCACTGATTATTAGCCCTCACCAATCGGGCTTTAACGGGCAGTTGATCCACATCTAGCTTCTTTGCTTTCGCTAAATTTTGAGGTGAGGGTCTTACTGCCTGTTAAAGCGGGATAAAATAAATGCGTAAGAAAGAGGAGAAACGATGAAGGAAAATACGAAGAAAGAATTATTCTCATGGGCGAAAACGATAGGATTTACCCTTGTATTAATCGCAATTATTCGCGGTGTTTTATTTACACCGTCATTAGTACAAGGCGAATCGATGATGCCCACTTTAGAAAATAACGAACGAGTTCTCGTCAATAAGATTGGTTATAGTATAAGTGGATTAGAACGCTTTGATATTATCGTCTTCCACGGAAAAGAAGGATATGATTTAGTAAAACGAGTAATTGGTTTACCAGGCGATACAGTTGAGTATAAAAATGATGTTTTATATGTAAACGGAAAAGCGATGGAAGAACCATATTTAAAAGAGTTTAAAGAAAAAGCAACAGGCCGTGTATTAACTCCAGACTTTACGTTAGAACAAATCACAGGAAAAACGAAAGTGCCAGAAGGCCAAGTGTTTGTTTTAGGGGATAATCGTGAAGTTTCTAAAGACGGTCGTATGTTTGGATTTATTTCAGAAGATGAAATTGTCGGAAAAGGACAAGCTGTTTTCTGGCCGTTGAAACAAGTAAGAGCGTTATAAAGCAAGTATGGGAGAAATATTCTTCCGGTGGATTTAAAGCACATTTTTTGTAAAACTGAATGTTCATTTAAGAAAGACAGAGGCCATTTTGATTAGTATTTTTCAAAATGGCCTCTGTTTATTTGAAGATAGTATTGCAAGGAGGGAATTTACATGATAACGAAAGAAGCAGAAGTTATTTTAAACAGGAAAGGAGCCAGGAAAGTAAATGAAATTCCTAAAGAGGTCTTACAATTACTACAGCAAGGGAAAGTAGAAAGTGTTAATCTAACAGAATGGCTAGCTATAAATCATATTGAACTACTTAAAAATGTCTTACCTTCAATAGGACTCAAGAATAGTTTGGAATGTATAGTAGCTGAATTAGAAAAACAGAACGTTGAAACAGGTATGAAAGTCATACGAATAACAGGAAATTTATTGGATGAAATTATACTCAAAGAGAATGAAGGGAACAAGGAAGATGTACTGTTAAAATTATCTAATCATATTTCAGATAGTGTACGATGTTTGGCAGCGTTTATGAATAAGAAATCAAATAACAAATTAAAAGATACATTAACGTACATTCGACCTTTTGCGGCGGATCATCATTTTGGTGTTCGAGAAATTGCTTGGATGTCTATTAGAGAAGACCTTTCACAAAATATAGAAGAAAGTGTGAAATTGTTAGTAGAATGGGCAAAAAGTGAAGATGAGAATATTCGCAGGTTCTCTGTAGAATCTATTCGTCCTCGAGGGGTATGGAGTAAACATATTGAAATATTAAAACAAGAACCTGAAAAAGCACTTCCCATTCTTAATTTACTTAAATCAGATCCATCAAAATATGTACAAGATTCGGTTGGAAACTGGTTAAATGATGCAAGTAAAACTAAACCGGATTGGGTAATGAACCTGTGTGAAGAATGGGAAAAGGATACTGACATAAAATCAACTAGTAGAATTATTAAAAAAGCTAAAAGAACGATTTTGAAAAATAAGTAATATGTAACTAATAGACTTATTAGTTGTACGAAGGAACAATTAATCATGTTAAAAAAAGAATACTTTGAATAACTATGAGAAGAGCATGTATTGATCAATACATGCTCTTTATATTTTCTTTTATATCTGTGTTATTAATGAAAGATGATCAAATTTTATTTCAAATCTAAACTTCCGTACTTTTTTATTGTAACTTTTATTCTAATAGTTTTGTAGCGATGTGAAATTTGGAAATTGAACCGTCGTGATTTCTAAAGTTAATTTTATATTCACTGTCAGGAAGCGAATCACTCCAGTATAAATTACATTCACTAATAGTTCGTTCTTCACGTGTTAAAGTTCTGTCAATCATCCAAGAGCCTTTCATTCTATATAAATCAAATATTATTTGTGTTTTTTTTATAGCGGACAAAATATATCGGATTATGTATGTGAAAAAAATATTGATAGAATTGAAAGAATATTTTATAATTTTAAATTATATATTTGTTTCGAAAAACGGAATTTAAGTTCCGAAATTCGGAACAAGAAGGAGATAGAATGAGTATAAATAAAACGGCAGTTAAAACAATGGATATTTTAGAGTTGTTTTATGAGCATGAAGAGCTCAGTTTAACAGAGATGGTTCAGCTTACGAGTATGCCGAAAACATCTGTTTATCGTTTAATTGGCTCGTTAGAAGAAATGGAGTTTTTACAAAAAAACGAAAAGGGGAAATATCGTCTAGGAGTCGTTTTTTTACGGTTCGGTCAACTTGTCTCACAAAGATTATCAGTAAGAAATATTGCGATTCCATATATGAAAGAGCTTAGAGATAGTTTAGGGCAGGCAGTTAATTTAATTATCCAAGATGGCAATGACGCGATTTATGTGGAAAAGATGGAAGGTGTTCAGCCTGTACGTGTGTATACGGCGGTTGGAAGACGAGCTCCACTTTATGCCGGTGCATGTCCGAGGATTTTATTATCGTATTTCTCAGAGGAAGAGAAACAGAAGTACGTAGAGGAAACGGATTTAAAACAGTTTGCAGATGGAACAATCGTGGATAAGAAACAATTGCTAGAAGTGTTACAAATGGCGAAAAAGGAAGGTCATACAATTAGCTACTCTGAGTTAGAAAATCATACAGCGGCTATAGCAGCACCCATTTTCGCAAGCGATGGAACGATTGTAGCAGGCATTAGTATTTCGGGATTAGCAATTGAGTACAGCGAAAGCAATATATCATATTTTATCGCGAAGGTGAAAGAGACAGCAAATCGCATTTCGAAAGAACTCGGCTTTTTGGCATAGAAAGAGGGAGTGGGATGAAATTTTCTGCGTTAGGGGATCAAGCAATTATTGTTACATTTGGTGAAGAGATCGGGATGGATGTATACGAAAAAGTACAACGACTATTTCAAGCGTTGCAGCAACATCCGTTTACAGGAATGATTGAATGCGTTCCGTCGTTCACTTCATTAGCCGTTTACTACAATTTATATGAAGTATGGAAGGAAAATGATAGAAAGATACGACCGTATGATTACGTATGCCAATACATAACTGGAATATTCGATACGTATAAGGAAGAGCTGAAACGAGAAGTGAAACATATTTCTATACCAGTTTGTTACGGGGGAGAATATGGACCTGATTTAGAAGAGGTCGCACATTATCACAATTTACAAGTAGAAGATGTAATTCGAATACATAGTGAAACAACATATTTTGTATATATGCTAGGTTTTACACCAGGGTTCCCGTATTTAGGAGGACTATCAAAAGAACTAGAAACATCTAGAAAAGAAATACCACGGTTGCAAATCTCTCCGGGTTCAGTAGGTATTGGTGGAAATCAAACAGGTATTTATCCGCTTGAAACACCGGGTGGATGGAATATTATTGGCCGAACACCAATCTCCTTATTTAATCCGGAAGAAGAAACACCAACCTATATCCAAAGCGGTATGTATTTACGATTTATTCCAATAACGAAAGAAGAGTACGTATCACTTGAGGGGGCTAAGGAATGGATGTAGAGGTTTTGCATGCAGGGATGTTTACAACAGTCCAAGATTTAGGGCGATCTCATTATCAACAATATGGCGTACCTGTTGGCGGGGCTATGGATCAAAGTGCACTTCGGATGATCAATATGTTAGTTGGTAATGAAGAGAATGAAGCGGGACTTGAAATGACGATCATGGGGCCTAAATTGTTAATAAAGAAAACAACTTTACTTGCGATTGGCGGAGCAGATATGGAACCGTTATTAAACGGAGAACGTATCCCGTTATGGCGTCCCATTTTAGCGGAAGAAGGTAGCATGCTTTGTTTTGGAAAAGTGAAAAGTGGTTGCAGAACGTATGTGACTTTTGCAGGTGGTATGCATATTGACCGTACAATGGGAAGCAAAAGTACTTACATACGTGCAGCGATTGGTGGTATGGAAGGAAGAATGCTGAAAAAAGGTGACTATTTTCAACTTGGTGAACGATCAGAAATGGCTCATCGTTTCATTCAAGATTTACAAAAGGATGAGCGAATCAAAACGAAATGGGCAATTAGCAGCAGCGTAAGGCCAAAATATAAGAAACATCCTAAGCTTCGTGTCATAACGGATTTTGAATATGATCAATTTACAGAAGAAAGTAGAAAGGCATTTTTTACGAAAGACTATAAGGTATCTAATTATGCTGACCGTATGGGCTATAGGGTTGAGGGAGAAGTTTTAAATAGGATGGAAGAAACAGAGATTTTATCGAGTCCCGTTACATTCGGAACGATTCAAGTTCCAAACGGTGGACAGCCGATTATATTAATGGCAGATAGGCAAACGACAGGTGGCTATCCGAGAATGGGAAATATTATTTTAGTAGATCTTCCTCTTCTTGCCCAGCTAAAACCAGGAGACTATGTTTCATTTGAGCAAATTACGCTTGAAGAAGCGGAACAATTGTACATAGAACAAGAAGTAAATATGAATCTATTAAAGAAATTCATTGCTTTACGAAGCTGAAATTAGGAGGGTAATATTGTGACTACAATTGATTTAAACTGTGATTTAGGAGAAAGTTTTGGCGCTTATAAAATGGGGAGTGATGATGAAATTCTTCCATTCGTATCCTCTATAAATGTTGCTTGCGGTTTTCATGCGGGTGATCCGTCCGTTATGCGGCAAACAGTTGAAAAGGCAATGCAGCAAAACGTAGCGATAGGGGCACACCCAGGGTTTCCAGATTTAATTGGATTTGGAAGAAGAAACATGAACGTTTCAGCAAGTGAAGTATACGATTATGTTTTATATCAAATTGGTGCATTAGACGGGTTTGTAAAAGCAGCTGGCGGGAAGATGCAGCATGTAAAGCCACACGGTGCTTTATATAATATGGCGGCGACTAATCCGGAAATTGCAGATGCAATCGCAAAGGCAATTTCTCATGTGAATCCAAAGTTATTACTTTACGGATTGGCAAATAGCGAGGCATATAAACAGGCTGCGGAAAAATATAACGTAACTCTCGTACAAGAAGCTTTTGCAGATCGTACGTATAGGCAAGATGGAACATTAACAAGTCGTACAGAAGAGAATGCGCTTATAAAAAATGAAGACGAAGCGATAAAACAAGTGATTCAAATGGTGAAAGAAGGCTATGTAAATTCGGTGAATGGAGAGAAAGTAACAGTTCAGGCGAAAACGATTTGTTTACATGGTGATGGAGAAAAAGCAGTGAAATTTGCGGGAAGAATATACAGAACATTCAAACTTGAAGGTATTTCTATTTGTGCACCAAAATAAAAAATAGGGGGAAGTGCTGGAATGATTAAATTAATCGGGATACTACTTGTTGCAGTTGGTTTTTTATTTAGATTAAATACACTATTAGTAGTTATGGTCGCAGGTATTGTTACTGGTATGGTTTCAGGATTAAGTTTTTATGATGTGATCAGCATGTTCGGTAAATTTTTCATAGAAAATAGATATATGTCTATGCCGATAATATTAACTTTACCGGTAATCGGGATTTTAGAGCGTTACGGTTTAAAAGAAAGAGCAGAAGCGCTTATAACGAAATCAAAAGGCGCAACAACTGGAAGAGTATTAATGTCATATTTTACGATAAGAGAATCATCAGCAGCACTAGGGCTTAATATTGGTGGTCATGCGCAAACAGTAAGACCGCTTGTTGCACCGATGGCAGAAGGAGCGGCACAAGGTAAATACGGTAAACTACCTGAAAAATTAAGAGAGAAGATCAAAGCAAATGCAGCTGCTGCGGAAAATACAGCTTGGTTTTTCGGAGAAGATATATTTATCGCAACTGGTGCCATTTTATTAATGAAAGGATTCTTCGATTCAGTAGGTATGCATGTCGGTGTTTGGGATATGGCACTTTGGGGGATTCCAACTGCAATATCTGCACTTATCGTGAGCTGGATTAGATTTAGAAGGTTTGATAAATATATAGAGAAAACAATGAAGGCAGAAGCAAAAGAAGAGAAGGAGGCAATATAATATGAACATCATAACTATGGATACAATCTATTATGTATTAGGTATAATCGTTGCATTTATCGCTGTTCGTATTGCGTTTGATCGTGAGCATCCAAATCGATTTGGTTCTAGTTTATTTTGGGCATTGTTTGCAGTTACATTTTTGTTTGGAAATGTAATTCCTTCGTTTTACGTTGGTTGTATTGTGCTTGCTATGGTCGTATTAGCTTCATTAAATAAAGTAACAAAGTCTCAGGAAAAAGAAGTACCAGTGCAAGAACGTGTAAAACATGCGGAGAAATTAAAGAATAAAATCTTTATGCCTGCACTTTTAATTCCTATTTTTACAATTATCGGTACGTTAACGTTAGGGAAAATTAAATGGGGAAATGTATCCCTTGTTGATCCAGATAAAGTAACACTAGTAGCATTAGCACTAGGAGCATTACTTGCGTTCGTTGCTGCGATGCGAATTACAAAATCGAAAATAACAACGCCTGTTCAAGAAGGAAGTAGATTATTACAAGCTGTCGGCTGGGCTGTTATTTTACCACAAATGTTAGCAGCACTTGGCGGTATTTTCGCAAAATCTGGCGTTGGACAAGTCGTTTCTGATTTAGTCGGCCAAGTATTACCGACAGAGTATCCGTTCGTTGCTGTTATGGCGTATTGTTTAGGAATGATGCTCTTTACAGTCGTAATGGGAAATGCTTTCGCAGCGTTTGCCGTAATTACTGGCGGAATTGGCTTACCTTTAATTGTTCAAATGCACGGTGGAAACCCAGCAATTATGGCAGCTCTTGGTATGTTTGCTGGATATTGCGGAACGTTACTTACTCCAATGGCAGCAAACTTTAATATCGTTCCGGCAATGCTTTTAGAGCTAAAAGATAAAAATGCGGTTATTAAAGCGCAAGTCCCAATTGCTCTTTCAATCTTTATCATAAATATGTTTATTATGTACGGCTTAGTATATCGTTTCTAATTAGGAGGGTAAAACTATGAAAACAGTATTATTAACAGGATTCGATCCGTTCGGCGGAGAAAGTATCAATCCAGCTTGGGAAGTCGCAAAAAGTTTGCATGAAAAAACAATCGGAGAGTACAAGATTATAAGTAAACAAGTACCAACCGTATTTCATAAATCAATAAAAGTTTTAAACGAATATATACAAGAACTAAACCCTGAAATAATTATATGTATCGGACAAGCTGGGGGCAGACCAGATATTACGATAGAGCGTGTCGCAATTAATATCGATGATGCAAGAATAGCTGACAATGAAGGGAATCAGCCGGTAGATGTACCAGTTATAGAAGGAGGACCTGCTGCCTATTGGTCTACACTTCCGATGAAAGCAATCGTAAAAAAGCTTCAAGAAGAAGGCATACCAGCTTCCGTTTCACAAACAGCAGGTACATTCGTTTGTAATCACTTATTCTATGGTCTTATGCATGAAATAGAGAACCGTGATAAGAAAATAAAAGGTGGATTTGTCCATATTCCGTTTTTACCAGAACAAGCGAGTAACTATCCAGGCCAACCGAGTATGTCACTTACTACTATTAGTAAAGGGATAGAATTGGCAGTTGAGGTAACGACGGAAGTAGAGGTAGATATTGTAGAGGTTGGGGGTGCGACGCATTAAATAAACCGAAGTGTACAACACCTCCTGTAAACAACTGGTATAATAAGAATAGGAAAATACATAGAGGTGATTTTTGTGCAACAATTTGAAGAAGTACGTTCAATTTTAGAAAAAGCGAAGAAAATTACAGTATTAACAGGTGCAGGTGCAAGTACGGAAAGTGGTATCCCAGATTTTCGTTCAGCAAATGGATTGTACGCTGATGCAAATGTGGAAATGTACTTATCGAGAGGGTACTATAACCGAAGCCCGAAAGAGTTTTGGAAGCATTATAAAGAAATTTTTCAAATTAATACGTTTCATCAATATAAACCAAATCGTGGGCATCGCTTTTTAGCTGAATTAGAAGAACAAGGGAAAGATATTACGATTTTAACGCAAAATATTGACGGTTTACATCAATTAGGTGGTAGTAAACATGTTATTGATCTACATGGAACACTGCAAACAGCGCATTGTCCAAAATGTAAAGCGGGATATGACTTGCAGTATATGATTGATCATGAAGTGCCTCGCTGTCAGAAGTGTAATTTCATTTTAAATCCAGACGTTGTTTTATACGGAGATACACTGCCGCAATATCAAAACGCGATGAAACGTTTATATGAAACAGATGTGCTTATCGTCATGGGAACAACATTAAAAGTACAGCCTGTCGCTTCATTCCCAGAAATCGCAAAGAGAGAAGTAGGAGCAAAGACTATTTTAGTAAATGAAGAGCTAACAGGGCAAGAATATAACTTTGATTTTGTTTTTCAAAATAAGATTGGTGAATTTGTAGAAGGATTATCATCAATGAAATAAAATATCAAAAAAACTGAGGTATCTACCTCAGTTTTTTATTTGAGTAATCGCTGTTTTAAGCCACATGAAAACATGTTGATAATGTAGTAACAACATCTCTATAATTTATAAAAAGGTGTTTCGTAGGTAAAATAGCAGAGTAAGAAGTAATATTATCTTTAGTGAATACACAATCGTCATAAAGTAAGCTAATGTGTAGCTGTTGTAAAGGTTCTATTTGATTTTGTTTTAAGTATAAAACTAAGTCATTATAAAGTTGCGTACTATACTCACTTACAGACCATTCTAATGAATGCTGACCTACTATGTTAGTCCACCATACTTTAAAACTACATATTAACTCTTTAAAGGATTCCTCATTACATAAATGAGTGTCAAAAAGCTTCTCATAAAAGATATGATTTTCTTCATGAAAAATTTGTAAATCATATTTGTCGTTAGCAATTTTTTTGCGAAGTGTATGCCATAATTCTTTGAAATTCGCTTCAAAGTTAGTAGAGAAATTGAATTGTCTTGCTATGTAAGGAAATCTTAAATTTTCTTTTTTCTCTTTTTGGTTGAGATGAATATTTTGAATATAAATCATAAAGTTTAAACAATGTGACGTATTAGTATGAATTGTGAATGAATCTGTCATTTCATTTTCTCCTTAGTAATGGATTTTATTGTTAGTATACAAAGAAATGTAAATGAAAGGTATGAAAAATAATTATATACAATCTTTCTTTTAGAATAACATTCATGTTATTTCTTAATAAGGGAATGGTAATAAATAGGATATAAAATTAAAAAACTGAAAATTAAATCTTTTAATTCTTATGTAATTAATATAAAATTCTATATATATCATATAAATAAATTTGATACATAATGGTTCTGTGTAGAAATGTTAATAGAATGAAGCGAGGGAGCGAAATGAGACAGAAAAAGGAGCAGAAGAAACAATCGAAAAAGAAAAAGACTCATATTCCATTTCGATTAAATGTACTATTTTTTATCGTTTTTCTTTTATTTTCAGCTATTATAATTCAATTAGGTAAAGTACAAATCATTGATGGAGAAACGTATAGAAATGAAGTGAACAAAAAAGAAGATGTAACGGTAAGCACACCTGTACCTAGAGGGAAAATGTTTGATCGACAAGGCCATGTGATTGTAAATAATAAACCGCTACGAACCGTTACATATACGAAAATGAAAGGAGTAGATTCGAAAGAAGTTTTACAAGTAGCAAGAAATTTAGCCCAGCTAATTGAAATGTCGCCAGAAGATATAGATAAGTTGACAGAAACAGATAAGAAAGATTTTTGGATGCAGTTAAATGAAAAACAGGCAGCAACAAAAGTAACGAAAGAAGATGAGAATACATTTAGGAAGCAAGAGATAGAAGGGAAAGAATTAGATAAAAAAGTAGAAGAGTTACGTAGGCAAAGAATTACACAAGAAGAATTAAGCGAACTTTCAAAAGAGGATTTAGAAGTACTAGCGATTAAAAGTAGAATGAATGCGGGATATAAAATGACGCCGCAAATCGTTAAAAAAGATGTAAGTCAAAATGAATATGCAGTCGTAAGCGAAAGATTGGCAAGCTTGCCAGGAGTAGATACGACAGTAGATTGGGAACGTGAATACCCAAATGATAAAATACTTCGTTCTATCCTTGGGAGCGTTTCTACTGAAAATGAAGGATTGCCAAGAGAACAATTGGATTATTACTTAGTACGTGATTATAACAGAAATGATCGTATTGGTAAGAGTTACATTGAAAAACAATACGAAGATGCACTACATGGAACGAAAGAACAGACTAGAAATATCACAGATAAAACAGGGAATATTATTCGAACTGAAAAAGTGACAGAAGGAAAAAGTGGAAATAATTTAATGTTAACAGTTGATATGGATTTACAGAAAAAAGTAGAAGAAAGTCTTGAAAAGAATTTACGAGCATTCCATTCTGCAGAGCCAATGATGGATCGTGCGTTCGTTGTAATGATGAACCCGAAAAACGGCCAAATTTTATCAATGGCAGGAAAGAAAATTGTAAATAAAGATGGCGGAATGCAAATAGAAGACTACGCTTTAGGAACGATGACAAGTTCTTATGAATTAGGATCAACTGTAAAAGGGGCTACTTTATTAGCCGGATATCAAACAGAAACGATTAAGCCGTATACGCATTTCTTTGATGCACCAATGTATTTTAAAGGAAGTACTAAGCCGAAGAAATCGTGGAAAGATTTTGGTGATATTGATGATTTAAGAGCTTTACAAGTTTCATCAAATGTTTATATGTTTAATACAGCTTTAAAAATGGCGGGTATAAATTATGTGCCAAATAATCCATTAGATATTAAAAAAGAGACATTTAATAAAATGCGTTACTATTTTAGACAATTTGGATTAGGTGTACCGACTGGTATTGACTTGCCGAATGAATCGATTGGTCAAATGGGTAGAACTGATAACATACCTGGTTTTTTACTTGATTATGCGATTGGACAGTACGATACATATACGCCGCTTCAACTTGCTCAATATATTTCAACAATTGCAAATGGCGGTTACCGAATGAAACCGCAAATTGTACAAGAAGTGAGAGAGCAACCACATAGACCAGAGGATGTTGGAAAAGTTATTCGATCTATTGAACCAGTTATTTTAAATCGAGTGGATATGAATACTTCATACATTAATCATGTAAAAGAAGGGTTTAGAAGAGTATTCCAGGAAACTGACGGAACAGGTGCTGGAACGTTTAAAGGATTACCATATAAACCAGCTGGAAAAACAGGGACAGCTGAAACTGTATATGGTGGAGAAAGTGATATTGGAAGAGATGAAAACAATAACCGAAAAAAATGTTATAATTTAACTCTTGCCGGTTATGCACCATATGATGCTGATCCAGAAGTAGCTTTTTCAGTTGTTGTACCATGGGTAAATGATGACAAATCAGGAATTAATTCCGCGATTGGTAAAGAGATTTTGGATGCGTATTTTGAATTGAAAACGAAAAGATCGGGTGGAAATCCAGTCCCAGTAGAGCAGCCGAACAAGGTCCAGTAAAAATAATATCACTGCATTGAGACATATGGTGCAGTGATATATTTTTTGATTTAAAAAGCGTTTGAATAAGGTGGGAATGGATATGAACCAGGAGATTAAGAGAGGTTGGGGGAAATACATACTCTTCGTGTTTGTTTTGGTAGTAGCCTATCATTCTTTTACTTTATGTAAAGTGGAAGGGAAATCGATGCAACCGACTTTATATGAAGAAGACTACGTATTTGTAAATAAAGCAGCAGTACATTTTTCTAATTTAGAGCACGGGGAAATTGTCATTATAAAGGAAGAGGATGAGTCGAAATATTATGTAAAACGAGTAATAGGACTTCCTGGCGACGTAATTAACATAACGAATGGATCCGTATATGTGAATGATAAAAAGCAAGAAGAACCATATACAAATAAAGATTTATTCAATAATACGCAAGTGTTTTATAACTTTCAAAAAACAAAAATCCCGCCAAATAGGTTATTTGTAATGGGAGATAATCGTGAACTTAGTAGAGATAGTCGAAATGGCTTAGGCTATATTGAAGAAGATAATATAATAGGAAAAGTGGAATTTGTTTATTATCCTTTTTCAAAAATGAAGATCATAAAATAAGTGGGGATTGATAAAACCCCACTTATTCAAGTTTTACTTTATCTTCTTTAAAAAACCTTTTGGGTTAAATGATATGAAAAACTTATGTTTAGATTCATCGATTATGAAATTGTTATTTGTAGCTAAAAACTCTTCAACAGCTTCCATTGGGCCAGGACCCCAATCGGGAGAAACAGGATTTCCATTAATAGATGTATCCTCTACAATAATATAACTACCAGCTGTAACAACAGATTTATAAAGTAAAAGTTCTTTTGCTACATGATCTTTACTATGATCTGAATCTAAAATAACTAAAATCACATCATTAGGTTTACGCATACTTAATATTGTTTGCACAGCGGTTACTGAAACAGAAGAAGCTGTTAAATACGTAATGCGATCATGAGATGGACGATTTGGTTGTGGGAATATATCGATAGTAAGAACGTGACCTTTTCCAATTAAATCTAATACAGAAGCTAAATACAGTGCGCTACCACCATAACAAGTGCCACATTCAATAATTAAATCGGGTTTTAATTCATAAATAATTTCTTGATACAAAAAAAGATCAGAGGGAAGTTTGAGAATGGGGACCCCAAGCCAATGTGTATCATATAACCAGACTTGACTGTCGTAATATTGTTTTAAAAATTCGCTGCTGATGTTATCGATTTTGAACACTCCTTTCTGAAACGAAAGTTGTACAATATATTATGTGAGATATGATTATAAGGAGAATGATTTTTAATAAAATTGAGCAAAATACCTCATTAAAAACCAATTGTTTGTATAATAAAAAAATCTTTATTCACCAAGTCTAATCAAAATGCAGTTTAAATCTGTAGATGAGAGGAAAAGGAAAGGAAATGAACGTATGTATAAGTACACAATTTGCTTCATTAGAAAAGGAGATAAAATACTGCTATTAAATAGAAATAAAAAGCCGCATATGGGAATGTGGAATGGTGTTGGTGGAAAAATTGAAGATAATGAAACGCCATATGAAGGAATAATTAGAGAAACGCTTGAGGAAACAGGCATAGATCTTCCAAGTGTAACGTATAAAGGGAATGTGGTTTTTAAAAGTAAGGACGAGCCACGGGGTAGTGAAGGAATGTATGTATTCCTTGCTGATCTACCAGCTGGAGTACATATGGACACGCCATTAAGTACGGCGGAAGGATTATTAGAATGGAAAGAAATTGATTGGATATTAAATAAGGATAATAGAGGTGTAGTTAGCAATTTACCAAAATACTTACCAGTAGTATTAAATGAGGAAAACAAGTTAGAGCATATATTCACATATGATAACCGGAATATTATTAATTATACAACTGCATGTTTGACAGAAGATGATGCGAACAGGCGATATGAAAAACAATTCATTTCTCAATAGAAGAGGATAGTGAAAAATCACTTTTTGCTCTCATTATATATGTGAGGTGATTATATGTTTCAGAAACACAATTCATTGGCCATAATTGTAATATGTATGCTATAACTTTTCTTATCATGAAAGAGTAGAGAACATACGTAAACGGAGCAAAAAGGAGATGGCAAAGCCACCTCCTTTTTGTTAGCTGTGAATCGCCTTAATGATAAATCGATGTTGCTTTACATCAAAATAATCTCATGTATACGATATAACTCCTCAAAGTACCTTTCGACAGTAAAATCAGGAATTTGCCACGGAATTGCTTTTAAATAATAGACGATAGCGCCAATATCATAAAAGCGTTGGAAAGGGAATTCTTCTTTTGCTTCTAAAATAGTAAATCCATTTTCCTGTAGTTCATTAAGTTCCGCGCAATCAAGACCACCAACTTGTTGTGTAAGAAATGTTCCATTAGGAGAAAGTATTCTATTTACCTCAGAAGCAGCATACGATTCATGTTGATTTATGATTAAATTAAATTGAGCATCTTGAAATGGTAAAGCAGTATCATCGGTCACTTCTACAACGGCAACCCCTAAAGGCTCTAATTTCTTCTGAGCAATTGGCACATTTGGAGCATAACCCTCAGTCGCATAAATAGTTGGTGGGAATGGTTGTAACATAGATAAAAACTCTCCGCCGCCAGTACCCATATAGAGCATTGATTCTGCACGCTGCATAAGTTGGAAAGCGGTGCTGCCGTATGACCAAGATAAAGGCTCGCTCTTCATTCGGCCTGTTTCAGAAATCAAAGAAAAATCCCAGCCACTAAAGTTTGTATTTGCACTTTCTAATAAAGTTAAAAATAATGGATCACGTTTCATAAATTTGTCCTCTTATTTCATAAATGAATGATATGATGAGAAAAGAAAAAGGGAGGACCTCTTATGAAAGAGAAGTGGTTTTATGTTTCGTGTTTTCTGGGTTCATTTCAATAGGATTGGGCTTTTTTGCAGGGGAAAAATACTATTCTATATAATATTTCTTAATAGTGTAGTGTTGCTTTACAGCAAAGTATGAAATTTGCATTTTTATATAAAAATTATTAAATTGATCGGTTTTCCTGACAATTCTTGAGAAAAAAACCAATAGTATATTTTTCCATTTTTTACTGTAATATGAGGGTGCGCTTACAAATATAGGGGAAAGTGCATATCACAAGGGGTGGGAGTTGTTATGATGAAAGTCGCAAAGAAAAAAATAGTACCGTTGTTATTAGTAGGCGGAATACTAGTTGGGGGAGGCATTGTAGCTGAAACTGCGTATGGAGCTGAAACGGAAGTTCTTCAGCCAAAGTCAGTAGAGTATGAGATTCAGATGATGAAAGATAGTGGCATGACGTTGGAACAGGTAAAACAATTTGTTGAAATTTCTAAAGAAGGAAAAGAGTTTTTGAAAAAGATGCGAAAATTAAAGCGGAAAAAGATTTGAAAGAGATTGATGAGTTAAAAACAACACATCCAGAAGAAGCGAAAGAATTGTATTCTAAAATTGATGATCCTGCATATAGTCAAAATGAATTAAATGGTCTTGTTGCGTTAGCAGGATCTGCTTTAGGTACAAAAGGGGATGTTTTAGTCAGTTATGAAATTAATTCTGGAAGTTCTTCTATCGGTGTAGGACACACAGCGATCGTATCAAAAGATAGTAGTCGTACAATAGAATCATTTGCAAAAAGTTGGAGCCCAACTGGTAAAGATGGAGTCCAATATTACCCTAATACATGGAAAGGACGTTCTAAAGTTTATGGTCTATGGGTGAAGGGAGCTAACAATACAAAATATTTAAATGCAGCTTCATATGCTCAGGGGCAAATTGGAAAAGGGTATAATTGGTCATTCTTCGATAAAAATAGAACGGATAAGTTTTATTGTTCTTAATTGGCATGGCGTTCTTGGAGAAATCAGGGTATTGATATTGATAATGTTACTTGGGACACTGTTGTTACACCTATGGAATTAGTAAAATCATCAAATACTACTATTTTCTATTCAAATTGATAAACTATATTTTATAGAGCAATCGGCATTTATTTGTCGATTGCTTTCACTATATATGTGAGGTGATTACATGCTAAAGAAATATATTTCCTTAGTCAAAGTTATAATATGTACAATGTTTCTTTTTGTAGGTTGTTCTAAAAATGTTAATGGTGGTAAAGAACTTAAAAACATTCAACAAGCGGACTATCTTGTATCCTATTCAAATGCAATGAAAGATGGTGGTTACATATATGCATATGATAAGAAAGGAAATACAATTAGTAAAATGGAAGTAGATGGTCAAAGTATGATGAGCAATGCAAAAGATGAAAAGGGATACTACTTTTCATCAAATAGAAATAACAATCATTATGCAATAAATAAGACAGGCAAGGTACAAGGGATCAATAGACCTAAAGAATTACAAGATGTAAACGCAGGGGCATATTTCATCCATGCAGAACAAGGATATGTATATTATGATGTGAATATTGGATTGGTAGACGAAAAGAAGGGATATACAAGTGAACTTGTATATTGGAAAGATAGTGACAAAAGGCAAGAAAGTGTAGAACTAAAGGGAACGATTCAAGGTGCGCATATTATTGAGAATCATATATACGCATTTTCACAAACACTAGACAAAGTATATATTTCAGAAATAGATTTGGCCACAAATAAAAAAACAAACGAATTTGAAATTCCTAATGAAAATGTGTATTTTGCACCAACTGCTCAAAAAATAATTTTTCAAAAGTATAAAGATAAATTATTGTTCGTACTAAGTGATAATGTAAATCAAAAGTTACCACCTAAATTAATTATGGTAAATACAAAGACTAGAGTAGTAGAAAAAGAAACAATATTAGACGAAAAGCAATTCATACCTGTTCTAGTGCAGGTGGTTGAAGATAAGGTGTATATTTTAAATAATGATGAAAAAGTGAAAGAGCTAGATGAGAACTTGAACATCATACGTACATATTCATTACAAAGTGACAAAAATACAAAAATCACTAGAGAGGATAAAGGGATTTCTGATATACAAGTACATGGTAATAAGTTATACATCTTATACAAAGATATGAATCCAAAGAGTAAAACGAAACAATTGGTAGCTGAGATTGAAGGATATGATTTGTTAACAGGGGCTAGTATTGAAAAGACTACTTTACAATTAGAGAGAAAATGGGATGATATAACTTTTCTTATGGTGAAAGAGTAGAGAATATACGTAAATGGAACAAAAAAGGAGGTGGCTTTGCCACCTCTTTTCCGTTAGTCACGAATAGCCTTAATAATAAAGCGATGTTGCTTCACATCAAAATATCCTTTTTGCAAGATGATTTCATGTATACGATATAGTTCCTCATAATACCTTTCGACAGTAAAATCAGAAATTTGCCACGGAATTGCTTTTAAATAATAGACAATAGCGCCAATATCATAAAAGCGTTGGAAAGGGAATGCTTCTTTTGCATCTAAGATAGTAAATCCATTTTCCTCTAACTCACTACATGCTGCTTCGAGTGACCAACTTGCAAATTCGCTATTTAGTGGTGAGCCAAACTGCTCATTAAGTACCGCGCAATCAAGACCACCAACTTGTTGTGTAAGAAAAACGCCATTTCGAGAAAGGATTCTGTTTACCTCAGAGGCAGCATATGATTCATGTTGATTCATGATTAAATCAAACTGACCATTTTGAAATGGTAAAGCAGTATCATTAATCACTTCGACGACTGTAACTCCTAAAGGCTCTAATTTCTTCCGAGCAATTGGCAAGTTTGGAGTATAGCCCTCAGTCGCATAAATAGTTGATGGGAACGGTTGTAACATAGATAAAAACTCTCCGCCGCCAGTACCCATATCTAGCAGTGATTTTGCACGCTGCATAAGCTGGTAAGCAGTGCTACCATACGACCAAGATAAAGGCTCGCTCTTCATTCGGCCAGTTTCTGAAATAAAAGAAAAATCCCAGCCGCTAAAATGTGTATTTGCACTTTCTAATAAAGTTAAAAATAATGGATCACGTTTCATAATTATGTCCTCCTATTTTTCAATGAATGATATGATGAGAAAGGAAAAAGGGAGGACCTCTTATGAAAGAGAAGCGGTTTTACGTTTCGTGTTCGAATAGATTCATATAAAGTTACTCCTTGTGAGAATGGTTATTTATATATTCGGGATTAGTAAGTGGAAATCCTTTGAACTTATGAGGGAAGGTCGTTGTTTGAAAACTGCCATTCATGCTGTTCAACAATCGGGCCATTAAATGGAATAAAACTTATTGAATGAAACGGGATAATGCAATACATATTGATTACATGCACTTCAATATTTTTGAATTTTCTTAAATTCTCTCTTGAACCTCTAGTTACTTTAGGTTTTATAATGAATCTATACTTTTAATAGGGGGATTTGGATGAATAAGGATAAAAAGTTTTCTATTGGAGAATTCTCAGGGAAAACGGGAATACCAATTCCTACTTTGCATTACTATGATGAAATCGGGTTGTTACAACCAGAAAAGAATCCTTCTTCAGGGCACCGCATTTATAAGTATCACGATATTATAACCTTACAAAAAATTTTAAGTCTAAAATTTCTAGGCTATAGTCTAGATAAAGTCACTAATTTGTTACACGAATCAAGTTTTGGTGTTGATTTGAATGAAAGTTTGTCTCTCCATTTGCAAGTGTTAGAAAGAGAACACGAACAAATTGAGCAATCAATGCAAGCAATTAAAAGAGTAATGAAGTTAGTCGAAGAGGAAGGAGAAGTAGATAGTACTGTATTGTTTAGTCTTATTTACGGTAGGAATACAGAACATACACACAAAGAATGGATGGACCGCCATAAGTTAACAGATATCGTGGAAGAATTATCAAAGAAACGAGAAGAAGATAAAGTTGCCTTGGATAAAACGTTTATTCAATTGTCTAAAAAGGTTAAACAATTATATGGTAAACCAGTCGAGTATTCGAAAGTACAAGAGATGGTTAAGGCATATATAGGAGGGTCTTTTTCATTTCTTAGTGAAGATTTGATACAAAAGTTAGCTAATACTAGTGTGGAAGAACTGGATATGCAAGAACTTGAAAATATGATACCTTCGCCTTTCGTAGAAGATGAACAAAAATGGCTTAATCAAGCGATGGAATATTATATGAAGCAAGTAGAAATGGAAGAGGGATAGATTTTATGAGCAATTGTAGGTGGCTTAGCTTCATCGAAATAATGCAATAGACCTTTCATTGAAGAAGGGGAATATTGGAAAAATACGTTTGTTATTGCTTTATTCAAAAGAAAGAAACGCTTATACTTCATTTTTGAAACATAAGCGTTTTTGTTTAAAATACTCAAAAACAAAAATCCTTTGGTAAAGTATCATTTTTAATAACCGTTCTTAACCCATGTTTTATAATCCAAGGGTTAACAGGATGCTGTTTATCACGCAATTGCTGCAACCATTGAAAAACAAGTTCTTTATCTTCTTTCGTAATATCGTTAATATGATTGGCTACAGATTTTTGAACATATTTAGAAGGGTCATTCATTAAAGGTTCAAGAAGCTGTAAATTGTACTTAAAGTCACCTTTCAGAGCTCCTATTTTTTTAGCCCAAGGAAGCCTTGGTCTTGTACCTTCAGAAACTAATCTTCTAATGTGGCTGTTTTCGTCATGAAGCCACTGTTGTAGTATGTCTAGCGTGTCTTCATGGTATGTTTCAAGAAAAGGCCGAATGGCATATTCAGCAGTATTCCTTTTTGTTATTTCATACATGGCGTTGAATGAGGTTTCAAAATCGTTAAGTCCATATTTTTCAACGTATTTTGCGATAGGCATGTACATATATCCGTTTGTAAATGTGCCTACTTCTGTTGTATTTTCTGGTCCCAAAGTTCTCAGTAATATATGTATTGCTTCATTAAAATCTTTTTGTAAAGCATTGTGTAATTCATCTGCCAATACTTCAATACGCTGCTTTAACTCTAAATTTTCAACTTTACATGTTACGGAAGATACAAAGTTTCTTTTAGAGAAAGTAGGATCGTGTTTACAAATAGAATCAGCCATTTTTTCTGCTAATTCTTCGTTAAACAAAAATTTTAGCGGAACATATTTACTCATTTTTTCACCTCGGTGGTCAGTTAAAAGCAATTTTTATTTTTTAATCGACAATCCATAAACTAAAGTCTCACTTGGAGTCGTAATACTAAAACCAGTCGTCTTATAATCAAGTTTCACCGTATCACCAGTGTAATCTTTCGTGAATGAATCCATTTGTACAATAAAATCAGCATCTTCATATACAACATCATCTGCAACATATGTATCCCAAATTAAATCGACATCAACGAAAATACTACAAGAGTTTGTCATTGTTCCTCTAATACGAATAATCTTTTTGTCTTCACGTTCTAGACTATGTATAGCTGCTTTTGCTTCATCAGTAATGCGAATGTTCATGGTATCCCAACCTTTATTTATATTTCCTTTATTATTGCAAAAACAAGAGCAATAGGGAAGTAAAGAGGTTTGTAACAAAAAACGAGCAAACAAATTTGTTTGCTCGTTTCGTTTCATTTTATTTTAGTTCACATTTATCAAGTGGAATGACTTTTGTTTTCTTCGTAAATTTATATCCTAACCATAGTACTAAGAAGAGTGGTAAACCGATGTAAGAAACGAGTACACCGTTCCAATCGATTGATTCGCCCATAAATGCGCCGTAGTTTTGACCTAAAATTACGATGACACAAAGTGCAAATGCAAAGATTGGACCGAACGGGAACCATTTTGCTCTATATGGTAAGTCTTTTAAATCTTTTCCTTGTGCGATATATGCTTTACGGAAGCGATAATGACTAATTGCAATGCCGACCCATGCGATAAAGCCAGACATTCCTGATGCGTTTAATAACCAAATGTATACAACACCGTCACCGAATAAAGAAGCAATGAAAGCGATACTACCGACAATTGACGTTACGATTAATGCGTTAACAGGTACACCGCGGCTATCTAATTTACCAAGAAACTTTGGTGCTTTCCCTTGGCGAGCTAAATCCCAAAGCATACGAGTTGATGCATACATACCAGAGTTACCAGCAGATAGTACTGCCGTTAAAATAACAGCGTTCATAACAGAAGCAGCAAAGGCAACGCCCGCTTTTTCAAAAATAAGTGTAAATGGACTTACTGTTACATCACTTGCGGCAAGGCTTTCAGTTGTATAAGGAATTAATAAACCGATAACGAGAATCGCAAGAATATAGAATAAAAGAATACGCCAAAAGATCGAACGAATTGCTTTCGGAATATTACGTTCTGGATCAGAAGTTTCACCAGCAGCTACCCCAAGTAATTCAGTTCCTTGGAATGAGAAACCAGCTGCCATAAATACACCGATAATTGCCATGATGCCGCCGTTAAATGGTGCATCTGCAACTGTGAAGTTTTTAAAGCCAACAGTTTCGCCGCCCATAATTCCGAAAATCATCATAAAGCCGACAATTAAAAAGATAATAATAGTAACCACTTTAATAAGTGCGAACCAATATTCAGATTCACCAAACCCTTTAACAGATAAGTAGTTTAAAAGGAAAATAATAGCTAAACATAATCCGCTCCAAATGAGGGAAGGGGTATCTGGGAACCAAAATTTCATAATTAATGTTACAGCCGCTAGTTCAGCAGCTATCGTAATTGCCCAGTTATACCAATAGTTCCATCCAAGTGCAAAGCCAAGTGATGGATCAACAAATTTTGTTGCATACGTACTAAAAGATCCAGTAACAGGCATGTAAGCTGCGAGTTCAGCTAAGCTTGTCATTAAAAAGTAAACCATAATTCCAATTGCGGCGTATGCAACTAATGCACCACCAGGTCCAGCTGTGTGGATCACACCACCACTGGCAAGAAATAGTCCGGTACCAATTGTACCACCGAGAGAAATCATCGTAAGGTGCCGTGATTTTAAACTACGTTTTAATTCACCTTTTCCATTTGTAGTTTCTGTTTTAGAGGTAGTTTGATTCGTTGCGCTATTCATGTTCAACACTCCTTTTCTTGTAAGATAGGAAGGAGCGGGGGAGAAAAATACAAAAAACCGCCAAAGGAATTTGGCGGAACGTTTCACAAATAACCACCCCATCATACCCTTCCGTTAAGATAGCACCCCACGTTTACACGGTAATTTGTAAACGTGACAGTTCTGTTCCTTTCGGAGACAGCCCCAGCTCATATTTCCAGAGAAGAAATATAAACTTCGGCAACTTTTCCTTTCAAACGGAGTCGGTGACATTCTCTATGTCTCGTCCGTTTTACTCTTAAAAGTCGCAACCTCTACCTCATCGGATTGATGAGGATTTATATATTGCTAAGATTTTTAATATATGGCAATTGTAATGAGTTTCTGAATATATTGCAAGATATTTTGTTAGGAAAAGTCAAAAAATATCGGTTATTGTATAGGAAACGCTTGCAAAACTCCACCCGAACCTACTATTATGTAGCAATAAGCAAAGAAAAAATTGTTATACAAATGTTTCGCAAAAAATATTGAAAAACCCTTTAAAATTAAAAGAAAATTCAGAAAATATAATTCGACATAACTATCAAAAGAGGATTATTCCTTAAATTCGTTTCAAAGAATAAGTATAAATCTGATAAATAGAATGAATATTCTTTTTATTTCTGATAAAATTGAGGTATTGTTTAATTGAAAAGGGGAAATCAATATGAAATTAGAAACAGAAAGGCTCTATATAGTGCCGTGTACAGAAGAGAGTATTCACGTTGCTAATGAGCAAGGATATAATAGTGGTCCACATATTGTAGGGCATGTAGAAAATATAAAACAAAATAAGACTTTATTACCTTGGGGGGCGTGGTATGTCATTCGCAAGGAAGATGACATCGTTTTAGGTGATATAGGGTTTAAAGGGAAACCAAATGAGGAGCATACAGTAGAAATTGGTTACGGTTTTATTGAGAAATATTGGAATAAAGGGTATGCGACAGAAGCTGTAAGAGAACTAATAAATTGGACTTTTCAAACAGGAGAAGTAGAAACAATTATTGCGGAGACACTTCTTGAAAATGAAAGATCGATTCGTGTATTAGAGAAATTACATATGAAAAGAATTGGCACTACAGAAACAATGATTAATTGGAGAATGGAAAAATGAAAAATACCGCTCGAAGTATATCGGGCGGTATTTTTATCATTATGGAAGCATTTGTTTTTGATCATTCGGATATTTGGCTGTCGATGCGTTAGAACGATTGGAATGATTGCGAACAGCAATGAAAATAGAAATAATAACGACAAGGCCAACTGCCACGTAAGAAAGTGAAATAATAGTCGGATCCACTTTAAATGTAGTGAGCAGTGTACGAATGTTTGTAAAGATAATAAGGCCACCAACTAATACGCCAAGTAAATGTGCTGGAACGATGCGTACTAACCATGCAGCAATTGGAGCTGCGACAATACCGCCAAGCATTAACGCAAATACCCAAACCCAGCTTACTTGTTCCCAGCCAAGTGAGATGAAGAAGCCAATTGTTGCAGCAAGTGAAACAGGAAATTCACTCGTATCTACAGATCCGATAACTTTTCTAGCCTCATTTCCTCTTGCTAAAAGTACAGGTGTCGTAATCGGTCCCCAGCCACCGCCACCAGTTGAATCAACAAATCCAGCAAATAAGCCAAGCGGAACAAGTTGTTTAGCAGACATACGTTTCTTTGAAGTGACAATTTGTTTTTGAATGATGAATCGTAATAAAATATAAACCCCTAAAGTAAATAAAAATACGGAAATGTACGGTTTAATGACATCGCCAGGTAAATTACTTAAAAAACATGCCCCAATAAATGCGCCAACTGCTCCTGGCAATGTAAGCCTGGAAACGGTATATTTATCAACGTTTCCAAATTTGATATGAGATGCACCAGAAGCGGCGGTTGTAACAACTTCAGCTAAATGAACAGATGCGGAAGCGACAGCCGGTGCGATACCAAACATTAATAATAGTGAGGTAGATGTTACCCCATACGCCATTCCAAGCGCTCCATCGATCAATTGAGCGAAAAATCCAATAATAGCAAAGACAATTAATTTCTGCATAAAAAATCCCCCTGTAATAGTAAATGAAAAAGGCACTTTTCCCGTGTGAGAAAAGTGCCTTTGGTTTTTCCAATCAGCAATATTGAAATTTGTTTCATTATAATACACATTAATCGTATAAATCAACTGGGTTTTAAAGTTTTTTGAATTGAACGAAAGAAAAATAAAATATACAATAAAAGGATGGAGAGAAAGGGGAGAAAGACATGTTACTATTTGATCATCTCGTTCACGCAGTTCATGGCACACCGGAGGAAGCGGCAAAACAAATGCAGGAACTTGGATTTCATACTGTATTAGGCGGAGAGCATACGAACTGGGGTACTTGGAATAGTTTAAGTTATTTTGATTTATCATACATAGAATTTCTGGCAGTTCAACATGAAGAAAAAGCGAAAGAAGCAGAAAATCCATTAGTACAAGAAACAGTGGTGAAATTACAAAATGGAGAAGGAATGCTACAACTCGCAATTCGAACAGATGCCATTGAAGAATTAGCAGTGAAATTTAGTCAGCATGGTTTACATACGATAGGGCCATTTGAAGGGAAGCGTGTGAGAAAAGATGGCAGACTTTTAGAATGGAAAATGTTATTTGTAAAGCAAGAAGAGAACAGACCGAAATTACCTTTCTTTATACAGTGGAATGAAACAGATGAAGAAAGAAGAAATGATTTACATAAAATAGGAACGATCACTGAACATAAAAACAAAGTGCAACAAATTGAAACAATTCATTATGCAGTGAAAAATGTTAGAGAAACGGTGCGGAAATGGAAAGAAGTAATGGAGCTAACTGCAAGCTCAGTCGTAAAAAGTGAAGAGTGGAATGCTGAATGCCAAAGTGTATCATTCGGTGACATTCAAGTACAGTTTTGTGAACCAATTGGAGAAGGGGTAGTACTAGAATGTTTGAAGAATCATGGCGAATATCCATTTGTAGTGGAGTTTAAAGGGGAAAATAAACGAGAGCATGAAGTGTTAGGTAGTTTGTACATATATTAATAGAGGTGAACGTTGTGGAAGAAATGCTTAGAGAGATAGAGAGAAAACTAGAATGGCCTCGTATTGTAAAGTGTACAGCTATTTCAAAAGGTTTTTCACATGAAGATAAATATAAAATTGAATTAAAGAATCGAGAAACATATTTTGTAAAAGTATGTGATGCGGTTAATTCTGAACGCAAACAAGAAGAATATACGTATATGAAACAATTAGAGTTATTACATATTCCAACGCCCAAATTAATTCATTTCATAAAACTTGAGAAATTAAATAAATGCGTTCAAGTATTTGAATGGGTCCAAGGTGTAAATGGTGAAGAGAGCTTAAGTAAGCTATCGGAGGAAGAACAGTATAATGCAGGAAGAAAAGCTGGAGAAGTATTAAAGCGAATCCACTCAATTGAAAGAGAAAGTACAAGTAATAAATGGGAAACATCTAGATGGAATAAGTACGAAAGATACATAGAGGCATTAGCAGATTACGAGGTGAACTTTCTGGATTTGAAGCCTGTATTAACCTTTGTAGAAAATCATAAAGATTTATTGAAAAATCGTCCAATCACATTTTTACATGATGACTTTCATCCAGCAAATACTATGATTCATAACAAGAAGTTTATCGTTATCGATTTTGGTGGGTATGATTTTGGCGATCCAATACACGATTTTTATAATGTAGCGATTTTTACTACAAGAATAAGCAAACCATTTGCAGTTGGACAAGTTCACGGTTATTGCGGAGGCGAACCATCGCTTCAATTTTGGCAACTGTATACATTATATGCAGCAATGACATTCCCAGCGGATATCGTTTGGACAAACCGAAGCACACCGCATTTAGTAGATGATATGAAGGAAAGGTTAAACGGAATTTTAGAAGATCATAATCAATTTTCATCCTATATTCCAAAATGGTATCAATCAAGTGAATTTAATAAATAAAGGAGGAATTCATATGGACAAAATAGCGGTAATTTCAGATATACATGGTAATATTCCAGCTTTAGAATCTGTACTACAAGACATTAAATTGAGAGGAATCGAACGCATTATTTGTCTTGGAGATTTAGTAGGAAAAGGACCTCATTCTAGTGAAGTGATTGAAATCATTCGTAAAGAATGTGAAGGAGTCGTAATGGGAAACTGGGATGATTTTATTACAAAACCGACTGAATTTGAAGCGTTAAAATGGCATCAAAAACAATTATCAGAAGAACAAAATGATTATTTAAGAAGCTTACCATTTTCAATCGAGTTTTATATGAGCGGCAAACTGATTCGTATGTTCCACGCTTCACCGAGAAGTTTATATGAAAGAATACAACCACATGCCTCAAGAGAAGAGCGTATTAGTATGTTCGAAAACAGTGAGCTCACGGAGAATATAGAAGGAGAAAGAAAACCAGATGTCGTTTGCTACGGTGACGTTCACCAAGCATTCGTTCAAAATTTCAGAGGGAAAACGTTATGTAATGCTGGTAGCGTAGGAAATCCGCTTGAAATTACACAAGCTTCTTATTTAATATTCGAAGGAATTTACAATGAAAAAGAAGCAGCGAGCTTTTCCATTCAACTCGTACGTGTACCGTATGATATTGAACTTGCCATTCGATTAGCGGAAGAGCTCGATATGCCAGAAATTGAAGAATACAAACAAGAATTACGGACAGCTTTATATCGAGGGTTTAAGGGAAAGTAAGCCAATCATAATATATCAACGATTTTTCAAATATATCTATCATAACTTAAAATATATCAACGATTTTTTCAATATATCAACGATTTGACAAAGGATATCGACTTACCGACAAATAGTGACATGAATTGTTACTTGTAATTATATTATGTTAACTGATTAAAGGAGGGAATATCATGTGTCGAAAACAAAACATCAAAGAAATTATTGATCGTATTTTAACGTTAAAATTAACTCATCCAATTAGAGTTGGAGTAAGTGGTATTACAGCTTCAGGAAAAACAACATTTGCAAATGAACTAGCGGAAGAAATAAAAAAACGAGGGTTACCAGTAACACGTGCTAGCATTGACGATTTTCATAATCCAAGATTGATTCGCTATGCACAAGGTAAAGATTCTGCAAGAGGGTATTATGAAGATGCACACGATTATACAGCTTTCAAAGAAAGGTTATTAAAGCCTTTAGGACCAAACGGGAATTTACAATATGAAACGATTTCTCATAATTTAAAAAAGGACATCCCTGTACATAATGAGCCACTAGTGGCCACGCAAAATATGATATTAATAGTAGATGGAACGTTTCTATTGAAAAAAGAAGTTGAGCATTTATTTGATTACAAAATCTTTGTAGATACAGATTTTGAGATTGCGAGAAAACGTGGTGCAAAGCGCGAGACTGAGGTTTTTGGAAGTTATGAAGAAGCAGATAAGATGTTTTTGAATAGGTACCATGCGGCCTGTAAGATGTATATAGATGAGCATAATCCGAAAGAGTGTGCGGATGTTGTATTTCGGAATAGTGATTTAGAAAATCCAGAAGTTATATTTCATGAGAGAAAGTAATACACAATCAAAAGTATATGTATAGCCTTTTATTTATAGTTATAATTCTCGTATAATTAAATTAATTTATAGGAAGTGAAAAACGGGGGATAAGGCAATAAAAAAACGTAAAAAGGGGATAGGAAATATAATGAATGAAGTACTAGAACTAAAAGAAGAACTGCTACAAATTAAAAATAATAATTATGCTGTACCAGAAGACGTAGATGCATATCCATATGCACAGTGGATGTTAGATTATATCGGATCATCCGATGCTGAATTACGTGATGATTTAATTTATAGTACGCTTCACAAATGGATTACAAATGATGTGTTTAGACAAAAAGAATTACGAGGGTTAATGTTACAGGCAATTAGTCCTGATTATTTATTTTATAAAATTGGTGAAAAGGGAACAGACTCTGTTTTTAAACGTGCGTTCTCTGTATTAATTCCACCACTTATTTTATCTGTTCATGAAAGAGAACCATTGTTATCGGAAGAACAACTGTACAGTGTGGCAGAACAAGTGTTGGAATATGTATATTTAGAAGAAGATGTAAGGGGTTACGTAGAAGGAAAAGGCTGGGCACATTCTACAGCACACGCTGCTGATGCGCTAGATGCGTTAGCGCGTACAATACGAAATCGTGAGTTTTCATATGCAATACTAGCTGCTGTTCGTCAGAAGGTTCGTTTAAATGACTACGCGTACATACACTTTGAGGATGAGAGATTAGTAAAACCAATTATGTCGTTACGTAACCAAAATCTTTTAACGGAAGAAGAGTGGGGCAACTGGCTACATAGTATAGCAACTGTTGAAGACGTCCGACATCCGCAGCATGCTATTTTAGTACAAAATATTAGATCTTTCCTGAGAAGTTTATATTTCAGAGTTTTAGAGACAGAGGGTAGCACAGCTTTTACAGATGATATATTGGAGACTTTGAGGGGGGTGCGTAGGTATTAAAAATGGTCCAGCCTTAGAAACCAAGAATAGATATTAATTTTGAAAAATTTATTAGAAATTTATTTTTAAATTGTACCCTTTCAGTATAGGTTGAAAGGGGTGTCAAATGAAAAAATTATTGAAGTTAGTGAAAATAATTTTTTTAATGTGTATTAGTATTATTTTCTTTGGAACAGGCGCTGTATTTATATATCATAACTATCAATTAAAAATGGAATCGAAATTAATGAACAATAAAGGTGAACTTGTTAATTTCGATAATAAAAAAGTGAATGTTTATAATGAGGGGAGCGGGGAGGACACGTTTGTATTTATGGCCGGTTCTGGAATTGCCGCTCCTGTTTATGAATTAAAAGGCTTATATAGGAAATTTTCGAAAGAAAACAAGATTTCTGTAATTGAGAGAGCTGGTTATGGATACAGTGATGTTTTTCAAGATGATAGAGATATTGAGACGATATTAGAACAAACGAGAGAAGCGCTTATTCGAAGTGGAAATAAACCACCTTACATTTTAGTACCACACTCTCTATCGGGAATAGAGGCTATTTATTGGGCACAAGAATATCCAAGTGAAGTAAAAGGGATTATTGCGTTAGATATTGGTTTACCTAAACAGTACGAATCTAATGAAATAGGCATGGTTGATTCATTAAAAATAAAAGGGATGAATATTTTAACGAAAATTGGTTTTCAGAGATTAGCTCCCTCTATTACTTATAATCCCGAAGTTATTCGTCAATCCTTTTTAAATGAACAGGAAAAAGATATTTATAAAGCGCTTACGTATAAGAGGGCTTTTAATGATGATATGAAGCAAGAACTTTTACAAAGCTACAATAACGGTAAAAAATCAAATTCCTTATCGATCCCAAAAGAAACACCTATGTTATTTATAGATGCGATTGCTAGGCAATATAAAGATTCGAAGTATACAAAGCAAAAAAACGAAGATTATAAGAAGTTTGCTAGCAAGTTATTAATAGCTGATGTGAAAATAATTGAAGGTACACATAGCATTTATTTATACGCTCCTGATGAAATATACAAATTTGCTATGGACTTTATTAAGAATAAAGTAATGGAGAACTAAGCTATTGTTATTTTAGCGATGAAAGGTCTACATAATGAAAGTATATAACATATTAATTGTTGAAGACGATTTAATTATAGGAGATTTATTACAAAAAATTTTGCAGCGCCAGAAGTATAATGTGTATTGGGAGAAAGAGGGAAGGAAAGTTCTTGATGTAATTCATGAAATAGATTTAGTCATAATGGATGTTATGTTACCAGGTGAAGATGGTTATCAAATTACAAAGAAAATAAAAAATCTAGGACTAAATATTCCAATTATATTTCTATCAGCTAGGAATGATATGGATAGTAAACTAAAAGGTTTAACTATTGGAGAAGAATACATGATAAAACCCTTTGATCCTAGAGAATTATTGTTAAGAATTCAGAAAATGTTAGATAATCAATATGGTACTTTCACGCAAATTAAACATTTATTTTTAGATGCAGAATATAAAAGAGTTTTCATTAATGGTTTACGTGATGAAGTTGCTTTTACTGCAATTGAGCGTAAGATATTCTTCTATTTGTATGAAAATAGAGATAGAATTTTATCGAAAGAACACTTCTACGATTACCTATGGCAACTCGAAGATAGAAATCAAAATATCATGAACGTACATATAAAGAAAATCAGGAACAAAATTGATGATAAAACAGGGGATATTATACAGAATATATATGGAGAAGGGTATAGACTAAATACCTATACGAAGAAATGAACTTAAAGAAAAAATATCAGTTACTACTATTCTCCGCTATTATTAGCGTACCACTGTTATTGTTGTCGATTAGTATCTTTGTATCAGTTATTTATAATGTTGTCTTTAAAACTAAAAATAAGAACATCCCTTTTCACGAATCCTATGCATATCCTACTATGATAATCATATTTTTATAATCACTATTAGTATTAGCTCTTGTATTTTCAAAATCGATTAACACCGTATTAAATAAAATTAATGTATTAAATCAAACGATTCGAGATTTAGCTAGTGATAAAAAAACCCCTAATATAATAGATGTTAAAAGCGATGATGAAATGGGAAAACTAATTAGGTCAGTAAACTTGCTTATAGAGAGAACGACTTATCGAGAATTGGAACTACAACAACAGGAACAAATAAAAAAGGAACTATTAAATAAGTTACGGCATGACATTAATACCCCCTTAACAGCGGTCAGATTACAATTATATTATTTAGAAGGTGAGTACAAGGAACAAGCACCAATACTTGAATCACTTTATGAGCAGATACAATATATAAGTGATTTAACTAACGAATTTAATATTCAATCTACAGAGATCTTAGAGAATACTTATATTGTGAATGATGAAGTGAATATACATAATTTAATCGAAAATATGATTAAAAAATGGAGCTATTTGTATAGCATTCATAAAATTGAATTAGTATATAATCCACAAGATAAAGAGTTGATATGGAATAGTAATGAGTTATGGATTCAAAGGCTATTTGATAATATTTTTCAAAATGTCCTTAAACATTCAAAAGCTAATAAACTCAAAATTATTATAGATGAAGATATTGTTTCTTTTAGAGATAACGGGATTGGGTTTGATATAAATAGTAAAGGAACGGGACTTGGTTTGAAAAATATTGAAGATATATCAAAGATGTTCGATATAAAATACACTTTACAATCAAATAGTGAGGGGACTATGTTTTCATTTGAAAATACTAAAGTTTAGAGCAAAGCACATAAAACCAATACCTCCCAACCATACTAATAAAATGTGTTGGAGGTGAGTTTTATGTACAAAAAAGACTTTGAAAAAGTTTATAATGAATATTTACATCAAGGAAAAGAGCAAGCTCAATTTGAAGTAGACCATGAAATCAATTCAGGAGCAGAACAAATTGTTGCAGTTCGTAAAAATGATGACGGTGATTTAATTGCTTTTAAAACAAGTAGCGGGAGAGAGTTAGATTATATGACTGCTCTTGATGAAGCAAAATCAGGAAAGTTAGCTCATGTAGATGTATTTCATAAGTATGGTAGAGATATTATACGTAGTGAACCTGATGGAATAAAAGAAAATAACTTAGATAATTTACCTTCATTTTAAACGGGTAAACCTCAAGAAGAGAATGTTCATTTGGATATTCTCTTCTTTATTTTGCGAAGTTTTCCTAGCGAATAGACGATTCATTTTTAAAGTGTAATCATACTTTTAAAGAGCTCTCTAAATTTCTCTTTGTCTTCTGCTGTAAATGGTTTCGGTCCTTTTGTACGCTTACCGCTTTTTCGAACCATTGCACTTAAATACCGTGTTTGTAACAATTGATCAATGTTTTCATTCGTATACTTGTACCCTTTATGATGAAGAACGATACAGCCTTTTGCTAAAGCAAGCGAAGCAAGACCGTAATCTTGTGTTACGATTAAATCTTCTTTTTTTGCTAACTGCATAATTCGGTAATCCGCAGCATCTGCTCCAGAATCAACATAAATGGTCTCCACACCTTTTGGCTGCTCTGCATTAGAATAATGAGAAAAGCTAGTAACGAGGGTAACAGGAATTTCCGCATTCGTAGCTTCAAAAATAATTACATCTTTTACAGGACAAGCATCTGCATCAACGTAAATTTTCATTGGTATCACTCCTATAACTAGGTTCGTGTTGATAATAATGGTAGATTTAGGTTTTGTCAAACGAGATCTCTTTATCATAAGTTACTTTTCGCAAACCAAAATAGCCTTCCGCAAACGAGAAATACCTTCCTCAATTTGATCAATATTCACTTTTCCATAAGATAAACGAATATAACCATCTTTCGCGCCGAAAATACTCCCCGGCATAAAAGCAATTTCTTGTTTTAAGCTTTGCATAATGAGTTGTTTTTCGTTTATCGGTTCGTTTAATTTTCCCCATATGTATATACCGCCGGTCGGGTTTGAAAAAGAGATTTTGTCGTGAAGTTGCTCGTTTAGGGCGCGAACGATAACGTCTCTTTTTTCTGCTAGTTGTTTTCGTAATGGTACGATATGAGACTGAAATGGTACAGTTTCGAAAAATTGCTGCATAAGCCACTGCGGGAATATGCTCATACCTAATTCCATTTGGTGCCTTGCGTCGGATAACCTTTCTACTACAGACTGCGGGGCAACAAGCCAGCCGACTCGTAATCCTGGTGCAATCATCTTTGATAAGGAATGTACATAAATGACTGTTCCATTTTCATCAATCGATTTCAAAGTAGGACAAGGTTGTTTCTTTTCTAACGTAAGTAAACTAGACGGATCATCTTCAACAATCGCAATTCGTAAGTCAGCGCAAAGTGATAATAGTTTTTTTCTACGGTTTGGATGCAGCATTGTGCCCGTAGGATTTTGGAAATTTGGATTTAAAAAAATCATTTTAATACGATGCTTTCGATATAACTCTTGCACATCGTCTGGATTAATACCGTGTTCATCAACAGGTAATGGGAAAATACGAATCCCCGCTGATTGGAATAAAGGTAAGGAATAACAGTGTGAAGGACTTTCGAAAGCAACAGCATCACCTGGATTTAATAAACATTGTACGATAAGGTGAAGTGCTTGCTGTGCGCCAGAAGTAATCATAATAGACTGCTCAGTTGCTTCAACTTTTAAATATTCTTTCATATATTTTACTACCGCTTGTCTTAGCGGGAGATACCCTTGCGGATGATCGTAACTTAATGAATGTGTTAACGGTTGTTCACGTAGAATCGTTTGTAGCTGATCGTGAGGATAAAGATTACAACCGAGTTCTCCGTTTGCAAAATCTATAATATTTTCATTTTGTTGTACTTCTGCCCGAATATGACGAAGTAAAGGTAAGTTTGGTAAAAAAGTACCACCTTCTACGAAATTTCTCCAGTTCGGCGTTAATGTAGGAGAAACGCCCCACATATGTGTACTCACACGTGTACCTTTACCAGTCGTACTTTCTACAATCCCCATTGCACGAAGTTCGTTATAAGCAGTCGTTACTGTACTTCGGTTTACATTTAACAGTGTAGCTAATTTCCGTTCTGAAGGGAGGAAGCTACCTGGAGGGAGTTCTCCGTACGTAATACGTTTTTCAATAAAGTCAACAACTTGCTGATAAATAGGGATTTTACTGTCACTATCTAGCTTCCATTCCATAAAAAACGCCTCCGTATCTTTTCACTACATCAAGTATAGCAAATTGGCTGGGTAAAAAAACAGCCAATTGGACGGTGTTTTATCCAGCCAATTTTACTATGCTAAATATGGAAGGGGAGATTCGGATGAAACGATGGCAAATGGAATGGCTCCTAGTATCAGTTGCATTAGTATGGGGAGCAAATTATACAATTGGAAAGTATGGCGTGGCATTTATGTCATCCATTCAATTTAATAGTTTACGATTTTTAATAGCATCACCGGTATTATTACTTATTACATTTTTAATGGAACGCTCATTACGTATTGAAAGAAAAGATTGGTTACGATTAGTAGCAGTCGGCATCGTTGGAACGACAATGTATCAAACGATGTTTATGCTATCTGTGAAATATACTTCAGCAACGAACGCCTCATTACTAATTGCAATGTCACCTATTTTTACAGGGATATTAGCAGTATTACACAAGCAAGAGCGTTTTTCGATGAAAGTACAAATTGGTTCAATAATAGCGTTTATTGGTGCAGCATTTGTTTTATTAACAGGGCATACAGGAGGAGCTACTTATGAGTATGCATGGCTCGGAAATATAATTGGATTAGTCGCAGCAATTGCTTGGGGATGGTATCCAATATTAGCGCAACCTCTTATTACAAAATACTCCGCAATGAGAGTCACATCATGGTCTACTTTAATTGGAATTGTACCTCTCGTTATATACTGTTTATTCAACGTAAATACATTAACGTGGCCAGTAGATACGCCAAGCTGGGGATCACTTGCATATTCAATCGTCTTTGCGACCATCTTTGGGCTAGCAATGTGGTATGTCGGCATTAGTCAAATAGGCTCAACGAAAGTAATGGTTTATATGTATCTTGTGCCATTATTCGCAGTTATCTTTGCAGCAGTAACAATTGGAGAGCAAATCAATATGTTGCAACTCGTTGGCGGACTTATTATCTTTATCGGCTTATATGTTGTAAAAAAAGGCGGAATCAAAAAGCCAGCTCTCAATTTGAAAAAAGTAAGCTAACAGTAAAAAGGATCTCTTTTACATAGAAGGAGATCCTTTTTGCTTTTGTAAAAAAAGCGCTTGTTCAACAGCCCATTTTTGATGATCGTGAATGAGAATCCCTACAGCATGCAATGGAGACATCCACCTTAAAACATGATCCTCTTCACAGGCTTTGGTTTGTTTCTGCGCCATGTTCGCAATGTAAAAGAACCCATCATTTAAATAATATGTATCTTCCTTTTCAGCATAAAAATACCGCATTGCATTACCGATATACTGATCAATTTCAATTGCCCATCCTAATTCCTCTAGTAATTCACGATGTAAACATTCTTCTTTTGTTTCATTACCTTCCATACAGCCACCAGGTAAAAAATAACGGTCTCCTTTTTGGATAACAGCAATCTTTGAAGAAGAATTAAAAATAATCGCATAACAACTAGGTCTTAATACATAATGAACGGTAGGTTTTTTAGAGCCAAACTTGAACTTCGAAATCATAAAACACAACCTTTCTCTATAAAATACATAAAAGGAATATTAAGGTAAATGTAGAATTATATAAGTATAATCTTAATGGATTGGAGTGATAACAACATGATAAATCGAAAATGTTCAAGGTGTAAAGAGATAACAGGTACGATGCACGGTGGTAAAAAAATTAAGGAAGAATTTCTATGTGAAGACTGTTTGCAAAAAGGAATTGCGAGCGGGGAAATCGAATTATCACAAGTGGAAGAAAAGCAAACTTCTTATCTTTCTATAAAGATATTAAAAATAATGAGTGTGATTTATTTAATAGGATCTATTTTAATGGCTTTTTCTGCTGGATCTCTTATACATGACCCAGGATTTGGGGAAGTATCAATTTCAGGATCAGGTGCAGTTGGTGTTATTATTATTGGATCCATATTACAGTCTGTACTTGTATTTTGCGGTATTTGGGTATTCATCCTATTAGTAGAAACAGTCATTAAAATTTATGAAAAAATGAAGTGAGTGAGAGGGAGAAATATATGCGAGTAAGAAACATACAAGGGGAAGATTATGTAAAGATTCATTCTGTTTTAAATGATTGGTGGGGCGGGAGAGACATGGCTGCCATGTTGCCAAAATTGTTTTTCGTTCACTTTCAAGAAACGAGTTTTATCATTGAAGAAGATGGCGAAACGTTAGGTTTCTTATGCGGATTCTTCTCACAAACGCATAAAGAGGAAGCGTACGTTCATTTTATTGGTGTCAATCCGAAGTATAGAAGAAGAGGAATCGCATCGACATTGTATTCATATTTCTTTGATATTGCTCGTGCAAATAACCGTAAAGTTGTAAAAGCAATCACATCACCAGTTAATAAAAAATCGATACAATTTCATAGGGAGATTGGTTTTCGAATTGAGGCTGGGGATGATGAGATAGAGGGTGTATCGGTACATACAAATTATGACGGGAACGGCGGTAGCAGAGTTTTATTTTTAAAATATGTGTAAAAGTAGGCTAGCGCGAAGTTAGCCTTTTTGTTGTGAGGAGGTAGAAGTATGGAGAGTAAACAAAGTAGAAATGAGTATTTAAGACGCATACATACAGTTCAAGATTATATAGAATCAAACATAAATAGTTCACTATCCATTGAAGTATTAGCTGATGTAGCAGGGTTTTCGAAGTATCATTTTCATAGAATTTTTAAAGGAATAGTAGATGAACCGTTATCTCGGTATGTAAACCGATTGAAGTTAGAAAGGGCAACAAATCTACTTACATATCGTACAGATATGACCATTACAGATATTGCGTATCACTTTGGTTTCACAGATTCGGCAGTTTTCTCCCGTACATTTAAAAATTATTACGGAGTAAGTCCATCTCACTATCGTAACTACAATAGCAAGAATTGCAAAGACGTAAGTGAACCTTCTCAATACAATGAATGTAAGAAGGTTCGAGGAGATATTGAAATTGTAACAGCGGACGATATGAAAGTCGCATACATAAGACATATCGGTACATATGAAGAGTTAACTATAGCTTTTCCGAAAATGATAGAGAAATTATTTCATTACGTAGCGGAAGAAAACTATCATGTATTTGAGGATACGAAAGTATTAACCATTTACCACGATCATCATGAATTTACGGAGGACTATCATTTAAGAACAAGTTTATGTATAACAATTCCGAATGAGTCCGCAGTAGAAACGAGCGACATTGGAATAATGGTAATACCTTCTGGAAAGTATGCGATAGGTCACTTCGAAATACGCCAAGATGAATACAAAGGTGCATGGGATTTTTTATACGGTGAATGGCTACCAAATAGCGGATATAAACCAAGAGATGCGTATCCTTTTGAAATGTATAAAAATGACCCAAGGCAGCACCCGGAAAATAAACATATAGTTGATATATATGTACCTATCGAACCTTTTTAATGATAGATTGAGGGGGAAGAAGGATGAAAACCGCTGAAAAGTTAGATTCCATTATAAAAGAAGACTATAAAAATATAAACGGTATGTTAGTAATGCAGAAAGGTAATATTATTTTTGAAAAATATTATAACGGCCAAGGTCCAGATGATGCATTTCATGTAGCATCTGTTACAAAAACGATTATTTCTGCGTTAATTGGGATATGTGTAGATAAAGGCTATATAAAAAGCATTGATCAAAGAGTAATAGAATTTTTCCCTGAATATAAAGTTAAGTCATCTGAAATAATAGTACGCCATCTTCTAACAATGACAGCTCCATATCCTTTTGTAGATTGGCAGGAACCGTTAGAAGAACTATGTACACAACCAGACTGGGTACAGTATACACTTAATAGAATGGGGAACGGCGGGGAAATCGGTTCTTTTAAATACTCATCTGCAGGAGCACATGTACTATCCGCAATTATTACGAGTATAACAGGAAAAAGTGCGCGTGAATTTGCGAATGAACAGCTATTTCAGCCACTCGGTATGAGAGAAATTCCAAACTACAATATGATAGCATTTGGATTCGATGACTTATTCGGAAAAGATGTAAAAGGATGGGTTCATGATCCAAACGGTATTTCAACCGGCGGATGGGGACTAACGTTAACGGTTAGAGATATGGATAAGTTTGGAAGTTTGTATTTAAACGAAGGTACTCATAATGGAAAACAAATTCTATCAACATCATGGATAAAAGAATCAACAGAAATGAACACAAATCAATATGGTTACTTATGGTGGTTACGAGAAGAAGATGGAATCTTTTCATACTGTGCAGTGGGCGATGGTGGGAATATGATTTGTTGTATTCCGGAGAGGGAATTGGTGGTGGTGATTGCCTCTGAAATTATACCAAATGCAGGGGATAGATGGAAGTTAATGAAAGAGTATATACTTCCTTATTTAAAAGGTTAATATGTTCATATTATGAAAACAAGAATAAAGGTCTAGTTATACTTGTTTTGTTCTCCATATTAAAAATAAGTGGTGTGAGAACAAAATTGTTTAACTAAGATTAAAAAACTTCAACACCTATACGATTATTGAATAATTGTAAGGTGTTGAAGTACTATATAATCTATTAATGGTATTTTCCATTAAAAGCGGAAACACCTTTTTTACTTTTAACTATTCTTTATCTTTGCGATGTATAAGGTACATTATGCCGAGTATAATTGCTAGGAAGATAAATTTAATTAATTCTATTAGACTGGCATCCCACTTGTTTTGCACTACATCTGTTAAATAAAATACATTAAACATACCATGTAAAATAGCGGGTGATATTACAGAACCGTCATATTCTCTCGTGTACGTCAAAATTATAGATAATATAAATAATAAAGAGAGATAACTTAATATTCCTACAAGTTGAAACTCATAATTTTTATAAAAGATTGCTACTGGTATATGCCATAAAGACCAGAGAAAAGCTATAATAATAGCTGTTTGTTTGAATGAATATTTTTTTCGTAAATAGTAATGAAAATTCCCACGCCATATAATCTCTTCTAATAATGCAGATAAAGATCCGACTGTAAGACCAACGAGCAAGAGGAATCCTAACTCATTCCAATGATTATATAAGAACTTTATATCATAAAAATAAAAATGGAGACATAGTCCTAGAAGTAGTGGCAATAATATGGAGAAAATTAGTGTTTTTATTTTTGGACGTGAAATTCCAAGTGTATGAACTATTTTTTGTTTCTTATATAATGTTTGATATGAAATAACTGCTAAAAGCGGAACAACCATTGTAAACCCCAAATAAGTACGACCATTTTCTATGTTCAGCAAGATGATATATACAAGTGATGTGAGAAAATAAATACATAATGTCGAATGATAAACTATGTGTTTATTAATATTTTTCACCTGCCTAAGTATGTATAAGTGGTTAATCGAATATCCGATATTTTAATTATATATGAAATGGAAATCGACAGAATGAATATTTCCATATTATTGTTTTTAACATAGAAAAAGTGTCAAAATTACATATATTGAACTTGTAGAAAAAATTAAATTATCCCCCGTATCTTTTCACAACAAAAAATCGTTAAACAAAAGAATAGATTTTTTATCACGAATGGGGGAAAACCATGAAAATTCTAATACTAGGTGGTACACGATTTTTAGGAAGAGCTTTTGTAGAAGAGGCTTTACAGAGAGGGCATGAAGTTACATTATTTAACCGCGGAACAAACAAAGAAATTTTTCCTGAGGTGGAGCAGCTTATTGGGGACAGAAATGGTGATGTATTAAGTTTAGAAAATCGAAAATGGGATGTTGTCGTGGATACATGTGGATTTTCTCCGCATCACATTAGAAATGTTGGAGAATTACTTAAAGATAATATTGAACACTATATATTCATCTCAAGCCTTTCCGTATATAAAGATTGGATTCCGTATGACATAAAAGAAGACTATATATTACAACCTGAACCGACAGAAGAGCAAATAAAGGCTGTAGAGAATGGTGAAGTTGCTCCTTATGAGCATTATGGTGCGCTGAAAGTATTATGTGAAAAAGAAGCAGAGAAGTATTGGCCGGGGCATGTTTTACACGTAAGAGCAGGAATTCTTTCAGGGATGTTTGATTACACAGATCGGCTTCCATACTGGATTGGGCGTGTAGCAAAGGGAGGAGAAGTGTTAGTTCCAGGAAGAAAAGAGCGTCCAGTGCAGATAGTTGATATAAAAGACGCCGCAAACTGGGGACTGAACATGGCAGAAAACAATAAAGCAGGTATATTCAATGTAACAGGTCCGAATGATGAATTGACGATGGAAGAACTATTAAATACGTGTAAAAAGGTTACGAATAGCAATGCTGAATTCATTTGGGTAGATGAGTCATTTATGAAGGAACAAAAAGTAGAGCCTTGGACAGAGATGCCTTTATGGATTCCGGAAACTTTTCCATTAGAAGGTGAAACGAAGCCGTGGAAAGGTGGATTTTCTATAAGTATTTATAGTGCTATTAAAGCAGGACTTACTTTTAGAAGGTTAGAACATACTGTTGCAGACGTATATACGTGGATGAAGCGGATGGAAGATAGGGAATTAAAAGCAGGTATTTCAGTTGAAAAGGAGAGAGTATTATTAGAGAAGTGGTATAAAGAAGGGTAAACTAGTAGGGTATTTTTAGAATGATTTGATTTTAAGGGATGGTATCATTTATTTTATATATTCTATATTCTATTAATTTCTAAATTTAGTAGTTATTATGACTAGAAAAGCGCACACTTTTCCATAGCGAAAGTGTGCACTTTTCTTTATTTATATTGTGATGGTGAAATATGGTCTAGCCATAATATGCCATCGTACTGTTCAATCGGCTTCAAAATTTCTTCGAATTTTTGAAGACCCCAGTGTCTTGCGGTAGTAGGGGTAAACATCCAAGATGTTTCAGGACGATTGCTTTCTCCTTTTAAATCAACAAATACATTAGGATTTTGAGATGTTCTTAATATATTCTCGATACTTTGTTCAGCGTGGTCTGTATCTATAGTGACTATTTTATTAAGATTACTACTATCCCAACTCTTTCCGCTATATGAATATACGCCAATTGTGTACATTTGATCTTTTATCCGTTGAGGTAAATAATCAATCATATTCGGTGCTTTAAAATTGTATTGTTGGGATTTAGTCCAATCAAGTATCATTTTTGAATTTTGTTTTCGGATATGATAGTTATGTCCCCATACAATGATTTTTTTATTTTTGTATTGAATATCACTTAACCATGCTAAAGCTTGTCCCATCTTTTGATCTCGAATATAAAATGATAGATCTGTAGGTTTAAAGTTTGTTGGATAAATAAAGTTTTTTTCTTTTACAGTAGCATCTTGGAGTGTTTTAATTGTATCAATGCGTATACTGATAGTCTTTTCTAACAGATTTACATCGTATGTATTTGATGGGGCTATCTTATTTAATTCGGCTTTATGTTGTTGAACAAACGTTTTAATTTTTTCATATTTGGCTATTACTTGTTGAACTTCCGCTTTATATTGTTCGTATGAGTACTGATTATCTTTAGATTCAATTTTTTCATCAATATTGAGTAATTCTGTATGAGCCTTTTCTATATCATTAGCAATTTCAGGATTAATTTTTTCTAACCATTCTTTTGCAAACTCAGGGAAATAAGAATACCACCTGAATTGAGCATCAAACCCTGTTAATATAAGAGGTGTTCCTTTTTCTTTTTGATCTTTTATATATTGAAATAGCTCTAAAATTTCTTCAGTATGCCAAACACCGTATAAAGATTTTTTCATGGCCTGCAAAGCAGTTAATTGGTCGAGGTTTTGATTTACAGCATTTGCCTCCGCAAATCCTGTTTCAAATGCAATAACATCATATCCCATCTCTTCATGTAAATACTTAATCATACGTACTTTTGATTGGTTTATTTCCTTAGCTCCATGTGTACTTTCACCAAGTAGAACAATTCGTTCATCCTTTACTTTTTCTTTTAAAAAGGATAAATCTTCATTTGTTTGTGCATTTGGTTCGTCCAACTTTTGTGCATTTTCCTTTATCCACTCTTCCCATTTTGGCTGATCTTTCGGTTTCTCTTCAGCAGAAATCACAGATGTAAATGTAGTAAAAGCAACAAGAGAAGTAATCATTCCTATTTTCCATTTAGTAAACACATATTTCCCCCCATGAAACAATTTTGTTATTTAATACGGTAGATATATCCAAATATATACTTTTATTCCATGTATTTATATTAATTGATAAAAACAAAAGAAACAATATAAAAATTAAGAATATTCAACCTGTTATTATACGATGAAGATTATTATTTTTATTCATTACAACGAGTTAGTTAACAAAAACTAATGAATCAATAGTTAGAATAGTGTTTTTTATCTAAAAATTTTGAAAGGCATTAGTGGATTTAGTAATCTTAATTTATAAATAATAGTGTGCAATTAGGTAAAATGCTTGTGAAAATAGTTTTTTATTGTACATACTTGCAATTACAATTGTTTTATCTCTTAATCCAAAACTATATAAAGGTGGTAAAAAATAGTGGATCTTACGTTTAAAGTTGAGGAAACATGTTTTAATTACCGAGTCGGAGCAATTTGTAAATACGATAATAAAATACTCATTCTGCAAGGTGACGGTGAAGATTTATGGTATGTACCCGGCGGAAGAGTGAAAATGCTAGAGAATAGTGAAGATGCATTAAAACGAGAGCTTGCGGAAGAGATAGGTGTTCCTATTAAAAGGAAAAGGTTAATATGGTCAGTAGAAAATTTCTTTACACTTTCTGAGCGAAAGTTTCATGAGATTAGTTTTTATTATGAAGTAGAGCTACATGAATTACCTGCAAATGGAGCGGATCAATATATTTTGGAAGAAGAGGGTAGAACGTATATGTTTAGATGGGTGCCAGTAGAAGAGTTACATGCATATAATTTACAGCCAGCGTTTATAAAAGAGAAAGTAAAGGGTATCGCAGTTCATACAGAACATATCGTTTTACAAAATAAACGTATTCGGAGGGAAAAAGGGTGAAGGGGACTAAAAAAGAGGTACATATAAATGACAAAGTAATTCGTTACACACATATCGAAAAAGGTTCTAGTACGGTTTGCTTTATGTTTTCAGGTTCAGGATACAATTACGATAAGCCGTTATTTTATTACGCGACGATGCTTATGCTTGAACATAAAATTGATGTTGTACATATTCATTACTCTTACGACGAACAGGTAATGAATAAACCAATAGAAGAACTAACGAAAGTAATGATGGATGATATTTATCCTATAATGAATGAAGTATTAAAAGGTGAGCAATACAACGAGACTTTGTTTTTAGGGAAGTCACTCGGAACGATTCCGATTGCAAATGATGTAATGAAGAGAGAAGAGTTTTTACAGTCAAAAATGATACTACTTACACCTTTACTAACATTTGAATCTATTTTCGAATCCATTTTACATAGTCAACACGAAGGGCTTTTAGTTATTGGGGATAAAGATCATCAATATAATGCAGATCAAGTTAAGCAGTTATATAAAACGAATTTAACAATCGATGTTATCAAAAATGCAAATCATTCTGTAAATGTGGGGGGATATGAAACAGGTAATTCAATTGAAGCGATAGCAAATATAATGAGAAAACTGAAAGAAACAATAAGCACAATTAAAGTTGAATTATAATTGTTCTGATACATACAAAAAGAGGTGCTTCATGCACCTCTTTTTATGTTGAAATTAACGAAACTCTGTATGACGAAATGTTTCTTTTCCTTCTAATAGAGTCAGTAAAATTCTCGCTTTATGAATATCCTGCTTTGGAATTTTAAATAAGTTTTTATCTAATACAACGATGTCTGCTTTTTTGCCGACTTTAATAGATCCAGTTTCTTTCTCTAAAAAATTGGCGTAAGCTCCATTTATTGTATAAGTCTTAATCATTTCTGCTAAACTTACTTTTTCTTTTGGGTTTAAAGCGTTTTGTGAATTTGTATCTTGTAAACTTGTACGAGTAATCCCCATTTGAATGCCAGCTAGAGGGGAGAAGTATGGTCCTTGTGTAATGGGATAATCACTAGAAGAAGCCATAACAACACCTTTATTTATGAAACTTCGCATAGGATATTGTTCATTTGCACGCTCTTCTCCTAATAATTCGACAGCTTGTGCAAAGTATTCTCCGTCTTTAAGAAACCACGTTGGTTGCGGAACACCAATGACACCTAAATCTTTAAAACGATTTATATCATTTTCTTTTACTAATTGTAGATGTGTAATTTTATGGCGACTATCTCGTTTTCCGTTTTGTTCTTGAGCGATAGCTAATATATTTAATGTTTCTGTAGTGGCAGCATCACCGATAGAGTGGATATGAACTTGGAATTTCTCTTTGTCTAATGTTTGAACCATTTGTTCAAATGCTGGTTTTTCCCAAACAGGAACGCCGTAATAGTTTGGTTTATTGTTATACGGCTCATGTAAGTAGGCAGTTCCGCCTTCAAGTACACCATCCATAAATAACTTGACCGTATTCATTTTTACAAGTGGGCCTTGTAATTTAGCACGCTGTTCTTTTACATAAGGAATACGCTCCTGACCTTCACTTGGTTGTATCGTTAATACAAGATTATGTCTAATAGATAATGCTTGTTCTTTCTCGAGCATTGTTAGTGCTTCAATGACGGTATCTTGCTGCGGAACAACGACATCATTTACTTGTGTATATCCATTGCTCGCAGCGAGCTGTTGGAAAGTTTTTAAACCTTCTTTATACTGTTCCGTATTGTACTTTGGCAGTTTGTCTAAAATAAGATTCGTTGCGGTATCACGAAGCGTACCGGACGGTTCACCGTTTTCATTTCGTTCAATTACTCCGCCGTTAGGATTTGGAGTATCTTTTGTAATTTTAGCTATCTCAAGTGCTTTCGAATTTGCCCAGACGGAATGATAATCCTCGGAAATTAAAGCGACAGGAATGTCTTTCACAACAGCATCTAATAAATCTTTTGTCGGACCAGATGATGAGAAGAGGGTATTGCTCCAACCAGCTCCATGAATAACTTTGACATCACTATGTTCTTTCCTGTATTGTTCAACGGCCTGAACATATTCATCAACTGTTCGAGCATTTACTAAGTCAACAGAATAAAGAGAGTTTACAGTTTCGGATGCGTGAAGATGGCTATCAACAAAGCCTGGAAGTAACATTTTTCCCTTTAAATCAATGATCTTTGTATTCTTATTCTTGTATTTTTTTGCAGCTTTCGTATTACCTACATAAATAATCTCCCCATTTTTAATCGCAACAGCTTCTGCCCAAGGTTGCTTTGCTTCTACTGTATAGACATTTCCGTTAATAAAAATGGTGTCTGCTAGTTTTGAAGTGTCTTTTTTCGCCGGTTCAAATCCTACTAACATAAAAAGCATAGTGAGACTAATGAAAATAGAAATAAACTTTTTCATTGTATCAACCCCAATTCTTTATTATTTGATTTTGATGCGCTACTTTTATTACAGAAGTTCGATAGACGGAAATTCAAATCCTATGAAGCGAAGTCCGCTATATATAGGAATATTACTTTTTGTTTTCCTATATATAGCGGATAACATTTTCCAAGAGTAATGATTACAATTTAAATACGGAAAATTCAGAAAAATTTTCAAAAAATTAGAAAGGGTAATTGAAAGCGTTTACTAGTTTTGGAGGCTATGAAAAGAAAAATCCCCATATAAGGAGGCTATTAAGATGAAATCGATTAACCCAATGAATGTGATAGATGAGAGTCGTATTCATTCCATGCACCTTTGGTTAATATTTTGGCTATTTATCGTAATTGCATTTGATGGATATGATGTTGTTATTTATGGAGCAGCTGTACCGTCGCTCATTAAAGAGTGGGGGATATCGGATGTTACAGCAGGGGCAATTGGTAGTTATACAGTTATTGGAACAGCGGTTGGTGCTATTTTCTTCGGTTTATTAGCTGATAAAATTGGTCGTAAAAATATTATACTACTAACTACAATCATATTTAGTTTATTTACATTTTTATCTGGTTTTGCGAACGATCCTGTTACATTTACAATCTTCCGTGTCATCGCTGGTATTGGGCTTGGTGGAGTGATGCCGAATGTAATTGCTATAGCAACTGAATTCTCCCCGAAACGAGTTCGCACTGCTATTGTATCATTTATTTTTTGCGGCTATTCGGTGGGGGCGATGGCAGCAGCACTTACAAGTCGATCACTTCTCATGACAGCAGGATGGAAACCAGTCTTTTGGTTAGCGGGACTTCCTTTATTGTTTCTTCCGTTTTTAATGAAAAGTATTCCAGAGTCTGTTGGTTTCCTTCTAGGGAAAGGAAAAATAGACGAAGCTAAAAAAGTAATAGCGAAAGTAAATCCGAAATTAAGTGATGATGCGACAATTGAATTTATAAAACCACCAACGAAAGAAGCTGGTTCTCCTGTTGTTAAATTATTTGAGGAAAAACGCGCAGTAAGTACGATTATGTTTTGGATTTCATGTTTTAGTGCTTTCGTGCTCATTTACTCTATGAATACTTGGTTACCAAGACTTATGATGCAATCAGGGTACGATCTGAAATCAAGTCTTTCATTTACAGCTGTCATGCAAATTGGCGCTATCGTTGGGACACTTATATTCGGTCCAATCGTGGATAAAGTTGGATTCAAAAAGGTACTTGTTCCATTATTTTTCTGTGGAGCGATTGCGTTATCCCTAATTGGATTTGCGAATAACATGTTTGTTGGATTTTTGTTAATTTCTATAATTGGTGCTTCTTCAGTCGGACTACAAAATATGTCAAATGCATTTGTTTCTCAATACTATCCTGGCAATATGCGATCAACGGCGGTTGGAAGTACAATGGCGTTTGGGCGTCTTGGAGGTGTGGTCGCTCCGACTTTTGTAGGGGTACTACTTTCTATGCATTTTTTACCTCAATATAACTTTGCGGCTATTGCGAGTGCTGCTGTAATTGGTGGTATAGCAATGCTATTTGTGAAAGAAGAACATGGAATGTATTATAAAGAGAAAAAAGAGATTGTAAGCGGAGGTAGCAACGTAACTACAGCAAAATAATGAAAGAAGAATCCCGGAGATACATTTCTTCGGGATTTCAAAATGTTTGCTAAATAATTTAAATATTTAGTTTTATTTTATGTAACGCTTCTTATACAATAGATAGAAAAGATGAAGTGGGGGATGGGGCATGTCTGGTAATAAGAGAGAGAGGTTAATGAAAAGAATAGAATATCATTTGCGAAATACATCACGTCAGCTTATTAAAATCGATACGGAAGAAGAAGCACTTCAGTATTTAACTCATTCCTTTTGCTCAGAATTACATTGTAATTTCGTAGCTGTTATTTTTAATGAAGGAGGACAATTTTTGCCAAAGGCTTGGAGCGGGAATTTAACTTCTTTAGCTTCTGCATTTCCTCTTCATTCTGATGAATGTTCATCAAGACTCCAATATCAAAGCATAACGGATCAAACAGCAGATTCACCAGAAGTGTGCCTACTCGCGGAAACGTTGAACCGTGCTGGTGTGGAAACTTGGTTTACTGTCCCATTAAAAGATGACATACAGCATTTTGGTTTTTGTGTTGTTGCATTTTCAAGTTATGTCCCACTTTTAGATATGGAAATATCATTTGAAGAGTTTGGAAGAGATATAGCCGTGGCAATAGCTGTGGCTAGACAAAAAGAATCGCAGTTGAAAAAGATTGAAGGTTTTGGATGGATCAGTAAAAACTTATCGCTAGATGTTCCGTTAGAAAAGCATATATATGAGGTAACTTCTAAAGCAGGAATGGAAACAAATGCTCAGTTTTCATGTGTTTATCTGTATAACGAAGATGAAAATTGTTTTGTTTTTCAACCACCATCATATGGGGAAATGAAGTACCCATTCAAAATTATGGTTGAAGATAAATATGTACTAAAAGAGCACTTTCCATTTTTTGAAACGGTTGGTGGTGAACAGTTTACAGCTCCAATCATTATTGATATGAAACCGATTGGCGTTTTACATGTTGAAAAGGAATGTGAAGGGCTTTTTACGGAAGCAGATGCAAAATCACTTGAAATGATAGCGAATCACTTGGCTACTATACTTGATAATGCAAGATTATATAATGGTGAGAAAGAGCATAAACAACGACTTCATTTCCTATTAGATTATCAGCAGGCTTTATTAAAAGAAACGGTCGATGATAATAATTTTGAAGGTATTACAACAATGCTTGGTAGTCTGTTTCAAGATACGGTGTTTATTTTCGATAGATTTATGCAACCAATAGCCTTTCATGATGAAAAGGATAGTCGTTTAGCAGAACATTTAGCTGATTTAGCAAGAGAAGAACGTAAAAATCAAAGAATGAATGATACGTTCCATATTACTGATCCAAATCATATTGATTATTGTTTTTCATTTTGGATTATAAATGGGGGCGGTAATTTCTTAGGATATTTAGCAGTACGAAGAATGAATGGAGGGATGGATGAATTTGATCAACTAACAGTAGATTTAGCCCGGAATATATGTTCCATCCAGTTTATTAAACAAAAGCTCGTACTGGATACGAAAGAACAAATGAAAGATAGCTTTATTAGTAAATTACTCACTGAAAAAATTGAAGATCGAGATAATATTTTGCAATATGCCAACTTGTATCAATGGAATCTTTTCAAAAAACATCGAGTAGCCGTATTATCTATATCGCTTGATGAAAAAGAATTAAAAAAAGGGAATTTACTCGAACAACAAGCGAAAAAGTCACTTATTTGGGATTTAATTAAGACCCGTCTTCCGGAACTAGGGACAGGCATTTTAGCAGTATCTCATAATGATGAGCAACTTTTAATTGTTCCTATTGAAGATCAGAAGAAGAGAGCCGATACGTTTTGGGAATCAATGTTTCATAGTATTCAAAAATGGATACACGCATCACCTATTGGTTGTCATGTATTATTAGGGATTGGTGGCGTTACAAAACAATTAGAAGACTACTATATTAGTTACCAGCAAGCCGTGCAGGCTCTAAATATTTTAGATAGTCGCTTCCGAAAAAAAGGGTATGCGCTATTTGAAGATTTAGGTTCGTACGCTATTTTACATCATTTAAATCATTCAACAGCCGTAGAGCTTTTTGTTACAAAACAAATTGGTCCGCTCCTTGCCTATTCAGAAGGAAAAAATATTGATTTATATCATACATTACATGTATTCTTACAAAACAATGGAAATGTAAAAAGCGCCGCAGAAGAACTCTTTATTCATCGAAGTTCTCTTCTGTACAGGCTCGAAAAGATTGAATCACTCATTTCAGTTGATTTAAATGATGCTGAAGCGAGATTTAATTTAATGATGGCGTTAAAGCTTTATGATATGCATGGGGAAGTAGTAGGAGAATTGAAGTCAATATTTTAGTTTGAATTTGATAAAAAGAGGTTTTGTATTCATACGAAATCTCTTTTTATTTTGTATATAATTGTTTTTCAAAACTTGTTACACTATAAAGGTATGAAAAGGAATTATAGAGTTGAAGGTGATAGGTATGAAGAAATACAAAATAGGAGAAGTAGGAAAGGAATTTGGAGTTTCAATAGATGCTTTACGATTTTATGAAAAGAAAGGATTCCTAAAACCACAAAAAGATAAAGATAATGGTTTTAGATTTTATACATATGAGGATTTTGGTGTATTTTTAGCCATTAGAAGTTTCCGACAAATGGGATTTCATGTGAAAGAAATTGGAGCAGTATTTAATGGTTTAGAATTTGATGACATCATAAATAAGTGTAATGAAAAAATAACTGAAAAAAATGAAGCGATAAAACAATTAGAATTAGAAACAAAACAAATAAATGAATTTATTAACTTATTAAAAGAATACAAGCAAGAAGATAAGCAATGGGTGATAAAACCAGCCGGCACTTATTATTTTCTCAAACATGTTCATTTAAATGATGGAGCGCTATGTGTAAATCCACTATTAAAAGAATGGTTAAATTTCTTGCCAACTGTTTCAACAGCTTTGTGTATTCCACTTGAAGAATATAAAGTGAAAAATATAGATAATAGTTATTGGGTAATGGCTATATCTGAATTAAAGATGAAAGAGTGCAAATTACCTATAGATGATTCAGTTTTTCAAATAGAAATGGGAGAGTGCTTGCATTACTTATATGAAAAAGATGTGAATGAACCGTTATCATCACTAATTTTAGACGAAGCATTTCATATTATGGAGAGTCATGGCTACGTACTAAACGGAGACATTTTGTGTCGATATGTTTGTGAAACAAAGAGTGAAGAAAAAACAATTGATCATTATGTTATTATGATTCCTATCATTAAATCAAAAAGTGAAGTGATACATACAGAAGGATAGTAAAGAGCATTTAATTGGAGACCATGTCTAACAATTAAATGCTCTTTTTATGTTTTAATATGCTTTAAATTCAATTTATCACGTAAAATCTTGGCTCCATCTCCTACTAATTAGTAGGAGATGGACACCCTCATCAATTAAAGTTTTACTTTATAAAAAATATATGAATAAAGATATTGACCCTAGTCTTAGACCATAGTTTATATTGAAACCATAAAGAAAGCGTTTGCATCTGTAAGGATATGCAAATCGCTTCAGAAAAATATTGGAGGTTGTAAATGATGAGAAATATTGTACTTTTATGTAACGCAGGTATGTCTACAAGTATGTTAATGAACAAAATGAGAGGGTATGCAGAATCAGCAGGTTATAACTGTGAAATTAATGCTTATGCATTAACGGAAGCACCAAATGTTGGTCCAGCAGCTGATGTGATTTTATTAGGACCACAAGTTAGATATGCATTAAACAATGTGAAAAAACAATTGCCAGAAAAGCATATTGAAGTAATTGATATGGCAGCTTACGGCATGTTAGATGGAAAAAAAGTAATTGAGCGAGTAAAAACTATTTTAGGAGACTAAAAGTTTATACGACTTATGTCAGTTTTGAAAAGTACATATTTTGAGGGAGGTCATCGTCTGAAAAAGATAAGGAAATTTCCAATTTTATGTATGGTAGTAGGCAGCCTGGCAGGTGGTTTAGTACTTTCAGGATGTTCGTCAGAAAGCAAAGATAAGGCTTTAAAAGACTCAGATATAACACTTATAACGAATGTTCTTCCATATGGAGAGGTAGGAGCTACTGTCGTTTGTGATTTTGGAGATACAATAGATAGCTCAAAATTAACAAAAGATAGTTTTGAAGTTGAGGTGGAAGTGAATGGGAAACCTCAAAATAGAAAAATAACGAAAGTGTATACAAATAATAAAGCTGAAGTATCAGAGACTTCAAAAGACGGACAATACGTCGTGATTGAATTAGATGAAAATGATAAATATTCATCTACCTCAACATTTAATGAAGAAAAATTTTTAAGCACAAGAGATAATTTAGATTATAAGTTATCTCTTACGAAAGAAATTAAAACAAAAGAAGGTGCAACTTTTAAAGCATCTGAAAAGAAAAATAAAATTTCAAATGTAGTTACACCTGTTGTGGATGATTTTAAAAAAGAGGTATATCAAGATGCATCTGGAAGCAAAATGCAATACAGACTTTTTGAGCCTAAAAAAGAGCCTAACAAAAAATATCCACTAGTTTTATTTTTACATGGATCAGGTGAACGAGGAAATGACAACTATATGCAAGTCGTAGGAAATGAGGGTGCTGTAGCGTGGGCTAATCCAGAACAGCAAAAGAAAAACCCTGCATATGTGTTAGCTCCTCAGGTTAAAGCAGCTGAGACCCTTACAGCATATTGGACCGAGGAACCAAACTATACCACGATGTTTAATTTGCTAAAAGAAATCATCGATAAGTATGATATTGATAAAAATCGTATATATGTTGTTGGTATGTCCAATGGTGGAATTGGGACTTGGAATGTTATTAAGAAGAACCCAAATCTTTTCGCAGCTGCTGTTCCGATTTGTGGAATAGGAGATTTGCCAGGAAATAAGCTTGTTAGTGAATATGAACCATTACAAGATACTTCAGTATTCAAGAACATTAAAGATATGCCAATTTGGGTCTTTCATGCAGAAGATGATCCGCTGGTTGATGTGAGATATAGCAGAGACGCTGTACGAGCTATTAAAGAACTAGGCGGTTCTTTGGTCAAATATACAGAATATCCAACTGGTGTCGTTAAACCAATGGGACACTTTTCTTGGGTGCCGGCATTACAGGATAAAGAGATGATAAATTGGTTGTTTAATCAGTCAAAATAGCTGGTTACATAAATTCATTAGGAGATAATCATTCTATAACTGATAATGCTTATAAGGAGATTATGCGATGAATAAAAAAATAGTATCGTTTTGTTTAGTAGCTTCTTTGACAGTTTCCTTGTTTGGATGTTCGTCTAATAAGACAGAGCAAGTTAAGAATAAAAAAGAAGAAAAATCAGTTGAGTTTTATTTAGTAAGACATGGAAAGACGATGTTAAATACAACTGATAGAGTACAAGGTTGGGCAGACGCACCTCTAACAAAGGATGGTGTTGCGGTAGCGGAGTACCTTGGAAAAGGTTTGAAAGACGTTAACTTTGAAAAGGCATATAGTAGCGATAGTGGACGAGCAATAGAGACAGCTAAAATTGTACTAGATAAAAGTGGAAATAAAGATATGAATATCAATCAAAGTAAAAATTTGCGGGAAGCGTGTTTTGGTGAGTTTGAAGGGGAGTTAAATCATACGTTTCGTGAAAAACTTGCGCAAGCTAATAATATGACCCTTGAAGAGTTTATGAACAATTTTGATGTTGATATTATGCAAAAAACTGCAGCAAAGATCGATAAGAGTAAACAGGCTGAAGATACGGAAACAGTTACAAAAAGAATGAAAAAAGAAGTTGATCAAATTGCAGAAGAAGTAGCAGAAGATGGCGGTGGGAAAGTTCTTGTCGTATCACATGGTACATCATTAATGGACCTGTTATACGCAATATCTCCTGAATCCTTAAATGAAGTTGAAGAAGGATTAGGAAATGCAAGTGTTTCAAAAGTTGTGTATAAAGACGGGAAATATAAAGTTCAATCTGTAAATGATATGAGCTATGTGGAAAAAGGAAAAAAATAGATTAATTAAAAGTCAGAAATATTGGAGGTAATTATGAAATTGTTAGAAGGGACAAAAAACGGACTAGAACGAATCATCACACCACTAACAAATTATCTCGGAAATAGTAAAGTAGTAAATGCTATTACATCAGGGATGATGATGACAATTCCTGTTACGATCGGCGTTACATTATTTGCTATTTTAGGTAATCTACCATTTGAAGGTTGGAAAGAGTTTTTAATTCAAATTGGTTTATATACGCATATGCAAGACATGATTAGTGCGACATTAAGTTTGCTAGCGGTTTATATGGTTGTCATTATCGCTTACTCTTATGTGAAAGAGGAAGGCATGAATGGAATGACGGCCGCTGTTATAGCATTAGGTAGTTTCTTATGCTTAATGCCAATGTCGATTAAGGTTGGAGAAGAACAAATTCCAGCTATTTTAAATCAGTATTTAGGTAGTGATGGAATATTCGTTGCCATGTTTGTCGGTGTTTTTACTGGTAAATTGTACTGTGCATTAAAAAGAAAAAATATTGGAGTAAAATTACCGGAATCGGTACCACCTATGGTAGCTGATGCGATTAACCCTGTGTTTATTTCAATCATCATTTTCACCATTATATTCTTTATTAGAGTAATATTTGGCTTTACTCCATATGAAAATATTTTTAACTTTGTGAGTCAAGTAATTTCGTTACCTGTAAAAGTCATCGGATCGTCTGTATGGTCAGTTATTGCTATCTTTACATTCATGAATATATGTTGGTTCTTCGGGCTACACCCAGCACCAATTATAAATGTATGGTATAGTGCGACAGCTCCGTTATTTACGGCAGCTATTACAGCTTTTGCTTCGGGAACACCTTTTGCAGAAATCCCTTACTTAGCATTTACTTTAATGCATTTTGCAGTTGCCATTGGTGGAACAGGAAATACGTTAGGTTTAGCAATAAATCTACTATTTGCGAAATCGGAGCAATACAAATCACTTGGGAAAATCGGTATCGTCCCAAATATCTTTAATATTAATGAGCCGATTGTATTTGGATTACCGCTTGTGCTGAATCCAATCTACTTTATTCCATTAGTAGCATCTTCAATAGTTGGCGGCTTAATCTGTGTTGTATTCCTTAAAATTACGGGAATTTTATCTAACTTTAACCCACTTATCGAATTACCATGGGTAACACCAGCGCCATTTGCAGCTTATATTTCTGGTGGTTGGTTACTATTCATCATGACAGTATTAATTATTATCTCTCAAATTCTATTATATTATCCGTTCTTTAAAATGGGAGATAAGAAAGCTTATGAGGCAGAACAACAAGCGGCAACACAGCAATAATCATGTATCCCGCAAAAGCCCAATTAGTGTGGGCTAGTAATCAGTGGGGATGAACAAAACCCCACTGATTGTTTTTTCGAATTATAAAAATAAAAAAATGTTAGGAGAATTGTTATGGAACAAAATGAATTAGTAGTATTTCAAATTATATCAGCAGTAGGTAGCGCACGATCTTCGTATATTGAAGCGATTCAAGAAGCAAAAATGGGTAACTTTGAACAAGCAAGACAATTAATGAACGAAGGTAGTGAAACATTTATTGAAGGCCATAGAGCACATGCTGGATTGATTAGTAAAGAAGCAGCAGGTGAAAAAGTAGAAGTAAGCTTATTGTTAGCGCACGCAGAAGATCAGTTAATGAGTGCAGAAGGATTTAAAATCATTGCAGAAGAGCTTATAAGTGTTTATGAAACATTTTTAGTGAAACAAAATTAATAGAAATAAACGATAACAATACTATTTTTGAAAGGGAAAGGTAAATATGCTCAATACTACATTTAAAAAAGACTTTTTATGGGGCGCTTCAACAAGTGCCTATCAAGTAGAAGGTGCCTATAATGAAGATGGAAAAGGCCTTTCTGTTCAAGATGTGAAAGTTATTCCTGAAGGTACATCAGATTTCAAAGTTTGTAGTGATCATTATCATCATTTTAAAGAAGATATAAAGCTTTTTTCTGAATTAGGATTGAAAGTATATCGTTTTTCTATAGCTTGGACTCGAATTCTTCCAAATGGAACTGGAGAAGTGAATGAAAAAGGTATTGCGTTTTATAGTGATCTTATTGATGAATTGCTGAAGTATGATATCGTACCGTTAGTAACGATGTATCATTTTGATTTACCATATGAATTAGAGAAAAAGGGTGGCTGGAGTAACCGAGCTACCATCGATGCTTTTGTTAAGTATTGTGAAATTCTATTTGATCGATTTGGAGATAGGGTAAAGAATTGGTTAACAATTAATGAGCAGAATATGATGATTTTACACGGTGGAGCTATTGGTACATCTGTATTATCTCAAAAAGAGTTATATCAACAAAATCATCATATGTTGTTAGCGGAGGCAAAGGTGACAAACTTATGCCATAAGATGATACATGATGCAAAAATCGGTCCAGCTCCAAATATTAGTTATGTGTATCCGAAAACGTGCAATCCGAATGATATAATTGCAGCGCAAAATTGTAACGCAATTCGTAACTGGTTATACCTTGATATGGCTGTATATGGACTATATAACAATATCGCTTGGAATTTCATGAAAAGTAAAAACATCGAACCAGAAATTTTAGAGGGAGATATGGAGATTCTATCTAGTTCTAAACCAGACTATATTGCCTTTAATTATTATTCTTCTATTACTGTTAGTGAGTACGATGAGAACTTTGTAATTGATGAAGCTGGTGATCAACAAATTGAAGTAGGTGAAGAAGGATTCTTCATGGGTGATGATAATGAATTTCTAGAGTTAACTGATTTCGGTTGGGAGATTGATCCGATTGGCTTCCGAGCTACATTAAGAGAAGTAAATGATCGTTATAACTTGCCAATTATCGTTACAGAGAATGGAATAGGCGCTTATGACAAAGTAGATGAAAATGGGTCAGTGCAAGATCATTACCGAATTGATTATTTGAAAAAACATATTGAACAGATGGAATTGGCAATTGCAGACGGAGTCGATGTAATTGGTTACTGCCCTTGGGCTGCAATTGATTTAATTTCTACGCATCAAGGTTTCAGAAAAAGATATGGTTTTATTTATATAAATCGTGATGAAGACGATTTAAAAGATTTAAAAAGAATAAAGAAACAAAGCTTCTATTGGTATAAAGAAGTTATTTCATCAAATGGAAAAGAACGATAACATATAGTTTCGAATTTCACATCATAGAGTGCGCGCCTCAAGAAAAAATTATTTACTTTGAGGTGCGCGCTTTTTATATGTAAAATAACTATACCGTTCGCTTGATAAGGTATAAAGCCGTTTGAATTAGAATGAATACCCTCAAAATGTATGAAAGAAATATATGTATTTCCTACATTATGTACATACAAAAACTTTTTGGATATAGATATAATTTATTTACAGAATATTTAAAAAGTAACTCGAGGGGGTAAAAGAATGTTAATTCAAACAATTGGTATTGTCGGTGCAGGATCTATGGGTTCTGGCATTGCAAATTTAGCTGCATTACACGGATTTACAGTTATTTTACATGATATTGAAGAGCGTTATTTAGATAGTGCAATGCAACGTATGAATGGTTTTATGACAAAAAGTGTTACGAGAGGAAAAATGTCGGAAGAGGATAAACAAGAGGCGCTTAATCGTATTCAAATGACTACAAATTTAGAAAGTATGAAAGATGCGGATGTAATTATTGAAGCAGTGTTAGAAAAATTAGAGTTGAAGAGAGAAGTGTTTGCAGCACTGGATCGCATAGTTCCTGAAGGAGTTATACTTGCGACAAATACTTCATCTATGTCAATAACAGAAATTGCGTCAGCGACGAATCGTCCAGAGCGAGTAGCAGGTATGCACTTCTTTAATCCGGCACAACTTATGAAACTTGTAGAAGTTGTTCGAGGCTATAAAACGAGTGATGAAACAGTGGAAGAATTGAAAGCGTTATCTAAAAAGCTTTCGAAAGAACCAGTTGAAGTAAAGAAAGATTCACCTGGATTTATTGTAAATCGAATTATGATTCCGCAATTTATTGAAGCAATTAAATTGCTTGAAGATGGGGTTGCGTCTGCAGAAGATATTGATAAGGCTGTTACACTGGGACTCAATTATCCGATGGGGCCGTTTACACTACAAGATTTTGCAGGTGTAGACATTGGCTATCACGTGATGGAGTACTTCAAAGAAGAATTAAATAATGATCAATACGCGCCGCCGCTTCTTTTAAAACAACTAGTTAGAGCAGGTAGACACGGCAAAAAAACAGGTGCAGGTTTTTATGATTATGAATAAAGAATGGGGGATTAAGTTATGAATTATGAATTTTTAATTTGTGATATTGAAAATAAAGTTGCGATCGTTACGATTAATCGACCACCTGTAAATCCGTTGAATACACAAGTATTTCATGAACTTTCTGAACTATTTGGTGCACTAGAGGCGAATGAAGAAGTACGAGTAATCGTTCTTACAGGAAGTGGAAGGAAAGCATTTGTCGCAGGCGCTGATATTAATGAAATGGCAGCACTTGATCTTGTAGGTGTAAACAAAATGAATAAAACCTCACGTACGGTATTTAGCAAAATTGAAAATATGTCAAAACCAGTTATTGCTGCGGTAAATGGATTAGCGCTTGGCGGTGGTTTTGAACTCGCGCTCGCATGTGACTTACGTATCTGCTCGGATCAAGCAAAATTCGCTTTTCCAGAAGTAGGACTCGGAATTATTCCTGGAGGAGGAGGTACACAGCGTCTTCAAAAGATTGTCGGCCAAGGTATAGCGAAAGAATTACTTTATTTCGGAGATATGTTTGATGCAGAGCGTGCTTTCGATTTACATATTGTCAATAAAGTAGTGCTTGCGGAAGAGTTGTTTGAAGCGGCAAAGGAGTGGGCATATAAATTGGCAAAAAAACCACCAGTAGCACTTCAAATGTTAAAGACGGCGGTGAATGTAGGAAGTAATGCTGATCTTGAAACAGGCTTAATCATTGAAAGCACTTGTTTTGGAAATGCATTTGCAACAGAGGATCGTAAGGAAGGATTACAAGCATTCGTTGAAAAAAGAAAACCAGTTTATTTAGGGAAATAATGAGGTGAAAAGGATATGAAAGAAATTGTTTTATTAGAGGGAGCAAGGACTCCATTCGCTGAAATTTCGGGATCATTCCGGGGATTAAATGCAACAGAATTAGGGGCAATTGCCGCTAAGGAAGCAATACGTAAAGCTTTTATATCTGCTGAAGATATTGATCAAGTTGTATTTGGTAACGTTCAGCAATCTAGTAGAGACGCACATTTATTGGCAAGGCATGTTGGTCTAAAAGCTGGAGCACCTATTCATGTACCAGCTTTGACAATCAATCGACTTTGCGGAACTGGTGTTGAATCTATTTTAACGGCTGCTCGTTATATACTTAGCGGAGAAGCAGAAGTTGCACTTGCAGGTGGAACGGAGAACATGAGCCAAGTGCCGCACGTAATACCCGGAATGAGATGGGGAAGCCCGCTCGGTGGTCCAGCTATAGAAGATTGGTTATGGGATGGTCTTTATGATACGTACGGCAAATGTACGATGGGAGAAACAGCTGAAAACTTGGCTGCAAAATATAACTTAACGAGGGAAGAAGTAGATCGGCATGCACTCTCTAGTCATGAACGAGCTCTTGTAGCAAGAGAAAAAGGGTATTTCAAAGAAGAGATTGTTCCAGTAACAGTGAAAGGAAGAAAAGGAGCACAAGTGATTGAAGAGGATGAGCATATCCGTCATACGAGTCTAGAAAAACTTGCAAAGTTAAAACCTCGTTTTGTGGAAAATGGCGTCGTAACTCCTGGTAGTGCAAGCGGCATGGTGGACGGTGCAGCGGCCGTTGTCTTGGCATCAAGTAATTTTGCAAATGATAGAGGATTAAAACCGATTGCTAAGCTCATTTCTTGGGCTGTTGTAGGAGTAGAACCGAAGTATATGGGAATTGGTCCAGTTCCGGCAATTCGAAGTGCATTAGAAAAAGCAAATTTAACTTTAGCAGACTTAGATTTGATTGAAATTAATGAAGCATTTTCTGCGCAGTACTTAGCTTGTCAAAAAGAATTAGGGTTCGATCTTAATAAAGCGAATGTAAACGGTGGGGCAATTGCGATAGGTCATCCACTTGCTGCAAGTGGAACGAGAATTTCTCTATCCTTAATTTATGAATTAAGAAGAAGAAATCAGAAATATGGAGTATCCGCTGTTTGTATTGGCGGAGGACAAGGAATTGCAGCGATTTGGGAAGCGTTGTAATAGGGATAAAACCAGGGAGAGTCCTTCCTGGTTTTACCTACATCGTTTCTTAAAGTGGAAAATTCGGGCTAGTTGGTAAGACGATAGAAAGTGAGTGGGAAAATGAAAAAGGATAAAAACTTATTGTCGGTGTATGAGCTATTAGAAACGGTGAGTTCATCTTACGGTGAAAAAGAAGCAATATATGATTTAACGAGACGTATTACATATAAACAATTGAAATATGAAGTAGATTGTTTGGCTACGGCATTTAAGAGACTAGGAGTAGGTAAAGCAGACCGTATCGCAGTATCTCTACCAAACTGGTCCGAAACAGTAGTAATCTATTTTGCAGCTGCGAAATTGGGAGCGATAATCGTTCCATTTAATCCTAAATATAAATCATATGAAATTGAGTATATATTGGAAAGTTCAGCTCCAAAACTATTAATAGCTTCAGGGGAATTTGAAAAGAATTTTGGATTTGAAAAAGTGGTTAATAAAGTACAAAAGGTTATTACAGTACGGTTTTCGCAAGAGAATTACTGTTCATATGAGGAGTTAATTCGTACAGAAAAAGTGGGTATTGAACTAGTTCATATAAATGTGAACGATGATTTGTTTTGTATTTTATATACGTCAGGGACGACGGGAACTCCAAAAGGTGTAATGGTTACACATCGTGCCGTTGTACAATCTGCACGAACGATAGGAACAGAGTTGTATTGTACACAAAAGGATGTATTCATTATTTCAGCACCACTATTTCATATTTTCGGTATGGCAATTAATATGCTTTGCGCAGTAGCGATGGGAGGAAGGATCATATTACAAGAAAAATTCCACCCGCGAGAAACTTTACAATTAATTGAACAAGAAAAGGTAACTATCCAAAAAGGTGTACCAACTATGTTTATAAAGGAACTAGAGTTAGAGGACTTTGATAAATATGATTTATCTTCATTACGTGCCGGGTTAGTTGGTGCAGCACCTATATCAGTAAAAACAGTGACGGAGATTCGAGAACGGATGGGCATTAACCTTTGCCAATCATTTGGGATAACTGAAACGGTTTCGATTACGATGACCTCGTATGATGATACAAAGCAGAATATAACAGAAACTCTCGGGAAGGCAATCCCAGGAGTAACATTAAAAATTGTAGATGAAAATAGAGTAGCGCTCCCGCCTGGGGAAGTGGGAGAAATCGCAGTTAAGGGATTTGGAGTAATGAAAGGTTATTATAATATGCCTGAACAGACAAAGCAGGTTTTAGATAATGAAGATTGGTATTATTCAGGAGATTTAGGCACACTTGATTCTCAAGGATATTTAAGATTTGTAGGAAGAAAGAAAGAGATGATTATAAGGGGTGGACTTAACGTTTATCCTCAGGAAATTGAAGCAGTTATTATGAAACATCCAAAAGTAATCGAAGCAGCTGTTATAGGACTTCCAGATAAAGTGCTAGGGGAAGTTGCTTGTGCAGTCATACGATTAAAGAACGGGGTAGTAAGTACGGAAGAAGAAATAAAACTCTATCTTAAAGAGAGAATGGCAATTTATAAACTACCAGAGAAAGTGATCTTTACAGAGGAATTTCCTGTCACAGCAAGTGGGAAAATTCAAAAATTGAAATTGAAAGAACAAGTATCTTCCAATATTAGTCCGACAATTTAATAGATAGGGGTGAAGAAATAATGGAAGAGTATACTTTTCAAGTGAGATGGGGAGATACAGATGCGGCAGGCATTGTGTATTATCCTAATTTTTATAAATGGATGGATGAAGCAACTCATGAATATTTTAAAAAAATTGGCTTTCCTTCAGTTGAACTTTACGAAGAACAACAAATTGGTTTGCCGTTATTAGAAGCAAAATGTCAATTTAAGTCACCTCTTCGTTTTGAAGATCAAGTAATTGTGAAAAGTGCTGTGAACAAATTGCATAATAAAGTTTTTACAATTCAGCATGTTTTTGTAAAGGAAGAACAGGTTGTGGCAGAAGGTTATGAAACTCGTGCATGGACTTCTTTTAAAGAAAAAGTGAAAGCGCAACCGATACCTGGATATATTCGGCAGAAGATGATGCCAGAGATAAAAACTGTAGAAAGTTAAGAAGTACGAGTAAGGATACCGTAACGAGAAATTGTTAATAAGGGGGAGATAGTGATGGGAAAAGAAAAAAAGTATGATGCCATAGTAGTTGGGGCGGGACCAGTCGGGCTTGTAGCAGGACTTGCATTACAAAAGAAGGGGATATCAACTTTAGTAATTGAGGCAGATTCATTCGGAAGACCACGCCCGGGAAGTAGAGCAATCTATTTGCATAGTGCTTCGTTAAAACTACTGGAAGAGACTTCAGAAGGTCTCGGTTTCGCGCTTGCACATAACGGAATAATTTGGCCTGTAAAACGAACATTTTATAAAGGGAAAGAAGTATATGTAAGAGATTACGGTAAGGATGAAAACCTTAAGTTTAACCGATTACCTCATTTCACAGCTCTTCATCAAGATGAAATTGAAAAACATATGTATGAGGCGTGTATAAAAGAAGGTGTTGAATTCCTTTGGGATGCCCCGGTCAAGAAGTTACACATTACAGATTCTGGAGTAGAACTAACAATCACAAATGACGAAATATTAAAGGCGCAGTATGTAATTGGATGTGATGGAGCACGTTCCATCGTAAGAGAAGAAGCTGGATTAACGTTTGAAGGCCCACGTACAGCAGATACTTTTATAGTCGTGGATGCAAAAGAAGATGAAACAGATCCACTTCCTTTAGAAAGAATATTCCATTATCAGCATCCAGCTATGGAAGGAAGAAATGTAATGTTTGTTCCGTTTAAAGGCGGGTGGCGTATCGATTTACAACTACTTGAATCAGATAATCCAGATGATTATACAAATATTGAAAGTGTAAAGACATGGTTGCCGAAAGTCATGGATGCTAAATATGCGGAGAGAATTACGTGGGTGTCTTCTTATCGTTTCCATCAAGTAGTGGCAAATTTGTTTACTGACGAAAAACGTCGTGTTCTTCTAGCTGGAGAAGCAGCACACTTATTTGCCCCATTCGGAGCACGTGGATTAAATTCTGGTATTCCAGATGCTGTTCTTGCTGCAAGAGGAATTGAGAAAGCACTACATTCTCATTCTGAAGAAGAGCGAGTAGAAGCAATTGAAGCAGCTGCAAAAGAACGTCGAATTGCAGCGCAGTGGAACCGCGATGCATCAACTACAGCACTTCATCATCTTCAAGGGAGTTCTCCTGAAATGAAACTAAAACGAGATATTGCTGCTTCATTAGTATCTATCGTGCCAAGGCTAGGCAGATGGCTTGATGAGGGACCGTACGGACCAAAATTCGGACCTCCTGAACTGACGACAAAATATTAAAATGATAAAAAATTGGATAAGTAATGTGAAAGGAGCGATAAGAAATGGCTTTGTCTCAATTCATAAATGAAGAAAAGTATGGTTCTCATGTGCGTTCTACAAATGGAATGATTGAGCGGTTCATGACGATGAACTGGTATAGCGACATTGGAAAGCAAAATGTAGAGGCTGAGAAAAAAATAGATCAATTTATGCGTGCTCTACACATTAGTGAATATGAAATTAAATGGATTTCAAGAAACCAATTAAGTGAGACAATTGAACGAATTTCATTTGAGGATAATGATTTATGGGGGACGCTAGCAGAAGTACCGGATCAGTTGAAAGAAAAAATTATAAGTGTAGGTAACGAAAAACTTCTTATAGATGTTGTAGATAAAGTACCAGAAGCAATTTTTCACGGTGTTTATAAAGAGGCGTTCAAACATTTTGGAGAGGAAAAATGTTTGAAATTTCTAGTTGGGCATGCGATGTACATAAGTACTGTTGCATGTGCTGCTGAATTAGCTGAAGAAAAAAATATATTTCTCCCAATTATAGAGTTACTAGAATTAGGTCATATCCCAATTGGTCCAGAGGGAAATACTTTTTATCTTTTATAACAAAAAGTGGGGCGGGAAAGTTATATGTTATCATCATTCTCGATTATTTGAGACGGTAGAACTTTCAATCATTTAAAGGAAAGGGAGATTACTATGAAACTTGTTACTTTTACACATAATGGAGAAACGCGAATTGCTGCTTTAGAAAATGGGAAATTGATTGATTTGCATGCTGCGTTTAAAACGAAATTGGCAAGTGAAGGGAACCTTCGGGCTATTCAAATTGCAGAAGCACATATTCCAAAAGATATGAATGGATTCTTACAAGGTGGTACAGAAAGTATGAATCTAGCAAAAGAGGCAATCGATTATGCACTTATGAAAAATCATAAAGAAAAATTGGTATTTGAAGAAGGTGAAGTGAAAATTGAGGCCCCGGTACCTTCGCCAGGAAAAATTATATGTGTAGGTCACAATTATCGTGAACATATTTTGGAAATGAAACGAGAATTACCTGCCTTTCCGGTTATCTTTGCAAAATTTGCGAATACAGTAGTCGGTCCGCAAGATGATATTCCGTTTTATCCGATTTCAGAACAATTAGATTATGAAGCTGAATTTGCTTTTGTAATTGGAAAGCGTGCCCGAAATGTTTCGGAAGGAGATGCCCTCCAATATGTAGCTGGTTACACAATTGTAAATGATATTACTTATCGTGATATTCAGCGCCGTACAATTCAATGGCTCCAAGGGAAGACAGTTGAAGGTAGTGCCCCAATGGGACCGTGGTTACTTACTTCAGATGAATTAAAGAACCCATCTGGTTTGGAAATCATATTAACGGTAAATGGAGAGAAACGTCAACAGTCTAATACTGCTAATTTAGTATTCTCGGTACAATATCTCGTTTCGTTTTTATCCGGTCTAATGACACTAGAGCCAGGGGACGTCATTTTAACAGGTACGCCAGGTGGTGTAGGAGTTGCACGTAATCCGCAAGTATTTCTTAAAGATGGAGATATCGTACGAATCGAAGTTGATGGAGTAGGTGTATTAGAAAATAAAGTGAGACAAAAGTTAGAGGTGCCAGTGCTATGACGAAAAACTTACAAGCCCATGCGGCCGAGTCTATTTATGAATCAATCAATAAGATAAAAATGATTGTTAAGCCTTTACCAGAGGAAATCATCTACTGGAAACCTTCAGAAGATGAATGGTCAATTATGCAGATCATTACACATGTAGCGGAAGCTATTCCGTATTGGGCAAAAGAAATTAGCAATATTAAAGTAAATCATGAAAACTTATGGGGCCGTGGTTTAACGGATGAAGTGCGCCAACAAGCAGTTTCAGAAGAGAATATTCATAATCAGTCTATAGAAGAAGTCATTCAGCAGCTGTCTTCTATACCGCTCACGATAGAAAATGTATTGACCACATTAACAGACGAAGAGTTACATATTCAGGCTCCGAGTCGTAATCCTCGTTTTAACAATAAGTCGATTGATTTTATTGTGAATCACCTCATCGTAGAACATACAGAAAAGCATTATAAACAAATCGAACGGAATTTATGTAAGTTTAATGAACGATAAAGGAGGCAAATAAAATGGCGGAAAAAAATGCTTTTTTTGAAAGTACACTCGTACAAGATTTCAATCGTGATATAGAACAATATCATCTTGGACCACTTTGGAACGCGATCCCTGATTTAATGAAACATACACCAGAACCACATGCACAAGCATACCTTTGGAAATCTGAATTGCTCCAAAAAAAGTTAACGGAAGCAACGCAAATATTTACACCAGACCGAGGAGGAGAACGCCGGGCTATCTACTTACAAAATCCAGGACTTAATTATAGAAAACCTTGGGGGTGGGCATCGACTACACAAACGTTATATGCAGCGGTTCAATTAATACAACCTGGAGAAACTGCTCCTTCACATCGGCACGTTCAAAATGCATTACGCTTCGTCATGGAAGGAGAAGGGGCTTACTCAATTGTTCAAGGAGAGCGTATTTTCATGGAACGGGGCGATTTCTTAACAACTCCAAATGGACTATGGCATGGACATGGTCATACAGGTGACAAGCCGATGATTTGGATGGATTGCCTTGATATTCCGACTATTTATTATCTTGGTGGTACGTTCTTTGAGCCATATCCAGAAAAAATTGAACAGCCAAATGTACCGGATAATTATACTGCTCAGCGTTATGAAGGGGGAATGGTCCGACCGGTTTCCGATCGATATGCAAAGAAAGCTCCACTAAGTTCCTACAAATGGGCAGGGACGGAAGCGGCGCTTAATGGATTAAGTCGTTTTGAACCAGATGCATACGATGGTTATGCGGTTGAATATATAAATCCATCGAATGGTGAAACAGCGTGTCCAACGATTGCAGCTTGGATGCAAAAATTGCCGAAGGGATTCAAAGGAAAAGCGCATCGCCATACACATGCATCAATCTATCATGTGCATGAAGGATCAGGATATACGATAATTAATGGTGTTCGCTTCGACTGGTCTAAAGGAGATTTCTTTGTTGTACCAAACTGGGCATGGCACGAACACGTTGCACTAGAAAATAGTTATGTATTTTCAACAAATGATCTTCCTATTTTAGAAAAATTCGGGTTAGAGCGGAAACAGGAATATGAGAACAATAATGGATATCAAACAATCACTGGAGAGTTTGAACCAGCGTTACCATAATATGATTTGCAAAAAAAAAGCGCCCACATTTCATACTAGTGGACGCTTTTTGTTATTAATATGTTCTAATAAGCCTTCAACACATGAAGCAAATAATCCTTACGATTCAGCGGATTATAATCAACACGTTTTCGAGTAGGGAAGGGAGCCATAAGCTTTGTGAAACCAGCTGGCTTCGTTGTAAATATACCTTCTCCTTCAGTAAATGAATGGAGCATTCGTTTGAAATTCTCTGTTTTCGCAACAGGTAATGATCCTGTTAACTGGTAAGAATCATTACTGAGTATAGGCTCTGCAAAAGTTGCTGGAATGGCAGCGAGCTTATACATCGCGGTACTAATTGCGTGCTCCGGTACAGTTAATTCAAACTCATTTACTGGTTCATATACATATGTTTCAGCTTGCTTTAAAGCATCCATTAAAACGAGCGGTGTTAAGTTTCTAAAGTCACTCGCTGTTGTGACAGGACTAGCATAACCAGTATGTGTAAGTGTGATGGAAATGTCCGTAACTTCCCATCCGTACAAACCTTGTTTTAACGTTTGGAATACTGTATCTTCAATTGCTTTATGAAATGCTAAAGGTAGTGAGCCGAGTTCAACACCTAATTTATATGTTATGCCAGAATTAAGTTCACCAAGCTCCACATTGAACCCGACTGTGGCGTAAAAAGGATTCGCTTTTTCACCCATTACTTCAATGCTATTACCTACGCCAATTGGTTTCTCAATACATACAACTCGTGTATTTGAAAAAGTAACCTGCAAATTATATTTCTCATAAAGTGTAGTTTCAATCACTTCTTTTTGTACTTCACCGAAAAGGCGAATATATAGTTCATTATGAACATCGTCTTTCCACACTTGAATGAGTGGATCTTCTTCACATAGTTCCATAAGTGCAGCGTATAAATCATGAATTCGTTCTTTAGGTACTGCATTAATGGCTGCTTCCATTTGTGGTTCGGCAAAGTGAATGTCTTTTATATAATCAGTTCGTTCACCGATAATATCACCAATTTTAATATCATTCAGTCCCCACACGTTACAAAATTCACTGCTAGGAACGGTAGTAGTTTGAACGGCATCTCCATTATGAAATAGGCAAAGTTTTTTAATCTTTTCTTTATGGGATAGAGATTTACTGCGCTGTATATCCACATATTTTCTAATGTGTAAACTACCTGAAAAAACTCTTACATAAGCAACCTTTTCTCCAGAAGGTTCACGTTCAATTTTAAAAACAACACCGCATAATAGTTCCTCTTGTGCCGATGTATGGGCTGGCATTAGGGCCGGTAGTTTTTCAAGTAGTTCAGTTACTCCTATACCTGTCATTGCTGAACCGAAAAAGATTGGATACACATTTGTTTGCTGTATTTGCTGTTCTAGTTTTTCTCTTAATAGTGCGTCAGGTATTATTTCGTTATTTACATATGATTCAAGTAATGATTCATTAAATGGTGCTAACAGTTCCATACAATCGTCATATGATTTGTATTCAATGATCCGGGCTTCTTTCGCTCCTTCGTTTAGAACAGAGTAGAAGGGGAATGCTTCATTTGAAAGAACCCCTTTTATTTGTTTCATAACTTTTTCAGTGTTTGCGCCACTACGATCAATTTTATTAACGAATAAAATTGTCGGTATGTTTAGTTTCTGTAATGTTCGCATTAAAATTTTTGTTTGTGCTTGCACACCTTCAACGGCAGAGATAACTAAAATCGCACCGTCTAAAACGCGGAATGATCGCTCCACTTCAGCGATAAAATCAGCGTGTCCAGGTGTATCAATTACATTTACTTTTAAGTCATTTATATAGAAAGAAACGACAGATGCTTTAATCGTAATTCCGCGCTGTCTTTCTAATTCCATTGAGTCAGTTTGTGTATTACCACTATCAACTCGGCCAATTTCTTTAATTACATTCGTTTCATAAAGAATACGCTCAGTCAAACTCGTCTTGCCAGCGTCTACGTGAGCGACAATCCCTATATTTATTGTTGTCATATATCAATATCCTTATTTCATTTTCCGTTTTCATTTCCTCATTTCTATTTGTGTATTGCCGCATTACAATCACTCTCCAGTCATTTAAATTATTACTATTATAGTGCAATTAACATTATTTGTAACGCGACAAAGCGCCTTAATTTGGAAAAAATAAAATGAAAACAAAATGCTTGCATTCTAAATCGATATAGATTATATTAATTGACATATCAACTATTGATACATCAAATGTTTTTAAATTGGATGTAAAGGAGGGGTAATTTGACAAGTTCATGCTCAAAAGAAGCGATTATTTTATATAAATTACACTTTCTAAATAAAGAAGTAAGTTCGAAATTTGAAGGGTGTACGGGTATGAGCCAGTCTCGATTAGAGCTTATACTTCAGTTATATGAAGTAGGTGAAATTAGTCAAAAAGCACTTCAACAAGAAGTGAATATTGATAATGCGGCGATTACGAGGCATTTAAAGCAGCTTGAGGCTAATGAAATGATTGTAAGACGTAAAAATCCAGATGATAACAGAATTACGTTAGTTTCTCTAACTGAAGAGGGACGAAATAAAATTCAAGCGTTTCAAGAGGAAAAAGAACGTTTTGCAGCATCTGCATTTAAAGGATTAAGTGAGGAAGAACGCGATAATCTTTTAAATATGTTAAATCACATTCAAGAAAATATAAAAGAATTATAAAAAAGGGAGAATACAACTATGACTAACTCAGTAAAAACAAATGATTTTAACGAAATTTTAACAGGACGTCGTTCAATTCGTAAGTATGATTCTTCAGTGAAAATTAGTAAAGAAGAAATGACAGAAATTCTTACAGAAGCAACACTTGCACCATCATCAGTAAACATGCAACCATGGAGATTCCTTGTGATTGAAAGTGACGAAGCAAAAGCAACACTTGCACCACTTGCGAAATTCAATCAATCTCAAGTAGAAACATCTTCAGCAATGATCGCTGTATTCGGTGACTTAAACAACTTTGATAACGCAGAAGAAATTTATGGTACAGCAGTAGAGCGCGGACTTATGCCAGCTGAAGTAAAAGAAGATCAAATGAAAAAACTTTCAGCTTATTTCTCAATGGTTACACCAGAAGTAATGAAAGACACAGTACTAATTGACGGTGGTCTTGTAGCAATGCAATTTATGTTAGCAGCTCGTGCTCACGGCTATGACACTTGTCCAATTGGTGGTTTTGAGAAAGATCAAATCGCAGAAGCTTTCGGACTAGATAAAGACCGTCACGTACCAGTTATGTTAATTTCAATCGGAAAAGCTGCTGACAGTGGTTACCAATCAGTACGTCTTCCAATTGAAAAAGTTGCAGAGTGGAAGTAATTTTAAAGAAATAAGTGGAATATGAAAGGGGAAACACCATGATTATTATTCACGCAATATTTCAAGTAGATCCAGCAAAACAACAATCATTTTTAGAAGAAATTCAACCACTCATTCATGGTTCAAGAGAAGAAAGTGGAAATGTATCTTATGATCTTTATAAAGATACGGAAAAAGAAAATGTATATACGATGGTAGAAGTATGGAAAGATGAAGCATCCGTTGCGAGTCATAATACGAGTGAACACTTCACATCTTTCGTTAGCAAAGCAAAACAGTATTTAACTGCTCCACTTAATATAAAAGCTTATAATGGAGAGTTAGTAAAATAATGAGATAGAAAAAGATGACTTTAGCTTATAGTGCTAAGGTCATCTTTTTTATTTTTACAGGAATATATTTACTTTTATCAGTATGTGTTATAATTTGGAAAATAATAATTCTTAATTTTCTGAATAAGTGAAGACGGGGGATAAATATATGAACATATTAAAGAAAATCACTAATAATATTTCGAAAGTTATTATAGGAAAAGATGAATCCATAGAACTTGCAGCCATTGCTCTAATAGCAAAAGGACATATTTTATTAGAAGATGTACCGGGGACAGGAAAAACAACACTAGCGAAAAGTTTGGCTAAAAGCGTGGACGCAAAATTTCAAAGAATACAATTTACAGCGGATACTTTGCCCGGAGATGTTATTGGTCTTGAATATTTTAATGTGAAGGAATCGGATTTTAAAACGAGGTTAGGTCCTATTTTTGCAAATATAGTATTAGTGGATGAAATTAATCGGGCTGTACCGAGGACGCAATCTTCATTACTGGAAGTTATGGAAGAGCGTACTGTTACGATTGCGAAACAGACGCATTCATTACCAGAACCTTTTTTAGTAATTGCAACGCAAAATCCTCTTGAATCTGCTGGTACATTTCCTTTACCTGATGCTCAATTAGACCGATTTTTACTTACGATTCGCCAAGGTTATCCTACGAGAGAAGCTGAAAAGGAAATGATGAATCGGTTTCAAATGAATGATCCGTTAGAAACATTACACTCTATTATTTCAAGTGAAGAAATTATTATGATGCAAAAGCGTGCAAGAGAAGTGTTAGTAGGAAATGATGTGCAAGATTATCTTCTTGAAATTATTGAGGCAACGCGTAAGCATGAGCTAATTGAAATTGGTGTAAGTCCGCGGGGGACGTTGGCATTTATGAGAGCGATTCAAGCACGGGCTATATTAAATGAAAGAGATTACTGTACGCCAGATGATATAAAGATACTTGCTGCATCTATATGCGCTCATCGTTTAACGTTAACGATAGAGGGGGAGATGAAAACAACAAAAGAACAAATTATGAAAGAAATTCTTCATACGATTCGTGTGCCAGTGGAGAATGTACGATGAATCAACAACTTGTGTATACACCTTTAGCGGAGCCTTTCGTAATGGGAGTTATGTCAGTTGCAGCCGTTATTTTATGTGTATTTTCAAGTAATCTACTCATATTATCTCTCGTATTTTTGTATGTAATTTTAATAGGTGCTATGCATGTTTATATACGTAAAGTATCTCATGTTAACTGGGAATACGATCAAGGAAATTCGAATGTTTTTATCGGTGAAACGAACAGGTGCAAAATAAAAATTTCAAACAAATCAATTTTCCCTATTTTTAATGTTGTATTCCGATTTAAATGTGAAAATAAGATAACTTGGAATCATGATGAAATAAATAAAAATAATAGTACAGGTTCAAATTATTATATGAATTTTAATTTAAAAGGAAGAGAGTCAGTTTCATTTGATTTACAAGCTGTGGCATTAAAAAGAGGCATTGCGAAATGGGAAGAGGTTGAAATTGTTATTACTGATCTCTTTGGATTTATAACGAACCATATCACATATAAACAAGTTGATACGCCCTCCTATTTAGTCTTACCAGCTGTTCCGAAAATACAAGTTCCTGAATTACAAGAATGGTCACGAGGATTTCGAAAAGCGATGTCATCCCCCTTATATGATGAAACGAAAGTAATGGGAGTAAAGTCTTATGAAAATGAAGATTTTCGTTCCATCCACTGGAGTGCAACAGCGAAAACAGGGACGATAACTGCGAAAAAGTACGAGCGAACGCAATCAGATAAATATGCGATATATCTCAACTTGCAAAATAAAAGCGGTATTTCTTTGCGAAATGATACAGAGGAACTAATTGAATTAACAGCAGGCATATGCAAACAACTTCTTATGCAAAACTGTTCATTTGAAGTATGGATCAATAGTGTAAAAGATAACGGTTTGCTACATATAAAAAACGGGGATAATCGGAAACATTTGCAAAATGTATTAAAAATACTTGCCTCAATATCGGATCAAGATACGCCTGTATCTTCTTCTTATTTTTACACAGCTGGATTTCGGCGAAAGGAATTGGATGCGGTTCCTGTAATCCTTGGTACTTCTCCAAAGAAATATAGTAGAACAAACAAATGGATTGTAATCAAAGAATAAGAAGGGGCTTATGTCATGGTGAATAAAGCGCGGCATATGAAAGTGAAGTTGTGGAGTGTAAGAGCTTTAATCATACTTTTCTTCGCGATTAGTGCAATAACGTTATCACAAGGTGTTGTGTATGTGCAAGGCATAGTAAAAGAACGTTTTTTTAGTGAAAAGAAATCTGAAAAAAATTATAAGGAAACGATAAACTACGGTGATACTGAAGAGTATGGAATACCTATAGAAGAGAAAAAAGTAGGAGATAATGGGGAGAGAACGACAACGGGTAAAAAATTTAAAGGTTTTGAAAAGGAAAGTTCATGGGGACACATATTTTCTGTGCTTTCAAATTCATGGATTAGTATAGTTTTTTATGTAATGATTGCAGGGATAATTATATATTTTCTTTATAAATCCGTTAGGAAAAAGGTAACGAAATCCGAAATAGAACAGGATAAACAATCGATAACAAATGAAAATACGGACAGAATCGAAAAGAATAAGAAAGTGAAGCATCAGTTAGAACAGCCGTTACCACCAAATACGATAAGAAAAACGTTAGTTGAATGGGAAAGAACTTTACCATTTCATGAACAGAGAAGGTCCTATGAAACGATGCAACAGTGGTTAAAAAGAATTTGTAGAACAAGGGATATTATCCCGTTATATGAGTCTGTTCGTTATGGGGAAAAGACGTATACGGATTTAGATGTGGAAGAAATAATGAAGTGGGTAGAGGGAGATGGGAAGGTGGATATGTAAATATCCACCTTTACTTTTTGTAGAGAAATTTGATTATCATGAATCATTTCCCTATATGAAACCGCCTTCAAATAAGAAAACGAAATTAACTGTAAATTAACTTTATTTACTTATACCGCATTACATGTTAACCTATACTTAATTTTTATAAATTATAATTAATTTTTAAGTTTTTTAAGGGTGTGAAAATGTAATGAAATCAGTATTAAAAAGCATACTTATTTCCTTTGTTTTTTCTGCAGTAAGTATGTGTTGGTTGCTGTTCTTATTATTCAAAGAGGACGGAGACTGGTTATTGTCTTGGATAGGAGTATTAATGGCATATTTATCTTTATTCACTTTAATAGATTTATATTGTAAAACTACATACGACAAAAAAATAAATAAATGGCTTATAAAAACATCGGTGACTAGCTTTAGTTTTGCTGTGTTAGGAATTTCATTTTGTATCATACACGAGCTATTAACACCATGGAGTCTCAGTTTAATGGTGTGGTATTGGTTGGTAATGTTAGTGTTATTTTTAACGACCATACTATCATTAGTCAGTCTCGTATTTGTTAATCGTAAAAATCATAATTTCACCGGTGTATATAGAATACTTATACTTCTAAATCTACTTCTTACGTTAGGACCAGTATTATGGCCACTATTACTTTCTATTATCGGAAATGGTATGAACGCTAGTGCAGGATGGTAAAGGTGAATATAGATTATTTGCTTAAATAAAAAAGAACGTGTTTACATAAAAAGTGAAAACACGTTCTTTTTTTATTCATTTTAATACGAACACAATGAATGAATCATTTTAAAATAATTAAGACAAGGTGAAATAAAAATAGGGGCAGTTAAGGGACTGTCCTTATTTTTTATGCCCTTTTTATTTTCATACATAATTCTTTCTCAGCTTAGCGCAACAAAATTTGAACGTAAGTATTTCGTAAGGAATGGATAAGAAAAAAGAGAGTTTTATCATATAGGATAAAAGTATAGCTTGAATCAATACGATATGAATAGGGGAGAGAAAACCTTATGAAAAAATGTAATTCAATGAAGTTAGCGAGTTTGACAGTTTTATTAGCGGGTACTACTCTATTTACACCTGGTTTTACTGTGAAAGCAGAGTCTACTCAAAGTATTTCTAATTCGTCACAAGTACATGATCAAAAGAATCGGAATGGATGGAAACAAGTAATGCAGGAAACAATACAAATTGGGGCGCCAGGGGTATTAGCTAAGACGTCTAATAAAGGGAAAATTAATAGTTATACTGCTGGTGTGGCGGATTTAAATACAAAGAAACCGGTGAAATCGGATTATCGCTTTCGGATTGGTAGTGTGACGAAAACTTTTACCGCCACGACTGTTCTTCAATTAGTAGGAGAAAATCGCGTACAACTTGACGATCCAATTGAAAAGTGGCTGCCGGGTCTTATACAAGGAAATGGGTATGATGGAAATCAAATTACGATACGACAACTTTTGAATCATACGAGTGGTATAGCTGAATATTTAAAGTCAAAAGACGCTGACATAATGAATACGAAAAAAACGTATGTTGCAGAAGAAATAGTGAAAATAGGCCTTTCTCTACCTCCAGATTTCTCGCCGGGTAAAGACTGGTTGTATTCAAACACAGGATATGTAATATTGGGAATGCTAATTGAAAAAATAACTGGTAATAGTTATGCGGAAGAAATTGAAAAGCGAATTATTGAACCTTTGGACTTGTCAAATACGTTTTTACCAGGAAATTCACCCGTCATCCCAGGAAAGAATCATGCTCGTGGGTATGTGAAAATCGAAGAAACGAGCGAATTGAAAGACATTACGGATTATAATCCGAGTTTAGCTAATGCAGCTGGAGACATGATATCTAATGCGGACGATTTAAATAAATTCTTTTCATCTTTACTAAGTGGTAAGTTACTGAAGGAACGAGAGCTAAAAGAAATGCTTACTACAGTTCCTGTAGAAGGAAAAGGGGTTGGTGATGGATATGGTCTTGGAATCTATGAGACTAAACTTCCAAATGGTGTCTCAGTTTGGGGTCACGGAGGATCAATTCCTGGGTTTATGACTTTTGCTGGTGGAGTAATTGGAGGCAAGCATACATTTGCTGTCAATGTTAACGCTTTAGGTCAGGTTGATATTCTTACACAGTTTAATAAAATGATGCAAGTTGAATTTAATAAATAGATGAAAAGAAAGTGAATGGGAATTCGCTATAGTTGTAAATAAAAGATATGTTTTTTAAATTTAACAAATAAGGACAGTATTAACATTCAGGGGATGGCATCAAGTATATGTAGAACATAAATACGATACAAGTGCGATTCAATCTTATAGTTTAGCATAAAAATAAAAAGGGTGTCAGTTGCATGACATCCTTTTTATTGCGGATCAAAGAGGTATGTTTTTTCGTTTGTAAAATTGTTATTTTTTCGATTATTTCATATAATGAAAGATATAGCGGCTATACAGGGGAGTTATGAATGGATAATACTTCAGTTTGTTAATTATTTTTGTTTTAATAAATAAAAGTAAATTGATTTGGAGTGAAATACATTGGGACAAAATCAGTTTAGATGGAGTAACGAACAATTACGAGAACATGTTGAAATAATAGATGGTACAAAAAGCCCACACAAATTATTAAAGAATGCAACATACTTAAACTCCTATATGCGTGAATGGATGCAAGCAAATATTTGGATCTATGATGACCGTATTATATATGTAGGAGAAAAGCTGCCAGCGCAACTACATGAATGTGAAGTCATTGATTGTGATGGAAAGTATGTCGTTCCTAGTTACATAGAGCCACATGCACATCCGTATCAGTTGTATAACCCAGAGACGTTAGCAAATCATGCGATGCAATTTGGGACAACAACTTTTATTAATGATAATTTAACATTATTTTTCACATTAGAGCATGAAGAAGCATTTCGTTTATTAGATGAATTTAAAAAGATTCCAGCAAGTATGTATTGGTGGTGCCGTTTTGATGGACAGACTGAATTGCAAAACGGTGAATCTTTATTTAATAGTGAAGAAATAATGGAATGGCTGAAACATGAAGCAGTTCTACAAGGTGGCGAACTAACAGCATGGCCAAAGTTATTACATGGCGATGATGAAATGTTAGATTGGGTGCAGGAAACAAAACGATTACAGAAAAAAGTGGAAGGACATTTTCCGGGAGCATCTGAAACGACTTTAGCGAAATTAAAACTGTTAGGTACGGATTGCGATCATGAAGCGATGACAGGGCAGGAAGCGTTAACTCGTCTTATGCAAGGTTACATTGTTTCTCTTAGGAATTCTTCCATACGCCCAGATTTAGAAGTTTTATTGAAGGAATTGCTGGAATTAGGTGTTAAGCAGTTTGATAGATTCATGCTTACTACAGATGGTTCACATCCTTCATTTTATGAAAATGGAATGACAAACATTATGATTTCTACCGCGATAAAACAAGGGGTGCCGGTAATAGATGCTTATCATATGGCAAGTTATAATATTGCTCGTTATTATAACATGGAGCACTTACATGGTTCGATTGCGACAGGTAGAATTGCTAATATCAATATTTTAGAAAGTAAAGAAAACCCGGTACCAACGAGCGTAATTGCAAAGGGGCAATGGGTGAAGCGTGACGGTGTAAATACACATGAAGCATTACATATAGACTGGAATGAATGTAAAGTAACTCCATTAACATTAGATTGGTCCATAGAAAAAGAGGATATGATTTTCTCTAATAAAACGGGTATACACTTATTAAATAACGTTATAACAAAACCATACGTTAGTGAAATCGACTTAGACTGTGATGAATTGTCCATAAATCATGATGAATGTTTCCTTATGATGATTGCTCGTGATGGCAGTTGGCGATTGAATACAGTTGTGAAAGGTTTTGCGAAAGAACTAGGTGGTCTTGCTAGCTCTTATTCTGGTACCGGCGACATCATTCTTATTGGGAAGAATAAAGAAGATATGCTTACAGCTTTTCATAGAGTAAAAGAGCTTGGCGGGGGAATGGTAATAGCTGAAAAGAATGAAGTATTACACGAAATCGCATTACCATTGCTCGGGATTATGTCTAATTTAAAAATGAGTGAATTAATACAGGAAGAGAAACAGTTGGTGAAATTATTGCAAGAGCGTGGCTACAGGTATGACGATCCGGCATTTACCATTTTATTCTTTTCTGCGACGCACTTGCCTTTTATACGGGTAACGCCTATAGGACTATATGATGTGAAAAATAGTAAGGTAATGGCTTCACCGGTAAATTTAATAAAGTAATGTTAATATGAAAGGCTCTATAAAAGTCCAATTTATAGGGCCTTTCACATTGTTAGCATAAGAATATTGTAAGACTCAAATGATATAGTATATAAATCATTTGAGGTGATATGTAAATATGAAAAAAATATTTTACATTTTAAGCGTATTTATTTTGTGTGTATCGATACAACACGTTGTACATTCCCAATCAGATGCACCAAGGTTATCTTCGGATTGTCTTGAAGAAAGGAAAATTCGAGATGAAAAGTATGTGAAGAATATAATACAGGACATTAAATCCACATTTAATTTAAATATTGATGAACATAGTTTTTGGGAAGTAAGTAAAAGAGATTTGGAGGCTGCCCATTTGATGTATGGTGGAAAGGAAAATGATTCTTATTATAATTCGCTAACTAAAATTTATGATAGTGGTGGATTTAGCGAGCAGCCCAGCTTATTTGTGAGGGCGCAAGAAGCATTTTTACTTTATAAAGAAAAAGATAATATTAATGTAATGAAACGCCTTAAACTAGACGTTGAAAAAGGGGAATGGCTCGTTATAAAAACGAAAAAGAAGAAAGGGAAAAAAGTGAAATTCAAACCGTTACAATGTGAAAAAGATTATCTAAAAAAGAGAAATGAATAACAAAATACTTATTAATACTATTTTTATTCAACGATATTTTGCTGTTGATTTGAAATAGAAAAAGGTAAACGAACATATTAGCTTTATGGAATATGTTTGTTTACCTTTTTTGAGAGATTTAAAAATTGTGGATGTTGTTAGTTGAAAATTATTTACTGGCTAATGAACTTATAACATTCAATGAATTTGTTCTTCATAAACATTAGATTTTGTGTCAAATGATTTATACATTGCCGAACCACCTATGTATATTTTATTCTACAGTATTTATAAAAGAATGTTGGCTATTCATAAGAAATATGATTAATATGATTGGCACAGTTTTTGCTTGTACTAAATGTAAGGAAGGGAGATTGTATGTAAGGAATCTGTACTCGTAATAGTATAAAACAAGCTACTATTGCATTATTGATCATAGTTGTATTTATAGCGGAACTGTAAATACATACAAATAAGTGTTTTCTGATTTTAAAATTCAGAATTTTCTTTTAAATGACTAGGGGGCAATGGTATGGTTAAATATTCGAAAATTTCTAAGTGGATTCTTGGTGTTGGACTAGTGACAATAACATGTAATGGTTTGCAAATTCAAGCAGAGACAAAAGAGAAAAATGTGAAGAATGTATTACAAATGGAGCCGGTAGGAATACAGAAATCTGTTGATGAATTGGCGCACCCTTCAAAAGTACAAGAAAATGCATCTTTTACAAAACGGTTAAAATTAGCGGATTTATCGCAGCGTCCAATAGCACCAACCGATAATATTAAACCGTTAGCTGAAGAAAAAAAGTATTCGATGGCTGAGTTAAATCAATTAAATAACAAACAATTAACTGATCTTCTTGTGACAATTAAATGGTATCAAATTCCGGAATTATTTCAGTTTAATAGTGATAGTCTTAAATTCTATCAAGATGATAACCGAATGCAAGCGATTATTAATAAACTAGCAGAACAAGGACAAGCTTATACGAAAGATGATTCAAAAGGGATTGAAACATTAGTAGAAGCTCTACGTGCAGCATTTTATTTAGGTTTTTACCATGATGAATTAAGCAAACTAAATGAGCGTAGCTACCATGATAAATGTTTACCAGCTTTAAAAACAATTGCAAAAAATCCAAATTTCAAACTTGGTACATCAGAACAAAATAAAGTAATTGCATCATATGGAAAATTAATTGGAAATGCATCAGCAGATGTTGAAACGGTTTTATATGCAGGTGAAATTTTTAAACAATATAACGATAATCTTGCAACTTTCATTGAAGACCGAACAAAAGGAGACGCTATATATGAGTTGATGAAGGGAATTGACTTTGATATTCAGACGGATATGTACACGACTGGAAAAGAGCCGAAAGATACGATGTGGTATCGAAATATCGATAACTTTATTAATGAAGTAAGTCGTTTCGCACTTATTGGTACTGTATCAGATAAAAATGGATGGTTAATAAATAACGGAATTTACTATGCTGGCCGATTGGGCAAGCTTCATAGCACGCCGACAAAAGGACAACAAGTTGTTACAGATGCAATGCGAATTTATCCATATTTAGGAGAGCAATACTTTGTTGCGGCAGAACAAATTACTACAAATTATGGAGGAATAGATGCGAACGGAAAAACTGTAAATTTAGATCAAATTCGAGAAGAGGGTAAAGAGAAATATTTACCGAAAACGTATACGTTTGATGATGGAGCAATTGCCTTTAAAGCTGGGGATAAAGTTAGCGAAGAGAAAATTAAACGTCTATACTGGGCGGCAAAAGAAGTGCGTTCTCAATTTTATCGTACAGTTGGTAGCGATAAACCACTTGAAAGTGGACATGCTGATGATGTGTTAACGATGGTTATTTATAATAGCCCAGATGAGTATCAATTTAATCGTCAACTGTACGGATATGAAACGAATAATGGTGGGATTTATATTGAAGGGACAGGGACTTTCTTTACATATGAACGTACACCAGAGCAAAGTATTTATAGTTTGGAAGAATTGTTCCGCCATGAATTTACGCACTACTTACAAGGAAGGTACGAAGTTCAGGGATTATGGGGACAAGGAGAAATGTATCAAAATGAACGTTTAACATGGTTTGAAGAAGGGAATGCAGAGTTCTTTGCAGGTGCAACGCGATTAGATAGTGTAGTACCGCGAAAAAGTATAATTGGTGGGTTATCTAATGATCCTGCAAAACGTTATACAGCATCACAAACATTAAATGCGAAATATGGAACGTGGGATTTTTATAATTATTCGTTTGCACTGCAATCATATATGTATAATAAACGCCCAGAAATGTTCGATAAAGTACATGATTTAATTCGCGCAAATGATGTTTCAAGTTACGATGCATACCGTGCTACATTAAGCAAAGATAATAAGTTAAATGAAGAATATCAATCTTATATGCAAATGCTTATTGATAATCGCGATAAGTATACAATTCCACAAGTATCAGATGAGTATTTAACTCAGCATGATCCAAAATCGCTTTCGGACGTTACTTCAGATATTACGAATGAAGCGAAATTAAAAGATGTGAAAGTAACAAAGAATAAATCACAATTCTTTAATACATTTACACTACAGGGGACATATACAGGAAGTGCGGCTAAAGGAGAAGTTGAGGACTGGAAAGTGATGAATGAAGCAACAAATGATATGTTGAAACGCCTTTCAGGAAAAGAGTGGACTGGATATAAAACATTGACTGCTTATTTTGTAAATTACCGTGTAAATAATGCTGGACAATATGAATATGATGTTGTGTTTAGCGGAGTGAATACAGAAGAAGGTACGGCTGTAGAAAAAGAACCAAATAATTCATTTGAAACAGCAAATCCACTATCTTTGAATATTTTGTTAAAAGGAACCTTGAGTGATCAAGATCAGGGGGATAAATTTGTTATTGATGTAAAGGATCAAAAAGATTTACAAATTTCTGTTACGAACGAACAAAATCTTGGACTGAACTGGGTATTATATTCTGAATCAGATCTAAATAATTATGTAGCTTATGCAACAAAACGTGATGGAAACAAATTGCTTGGAAATTATAATGCAAAGCCAGGGAAATATTACTTAAGTGTATATAAGTATGGTGGTGGAACAGGGAATTATACGGTACAAGTAAAATAGTTTGTTTTGAAAGGCTACTTATTGCATTTTTTAGCTAAATAAAGTATTTAATGTTAAACATTAAACTACTTCAATATATCCCTGTTCTAATTATAGAACAGGGATATATTGGCTTTATATTTTTAAATTAAATAACTTCATTGGATTTTGACAAGAAAATAATTAATATAGATTTGAATTCTCATTCGTAAAGCATGTTTTAATCTTCTTAATGCTCTTTCATTTTTGTCTCAATGCTTGTTTTCAAATCAGTTGATACTTGATTGAAATACCCCAAAACTATCTTCCTAATATCATGGGATATAACTTTCAAATCACTAGCTAAGTTTTCAGCAAGATGTTCTTTTTCTATCGGTTTTAACTTCGCATAAAATTCACCAGCCTGTGTAAAGTCATCCTGTTTCGTAATAGAAGTTCTTTCAAGTTTACCTTCAACGTACCTTCCGTCACCGCTCGTTATTTGATTAGCAGGTGTCCAATCTTGCTGTTGGTTAATCGTTAATTTGCGGAATTCAGGTCCAATTCTTCTTCTTTGAGAATCGCTATAAATGTTAGCTCGCCCTTGCAACATTTTATCATCTGATAATTCAGCACCGTCAAGTAAATTAGAAGGGGAGAAAGCGACTTTTTCTACTTGCTCCATATAATTTTCAGGATTTTTATTTAATACCATTTTGCCGACTGGTATGAGAGGATACGCTTTTTCATCCCATATTTTTGTATCATCTAAAGGATCGTAAGAAAGATGCGCTTCATCTTTCGGGTCCATGAGCTGGACATATAAACCATATTCCACTGGTTTACCATTTTCAATAGCATCATATAAATCTTTTCCGCTATAATCAGGATTTTCGGCAGCTAGTTTAATTGCTTCTTTACTAGTAATGTACTGTACACCTTCAAATGGGTACCAATGATACTTTACATATTTTCGATTACCTTCTGCATTTCTCCAAACATATGTATTTACACTATGCCCTGGAATGTGGCGAAGGCTTTTGGCCGTACCATTATCAGAGTACAAACGGACAACGAAATGAATGGATTCAGGTGCTCTAGCGACAAAACTCCAAAATCTATTAGGGGCTATTAAGTTATTTTTAGGTGAAGGTGACAACGCTTGAATCGTTTCTGGGAAGCGCATCGGATCACGAACAGAAAAGACAGGAATGTGATTACATAAAAGATCGAAAATGCCTTCTTTTGTATAAAACTTTGTAGAAAAACCGCGTACATTTCTAGAAGTATCAGGTGTTCCTTTCGTACTAGCAGCTAATGAAAACCGCACCATAACGGGAACTTTCTCATTAGAATGTTGTAAAAAACTTAGTTTAGTATGTTCAGACATTGGATAGATTGTTTGAAAATAACCGAACGTACCAAATCCTTTTACATGAACAGGTCTTTCTAAAATTTTTTCATGAATAAATTCTTGTAACGTCTCGTGAAGTACACTATCTTGCTCTAGAACAGGTCCACGTGAACCAACTGTTTGAGAGTGAAGTGTAGCTTGTTCATTACGTTCTCCATCTTCATTAAAGTCATTCCCTAGTAAAGATTGCCCCTGTTTATCATAGTTTTCATCCATCGATATAGCCTCCAAATCTTTTTTGTCCATTGTTACTAAATATGATTGTATAACCTTGATTATGTATGACATGCAAAGTAGTAACAGACCGCTAGATGAAAAAAATGCACATATAGTGGACCTGTTGAAATAGAAGAAATTATGGAAAAATGAATATCGTGAAGAAAATTACTATTAAAATTTTAATCTGAAAAATGAATTTATACATGACTTTATAGAGAATGAACAGAAATAAACAGGGAAAATAACAAGGAGGAATTTAAAATGTCGGATTGGTTTCAATTAGATAAAGAATATATGATGTCTACGTATTGTCGTACGAAGGTTGCGATAGAAAGAGGAGAAGGGTGCAAGCTTTATGATGTGGATGGTAAAGAGTATGTAGACTTATTTTCTGGTGTCGGAGTGAACGTATTAGGATACAATCACCCGAAAATCGTGCAAATGACAATGGAGCAAGTTACGAAATCGTTGCATCTGCCGTTTCATTTTTTAAATCCAGTTGCGATTGAGTATGCAAAGAAATTAGTTGATTGCTCATTAAAAAACGGAAAAGTCTTTTTTACAAACTCTGGTACGGAAGCGACAGAAACAACGTTGAAATTAATTGATAAATATAGAGATAATACGGGTGAAGAACGTGAGGGAATTGTGGTGCTGAAAAATAGTTTCCACGGACGTACGTTAGGGGCACTACATTTTACGAGACAAGAAAAGGTATATCAAAATTTTCCTAAAACATCTATTCCTGTATATGAAGTAGAGCGCGAAAATATAGACCAATTAGAAGAGACCATTATTAAAGAAAACCCAATTGCGATTATGCTAGAGCCTGTTTTAGGAAGTGGGGGGATATACCCTTTATCAAGTGAATATTTACATGGTGTTCAATATTTATGTGAAAAATATAATGTACTTCTTGTCGTTGATGAAGTTCAAAGTGGTATGGGTAGAACGGGAAAACTATTTGCTTATCAAAATTTTAATATTACACCAGATATTATTCAAATTGGTAAAGGAGCAGGAGGCGGGATACCGCTAGGAGGAATTATTGTAGGTGAAAAGTTATGTGATGTATTTTCACCAGGAGATCACGGGACAACATTTGCTCATTCATCAATGGGAACAGCTTTAGGTTTAACTGTATTAAATACATTACTTGATGATGGGTTAATGCAAGAAGCTTATGAAACGTCACTATATTTGAATGACAAACTGCAAGACATTCAGAAAGAAAATTCTTATTATATTCAGGAAGTGCGTCATGCTGGCATGATGTTTGGGATAAGTGTGAATGACACGAATGAAAATGTGAAGCAAATACAGGTAGACCTAATGAAGCAAGGGATGTTAGTTGATGTTACACAAGGGAATATCATCCGTTTACTTCCTCCGTATATAATTACAAAAGAAGAAATTGATGCATTTATTAATCAATTTATTACTTGTTTGGATAAAGTTGCTGCTGTAGTAAGTGCTTAAAAATTAAAGCTATATTTTATATAAAGTGCACTCTAATTGTTAGAAATAGTTTTACAATTAGGGTGCATTTTTTATAGTAGAATTTTGTAAAATACAGTCGTTATTAAATGATAATGAAAAAATAGAAGGGATTTTATTAGATTTGATACATTATATATTGATATTTGGTTGGTGAGGAAAAGAGAAAGTAAATGTGTAAAGATAGTAGATAAAACGAGTGGTACTAACAACTAATGATAGAACGTTTTGAAAATAATAGCATACGAATATATATATGATAAGAATGAGGTGATGTATTGGAAAATAGTGATATTCAATTTACTTCTTTACAAATGCGAACTGATAGATTTGGTTGGGCTGGTATTCAATATACAAATAAAAAGCAAGCCATCTTATATACTCGAAACGGAGGAGTAGAATGGGATGTTGTTAATCCTCTAAATTCAATTGTATTATTTGGATATCCAATAAACGCTCGAAGCTCTTGGGCATATGGTTTAACAAAAACGAATGATGATTTATTGCCCGCTATATTTTATACAGTTAATAGAGGGGAAAGATGGAGTGAGTTTATATTACCAATTGAAGAAGAGTGGGAGAAATCGACTGATGTTCAAGTACAATTGCATGCCACGAATATGGATAGTATATGGATTGTATTGTCTAGAAAGCTTGCATCAAATAAATTTGAACATAATTTATACTATTTGAAAACGAAAGGGGAAGTTTGGAAAATAATTAAAAATATAAGTATTAGTGATAGTATCTCAGGGATAACATTTATAAACGAGTTAGTTGGATTTATTTCATTACACAAACAATATGAAACATCAGCGGTATTTAAAACAATGGATGGTGGGGCAAGTTGGCAGCCTATAAAAGATATTCCAAGTCTTGAAGGAAGTAATAATGAAACTTCTATGGCTTATAAAGCAATCTATAAAAATAACTTGTTAGTAATACCAACTAAAATGAATAATGATGTATTTTTCATGAATTACTCAGTTGATAAGGGGAATTCGTGGCATATTTCAAATAAAACAATAAATACTAGTAAAGCGGCTGTTTCTTTTTTTAGTTCCTATTATGGCTGGGTTATAAATAGTGAACATGGAAGTGTATATCAAATAATAAAAAAAGGAGCAAAATGGATAAAGGTATCAAGTAATCCATTGTTGAAAAATGTATTTTGTTTACATTTTTTTAATCGGCGTAAAGGTTGGGCTTGTAATAAAAAAGAAATATTTACTACAACAGATAGAGGTATAACATGGAAAAAGGTTGTATATAAAATTAATGATATTTATAAATTAGTGTAAAAGAGTCTAAAGAAATTAGGACTCTTTTTGTTTTTAAATGGTGAGAGTTGTAACACACAACGATAAAAGGAGGGATACAAGTGTAGAGCTTATATTTTCAAAAATAGACGTTTGTTTTCACACAGTATAGTTCACTTTTGAATATGTTAATAAAGTAGCAAATTTAGAGTGAATTGTAATACTTAATATTTTAAGTTCATATGAATGATGTTTCATGCCACATGATGTGTAAAAAAGGGGGGATTGTAATGAAATCGTTAACGGTTATTATTTCGTATAGTGATCGAGAGCAACTAGTAGAAGATTTAATTAACGCTGCATGGAAACTAAAACCAATTGAAATTATAATTTTAGCCCCTGATGATAAAAATAAATTGTATGAAATAGCAACGAAATATAGATGTCATAGTGTTTTAATGAACAAATATAGTGCACATTATCAAGGATATGAAGCTTGTATAAAGGTAGCGAAAGGAGATATTTTATTATTTTTAGATAGCAATTTTTCATTATCCACAAATGAAATGCAGAGATTTATTGAGCCAATTGTTACAAATAAGGCCGATGTAGTTTTAAATAAAATAGATAAATTAATAGAAATAGGTAAATGTCCAAATATGGATATTGTATGGAGAAAAATGTTAAATGAAATCTTAAGACGACCAGATTTAAAAAGCAATTCAATACTTTCATTGCCATATGCGCTTACGAAGGAAGTGGTGGAAAATATCGGCTTTGATTATATGGAAGATATCGTTTTATCTCATATGAAGATTGTGAATCAAGGCTGGCGGATTAACGATCAATATGCAATTAATACATTATCTAAAGATGAGACTATAGAGGAAGAAGGATATTTAATAAAAAAAGAGTTATCAAAAAATGAAAAAGAGAAAGTAGAAAGATATTTAAGCGGTATATCTAAATGGATAGAGAAAAAAGGAAGAAGGGTAGGGTTTACTGATGCAGGAAAAAGAAGGGATATTATTCAAAAGGCAGGTGAATCCAAGCAATACCCTTCCTATCATCAAGGATGGGGAATGTATTCTTCAATTTATGACGGGAAGCAACTTTCTGTTATTATACCGGTGCAAAATGAAGAAGAAACTATAGAACAAGTAATACTTGAGGCAAGAAAAATAGAACCGCTAGAAATAATTGTCGTTGTAAATGGTTCAACAGATCATACAGCTGACATAGCTAAAAGACTTGGTGCCACTATTATTAAATATAACGAACGACTTGGTCATAATGTTGGACGTGCTATTGGGGCGCTTGAAGCTACAGGAGATATTCTCTTATTTATTGATGGTGATTTTAGTGTTTCAGGAAGTGATTTGCATCACTTTACAAAAGCAGTTTTAGATGGCGTAGACATAGCGTTAAATGATTTGAACCCAATGCTCAATCCGCCTTTTTATGTTGTGGATATTGTAAAATATATGCTTAATTTAGCATATGGTCGTCCAGAATTAAGTAATGGCTCATTAGTAGCTATTCCACATGCAATGAGTAGATCATGCTTAGATGCAATAGGATGGGAAACTTTACTATGTCCTAGTCTTGCACAAGTAAAAGCTATATTACAAGGGTATAGGGTAGAATGTGTCCATTATGTTGATGTTGTAAAACCGAATAGAATTCGTTTAAAGGAAAATGTAAGTCAAAATGGACATCCTCCAGCAGTATTAAGAATAATTGGTGATCATGTTGAAGCGCTCTCTTACTTGATAGAACAACTTGAAATGGATGGAAAGGGTGATTAAACTGTTAGACCAGTATAAAATAATTAACATTCCATATGAACAATTATGGCAAATGGATTTTCAAACTTCGGAGCCATTTATACTCAAGGTTGATTGGGATAAAGTAACGTATGAATTTTTAATTCGTATGAAGCCCAATGCTGATAACACAATTGTTTTTGGATCCGGAGCAGGTGGGTTTCAAGAACAGCCAATTGGTCCACCTATTTTTCATCGACATTCTTGGATGGATGAATTTGAAGATACTGTTATATATTATAATGACCCTACTTTATATCTTGGAAAATTATCTTTAGGTTGGGGACAGGGGGAGTTAAATAGATTTTATTTACAAGATATAGCTAATATTCTAGAAATATTATTTATAAAGTTAAAAGTTGATTCAAAAAATGTCTTGTTTTATGGAAGTTCTGGGGGAGGATTTATGTCTTTAATTTTAGCTGGATTTGTTAAAGGTTCCACAGCTTTCATTAATAATCCGCAAACAAATTTAATAAAATGGATACCTGTACCGGTAAATCTAGTTTTCGATTTATCTTATCCAGGTTTATCAAGAGAAGAAGTTGAAGAGAAATTTGGAGAAAGAATTAATGTTGTGAAATTTTTTAATCACATTAAATATGTACCAAATATTTATTTTTTGCAAAATTTCGCGTGTGAATTTGATGTACAAAATCATTTATTACCATTTATTTCTGAATTAGAGCAACTTGATAAAGACACGGAAGTAAATCAAATTATAATAGACTTATATTTTGATAAAAAAGCAGGGCATGCAGCTGTAGGGAAGAGTGAAACAATTGAATATATAAAAAAAGTAAAGCCTAATCAGACTGTGAAAGAAGAACAAAAAGAAGTGGAGCTATCAGTCGTTATAGTTTTAGGAGAAGAAAAATCGAAGTTGAATCAGATTTTAAATAAATTGCAGCATATAAAACCACTAGAAATTATTATTGTAGCTGATGATAGAATGAGTGCTATACAATCTATACCAACATTTGTTGAAAGTAACGTTGTTGTGATTGAGGAGAAAAGTAAATGGAGAGCACCAGTTCATGGGGCAAAAATCGCCAATGGTGATGTAGTCTTATTTTTAAATGGAGAAGATGTTATTTTTTCGGTAGAATTAGAACGATTTATAGAACCGCTACTAAAAAAGGAACAGGATGTAATTTTGAATAACATAGACTCTGTCTGTTTTGAAAAGATGAGAGTAGAATGGCCAAGCATTGCTATGGTGTATAGAAAAATAGTAAACGATGTATTGGGACGTATGGATTTAAAATATGATTCGATGTTATCTCTGCCATATGCTATTACTAAAAAAGCAATTGAAGACATTGGATATGATATCTTGCAGAACCCTATTCTATCCCAAGTAACTCTTATTGAGAAAGGGTGGCGAGTACACACCTCTTCAGCAATTATTAAAACCTCTTTAAATGTAAATCAAACCTCTTTCTATAGAGATAAACTAACTAAATTAGAAGTACGTGAGATAAATGAGAATGTAAAAGTTTTAGAGAGTTGGTTACAAGGAAAAGATGATAGAGGTAATTATACAGATGGAGGAAGAAAAAGAGAAGTTATAGAGCAACTAAAAATGCAGAAGAATTATTCACTTTTTCATAAAGGATGGGGAATGAATTCCTCTATTTATAATGGAAAACAGTTATCAATTATTATACCAGCGCAAAATGAAGAAGCAACAATTAAAGAAGTTATTCTTGAGGCAAGAAAAATTGAACCGAAAGAAATAATTGTTGTAATCAATGGATCAACAGATCAAACAGAAGCAATTGCTAAGCAATTAGGAGCTACAGTAATTGTTTATCAAGAAACATTAGGGCATGATGTAGGACGGGCAATTGGTGCACAAGAAGCCACAGGGGATATACTTCTCTTTATTGATGCTGATTTTGCTATTCCAGCAAAAAATCTTCATCCATTAACGAAGGCTGTTGCAGATGGGGTTGATATGGCTTTAAACGATTTAAATTTAAATCTTAGATTTCCTCTATATATTGTAAATTTATATAAATATATGTTGAATATTGCTTGTAATCGTAAAGATTTAGGAGTAGGATCCACAATTGCTGTTCCTCATGCTATTAGTAGAAAATGTTTAGAGGGAATCGGCTGGGATACACTTCACACATCGTGTGTTGCGCAAGTAAAGGCAATATTAAAAGGATATAAAGTCGAATGTGTCCATTTTGTAGATGTAATGAAACCAAACCGTATTCGGCCACAAGAGCATTTTGCAACGATAGGGCATCCACCAGCTGTATTGAGAATTACTGGGGATCATTTAGAAGGACTTTCATATCTATTGAAGAATAGGGATTTTAAAGATTTATTTTAAAAGGTAAATTTGTCTATTGCATGAGTAACGTAAACATTTCATTTAAGCAACTTGACGATATTTAGTATTGCAATGAAACTAAAATCAAAATTTATATTATTTTTAGCTCAGGTACAAATGAAGTGCATTTTTCACTGACTAATAGTAAATGAGCAAGTAACAAAAAGGTAAAGGCTTCTTTATATACATGAAGAAGCTTTTATCTTTTTTATTTTAAGTATGTAAAGTAAAAAAGATAAAAGCTGTAACGATATTTTTATTTCTGTATAAATTGATATTAAATATAAGAAAGGAGGGAATATCTTGTCTTGCATCAATAAAAGTTGTTTTAATATTTGTTTAGAAACTAAAGTCAATCCAAATGGTGGAGCAGAAATATTCGTAAGGTGCAATGATGAATGTTCATCTAATTTTAATGTAATACCATTTATTGCATGTGTTTCTATTTTAGTAAAGGATGATTTGAGTTTTTTATTTGATTTAGATAGTTTAATAAAAGGTTAATTTTCTATGAAACTAAGAGTGAAATAACATCTAATTTATAAAATTTCGTAAGAGAGTCGTGTCCGAATTTAACTAACTGCATATATTGTTAAAAGAAAGGAGGGAGAGTTATGGCATGTACTACGAATAATGTTTGTTTTGATGTATGCCTTAAAATTACAATTACCCCTAGTAGTGGAATTGACGCTGTAGTGGATTGTGGGGGTGCATGTGGGACAAGTCCTACAATTGTAATTAGTCCTAGTGGATCAATTGTAATTACTTTACCATTAGTTGCATGTTTCTCAATTAAACTAAATGATGATTTAAGTGTTGCATCTTCATTAACAAGCCTCTCTTTTCAAACTTCTTAAGAAAAATACAGAAATCAAAAGCCTGCCTTCTACTTTTCTTTTGAATTGATGTAAAGATAAAAAAGATGGTTACAAACCATCTTTTTTATTTTGCTATATATTTAAAATGAATTCATATATTATTTGGTGGTAAGGATATACAATTAAAAGTATTCAGTGTTTCTTTTTTGTTCGATGAGGTAAGAAATTGCTTCTATATGATCACCAATGATTTGCTGTGTTGCTAATGAAAGGTAGCCTTCCTGTGAGAAGTGTTTTTCTGGTCGCACTCGATTTATCTTGTCAACATCGACAGAATGGACTTTTTGTACATGCAAGCCTGATAAAATTGTTTTAACTTGACTTAAGGTTGGTGAAATAAGTGAATCAAACCCAATTGTATCAATACATTTTCGACTAAAAGCATGAGGGACAGCAATTGTGGATCCCATACCTAAATCTTTTCGATTACATGCTAAGTTGACAGCATACTTACATGCAGTCACGATAGAATAAGGAAGACGATACATGTAGTAGTGCTCTAATTTATTTAAAGCTAAATCGGTTCCATCTTGAACAGATTGTACAAATGGTAATAAATCAGAACTAGGAATTAAGAAATCACCATCAATAAATAATAATATATCACCTTTTGCAAAATATGCACCAACGGCACGTCCGGTATCAATGCCGAGTGCTTCTTTGTAAGTAATAACTGTTGCACCGCAATTCTTCGCCAATTCCTCTGTTTTATCTGTTGATCCATTAACAATAATGATGATTTCTAAAGGTTTTAATTTCTGCACCTCAAAAATGATAGATTCTATCGTTTTTTCTTCATTTTGAACAGGGATGATGATAGATAATTGTTTATTTCCATAAGTATTCGAATAAAACTCTTTACCTGTAATTATTTTGGGTATAGCTCTTTGTTCGCCGTTTTGAAGTTCTAAAATAATATCCCGCCTTCGATTATTATCAGTATAGTTTCCTCTTGGATTTTGTAATATATTTACCCAATTTCCAATCGCTTCTAGGTGGTAACGAATGAGTTGTTTTGAGGGGAAGGAGGGGATTTGCGGTATAGAAATTTTAAAATGATTGCTAATCCGAAATTTATTTTTAATAATTTTCATTTGTGCCAATATCGGATTTAATAAAATTTCTGGAGTAATGGCTTCAAGAATTTCTTTTGTTATTGCATAGGGAGGAAATAATAATGAGTTAACATTTAAATCTGGACGATGAAAAAAATGATTCGTGACTTGCTGCCAAATCATTTCTATAGTGGGCTTTTGCTTTTGATAAAAAAAATCATCTAAATTGTTTAATACTACGTCAGCTGATTCGTCTAGTAATGGTTGAAGAAATTGTATAAGTAAGGAAGGGTGGAGAATGTAATTTGCATCTAAAAATAAGAGGTACTTACCCTTTGCTTTTTTGGCACCAATTACATAACAATTATTTGATTCTGTCGGTTCGTCTAGTGTGATAATTTTACAATTGTAAGATTGTGCAATATCAATGGAATCATCAATATATCCATTAATAGTAAGAATAATTTCTAAAGGCTGTAGTTGTTCACATGCTTTCAAAATTTCAGGTAAAACTCTTATGTTATGCTGTATAGGAATAATAATAGAAATCGGATTTTTACGCATAAGTAGTCTCCTTTTTAATCAGAGGTAGTTGTTAATAAGGTTAGATAAAATAGGAGATATATATTTTAGATATATACGTAACGACTATTTAGTTTTATCAGACTCAGAATTTTCATTACCTGAATTAGAACCTTTATTTATTCCTGAAGCGAGTAAATTATTAAGAACACTAAGGTCTAATTGCATAGGGATTGAGTTTTCGGATGTATTTTTTTCATTTCCTTTTTTGGTAGTTAATATGTTTTTTATATTTTTAATTTCTTTAAATTGTTTTAGGGTAATGAAAAATACAGAAATAATTAAAAGAAAAGAAACAGTAGTAAGTAACAATATTATTTCCAACATAAAATAGCCTCCTTTAAACCTATAATAATATTATAGTTGAATGTAATAAGACGAAATTCGAGCTAATGAGTTCACTTTTTAAATATATGCAAATCTTTAGTAAAAGTTACTGATTTCTAGGTTAGAGGAAGCAATTATAGAAACGTTATAAATATAAATAAATTAAAGTTTCATTTGTAGTGTAAAGGTATATGTTATATAAGCTAAACGTCATTTTATAACAAGTTAAACAGGGTATAATTTTATATAAAAAGAGCATTTAATTGGACAAATAATTAATTATGTGAAATAATATTAACAGATAAGGATTCATTGATTTTCCTTAAGTGCTTCGAATTAATTTTATTCAATAAGAGAAGGTGTGCTTAAAGAAGTTAAATTAAATAAGGAGCTGTTTTATTATATGCAACAAAATAATGATTTGAATTTTGAACCTCAAGACGTTAATATTGTCAATCCTAAACAAGCCAGGAAAGCAGTAGTTGCTACTGGTATAGGGAATGCAATGGAATGGTTTGACTTCGGATTATACGCGTATTTAGCGGTAATTTTAAGTCAATTATTCTTCTCAGGTGTTGATAATAGTGGATTGCAACTTGTACTTACATTCGGTACATTTGCAGTAGCCTTTCTCGTTCGACCAATCGGAGGTGTATTCTTTGGTAGAATAGGAGATAAGTACGGCCGAAAAATCGTGTTAAGTACTACTATTATTTTAATGGCACTTTCTACATTATTCATCGCATTACTACCAACCTATGAACAAATTGGTGTATGGGCACCAATACTACTTTTAGTTGCCCGAATGATTCAAGGCTTCTCTACAGGCGGCGAATATTCAGGTGCAATGGTTTATATCGCAGAATCTTCTCCAGATAAAAAGCGTGGTATACTCGGTAGTGGTCTTGAAATTGGAACACTCTCAGGTTACATTGCTGCATCGGTAATTGTTACCATTTTGACGTTATTGTTAACAGATGAGCAAATGCTCAGCTGGGGCTGGCGTATTCCTTTCTTAATAGCTGCACCAATTGGTTTGGTCGGTTTATATTTACGCCGTCATTTAGATGAATCTCCCATCTTTGAAGAGATGGAAAAAGCACAAGAGGAATCTGAAGACAATGAACAATTTTCATTTATGGATATTATTAAATATCACAAAAAAGACTTCTTATTAAGCACAGTAATTGTCGCCTTCTTTAATATTACGAATTATATGATTCTTTCGTATATTCCTTCTTATCTAACTCAAGTACTTAAAGTCAAAGAAACAACTGGCTTATTAATTATTTCGATTACGATGGCACTTATGATTCCACTAGCACTATATTTCGGTAAATTAAGTGATAAAATTGGTAATAAACGTGTCGTGCAAATTGGTTTACTTGGTTTAACTGTATTTGCAATTCCAGCATTTTTACTAATAGGTAACGGACATATTGCAGCTATATTTGCAGGTATTTTCGTATTAGGTTTCTTCCTAAGTGTATATGAAGGAACATTACCTTCATTATTACCATCACTCTTTTTCACCGATGTACGTTATCGAGCACTTTCGATCTCATTTAATATTTCTGTATCGATATTCGGTGGTACAACACCGCTCGTATGTTCATATTTAGTTCATGCAACGGGTAACCCGCTCGCACCGGCATTTTATTTAGCAGGTGTAAGTATTATTGGATTAGTTGTATTTAGTGTACTATTCGTAACAACATCAGGACGTGCGCTAAAAGGTTCATATCCTACAGTAGAAACGAAGAAAGAAGCACACCAAATCGCTAAAGAAGACCCTGAAGAAACACTTTGGTGGCATGAAGAGTCATTAGAAATTGAAGCAGGGAAAAACGCGTCAATTTAAAAAGTTACGTAGAAGTATAAAAAGACTCCTATAAAAATAGGAGTCTTTTTGTTGTGTTATTTCTTTCGTTTCTTCAAACTCTTCTGATACACGTAAAGTTTATGAACTTCTTCCTTAAATTCATGCAAAAGTACGGTGTTTTCCTCATTAGAATAACGCACTGTATTATAAGCATTTATAATAATATGACTCTCAATATTTACATCTTCTTCACTATTTATTCTTTCTAACCAGGCCTCAACAGTTTCTCCACGCTTTCTATTTAAAGGAGGAGTTAACTTACTCTCAAGCTTAAAAATTTCTTTTCGAATTTCGTTATGTGGCGGTTTGTTCCTTTTAAAACGTTTTTGGCTCATTCCTTCTTTATCAATGATAATAGTAGATTCGAAGGCAGACATATTTGGTAAACTTAAATGTTTTCGTTTTTTTACTATTTTCCAAACGACATAAATAGCAATGGCTGCACAGGCTATTATGGTCATGCTATTTATAAGGGTTGGATCAAAATCAGGAGGTTTTTCTCCATTTTTGTCAATTTGAGGTTTTAAGAGATGCCCTTTACTTGCCCATATCCCTTCAGTATCTTTTAATTCAGCTGCTATGAGAAATGGATTTATAACATAACCAACCCCTAATGCGACTACTTCTATAATAAAACTAAAAATAAGACGAATAAAAGGAAACACTTGAACGATTATTATACTCATTACACCAATTGTAATGATTGAAGTGAAACGTAATAACTGTTGATTCCGATTTGCCCCGGTTAACCAAAATGTAATCATAATGTGTATAACTAATAGTAACAGTTTCCATAACGGTGGAAAAGGCGCATAAAATATAGCCGAAACACCAAACCATATAATGCCGCCTAACGATTTTTGAACTGGATACCCAGGTCCGACTACGTGTACGATAAAGAAGAAAAGCGGTAATATAATTGTGCCAAATAAAGAGAAAGGGAGAATGAAAGAACAACCGATTATTTGAGTTATTAACAGTATGACAAAACCTTTCGTTTTTTTCTTCATAAATTTATGAAGAAGAAATAATCCTATATAGCCTGTTGCTAAAAATATAGCAACAGCAATTAATTCGTCCCTTTCAGTTAATAACGAAAGGAGGAGCAGCAGAATAAAGTCATTAACGTGATAGAGCCAAGTTTTCAAGCTTTTCCACCATCCCTTCGTTATTTATGAGAAACGTAGGTTGCGATAGAAGAGAGAGGTCATTCTTTTGCAAGCCAATGTAAATCATTGTAGACGATCGTTCTCCTTTTCTATTTGTATAATGGAGAAATCCTTGTTTCGGAATTAATGTGCTATCGTCTGAAATACGTGCCAATTCTTCTAAAGCTTTTGCGTAATGTGTTTGTCCTTCATTTAATGGTAAGTGCAGAGGACCACCTTCTGCTAATACACTAATAAATAATTCAAACGGTATTTGATGTTTCGTTGCGTATTGGAAAATGTATGTTGTAAATGAAATAAGATCTTCTATATTATCTTTCCAACCAAACCCGCGATCAGCAGCTAAAGAAAGACAAATCGTCCAACTATAATTTTTTACAGGTTCATATTGCTTTGCCTGTAACTCCTGCATTTTAGCAGAGGCTTTCCAATGAATTGAACGGAAAGATTCACGTTCATATCGTTTAACACCGATAATAGATGTTTCATCATTATAAAAAGAAAAATTCGTTCGATAAGAACCATTTAAAAGTTGCTGAAGTTCTTGCAAACCTGCCACTTTTTTAGGTGATGGATACACAATAATTTCAGTTCTTAATTTATCAAATACAGGTAGATGTACAGATAATAAATGAAAAGGATCTTTTAAGACACATTCGAATTGTTCAATTTGGAACACACCACGCTTCGTTGCGGTTAATGCTAAATCCCATTTTTGTGCCGAGTATGCAGGTTGTGAAAATGGGAAAGAGAATAGCGTTTTTGATATTTGATCAATCCCTTGATCTTTATGCGGTAGTAGGGATGGGTCTAAATGAAAATAACAAAAACCATTAACGAGTGGTATATTTGCTCCATTTTTTAAATGAATAAAAAACTGTCCAGATTCATTAGGGAAAAGCCGAGTTGTTTGTTTCTCATTTATAATTTGAAATTTTTTCTCAACGTAAGCGACATATTTATAAATGAAAATTGCAAATAAATAATAGAAGAAAAAGAAAAACATAATGATTCGTTGCGGCATAAAAAACGTAAATAGTATAGCGCCTGGTACAGTTAGTTGAATAATATGAAGTTGAAAAAATAAAGGTACTGTTACAACGCGCTGTCCATTCATGTTTGTTCAATCTCCACTGGTACGTCAACCTCTTTTAAAATCCTTTGCATGATTTCATTTTTTGTCGTGCGTAATGCGCCTTCCATTGATAAGACGATACGGTGATTCCAAACAGAAGGAACTAAAAATTGTATATCTTCTGGTGTGCAATATTCTCTCCCACCTAAAAAGGCGAATGCCTGAGCTGCACGCACTAAAGCAAGTGTGGCACGTGGACTTACACCGTTAGCGATATAATCATGATTTCTTGTAGCATGAGCAAGTTTAATAATGTAATGTTCTACCGGTTCTGATACGAAAATTTCTTTTACTCGTTTCTGTGATTCTAATATATCTTCTAAAGATATAACAGGGGTGACACTTTCTAATGGTGTATCGTTACGAAAACGTCGCATCATTTGTAACTCATCTTCTGGGGCCGGATAACCGATTGAAATCGTCATTAAAAAGCGATCAAGCTGTGCATCTGGAAGAGGGAAAGTTCCTTGTGATTCAATTGGGTTTTGCGTCGCAATAACAAAGAATGGTTTCGGAAGTGGAGTCGATTGTTTTTCAAGCGTCACTTGTCGTTCTTCCATCGCTTCTAACAGACTGGATTGTGTTCTAGGCATTGCGCGGTTAATTTCATCTGCTAGTAAAATGTTTGTCATAACTGGTCCAATTCTTAACTCGAATTCGCTGGTTTTAGGATTGAAGTATTCAATACCTGTTACATCACTTGGAAGTACATCCGGTGTAAATTGGACGCGAGAAAAATTACCACCAATACTTTTTGAAATGGTTTTCGCCAGTAACGTTTTCCCCGTACCAGGCACATCTTCGAGCAGTACATGTCCATCAGCAAGCAATGAAACGAGTAATAGATCAATAACATTGTCTTTACCAATAAAAACAGATCCTATGTTTTCTTTCAATTTATGTATCATATGTATCATTCCTTTCAAAATATAAACGGATATTTCTATATTTTAACAAATTATTCATAAAATTCATATGATTTTTTAATTCGAAGAAATAAATATCTGGTTATTAAATTATACTATTGCATATTTTGGAATATGAATATATAATATCGGTATACGATGTATCGCAAGTCGATATATCAACAAGCGATGTATCGGAGGTGGTTATAATGAATACGAAAGCGAGAAAATACATTCCTTTAACTGAGGCGACATATTACATACTGTTATCACTAGTGAAACCAATGCACGGCTATGGAATTATGCAAATGGTAGAAGAGATGACAAATGGAGAAGTAAAGCTCGGTCCTGGAACTTTATACGGGAATACGACGAAATTATTAAAAGAGAAATTAATTGTAGAAGTTGCTTCTACAGATAGAAAGAAGTGCTATGAGTTAACGCCACTTGGTAGAGAAGTATTAGAGTTAGAGTATAGTAGGCTGCAGAGATCTGTAAGGAATGGAAATAGTATATTAGGGGAGTGAATAGAAGATGGAGACAAAAAGGGTATTCAAGTTTTTTACGGCATGGAATTTAGAAAAAGAAGAAGCTTTTTTACGAAAGATGCATCAGCAAGGTTGGGCATTACAAAAATATAATTTAATGTATACGTTTCAGAAAACGGAGCCAAAAGATGTAATATACAAAGCTGATTTTAGATTGGTTTATAGAGATTCGAAAGAACAACAACAAGAGTATTTCGAAATATACGAAATGTCAGGTTGGAAACGCGTAACAAGTTTCACAAGATGGAATTATTTTTGTAAAGAAGTAGAAGAGGTAAATGAATTGCCTGATATTTACTCAGAAAAGGAGACGAGGATACAAAAACTAAATGAATTATTACTATTTCTTGTTATTATATCAGCAAGTATATTACCATCGATGTATAATCTATTTATAAGTCCGATGGAATCAAGAGTGCCAATTTGGGCGAAAGCTATAACAGGTCTTTCAGGTTGTATGTGGATGTACTTCTTTATAAGACTCACTTGGAAAATCAAGAAATTAAAAAGTGAAATATTATAATAAAGAGTGGAGTATAAAAGAAGTTGATGAGGAGAAATGCCAGAATCAACTTCTTTTGTCTCTATATAAACATAATTTGTTCACTCTTTTTTACATAATAAAAACTTTATAATTTCGTTGTAGAAATACCAGTTAAAACATTAAGTTAATTAAACTTAAAAAATCATAAATGGAGAAGAAATGATTCTCAATAATAACTACCAGTTAAAAATATTGGCAATCTTATATATCAACATTTATTGATAAATTACCCTTTTATGAACTTTAACAAAAGAGGATGAAGTTTAACATATAATAAGGAAGAGATACGTTTTTTATTACCGTATTTAACGAAAAAATCCCTTATAGAAAAATCTATTTCTACAAGGGATAGTAATGAAATTATTAGAAAGACTGATTTTGAGCAGGTTTAATAAATTGTTCAGGATTTTCAACAAGTCCACATACAGCACATTGGACACGGTATGTAGGTCCTTGATAAGCCATATGAAAAGCATTCATCGTTTCATTTGTGTATTCTTCTTCTACTTGACCAGTTTGTGGATTTAATTTGACTGGTTTTACTTGTTGCTCAAGAATATTAAAGCGAGTGCGGTTCGTTTTACAACTTGGACATAGCATTGGTTCCATATGTATACACCTCCATTTGTAGCATTTCTTAAACCCCTTAATTTTATGCAAGCAAAAAAACTTTCTCAATATAAATAGGTGTTAATGTATTTAAAATTCAGAAAAAATAAAATATAATAAGAGTACGAACTGGTTATGTCCAAACCAAATCTCCTGTTTTATGCCAATAAGCTGGGAGGCCGAGAAATCGGCCTCATTTTTTTGTGCTCGTTACTATAGGAAACAAGGTTTTTATGAGACTTTTGTCGAAATTTTAGGGATGGATATAAAGGGGGATGTAAAATGAATTTAAAAATGAAGTACATCATTTTATACGTAGAAAAGTTTGAAGAATGTTTAAAATTCTATAAAGATATTTTACAGTTACCTATAAAAGCAGAGCACGGTACATATATTGAATTTAATACGGGATCTACAATATTAGCGATGAATACGCGGCAAGACGTGAAAGAATTAACAGGATTACCACTTACAGAAGGCGAGTTACAATCTTCTCATTTTGAATTAGGATTCGTTGTTGAAAATGTAGAAGAAACGATTGAGCAATTTAGAGAACAAGGTATTAAGATTTTAGTTGAACCAATTGTGAAACCGTGGGGACAAACAATTGCATATATTGCCGATCCAGATGGGAATTATATTGAAATTTGCAGTTCATTAGAATAGAAGGAGAAAAAGAGATGGGGTTTCCGAAACTAGAAACAGAACGTTTACAATTAAGAGAATTAACGCTGTTAGATGCAGAAACGATGTTCCGTTATTTTTCAAAAGAATCTGTTATACGTTATTTCGGAATGGATTCTTTCGAAAATATTGAGCAAGCGAAAACAACGATTCAAACGTTTAAAAATCGTTATGAAGAGGGAAGTGTATTTCGATGGGGAATAGAGAAAAAAGGAACAGGGCAATTAATTGGAACGTGCGGGTTTCATTTAATTAACAATCATCATAAACGAGCCGAAATTGGTTATGAATTAGACGATACATATTGGGGACAGGGCTATGCATCAGAAGCACTACAAGCAATTTTAGATTACGGATTTGAAACGTTACAACTTATAAGAATCGCAGCTGTTGTATATGTAGAAAATAAAGCTTCTCAAAAATTGTTAAAAAAAGCAGGGTTCCAAGAAGAAGGATTACTTCGAAAACATATGATTCAAAATGGAGTTGCTCATGATACCATTTTATATTCTTTATTAAAAGAAGAGTGGAAGAAGTAATGAGTACAAGAGAACTTATAACTATTATGAAGAAGCATAAGGAAAATAGATTCATTTTAGGTATAAATGGTCTAAGTCGATCTGGAAAAACAACATTCGTAGCAAATTTAAAAGAAAATATGAAACAAGAAAGTATTCCGTTTCATATTTTCCATATTGATGATCACATAGTGGAGTGTAATAAACGCTATCATACAGACTATGAGGAATGGTATGAGTATTATAATTTACAGTGGGATATTGAGTGGCTTCGGCAGAAGTTTTTTCGAAAGTTACAAAATGAAACAAAACTAAATTTACCGTTCTATAATGATGAGACAGACTTATGCGAAATAAAAAAAGTACAGATTCCTATAGTAGGAGTAATTGTAATTGAAGGAGTTTTTCTTCAGCGAAAAGAATGGAGAGATTTCTTTCATTATATGGTGTATTTGGATTGTCCAAGAGAGACAAGATTTCTGCGCGAGAGTAAGGAAACGCAGAAAAACCTTTCAAAGTTTGAGAATAGGTATTGGAAGGCAGAGGATTATTACTTAGAAACGGAATCGCCGAAGGATAGGGCGGATTTAATCATCAAATGATTTGAAGAAAACCTCAACTTTTTGCTTGGAAAGTTGAGGTTTCTCTATGTAATAGCAAATTAATTATTTTAATTCTTGGGAAGGAGATTAGTACAACAATTTGAATTATATAGTTATAGATAAATCTATAGATGGAAAGATTTTGATAAAGCGAGTGATCACATGAGTATTTTTATTTTAGAAGATGATGTCATACAAGCGCAGCAAATGAAGCGGCTAGTTGAGGAGATTTGCGGGAAATATAGGTTGCCTTTTGATTTTATCAAGGTAACTAGTAAAAGTGAAAACATCATTACCAACATTCCTAAGGCGAGATATGTCCCAATCTATTTTTTAGATATAGAGATAAAAAGAGAAGAGCGTAAAGGTTTACACGTGGCGCAAGAAATACGAAAGTATGATACGCAAGGGATTATTGTGTTTGTAACGACACATTCTGAATTTGCACCTATTTCATATCAATACATGGTATCAGCTTTAACTTTTATTGATAAAGGGTTGCCATATGAGGAGAGATATAAAGTTTTTGAAAAATGTTTACTTCAATATGAAGCAAGAAATAAGCATATTATTCCGTCCGATGACTTTATCGTTGAAAATAGTAATGCCACTGTGCGGGTTCCTTTTCATGAAGTTGAATATGTTATGACTGATGAACCGCACCGGTTAGCGTTAGTGACGTTAGATCGAATCGTTTATTTTTATGGAACTTTAAAGGAAATTGAAATAATAGATGAACGTTTATTTCGTTGTCATCAATCATATATCGTGAATACGAAGCAAATGTCTTCTTACGATGCGAATCAAAAAATGATAGTTTTAAAAAGCGGGAAACGTATTCCAGTATCACGTCGTTTAGTGAGTAAAGTACGTAACATGTTAAAGGGTGAGATGTAATGTATATTTATGATTTATTTGCAATACTGCTTACTAGTATGTGTCATACGTTTTTATACATACAATTAATCCGTTACAACAGATTGTCAGTTAGAATGTTAATAGCTTTAAGTGCGGTATTTATTATTTTACTTGCTATAGTCGTAACAGTAACGAGATATCCAGAGTTGAATAGTACGATTGTGTTATTTTTAATAAGTTTAGGATTGATGCAAAATGAATTGAAATTTAAGCATAATTTATATTTTGCACTAGTGAGTATGGTGATTATAACATTAGTGAAAATGTTGCTTTTCGATTTAGGAATGAAAATATTTATGTTAATGCCATTCAATTTATATTTATGGACAGGTAGCATTATTCATCTTATCGTATCAATCCTTACTTTTATCGGTATTTTAGTAGCGCGTAAAAGAATTCAAAAAATTGCTCAATATATAGTAGGTAGTCCGTTATACTATGTAACTTATATATTATTAATTATCGGATTTGTTATTGAACTAATTTTAACTCGGCCGTCTACTGAGTTTTTAGCAAAATTAAATCAACAATACAGTGAAGTAAGTTATATTACAGCGATTATTGTATTTTTATTATTAATAATCATTGTACTAATAAGCTCACACTTATCGAAAGAAAAGTTACGAGAAGAGCATGAAAAACGTTTGGATAAAGAGTTATTAGATTATGTGGAGAAATTAGAGGATATGCATGATGAGCTTGCTAGTTTCCGTCATGATTATATGAATGTATTACTATCGTTAGAAGAGGGAATACGTACAAAAAATGTGAAAGAAATTGAGCAAGTGTACTACGATGTTATTGCTCCCACATTAAAAACAATAAATGATCATGAACTTGATATCGCGAAATTATCCCGCGTACAAATTCCTGAAGTAAGAAGCGTATTAAGAGCAAAAGTCGGCACTGCCCAGCAGCAACAAATAAAAGTAATGCTTGATATACCGGAGAACATCGAAAGTGTTTCGATGACGATTATTTCATTTATTCGTATCATTTCAGTTTTAGTAGACAATGCAATTGAAGAAGCAGTACATAGTGAGGAAAAGATATTGCAAATCGCATTCTTTGAAATGGATTTACGACAATATTTTATCGTGCGTAATAGTTCAAAGGGTGAAGAGATTGATTTGCAAAAAATTTATGAGAAAAACCATTCAAGTAAAGAAGGAGCTAGAGGATACGGGTTATTTTCGTTAAAACGGATCATAAATAAAACAAATAATGCGACGTTAGAAACAACTTATATAAGTCCTTATTTCACGCAAACATTTATATTAAATAAGATGAAATGACCATCTATGATGAAAATGAAACCGAATAAGAAATAACTACATACTTTCTTCACTCGATTTTATACACTTCAAGTAAGAGGTGAAGCGAGATGAATGGTCTTATTTTTACAACAATGATTAGCTTTGGTTTACCACTTATAGCACTTTTATATGCTTTTTGGAAGAAACGCTATATTCCATATATGTTAGGTGTATTGGCTTTTGTTGTATCACAAATATTGATTCGCATACCAATACTGAATTATTTAAATGGAACTAGCACAGATTTTCAAATGTTTTCTGTTATGCAGCCTATACTATTTGCAGTTTTGCTTAGTATATCAGCTGGGATTTTTGAAGAGATAGCTCGTTTTATCGCAATGCGTTATTTTATGAAGCAACGAGATTGGCAGTCTGGTTTTTTATTTGGAGCAGGGCATGGTGGTATTGAGGCAGTGCTGATAGTTGGTATCCCGGTATTGTCCTTATTATTGTCACAAACAGTCATCCAGAATGGTGACAGTTACTATTTCGGCGGTATCGAGCGTATCTTTGCGATGATATTGCATGTTGGGCTTTCCTTCATTGTATTGCAAGCTGTCGTCCAAAAGAAATTTTGTTATGTTGTATATGCAATTCTCATCCATGGGGCTGTAAATGCATTGGCTAGTATTATCTCGCTATATGTAACAGGGAAAAGCGGGATCATTATGTCAGAAGTTTCAATAGCAATTTGTGCTTTACTCGTTTTTAGTTATAGTTTCATTTTAAAAAGAAAGGGTGTATTAAAATGAGAAGAATGTTACTTATTATTATAAGTGCAATCGCGGCGTTCGCACTTGCAGCATGTACCGGTAATAAAGTAGATGAAAGTACGTCTAAAAAATTTATTCCGAAAGCGGAAGAAATTGTATCATTATTAAATGAGGCAAAGTATAAAGAAGTGCATGAGAAATTTGATAGCAAAATGACAGCTGGATTACCAGAAGAAAAAATGAAAGATCTTACACCTGTAATTGAGAAAGCTGGTACGTTCGAAAAAATTGAGAAACAATCGATTGAAGAAAAAGATGGATTATATACTGTTATTCTTGTAGCGAAGTATAGTAAGGAACAACGTACCTTTATCATTACTTATAATGATAAAGAAGAAATAGCAGGTTTATTTATTAAATAAAAAAGAGATACAGTGGAAGTTCCCGCTGTATCTCTTTTTTGTATTAACTAAATTATGGTTAATTGTGCTAATATGAACTCATAGTTATATAGAAGGGGTGGGTTAAGATGAAAACCGAAATAATTCCTAAAAAAAAGTACAGTATAATAAGCTATATATCATTACTTATAGGAATTTTATGTTTTCTGTTCGTTTTTATAACGCCAACAAGGATAGCGAATGCAGGTAATATAGTGGGGGATTATATTACAGTTGCCCTCACAGTTGTAGGTATCATACTTTCTATCATTACAATGACGAAAAAAACAGAGAAGAAGGGGATTGCTTTTCTTTCATTCATACTGTCCTCATCATTTTTTATATTTTGGATTATCGCAATTATCTTATTGTTTACTGGTCAAATTAGTTTTGCGCCGTAATGTGCAATAAAAAGAGTCCTTCTCGTATGAAGGACTCTTTTTATTCAGTATCTTCAGGTTGATATTCTAAAATATCCCCAGGTTGGCATTCTAATGCTTTACAAATGGCTTCTAAAGTTGAAAAACGAACTGCTTTTGCTTTTCCGTTTTTCAAAATAGAAAGGTTAGCCATTGTAATTCCAACCTTCTCCGAAAGCTCTGTTACACTCATTTTTCTTTTCGCTAACATTACATCAATATTAATAATAATTGCCATATTATTCACCTCAGACCGTTAAATCATTTTCTGATTTTATATCTATAGCATCTTTTAATAGTCTTTGGAGAACGGCAGCAAAGACCGCGATTACCATTGAAGCAAAAATCATAATCATTCCGATAATAATAATGCCAGGGGCGTCATCTCTCTCTGCCACAAGATAGAAAAGTGGCATACCTAATACATATAATACACTAATTGCTAGTGCACTGTACTTAATATTTTTTAAAGCTGTAACAGACAACTCTGAGAATGCGTTGTTTTTGTCAATATAGTTTAAAAGCTTAAATGTTTGATACAGCGCAAAATAATATGGTATTGCTGTTGCGTATAAGTTGATAAATACAAGATATTTAATATATGCAATATCAGGATATAGTTCTGCAGCGAAATTCCCTATTTTAGGGACTAAAAAAATGCACATAGCAAGAACAGGGATACCCATTAGAATCACAGCTGTCTTTAAGAAGAGTGTTGATCCTTGTTTCATAAAAAGCACCTCATTTATTTAATATCTTATTAATTTACCACGAAATTTATTGTTTAACAATAAATTTTTATTTATTTTGATTGGCGATTTGTTGTTAAACAAGTTAATAATGAAAAATTTTCTATATAAGATAGATGAACTATACCGACATTAAATGAATGAGAAAGTTACTACTGTTAGCTTTATAAGAATTGGGAATTAATAAAGCATATATAGGTAGTGAAAAGTAAAGGGAAATCAGAACTTTGTATGTAAATGAATGTGAAACTAATGGAGGCGCAATAATGTCGGAATTGGGTTTAAAGATGAAGAAGTTACTGTTAGTAGGAACAATCACACTAAGTATGTTAGGTACTGAAAGTATGATGAATTATCATACGGTGGAAGCTAAAGAGAAAAAAGCAGAACGACAACCGAAAAATGTAATCATGATGGTTATGGACGGAACGAGTTCTTCAGCAACCACATTAGCTCGCTTGTATAAAGGGAAACCACTTGTATTAGATGAAATTGTAACAGGAGGAGTTCGTACATATTCGGCGGAATCAGCTATAACAGACTCAGCCCCGGCAGCAACAGCTTTAGCGACGGGGAATAAATCGAATTCAGGATATGTAGGTGTATTACCTTCTATTATGAGTTCACCTGGCCTAAAACCAATAAAAGAAGAGGACAAGTTACGGCCAGTTGCCAACGTTTTAGAAGGTGCCAAACGTACTGGTCGCGCAACTGGAATTGTTGCTACAGCTGAAATTCAGCATGCTACTCCGGCCGGATTTTCTGCTCATCATGTCAATCGAAAGCGTTTTGACATAATTGCGGAGCAGCAAGTGTATCAAAATATAGATGTCGTATTAGGCGGGGGAAAAGCGGCACTGCTACTTATAAAAAATAGTGGAATCCGAAAAGATGGAGAAGATTTAGTAAAAGTAATTCAAAACAAAGGATATGACTTTGTTGAAACGAAAGAGGCATTATTGAAATCCAAATCTAATAAAATTTGGGGTTCTTTTTCACATAATGCCTTAGCTTTCGATATGGATCGTGAAGAAACAAATCCGGAGCAACCAACACTTTCACAAATGACGGAAAAAGCGATTCAAACGTTATCAAAAGATAAAGATGGCTTCTTTTTATTTATAGAGGGAAGTAAGCCAGACTGGGCAGCTCATGTGAATGATCCAATTGGGATGATTAGTGATGTATTAGCATTTGATGGAGCGGTAGCAAAAGCGTTGCAATTTGCAAAAAATGATGGGAACACACTGCTCATCGCTTTAACTGACCATGGTAACAGCGGTATTTCTATTGGGAATATGAATACGACGAAAGGATATAATACTACGCCGGTCTCTGCATACATTGATCCATTGAAAAAATCGAAAATGACACTTGAGGGGACTATAAATAATTTGAAATCTAATTTATCAAATGTAGAAGATGTAGCTAAATTATACGGTTTGGATAATTTAACTTATGATGAAAAAGAAAGAGTAAAAGTAGCAAAAAAGAAATCGGATGTAGGTCCAATACTTACTACATTATTGGCCAATCGTGCGAACATAGGCTTCACAACAGGAGGCCATACAGGTGAGGATGTGTTTTTATATTCTTACGGTCCTAAAAAGCCATACGGTTTGATTCAAAACACGGACATTGGGAAGACGATGGCGAAAGCAATGGGTTTTAACTTAGAAGAAATAACAAACAAATTATTTGTAGAGAGTGAATCAGCTTTTAAGCGAAAAGGGGCAACAGTAACAATAGATAAAACCGATGCAGTAAATTCCGTGCTCATAGTAAAACGTAATAATGTAACAGCTCAATTATTTATTAACAAAAATATAATTCGTATTAAGAATAAAGATTATGAATTAGGTAGTGTTGTTGTAGAAAGCAATGGTAAGTTCTATGTACCAGAAGAAGCAACCCGTTTATTCATAAAGCATTCTCATTAAAAAATGTCAATTCCTTAGTTAGTACTTAGGAATTGGCTTTTTTTGTGTAGATGAGATTTCACTCGAACAAAAGAGGAAAGAGGAACAAAAATTCTAGAGTGGACTTCCTGTAAATTTACTTATTTTATTTTTTTCAGCCTACAAAAAATATTTCTCAACATTTTAGCGCTTTGAAAAGATTGAATATTCGTATTATAACGAATATTATGTTGCTATCGGCAAAAAACGATAATTTGCAACCATCGGGGAGGAAACACATTGAATAAGAATAAGAAGTTAAAACCTGTATTAGTTTTAGCATCAGCAGCAGTGCTAAGTAGTACGTTTGCTTTTGGAAGTCATGCAGCTTATGCTGAGACGCCACCATCTCTACCAATTGATGAGCATTTAATATCAGAGGAGCGTTTGGCAGAGGCGCTGAAGCAACGGGGAGTAATTGATCAATCTGCATCACAAGCTGAGACATCAAAGGCTGTCGAAAAATATGTTGAGAAAAAGAAAGGGGAAAACCCTGGAAAAGAAATCTTGACCGGAGATAATCTTACGCAAGAAGCTTCAGATTTTATGAAAAAAGTAAAAGATACAAAAATGAAGGAAAATGAACAGGCGCAGCAGCCCGAATTAGGACCGATAACTGGACAAGGTGTAGGATTGAACCCAGGAAAATTAAATGGAAAAGTACCTACTACACCAGCGAAACAAGCTGAGTACAATGGAGCTGTTCGAAAAGATAAAGTACTTGTTTTACTCGTAGAATTTAGCGATTTTAAGCATAATAATATTGATCAAGAACCAGGTTATATGTATTCTAAAGACTTTAATCGTGAACATTATCAAAAAATGTTATTTGGTGATGAGCCATTTACCTTATTTGATGGATCGAAGATTAATACATTTAAACAGTATTATGAAGAACAATCTGGCGGAAGCTATACAGTTGATGGAACTGTAACGGAATGGCTTACTGTTCCAGGAAAAGCGTCAGATTATGGTGCGGATGCCGGAACTGGTCATGATAACAAAGGTCCCCTAGGCCCGAAGGATTTTGTAAAAGAAGCATTAAAAGCAGCTGTAGCAAAAGGTATCAATTTAGCAGACTATGACCAATTTGATCAATACGATCAAGATGGTGATGGAAATAAAAACGAGCCAGATGGAATCATTGACCACTTAATGGTTGTACATGCTGGCGTGGGCCAAGAGGCTGGCGGCGGTAAATTGAAAGATGATGCAATTTGGTCTCATCGTTCAAAACTAGGATCGAAGCCATATGCGATTGATGGTACAAAATCTTCTGTTTCAAATTGGGGCGGAAAGATGGCTGCATACGATTATACAATTGAGCCTGAAGACGGAGCGGTTGGTGTGTTTGCACATGAGTACGGTCATGATTTAGGCTTACCAGATGAGTATGATACAAAGTACTCAGGGCAAGGTGAACCAGTTGAATCATGGTCCCTTATGAGCGGCGGTAGCTGGGCTGGAAAAATTGCAGGAACAGAGCCAACAAGTTTCTCACCACAAAATAAAGAGTTTTTCCAAAAGAATATGAAGGGGAACTGGGCGAATATCGTTGAGGTAGATTATGATAAACTTCGTACTGGAGTCGGTACTGCAACATATTTAGATCAAAGTGTTACAAAATCTAAACGACCAGGAATCGTTCGTGTTAACTTGCCAGACAAAGATATAAAAAATATCGAATCAGCATTTGGTAAGAAGTTTTATTACAGCACTAAAGGAAATGACATTCATACAACACTTGAGACACCAGTATTTGACTTAACGACTGCAACGGATGCTAAGTTTGATTATAAGACATTTTATGAACTGGAAGCAAAGTATGATTTCCTTGACGTAAATGCGATTACAGAAGATGGAACGAAGACACGTATCGATCGAATGGGCGAAAAAGATGTAAAAGGTGGTATAGATACAACGGATGGTAAGTGGGTTGATAAATCATACGATTTAAGTCAATTCAAAGGAAAGAAAGTAAAACTGCAATTTGAGTATGTAACAGATATTGCAGTAGCTTATAAAGGATTTGCGTTAGACAATGCAGCATTAACTGTAGATGGAAAAGTTGTTTTCTCTGATGATGCAGAAGGCCAGCCAGCAATGGCGTTAAAAGGATTTACTGTGTCTAACGGATTGGAGCAGAAAAAACATAACTACTATATCGAGTGGCGTAATTACGCTGGGTCTGATACTGCATTACAATATGCACGTGGTCCAGTATTTAATACAGGAATGGTTGTATGGTATGCGGATCAAAGCTTTACAGATAACTGGGTAGGCGTTCATCCAGGCGAAGGATTCCTTGGAGTAGTAGATTCTCATCCAGAGGCAATCGTAGGAACATTAAACGGACAACCTACTGTGAAGAGCAGTACGCGTTATCAAATTGCCGATGCGGCATTCTCATTTGATCAAACGCCAGCATGGAAAGTAAATTCGCCAACTCGCGGTATCTTTGACTATAAAGGATTACCAGGCGTTTCGAAATTTGATGATTCTAAGCAGTATATCAACAGTGTTATTCCAGATGCAGGACGTAAGTTGCCGAAACTAGGATTGAAGTTTGAAGTAGTAGGTCAAGCTGAAGATAAGTCAGCAGGTGCAGTTTGGATCCATCGATAAAATAAAATGAAATGAAGAGGAGCTGCCATAAGCCGGTGAAACTGACTTATGGCAGCTCTTTTCTGCTTGTAAAAAAGTTCGCTGTTTTAATTGTAAAGACTGGAAATTTATTTGATAAATGAAATGCTTCAACTGTCCAATTATAGCGCTATTTTGGGCGTAAGTAATTTGTAAGTATTGAGTAAGAAAAAAGAGATTTTTATAGTATATAATATTTATTACATCTACTTTTAACACCTACTACTAATAGTGTGCTATAATGTGAATTAGCAACAAAAAGGAAAGGAATTAGAAAAATGACATTAGAAAATACTAAAAATTTAAAAAAACAAGTTGCTCCGTATGAAAAATCAACGATTAAAAAAAGTGTGTGGCAACTTATTAACACAGTCGTGCCATTTATTATTTTATGGTACCTCGCTTATAAAAGTTTGTCTGTTTCTTATTGGTTATCATTAGTTCCATCTCTGTTAGCCGCTGGTTTTATGACACGAATTTTCATTATTTTTCATGATTGTACCCATTATTCATTCTTTAAAAGTCGACGTGCAAATAGAATAGTAGGGACATGTATGGGTGTGTTAACGTTATTCCCATTTGATCAATGGGGGCATGAGCATGCGATTCATCACGCTACAAGTGGTAATTTAGATAAGAGAGGTACAGGAGATATTTGGACGCTTACAGTGGATGAATATGTAGCTGCACCATTTAGACTTCGTTTAGCATATCGTTTATATCGCAATCCATTCGTTATGTTTGGATTAGGTCCGATTTATGTTTTCTTGCTTAAAAATAGATTTAACCGAAAAGGTGCTAGACAGAAAGAACGTATGAATACGTATTTGACGAATATTATTATCGTTGCTGTAGTAGCTATACTTTGCTGGGCAATTGGGTGGCAATCGTTTCTGTTAGTACATGGTACTATATTCTTAATAGCGGGTTCAGTAGGGATTTGGCTGTTTTACGTACAGCACACATTTGAGGATTCTTATTTTGAAGAGGATAAAGATTGGGAATATGTGAAAGCGGCAGTGGAAGGAAGTTCATTTTATAAACTTCCAAAAATCTTGCAATTCTTAACTGGTAATATTGGATTCCATCATGTTCACCATTTAAGCCCAAGAGTACCTAACTATAAACTAGAAGAGGCACACAATAATACGCTTCCGTTAAAAAATGTACCAACAATTACTCTTGCTACAAGCTTACAATCACTACGTTTCCGTCTTTGGGATGAGAAAAGTAACAATTTTGTTAGCTTTAAAGATGTCAAAAATATAATTAAAAACAATGTTTCTGTTCGGATGAAATCTGAACTATAATTTAATCGTATATAAAAGACACCCCTTTAATCATTTTTGATTAAAGGGGTGTCTTTGTATAAATAATAGTTGTCTGATCCTGACAGGGAATTGCTATTTTACTTACTTTGTTGAATGAAAGCACAAATGACTATAACCGATTATTTCTCCCAAAGTTCGATTAGTCGGCCTTCAGGATCTTTAATCCAAATAAACTTTCCAAATTCACTCATTTCTTCTTTCTTTTCAAGAGGTACGCCAATTTTCTCAAGATGCTGAATAGTCTCACTTAGATTATGTACTTCAAAATTTAACATCACTTGCTGTTCTATCGGGAAATAATTGTCATTTTCGGTAAAGAAAGAAAAAATAGTTTCATTTCCTAATTGAGGCTTAATTATTGTCCCATTCCAATTTTCTATTTCAATTTTTAATACTTCGCTATACCATTTTTTTATAACATCCATATTTTTAGTTCTCCAAAATATTCCCCCGAAACCTTTTATCATCGTACATAACTCCTGTCTATTTCAAAAATTTTCAGTAATATATATTCAATATATCAAAACAGTAATAGTAAGGTAAATCATTCACTTATAAAAAGTAAAAAATCATAATTGCTAATATTGTAGCATTTACTGTTGAAACGATACAGATATTATCCTTTGTATAAAGAGTATAGCAACACTGACTCGTCTTCTAAAAAGTATAGGAAAATAAAGGAACGACAAAACAGGTGAAAATGATAAATGATAAATGATAAAAGACCGCACATGAGGTGAAATCCATGTGCGGTCTTTTATATAAGTAGGGTATTACATAGTCTCGCTAGTTTTAGTTTCACTATGAGTGTTAGTAGAAATTCTTTTCTTAACTTTAAAGTGATAGTAAGTGTAGCAAAAGATGATAAATGGTACAGTGCAATAGATTCCTAGTCTTTGATCTGGGATAAAGATAAGACTAATTAATATAATGCCATACAATCCAAAACCAAGAATTGGTACAAGAGGATAAAGTGGAGTTTTGAATTTTAAGTCTGCTAATTTTCCACCTTCGGCTAAATAATGTTTACGAAAAAAGAATTGAGAAACACAAATTGACATCCAAACAATGATTGTTATGACTCCAGAAATGGAAATTAACCATAAGTAAACTGTTTCAGCAGCTACAACGCTTGTCAAAAGAGAAAAAGCAGAAATAGCAATTGTCATAATTAAAGCGTTTAGAGGTATTCCTCGTGATGATAATTTCTTTAAAAAGGCTGGGGCCATTTCATTTTTTGATAATGACCAAAGCATGCGAGTTGCCGCGTATAGTCCAGAGTTTGCGACAGAAAGAACAGCAGTAAGAATAACAAAGTTCATAATATCAGCTGCATATGGAATACCGATATTATCAAAAACAGCAACAAATGGGCTCTTTGTTAATCCTGCTTCTTCCCAAGGAATTAAAGCAACGAGAACAAAAATTGCTAAGACGAAGAAAAACATTGTTCGCCATATAATATTTCTAATAGAACGAGGTAAAGTTTTTGCTGGATCTTCACTTTCACCTGCAGCGATTCCGACAAGTTCTGTACCTTGGAAGGAATAATTGACTGTAACCATTGTTAATAGGATAGCTGCAAGTCCATTTGGGAATAAACCACCATGATTTACGAAATTTGATAATAGCGGAGCTGGTTCGTCGCCTTTTAAATCAATAAAACCGAACATAGCGGCGCCACCAAGAATAATAAAAGCAATAATAGCAGATACTTTTATACTTGAAAACCAAAATTCTGTTTCTGCATAACTACGAGCAGATAGTGCGTTAATAGTGAATATTGTAACGCCAAATATTAAACACCAAACCCATACAGGAATATCAGGAAACCAGCGCTGCATTGTAATACCGGCAGTTGTAAATTCAAGACCGGTCGTATTCGCCCAGCTTAACCAATACAACCATCCGATTGTAAACCCAGTTGCAGGATTGATAAACTTAGTGGCATATTCCTGGAAAGAACCAGAAACAGGCATTGCTACAGCAAGCTCACCAAGACATAGCATAACGAGATACATTAATAATCCACCGGCCATAAAGGCAAGTACGGATCCACCAGGCCCAGCTTTACTTATAATAAAGCCAGATCCGTTAAATAACCCCGTTCCAATCACACCACCGAGAGCAATCATGAATAAGTGTCTACTTTTCATCGTACGTTTTAATTCATTGTTTGTATTGTTTACTTGCGCCATTGTTTTCCTCACTTTCGTAGTTGATAGAATAAAGTTTGCTGTTTTTCCGTATTATGGAATGTATTCCGTGATGTGAAATATCGTTTTAATTTTCAGATAATTAAAAGGAAAAGTCAATATTTTTTTGATTACGCTTTCAAATTATTATCAGTGGCATATTTTTATTTTTAGAAAATTAAGTAAATAGATTGATTTCATTTTGAATTTTTGTTAAATTGATAGATAATTGAGCGCACTAACATATTACAAGTCAAGTTGAGGTGAGTTATGGTACAGTCCATTGATCGAGCGATAAGTATTATAAAGTTATTAAATTCTACTAATGAAAAAGAGTATTGGGCCATTTCTGATATAGCGGACAGAACACATCTCCCAGTTAGTACAGTGCATAGATTACTTAACTCTCTAATCGAGCATGGGCTAGTTACGCAAATTTCAGAGACGAAACAGTACAAAATTGGACCAATGTGGATGGAAATAGGATTACGACAATTGGAGAAGGTAGACTACAGATCAGTCGCAAGAGAAGTTATGAAGCGATTGGCCTATGAAGTGGAAGAAAGTGTTTATTTGAACATTCCAAATGGAACACATTCTATTATCATTGAAAGAATTGATAGCCCTTTAAAAATTCGAGTTATTGATAACTTAGGGGAACAAATTCCTCTTTCTATTGGCGCAGCAAACAAAACGATGCTTGCCAATATGAAACAGAATGAAATGGAATATATTGTAGAACAGCTACTTTCTTCTGTACCAGAACAAAAGCAAATTCTTTTTAATCAAATCGAGCAGATAAGAAATGAAGGATATGCGGTCAGTTATGGTGAAAAAACAGAAGGGACAGCTTCAGTAGCTGCACCTATTATCGGATTTAATCATAAAGTAGTAGGAGCATTAAGTGTTGGGTTAATTAGTCATCGCATTAATGATGATCGACTATCTTTTCTTATTAGTAAGGTAAAACAAGCAGCTCATGAAATATCAATAAAAATCGGCAGTACATCAGAACTATAATTTTGATAACTGCCGTCATTTTTTATTCATATACTGGAATTAATTTTCATAATGCGGAAAAATAGGGGGATTTATATGTCAAAGTGGCAATCAAAAGAACAATTGATTCAATTATTAAGCGGTCTGGTTGAAATTCCTAGTATTACAGGTACAGAAGCTGAAGTGATATTGCCAGACTTTGTTGTGGAACAATTATCTGATTTACAGTATTTTAAAGAAAACCCGCATCATTTGCAAAAAAATCCGACGGGGGACGGACGATATTTTGTTACAGCACTAGTAAAGAAAAGCGATAGTACGAAAAATACCGTAGTTCTAGTAAGTCACTTTGATGTTGTAGATGTACAAGATTACGGGGTGTGGAAAGAAGATGCATTTAATCCTAAAAAGTTAACATCTATGTTTTATGCTCATAAAGATGAACTTCCAGAACATGTACGTGAAGATATAGAACATGGAGATTGGCTGTTTGGTAGAGGAACAATGGACATGAAATGTGGTCTAGCTTTACAAATGGCGATGATTGAGCAAGCTTGTGAAGGAAGATTTGATGGGAATGTTCTTTTACTAGCTGTTCCAGATGAAGAAGTGAACTCGGTAGGGATGAGAGCTGCTGTTCCGAGATTGTTAGATTTAGCAAGAGAATATGACTTGGATTATAAAACGGTACTAAATTCAGAGCCTATGTTTTCAAGGCATCCTGGTGACCAAAAGAAATATATTTATACTGGTTCTATTGGTAAGGTGTTACCTGGTTTTCTTTGCTACGGAAAAGAGACACATGTAGGTGAACCTTTTGCAGGCTTAAATGGGAGTTATATGGCTTCATTAATAACAGCAGAATTAGAGTTGAATACAGACCTTTGTGATATTGTAGAAGGGGAAGCGAGTCCTCCGCCAACTAACTTACTTCAGAGGGATTTAAAGGAAGATTATTCTGTACAAATTCCGCATCGTGCAGTCACATTATTTAATTTGTTTTTATTAGAAAAATCAATGACAGATGTCGTTTCATTGCTGCGTCAAAAAGTAACGAAAGTAGCTGAGAAAATAGAAGAATCGTATGAAAAACATGCATATCGTTTTTCTAAATATAATCCGTTTATACCACCTAACCTCAAAGTAAATGTATTAACGTATGAAGAGCTTATCGCTTATGCAATTGAACAATATGGACAAAAGAAAATAGATGAAATTCAATCTAGCATTATTAAAAATAGAGAAGATAAAGATGATCGTGTGGTAACGATTGATTTAGTAGATAAACTAGCTATTTTATGTAAAGAAAAGGCGCCGATGATTGTACTTTTCTTTGCTCCGCCATATTATCCAGCTGTAAGTTCACGCAACAACCAGTTAATTAAAGAAGTAGTTGGAGAAATGGAAAAGTATGCACACTTCAATCATAATATTACATTTGAAAACCAAAACTATTTTGGAGGAATTTCAGATTTGAGCTATGTGGGCTTACAGAACCCATTAGATTCAATGAGTTCACTTGTAGACAATATGCCATTATGGGATAAAGGTTACTCGATTCCACTTCAGGAACTAGAAGAGTTTGACGTTCCAGTATTAAATATGGGACCGGTAGGAAAAGATGCACATCAATGGACAGAACGTCTAGATGTAAATTACGCATTTGAAATGCTATTAGACATGTTACCATTATGCATTGAAAAACTACTTATTTCTAATAAAATTGCACAATCATAGTAGGGAATAGGGAAGGGATAAAACTAGAAAATCAAAAGAAAATTTGAATGAAATTATTTTAAAATAATTAAAAGTAAAACGGACAAACTCAAGTATCTTTGAGTTTGTCCGTTTATCATTTAGTGAAAATGGGGTAGTATGTAGTCCACAATTTTCTAATTAAATTCATGTGAATTTATAGCTAACATGATCTCTTTTATAATATTATTTTTTAGTTTGACCAGATAGTTCAACAGACTTTTGTGTACAACGTTGCATAGCTGAAATGATGGCTGTTCGTAAGCCTTTTTCCTCTAAAGTTGCTACAGCTTCTATCGTTGTTCCGCCAGGAGAACAAACCATGTCTTTTAATTCACCTGGATGTATTCCTGTTTCTAGTACCATTTTTGCAGAGCCTAACACAGCTTGAGCAGCGAATTTATATGCTTGATTTCTTGGCATACCATCTAGTACAGCAGCATCTGCCATCGCTTCTATAATCATATATACGTATGCTGGTGAAGAACCACTTACAGATGTTACAACATCCATTAATTTTTCACTTACAATCTCTGATTGACCAAAACTATTGAAAATGTTTAGCACATCTTCTAAATCTTTTTCTGTCACCATATCATTAGGACATAATGCAGACATTCCTTCTCCAACAAGAGCAGGGGTATTAGGCATTACTCGTACAACTTTTAACTTCTTATCAAAAGAATCCTCTGTACTTTTGATGCTTTTTCCAGCAGCGATCGTTACGATAATAACATCGTTTTTGATCTCTTCTTTAATTTCATTAATTACTGATGGGTATAAGTCTGGTTTAATTGATAAAATTAAAATATCAGCATTTTTAGCGACTTCATTGTTGTCAGTAGTTATAGTTAGTCCGTACTTTTCACTAGCATTTTCTAAATTCGTCGTGTTTAAATCTGAACAAATGATATTATTTGAAGACACTATATTTTTATTTAGCATCCCGCCAACTATGGCCATACCCATATTTCCGCATCCGATGAATCCAATTTGTTTATCCATAATAACTCAATCTTGCTCCTTTTATAATAAATTATATCAATTTGAAATTGTTATCTTAAAATAACAATAACATCTCCATGCAATATAAAGAAACATTCTAAGAGAATATATTCCTTTTTGCAATACCAAAAGATAAAAATCAATTATATTCGACATTCTGTAAATATATACACTATAATTTAAGGTTTTGTGTTTATGAATATGAGTTGCAGTTATATCAATTTGTATTTTTATTAATTTGGACAATAATTTCATACAAGTAACTTGTCGCTCTATTTATTTTATAAAATACCACTTGACACCAAATCGAACTATATCGCATAATATAAAAAAATTAGATTAAAAATCGTTGAAGGGAAATAGTACATATGTCTTCTTGCGAAAGAGAGTGGAATTCACCGGCTGAAAGATTCCTCGTATAGAATGTATCGAACCTATCCCTGAGTCTTAAATGAAAGTTTAGGCGTCCGCCTGCGTTATAGGCACCAAGTGGATATCTATGTATATCAATTAAGGTGGTACCGCGGAACAATGACCGTTTCGTCCTTTTTATTTTATTAAGGGCGAAGCGGTCATTTTTATTTTGCTCTTAAAATAGGCTAGGTGCAGCACTGATGAGTATAGAAATCGCTGCAAGCTGTATGAATAGAAGTGTAATGTATAAAAAACTTTGATTTTAGACTTGGGGGATATAAAAGTGAAAAAACAACGAATTGTTGTAAAGATTGGGAGCAGTTCTTTGGCAGATAGTCACGGAGGCATTTCTAAAGAACAACTTTCAGATCATGTTTCTGCATTGGCGCGATTGAAAGAGGAAGGGCATGAAGTTTTGTTAATTACATCTGGGGCCGTTGCTGCAGGTTTTTCTTCCCTAGGGTATCCTAGCAGACCTGTAACAATTAAAGGAAAACAGGCAGCTGCTGCTGTCGGACAAAGTTTGTTAATGCAGGCGTACACAGAGGAATTCCGTAAATATGGTATCGTTACTGCGCAACTATTGCTGACGAGAAGTGATTTTTCTAGAAAAGAACAATATAGTAACGCTTACGCTACTTTAGGAGAGTTACTAAACCGTTCTGCTTTTCCAATCATTAATGAAAATGATTCTATCTCTTTAGAGGAGCTAACGTTTGGTGATAATGATATGCTGTCAGCTTTAGTAAGCGGACTTGTTTCGGCTGATATGCTTATGATTTTTACGGATGTGAACGGTTTATATGACAAAAATCCTCAGAAAAATACGGATGCAAAAAAATATTATTTCCTTCCTGAAGTTACAAAAGAAATCGCTTCTCTTGCTGGAGATGCTGGCTCAAAACTTGGGACTGGCGGTATGAAATCAAAAATCGATGCTGCAAAGACAGCGCTCTCTCTTGGTGTGAGTGTATTTATCGGAACAGGACGTGGACAAGAGAAATTTGTAGATGTTTTGAAGGGTAAAGGTGATGGAACGTATGTCGGAAATGCCCCTCAAAAAGAAATGAAGATGAATAAGCAATGGATCGCTTTGCATTCGCTTGTTAGTGGACAAATTGAAGTAGACGCCGGAGCAGCTACAGCTATCATTCAGCATGGCAAGAGTCTTCTGCCGGCAGGTGTTACGAATGTGTCAGGCTTTTTCCGAGTAGGTGAAGTCGTGGAAGTAATTACGCAACAAGGGCGCGTGATTGGAAAAGGACAATGCACATATAGCGCAGAGGAACTAAGCGATGTAAAAGGTATGCAAAGCCAAGATATTCAAGCAAAAGGCGAAAGGCATAGTTATGAAGTCATCCATAGGGATTATTGGGTTTCATTTTAAGAATAGGGATCAAAAAAGGAGGAAATAAAAATGAATGAAGTGTTGGCAAAGGGAATGAAGGCGAAAGAAGTCGCTAGAGAACTTGTGCTTAAATCTACAAAGCAAAAAAACGAAGCACTTGCTGCAATTGCAAATCAATTAATAAGTGAAACAGCTTATATTTTAGAGGAAAACAAACGGGATATAGAAGAAGGTAAGGCAAAAGGATTTTCTGATTCACTCCTTGATCGTCTTATGCTAACTGAAAATCGTATTATTGATATGACAGAGGGGATTAAGCAGCTCATTGAATTACGTGATCCTGTTGGAGAATGTATAAGTGCATGGGAAAGGCCAAATGGATTATCTATTCAGGAGATGCGCGTACCACTTGGTGTTGTCGGGATGATTTACGAGGCAAGGCCAAATGTGACGGTGGATGCTGCTACAATTTGTTTGAAAACTGGAAACGCAGTCATATTACGTGGTAGTTCTTCTGCTATTCATTCTAATAAAGCGATCGTTGCCGTTATTCACAGGGCGCTCAAACAAACAAGCTTACCTCAAGAAAGCGTACAGCTTATAGAAGATACAACGCGAGATAGCGCAAAGCAGTTGTTTACAATGAATGATTATCTAGACGTTCTTATTCCAAGAGGTGGCAAACAATTAATCGATACTGTTGTGAGAGAAGCGTCTGTTCCAGTACTTGAAACAGGTGCGGGAAATTGTCATATTTTCATTGATGAAACAGCGAATATGCAAATGGCAATTGATATTATTATAAATGCAAAAACGCAGCGACCATCTGTATGTAATGCGATTGAAACGATTGTACTTCATGAGAAGTGGGCACAGCAATATGGTAGCGAGTTGTTTTCTTCTTTGAAGGAAAGAGGCGTGGAGCTACGTGGTGATCAAAAAGCATTGGCAATGGATTCTTCAATTGTACTTGCTTCAGAAGAAGACTGGGGGACAGAATTTTTATCTCTCACGCTGGCAGTGAAAGTAGCTTCTTCTATAGAAGAAGCGATTCATCACATAAATACGTATGGATCTATGCATTCTGAAGCGATTATTTCAGAAAACGAGGAAAACGTCAGCAAATTTTTCATAGCTGTTGATGCTGCAGCGCTGTATCATAATGCATCAACTCGTTTTACTGATGGATCTGAATTCGGATTTGGAGCAGAAATTGGCATCAGTACACAAAAGCTACACGTAAGAGGACCAATGGGGCTTCCAGCATTAACTTCCGCAAAATATGTGATTCGTGGAAATGGACAAATTCGAAAATAAAAATAAAAGACACTCAATTAGGTTGGGTGTCTTTTATTTTAAAATTATTTACCATACAAATAACCCAACAAGCATAGCGCTTAATAAGGAAACAGCCATTCCGCTCACAAGAAGCTTCCAAACATTTTTCCCGATGACTGATGATTTTTCGCTGCCAAATAATGAATTGTAAGTTCCATAAATCATACCTACTGTACTAAAGTTAGCAAAAGAAGCTAAAAATGTTGTTGCAACCGCAATCGTATGCGGTTGTAAAGACTTTAAGTTTGATTTTAAATCCATCATTGCAACAAATTCATTCGTCGTTATTTTGATCCCCATTAGTTCAGCTACATACATAGCATCACTGCCTGATAAACCGAGTAAAAATGCAAATGGACTAAAGATAATGGAGAAGATTTTTTGAATTGTTAAGCCTGTTACAAAAAAACTTAAAATCCCGTTTAAACATGCTGTTAAAGCTACATAACCAATTACCATAGCTAAAATAACGATAACCATATTCATCCCGACTAACATACTGTTTGAAATAGTAGAAAAGAAATCCTTTTTTTCATGTTTTGAAGGTGTATATACCAAATCATCTTCTTTCGTCACTTCGACAGGATTTAAAACATTGGCTAAAATTAATGCATTAATACAGTTTAAAGGAATGGCACTGAAAATATATGTTGCCGGCACCATAGATAAATAAGCACCGAGAATGGATCCGCTGACGCTACTCATACTCATAATTCCAAAAGTCAACAAACGATTTTCTTTTAACACAGATAATTGATCACGAATAACCGCAAGTGCTTCCGTATTTCCTAAAAACATCATTTGAATGGAAAAGAAGCTTTCTAGCTTTGGTAAACGAGAAATCTTTGAAATAATTGCACCTACTTTATCAATAATCCAAGTTAAGATTCCGAAATAAGATAGAATATCGAAAAAAGTAATAACAAAGATGATAGGAAGTAATGCACTAAAGAAGAAATCAATGTGTGGACTGTCCATAGCTGAAGGAAATGCAAATCGAATACCTTCATTCGCACATGATAGTAGCCAACTGAAAAATGACGCAATTTTATTAATGATAATACTGCCTAATTTTGTGCCTAACATAAACCACGTAATAAAAAGCTCCAATATGATGAGAATAACGATTGGTCTCCATTTTATTTGTTTTTTATTAGGCGAACATAGGAAAACGATTAAGATTACAATGAAAATCCCTAACATATTCAATATGAAATGCATGTCAACAACTCCTTGAGGCTTATTATTTGTATATAAAAAAGCCTCTATTCTTCCAAATTTGGATTATGATCAGAAGTTATGAAGAATATAAATTATGTTTGGGATCCATGTATTTTAATTTGCTTTATTTTAAGCAATCGCAGTAATTATAAAACAATTAGCTATTTTCAATTGTTTTGTTGCATGTTAAACGTAAGCAAATTTAAACATCGCTTATAAATAAGAACGATGAGTTGGCCATGAACCTTGAAGTTTCCGAAGCTGTATAATTTGTCCTGTATGATAAGCATCGTGTAAAAGAATATTCATATATTGTTGCCAAATTGGTAGAGAAGGCTTTGGTTGATCTAGTTCTGCTTCTTGAAAAGATGTTAATGAAGATTGTAAGGCATCATGTACTTGAAGCGTTCGTTTCACTGTTTGCTGCCAAGCGTCATCATCATTAGGTCCACCTTGGATAAACGTCTCATCATTATTTTGTGGAGCAACAAATGTGTCATCTTCATGTAAGCGGGAAAGTAGGCGCTCTTTAAAGATTAATAAATGGTTCACATTTTCCCAAATCGTATTACTGGCAGCACCTTCTGGTTGCCAACATGCTTGTTCAGCGGTAAGATTCTTTAAAGCTTCTGATATTGGTGGGTACCATTCTTCTTCGTAAAAAACTTGTTGGACTCCATTTTGCAACATTTCTTTTCTTCCCATTCGTATAGCCTCCTGTTCATTTTTCTTAATAAAATCAATTCTCTTTTCTCTTTAATAAACCTTCTCTATAGCTGAACAAGAGAAGGAAATGCAACGTATAACAGAGCCATTAAAAAACTTCATTTTTAATAATCAAGGTTTTAATTGAGTCAGAATGAAAAAGAGTATAAACCTTTTTCTATTTGCTCATTGATTAAAGCATTTTTTAAAGTCGCAATATAGTTCTAAAAATATAGAAGGATAAATTCGGTAAAAATAGAATTTAATATATAACAAACAAGGAGGGGATGGAATGGAAGTCTTTCACGTAACGAGTAGAAAGAGGGAGACATACAACGTTCAAATGAGATATTCGATACTTTTCGAATGCGCGCTTGGCATTGCAGCGATTACTCATAAAAGGTTAATTGAGACACTTGAAAAGTCTCAAAGTGAATGGGAAGAGATTAAACAATCATTAACAAAAGAGATGAGAGAGCAATTACAGTTTGTAGAAGAACATAATACGTGGAAAGCGTTGCTTCAGTTGTTGTATGAAGAGGATTTTCAGGATTTATCGCAGTTTCATGCTAAAATCGATTGGCTTTCAGAAGAAGATTTCAAGTATATATGTTTACCGTTTTTAGGAGAGAAGTACCAAGAAAAAAGAACTTTAGCGGCAAGTGGAAACGTAACTGCAATACATGAACTAATGAAACTGACACAAGAACATCAGTTTTTCTCTACTTATATTCGTTTTATATGTGATGTTGATGTACAAGTGCTGAAAGCCCATTTAATCGCTGTTATGACAGGTTGGTATGAGAGCGTTATTAAGAAAGAGGAAGAAGAAATACTTGCTATATTCAAACGCGACTATGAAGCAAAGAATGAAATGAATAAAAAAATGAAACCGGAAGAGTTTGTCGAGTGGGCCACTGGTGGAGTGAACTATATGCCAGAGCCAAGTGTTCATCACGTACTTCTTATTCCGCAAGTGACGTATAGACCGTGGAATATTGAAGCAGATATTGAAGATACGAAAGTGCTTCATTATCCAGTTGCGAATGAAAGCATTCATCCTGAAGATCCGTTTGAACCAAATTATTTTTTAGTTCAAAAGCATAAAGCACTTGGGGATGAAGCAAGATTACGCATTGTAAAAATGTTGTTTGAAAAAGAACGTACATTGCAGGAAATTACAGAAAGATTGCAACTTGGTAAATCGACAGTACATCATCATTTGAAACTTTTACGTGCAGCGAAGTTAGTGGATATACATGACGGGAAATATGTATTAAGAAAGAAAGCAGTACAGTCGTTAGCGAAAGAATTAGATGCGTTTTTAAATAGATAATATGCAACAAGAATGTACATAAAGGGAGGAATTTAAGAGAAAAGTTGGTGTATGAAATTGAAAAATGTATTGAGAAATCGTTCGTTCTTTTTTATGTGGATTGGTAGTGCAATCTCAGAATTAGGAGGGGGTTTCGGAACGTTATGTAATTCAATTCTAGTATATGAGTTAACAGAATCGGAAATGGCTTTAAGTAGTATGTGGCTATTATATTTCATCCCATCACTCATACTGCAATTATTAAGTGGCCCATTTATTGATAAATGGAGTCGGAAGTGGATTATGATTTTTTCACAATGGATACGAGCGTCCGTATTCTTATTACCTTTGGTGATGCTAGTTTCAGGTAGTATAGAAGTTTGGCACATTTATGTTGTTCAAATAGTAGTGGGACTTATTACACCGCTTTATACACCTGCAAGTCAAGCAATTACACCGAGCATTGTAAGGAAAGAACAACTTCAAGATGCAAATGCGTACATTGATGGAATGACTCGCCTTATGATGTTTCTTGCGCCGGTATTAGGCGGAGTAGTCATTCATTTAATTGGAACAGAACTTACATTAGCTTTCGTATGCATGTGTCTATTTGTTAGTGGCACTTTCTTACTTTATATAAAAGAAAATAGAACAACACAACCCATTCGGAAAACGTGGCTAGAACAATTTCTTCACGGTTTTACATATTTTTTCACAAAACCAATTATCGTTTGGCTCTGTATATTTTTGACTTTCGTGCAATTTGGAGTAGGGGTAACGATGGTTACAAATCTTCCCTATATAAAAGTCGAGTTGTCCGCTGGATACGCGGAGTTTGGTTATTTTATGGCCGGATTCCCACTTGGCTATGTAGTTGGATCCATACTAGTTGGTAAAGTAATATATAAAAGCCGGCGTGTACTTATGCTTGGAGGATTGTTTATAGGGGGACTCACATACATTTCTTTAGGGTTTAATCATAGTATTGTTATAGCGATAATAATTGAAGTAATAGCAGGTGTTTGTATTGCATTTTTCAATGTTCATAACACAACGATATGCCAACAATCAGTCCCGAACAATATGATAGGACAAGTATTTTCAGTGCGATTATTTTTCATACGATCCGCTATGCCGTTAGGTGTGTTATTAGGAGGAATATTGAGTGAGGTGTGGGGAGTTAGAGCACTATACTTTATTATCGGTTCAATAATATGTGTTACTTCTTTAATAGGAATATTACTTCCGTATTTCAAATTTTTAAATGAGGCAATTGAAGAGAAATCAGCATGATTCAAAAAATTTAAACTTTATAATTGAAAATAATTATCATAATCAACTATAATAGAAGAATACTAGTATTCGTATTACAAAGAGGGAGTGGGATATATGTTTATTGAAACGAAAACATTTACAGTAAAAGAAGGTACATCAAATATAGTTGTAGAACGTTTTACTGGAGAAGGTATTATTGAAAAATTTGAAGGCTTTATCGATTTAAGTGTTCTAGTGAAAAAAGTAAGACGCGGCGACGAAGAAGTAGTCGTTATGATTCGCTGGGAATCTGAAGAGGCTTGGAAAAACTGGGAAACTAGTGAAGAACACTTAGCTGGACATAGAGCAAGCCGTGGTAAACCAAAACCAGATCATATTATTAATGTGGATCATGCGGTTTATTATGTGAAATCATCGAAAGCGGCTTATCAGCAGTCGTAATATATATGTAAAGGTAGAGGATATTTGTTTATTAATAAACAAATATCCTCTTTTTTGATTTATAGTAAAATATGGATGTGATATATGTTTATTTGTTTAGTTATAAATGGAGGTAAATGAAGTGAAAAGAATATTAATAATGGCAGCTTTAGTAACGACATTATTATCAGCGTGTAGTAATAATAATGTGAAAGAAGAAGTATCTAAGAATGAGGAAGAAAAACGTGAAAGCAGTGCAAAAATAGTAGAGCAGAAGGAGTATATCGTTATTGATAAGAATTATTATGAAATATTTCTAAAAGATGCTAGCTCAAATAAAGAAGATAGTGTGAAAGTAAGTTTAAATGATTTAAATCCAACAAAATGGAAGGCACCTGTAAGAAACGGTATCCCAGATATAGGTGATCATATCTCTTTGGAAAAAGAGGAGGGCAAATACACACCTACATTAGTAAAAGATCTTGTTGGTGAAATAAAGTATGATGGTACAATTAAATATAAAATTTTAGAAGCAACTAATAAATCAGTAAAGTGGTTACCGCTAAATAAAGAGAACGATGGAGGGGTTGTTCCACCAGAGATGGTAAAAATAGTGAACGCTTCGAAAATAAAAGCTGGAGACATTGTAACCATTCAAGATAAAACAAAAAGCAGTAAAGACGCAATTGTATATGAACTGACAATTGTTGAATAAGTATGTAGAAGATTAAAGGGATAAGAGAAGTAATATATATAGGTAACGAATAACTCTATAATAATGTGTTTGGAGGTTACAAATGTTAGAAGCACAAATATTTATTAAACATGAACAACATAAAAAATTAGTGAAAACAATAGTAGCTGAAATCTTATCTATAGATAAGATAACTGGATGTATGCTCATCGGATCTGTCGCAAGAGGTGACGCATATCCTGATTCGGATTTAGATTTCTATATTCTTTTAGAAGACGGACAAAAGAAGAAATTTCATTCTGAAACGAGAGAAGATATTTTAGTTGAATATAAGAGTGCGGATTTTAATCTAATACAAGTAAACTTTAAAAACAATCCGATGGAACTATACTCATTTTTAGAAGGGGAAATTTTGTTTGATAAGAGCGGTGAGTTGAAAAAGTTAAAGGAAATAGCTACATATGAATTTGAAAACTATCGTGTTTCTAACGACAAAGTGAAAGGCATTTCTCATTGGTTGCATAGTTCGTTAATTAAAATTCAATCTGCTTTGAAAGCAAATGATGAGTTAAAGGCTTCATACATAGTTCATACGTCAACTTGGACATTGTTAGAAGGGATATGGGCTGTTAATAATAAGCCAGTACCTCCAGCTGGGTCTGTTTTAAGGTATATTCAAACGTTGCCGAATAAGCCAATTCATTTAGATGAGTTACTTAATAAACTATTTTTAGGAAATACAACAGAGCGCATCCCTTCAGCAAATTTCCTGATTGAGTGGGTTTTACACAATATGACAACTAAATAATGAGGCTATTTTATATAGGTAAATTAATATTTCACGTCGAACGGTTGATGTAATTACAGTCATAAAAAACGTTCTAGGCTATGAAGAAAAGTATTAGACTATAAAGCATAGTCTTAGACGGAACGCTTGAATATCTTACCTTACATATTTAAGTGTTATGAAAATGAGTCTACATACCCTCTGATTAAAAGGAGATGAGTGAATGAAGTTAAATCATTTGAATTTATGTGTAGATGATTTATCAGAAGCGAGACATTTCTTTGAAACATTTTTTGATTTTCAATTTTTGGAGCAAAAGGGAAAGGCACTAGTAGTGATGAGTGACGAAAGTGGATTTATACTTGTGCTGAGCGATCCAAAAGCATTTAAGGGGAATAAGGAAGTTACGTATCCAGAAGCTTTTCATATTGGTTTTTTAGTGGATACTTCAAATGAAGTTGATCAAGCATATAATCGTTTAGTAGCTGGCGGCATTGAAATAGACAAGGAACCGTATGGGATGAGAGGTAGTAGTTATGGTTTTTATTTTTCAATGTTTAATGGGTTATTAATTGAAGTGTCTTGTCTTGACTATAAAGATGGTAAGAAAGCTCGATAGCAATCAATAAGAGAAATTGAATAGTGCAGTACAGTGATATAAATAGGAGGTTACCGCTATGACATCTGTATTTAAAGATATGGCGTTCCAGCTGAGAACGGAACGACTCGACCTGAATATGTGGGAGGAATCCGATGCAGTCTGGCTTAGAGAACTAATTGGTGAACGTGGAGTGGAAATGCCAACCGTTGAATCTGTTCGTAACGATCTTATTGAGAAGCGCAAGAAAGCAGCTGAAAATGGTATTTCTCTTCTCACTATTCGTAGACGAGACGAAGGCGATTTCATCGGTTACTGTGGCTTAATTATCGGTCGTTCTACGCTTGAAGAGCCGGAGATTGCATACGAGTTGTTCCGCAGTGCTCATCGCATGGGATATGCGACAGAGGCAGCATCAGCGGTGCTAGAGGCTGCGATTGCTACGGGACGCCAAAGACTTTGGTCAACTGTAGGTGCTTGGAATACTGCATCTTTCCGGGTATTAGAGAAGATAGGATTTAAGCGGCATCACAGTACGTTTGGTGAACGCGGTGAGATTGTTTGGAATGTACGCGATCTGTAGAGACCTGACCAAATTTGAAATAATAAGAAATGTAAAAGAAAGCCCATATGTTACATATGGGCTTTTCCTTATTATAGTAAATATTGATTTTGTATTTATTTAAGTGTAATAGTCTATCTATTACCTTAGTTTTTTACATCATCATATAATTCCAGCGCCTCTTTCACATTCAATCCATTCTTCACAATACCATGAATCGCTTGAATCATCGCAGCAGGATGTTCAGATTGCCATATGTTTCGGCCCATATCTACCCCGATTGCGCCTTCTTGCAGTGCGTTGTACGTAATGTTTAATGCGTCTTCAATGGAATCTAGTTTTGGTCCACCAGCGATTACGACTGGGGCAGGGCAAGTGCTTGTGATTTTTTCGAATCCTTCGCAGTAGTACGTTTTAATAATGTCAGCACCCATTTCAACGCATACACGGGAAGCGAGTGCAAGAAAGCGCGCTTCTCGTTTTTGTAGTTCTTTTGCAACTGCGGTAATGCCGAGTACTGGCAGACCATAATCGTGAGCTTCTGAAACTACATTTGCGAGATTTGTAACTGTTTGTGTTTCATAGTCTGATCCCACGAAAACAGAAACGCCGACGCCAATTGCATTTTGTTTCACTGCTTCTTTTACAGGGGTAACAATTGTTTCATTCGCTAAATCTTTACCGACGACAGTCGCGCCGCCTGATACACGCATAACCATCGGTGTGCGGCAGTTTTCAGGAATACAGGAGCTAAGTACACCTCGCGTTAAAAAGAGGGAATCTGTATAAGGAAGTAAGTTTTTGACGGTCTCAAGTGGCTGTTCAAGCCCGTGAATTGGTCCTAAAAAGTAGCCGTGATCTATCGCTAACATAACCGCTCTGCCATCAGGTAAAATAGTATTTAATCGATTTTTAAATCCCCAAGTCATTTGAAATCACTCCTTCGTTAATGTTGGATTTTCCGTTTGAACCGTATCTTTATTTGGTAAATGTGGTGACTTTATAAAAACAGCTTTAAAAGGTTTGTCAGAATGGTTAATCAGATAGTGAGATTCATGAGGGCGAACTTGCAGGACATCACCCTGTTTAATCGGAACTCTTTCGTTATTTACATAGAAATCTATTTCACCTTCTAATGCATAAAAGACTTCTTCGCACGTCGTATGATAGTGATTTTGAAACTCTTGCCCAGGCTGAATAACAACAAGGCCAAGATCAATATTCGGCCCTTGTATTAAATATTTCGGCCCGTTATCACCGAAGCGATAGGAGAAATCATTTTCATTCGCTTTTAACATATAGTTCACTCCTTTATGTAATGTGTTACAGTGCACCAGGTGCAATCCACATATGAGTAGTAAGTCCTTTATCAGCTAAAGCGAGCTGACTGTCATACACAGTTTTCCATGTTTCATAGAACTCCTTATATAATTCGTGATTTTCAGTAATTGGCTCGAATGTGTGCTCCCACTGTATAAACTGTTCAGCGGTTTCTTCCATTGAATTATATATTCCAGCACCAACTCCAGCAGCAATCGCAGTTCCTAAAGCAGCTGCTTCTTTCACAACTGGTACTTTTACAGGGATACCGAGTACGTCTGATAGAATTTGTGGCCATAGTTTCCCTTTAGCGGCACCCCCAGCAAAAACGACTTCAGAAGGGAATGTCCCTGTGAGATTTTCTATTAATTTTAAGTTGCCAAGTGTAACAAAGGCGGCATTTTCTTCAATAGCACGGAACAGTTCTTTTTTTCCACATTTGTCAGCGTCTAAACTTAAATTTAAAAAGGAAGGTGCGGCATGACGCCAAGAAATGTAGTTCATTACGTTTGAAAAAGTAGGGATAATGCCATATGAGCCGACAGGTACATCATTCGCTTGTTCTTCTAATAATTCATAAGCATCTACACCAAGTTTGTCAGCAAGTTTCTTTTCCTCTTGGCAAAAAGCGTCTCTAAACCAGCGCATAACAAGTCCTGGGAAAAAGGCAATCGTTTCATATTGCCATAGGTTCGGAACGACGTGACAATTTACCCGAATCGCAACATGTGGATCTGGTATCGGCTCTGTAACATTCATCTCTTGTTGCCAAAAACTACCTCCGCATATTAATGTTTGATTAGGCTTCACGACTCCCGTTCCGAGTGATGCCATTTGAGCATCTCCGCCCCCGGCGACGATAGGGATTCCTTCATGTAATCCGGTTAATACTGCACAATCTTTTGTAACATTACCAATCACAGTGCCAGCTTCATTTACTTTTGGAGAAAAAGGCAATATGATATCGCATTCTTTAGCGATATCGTTATCCCACACTCTATTTTGTAAATCAAAAATACCAGACGTGCATCCGTTTGAGGCATCGATTTGCAGTACACCGCTTAATTTATATAAAATCCAATCGTTTAACATTGTAAAAGAGTGAATATTATTATAGACGTCTGGTTGATGTTTTTTAATCCAAAGTAGGCGAGGTAAAGCACCTAATGAAAAAGTTTGACCAGATTTTGTATATAAATCTTCTTCGAGATGTGTCCGGATTTCTTTTAGTTCACTAACCTCGGCAGATGCGCGTCCATCAACATTTGCACAAGCCCATATTTCTTGCCCATCTTGATCGTATAAAACAAATCCTTCTCGCATACTTGTCGCGCTAATAGCAAGAATAGAAGAGGCAGGAGTATTACTTTTTTGTAGAACTTCTTTCGTGCACTGTTGTACAAGCTGCCAGTTTTCTATTACATCAAAATTCATAGAACCTGGGTAACGAGGGTCAGATTTATGAATCCATTCTTTTTGACTTACTGCAATTTGATTACCATGTAAATCAAAAAGAACTGCTCGAATGCTTCCTGTACCAGCATCGAAAGCTAATAAAGTAGACATTAAGAATCACCGTCCTTTCGTAATAAAGAGATCGCAGTATCTTCATCGGTAATTAATGTATGAATAAATTTCCCTTTTAAAGCCCCATAAATGGCGTTTATCTTTTGAATGCCTCCAGCGACACCAACGACATGTTTCATTTTACGCAGAATAGAGAGTGGTGTGCCGATTAGGCGATTGTGATGCGGAAGCTTTAATAAATCACCATTTGTATTATAAAACTGTCCTAAAATATCGCCCGCCCCGTTTTGACTACGAATATATGTCATTTCCCGTAACGTTAATTTTTCTTCTTTTACAATAGTTGCATCTTGAGATAGTCCTCCAATACCGACAACAGCCGTATGGGCAAGTGAAGCGACATGAAGCATATCTTTTACACTCGGTTCTGATAGAATACTTTGTGCCATTTCGGTTGTAGACGCTAGAAACGGCGTAGGAATAATGTGAAGATCGCCTTGCATGTAGTGTAAATAGTTTTGTTTTCTAGGGAGATAGTGATTTACTCCACCTGTTAGCGTTACGATTGAAAGGTTAATAGAGCTTTCAAAATGAATGTTTTCTAGCATTTTGCTAATTGTTTCGCCCCAGCCTATGCCGAGTAGATCGCCTTGTTGGAGCTGAGTTTCTAAATACTGTGCAGCAGCTTTGCCGAGGGAAGTAGCATAATTGTCTATTGGAGTAGGGATAATGAATGCATCTTTTAAGTGGAATTTTTTTATTAAGTCACGTTCAATGCTCAAACAGTGTAAACCAGTCCCTTTTACATGAAATGTAACGATGCCTTCACTTCGCGCCTTATCTAATAACCGGACGACTTTATTTCTTGAAATATGAAGAAGTGAAGCGATCTCCTGTTGTGTTAATTGGTCTTTATAATAGTACCAAGCTACTTTTGTTAATAAATTCTCTTCAAAGTTCAGCTGTGTCATACTCTTCATCCCTTTCAACAATTGACCACTGCTTAAACATATGTGCTGTATATTTTGTTTATTCCAGTTGAAACGATTAATAATGCCTAGAAAAAAGTGTTCTAGATATAAAAAAAGGAATATACAATGCTACAAAACAAGTAGAACAAATAATCATTTTCTCAAAAAATGTTCTGGATAAAGTGAAACTTTAATCAGTGGGGATTTTGTTCATCCCCCACTGATTATTAGTTGAACCAATCGGGCATTTACTGGCAGTTTATCTCCCACCAAACTTCTTTGCTCCAGCTGAATTTTTAGGTGGGAGCTTTACTGCCAGTTAATGCGGGATAAAGGCAGGTGACATCATGTGGAGAACGCACCTTTATTACAAGTGAAAAAAATGAGTAAGGCGTTTTCAAATCAACTTGTATTAAAAGAAGTGAACATTCAAGTAGAGCGCGGAGATATATATGCTTTAGTTGGAGGGAATGGTGCCGGGAAATCAACATTAACGAAAATATTAACGGGGTTATATTCGTATGATGATGGAGAAATGTATGTAAAAGGAACGAAGCAACAGTTTTCAAATCCGTCAGAAGCACACCGAAAAGGTATTTATTTAATACCGCAAGAACCGCTCATTTTTCCGCATATGACTATTGAAGAAAATATATGTATCGGGTTAAAAGAAAAGAAAAAGAAATTAAGAGTACAGATTCAGCAATTGATTAGCATCCTAGGATGGGGTATTGACCTTAATGAACTAGGAGGATCATTATCGATTGCGCAGCAACAGTTAGTAGAAATCGTTAGAGGATTAATAAGAGAAGCCGAGATTCTTATTCTAGATGAGCCAACATCGACATTAACAACTCACGAAATAAAGAGTCTTTTTGTGTTGATGAAAAGATTACAAGAAAAAGGAATTGGGATGATTTATATTACGCATCGCTTTCCAGAAATCTTTGAAATTGCCAACAAAGTAGCCATATTACGTGATGGAATGATTGTAAGCCAAGGTAATGTATGTGACTATACATATGACATGCTAATGGGGGGATTATTACCAAAAGGGTATAAACAAGAAGAGAAAAGAGATATAGTGCAAGAGACAAAAGGAACGAAGAAAATATTAGAAGTAATTGATGTAACGAGCCACGCATTCGAAAATATATCATTCACTGTACATGCGGGTGAGATTGTAGGTATTGCTGGCATTATAGGATCAGGTAGAACTGAATTAGCAGAAGTGATTCTTGGATTGAAAACTATAAAATCAGGTTCTATTTTATTAGAAGGAAAATCAATTGATATATGCTCTTTACATAAAAGGCTACGTGAAGGGCTAGTTTACGTGCCAGAGGATAGAGCGAGGAATGGAATTTTCTCAATTGCTTCTGTTAAAGAAAATATTGCAGCAGCAAGTTTACAGCAAAATAATCGCTTTTTTATAAATCAAGAAAAAGAAAGCGCTTTAGTTAATTCGTTTATAGAACAGTTCCGAATTATTGCACCGAATATGAATGAAGAACTCGCATCTTTATCGGGAGGGAATCAGCAAAAAGTCGTGCTTGCAAAATATCTTGCGTGTAATCCGAAAATTATTATTCTTGATGAACCGACTCGCGGAATTGATGCGAAAGCAAGGCTTGAAGTGTATGAGACGATAGAAAAAATGAAGAGGGAAGGACTCGCAATAATATTAATCTCTTCAGATGTTGAGGAAATTGTTCAATTGGCAAATCGTGTATATGTAATGCGAAACGGAAAATTTATTTCTCATTTGGAAAAAGGACAAATGAGTGTAGATGAAGTTACACGCCTTGCATACGGAGGTGTAACGGAATGAAACGTATGTTAAAAATGCATGAAACGTCTATCATACTGTTACTACTAATTTATATAGCTATTGTCGGAATGATAAACCCTAGTTTTATTCAATTTAACTCGTTATCTTTAATGATGAAATCAAGTGTTATTTTAGTCGTGCTAGCAATTGGTCAATCTTTCGTCTTATTTACGAAAAATATAGACGTATCAGTTGGCTCGATTATGGGGTTAAGTGCAGCAGTTTGCGGGATGATGTTAACGAATGGGTATAGTGCATCCATGTCTATATTTGCTGCTATTACACTTGGCGCCATTATCGGTTTCGTAAATGGTATTGGAGTTGCGAAGTTTCGAGTACCAGCTATTATTATGACATTAGGCATGTTAGGAATTATTAGAGGTGCGATGTTAATTTTCACAGGCGGGAAGTGGATTGAAGATATTCCAAACGATTTTAAGCAGCTGTCATCTATCGTCATTCTTGGCTTGCCGATAACTGTATGGTTTGTTCTTATTATTTTACTACTACTATATTTCTTTTTAATGAAAGTACCATACGGAAGATATTTCTATGCAGTAGGTGATAATGAAGATGGTGCGAGACTTATTGGGATACCAGTAAATAAGGTGAAGATATATGCGTTTATTATATCGGGCATAAGTGCTGCACTCGCTGGTTGTATATTTGTTATGAATATTGGGTTCGTTCCGAATCAAACAGGCACCGGAATAGAACTACAGGTTATCGCAGCTGCTGTACTAGGGGGAATTCATTTAAAAGGAGGAACGGGTTCTATATTTGGAGCTGCATTAGGAGCGTTATTTTTAGAGGCGATAAGTAGTTCACTCGTCTTTTTAAAAATACCAGCATTTTGGAATAATGCTATTTCAGGTTTTTTACTACTACTTATTATCATATTGGATAGTGTAATGAAAAAGTGGAAAGCAGAAAGGAGAATGAATCTATGAAGTATTTTTACAGATGGGAAGGTGTTCTAATCGTATTACTTCTAGTAGAATTCATTTTCTTTAGTTTTATAAATAGTGATTTCTTAAACGTTAGTAATCTCCTTTTTAGTACAAATGATTTTCTGTTTATAGCAATCGCAGCAATTTCAATGACTTTCGTTATTGTAACAGGAGGAATTGACGTATCGGTTGGCTCAATAATGGGGCTAACTTCGATTTTGATCGGTGTACTTTGGATGAACGGGATACCTATTTTGTTTGCTGTTATACTTGCTCTTATATTCAGTTGTTTAGCAGGCGGTTTAAACGGACTCATTATAAAAATGACGGATGTAGAACCACTCGTCGTTACACTCGGAACGATGTTTTTATACGGCGGGATTGCACTCGTCATTTCAGGAGGGGCAGGCGCTTCCGGATACGAAGGGATAAGTGGTTTACCTGGGGATTTTGTACAACTGGCAAATGGTAGTTTTATAGGAATACCTAATTTATTATGGCTACTTATCGTATTAACAATGCTATTTACTACATTGTTTCACCGAACAATATATGGGCGCCACGTAAAATTAACGGGGGCGAATGAAAATGCAGCGAAATATACCGGGATTAAAACGAAGAAAGTAGTGATTATCGCTTATATACTTTCTGGGTTAGGAGGTGGATTAGGGGGAACGTTCTTAACTGCCTATTTCGGTTCCGCACGTGCTGATATTGGAAGTGAAACAATTTTACCAATCATTACAGCAGTCGTATTAGGCGGGACACTTATTACAGGGGGAAAAGGAAGCATTATCGGTACTGTACTGGCGAGTATTTTTATTGGGCTCATGCAGTATGGCTTGCAAATGACGGGTTTAACAAATGAACAATCCAACGTAGTAATTGGTATTATTCTTATTCTTTCAGTTATTATGAGACATTTCAAATTACATCAATTCACACTGGGGAAAAGAAAGAACTTGCATAAGGGGGAAATGTCATGAAGAGAAAACTAGGGATTGTATTCATTGTATGCATTTGTTTAATCGGTTTAATCGCTTGTTCTAGTCAAACGGCAGATAAGAAAAAAGCGGATGATGTGAAATTTGCATTCATTCCGAAACTAACTGGAGTTGGCTTCTTTACATCGGGTGGTGAAGGGGCAAAAGAGATGGGAGATAAACTAGGCGTACAAGTGAAATATGATGGACCGTCTGAAGCAAGCGTATCAGGGCAGGTAAAATATATAAACAATTTTATTAACCAAAACTATGATGCACTTATGGTCTCTTCTACTTCAGTAGATGGTTTATCCCAATCACTGCAACGTGCTAAGAAAAAAGGGATGACTGTTTTAACATGGGATTCTGATGTGAATCCGAAAGACCGTTCCTTTTATATAAGCCAAGGAACACCAGACCAACTTGCTAACTTATTAATTGAAATGACTTCCAAACAAATTGGAGATAAAGGAAAAGTAGCCTTCTTTTATTCAAGTCCAACAGTAACGGATCAAAACCAATGGGTAACGAAAGCGAAAGAAATTATTAAAAAGAAATATCCGAACTGGGAAATTGTAACGACGCAGTATGGTGAAAATAATGCGCAAAAGTCTTTGTCAGTAGGGGAGAACATTTTAAAAACGTATCCAGATATTAATGCAGTCATTTGCCCAGATGCAACGGCACTTCCGGCAATGGCACAAGCAACTGAAAACTTGAAAATGGATAAAAAAGTCGTTGTAACTGGTTTCTCTACACCAAACGTTATGCGTGATTATGTCAAACGAGGAACAGTACAACAATTCGGATTATGGGATGTAAAACAACAAGGGGCACTCGCAACGTATGTAGCAAATGAAATTGTAGTAAAAGGGAAGAAGTTAAAAGTAGGAGATAGCTTTGAAGTAAAAGGAATCGGAAAAGTGAAGGTAGAGCCAAACTCCATTCAAGGATATGATTATGAGGCAGAAGGGAATGGAATTATCGTGTTACCAGAAAGAGTTGTATTTACGAAAGATAATATTGATAAGTATAATTTTTAGTAGACAAATAAAAACGTCCGAATATATCGGACGTTTTTTATTTCTGCATTAATTATGAACAGTTTCTTTTTCGTTTAATCCAAGCGTACGACCAGTCGAAGTGTGAAGGTCTTGGAACAATCTTGGATTTTCTGTTAGTGAAATGCCGTAAGAAGGAATCATTTCTTTAATCTTTTCTTCCCATTCTACCATACGGCTTGGGAAACATTTTTCTAATACTTCAAGCATGACGTGTACGGCAGTAGATGCACCTGGTGAAGCACCTAGTAATGCAGCGATTGAGCCGTCAGCTGCACTTACAACTTCTGTACCGAATTGAAGTGTACCTTTACCACCGGCATCAGTATCTTTAATTACTTGCACACGTTGCCCAGCAACTACAATGTCCCAATCTTCACTTTTTGCGTTCGGAATGAATTCGCGTAATTCTTCCATACGTTTTTCATGTGATAACATAACTTGTTGAATTAAGTATTTTGTTAGTCCCATTTCTTTTACACCAGCAGCTAACATCGTTAAGACGTTATTCGGTTTTACAGAACCAATTAAGTCAAGGTTTGAGCCAGTTTTTAAGAATTTAGGTGAGAACCCTGCGAACGGTCCAAATAGTAAAGCTTTTTTATTGTCTATATATCTCGTATCAAGGTGAGGTACAGACATTGGTGGAGCACCAACTTTAGCTTTACCATATACTTTCGCATGATGTTGTTCTACAACTTTTTGGTTTTTACATACCATAAATAGTCCACTTACTGGGAATCCACCGATATGTTTTGATTCAGGAATGCCAGTCTTTTGTAGTAGAGGTAGGCTACCGCCACCGCCGCCGATAAAGACAAATTTTGCAGTATGATGTTCGATTTTACCACTATTCATATCGTGTACTTTTACTTCCCACAAACCATTCTTCGTGCGTTTAATATTTTCGACACTATGTTTGTAGTTTAGCTCGACATTTTTCGTTTTTAAGTAATCAAACAACATACGTGTTAATGCACCGAAGTTAACATCTGTTCCAGAGTCAATCTTCGTTGCAGCCATCAATTCATTAGATGTACGTCCTTCCATAATGAGTGGAAGCCATTTTTTTAATGTTTCAGGAGCATCGGAAAATTCCATACCTTGAAACAGTGGGTTTTTTGAAAGCGCTTCAAAACGGTTTTTTAGAAACTCAACATTTTTTTCACCTTGTACTAAACTCATATGAGGTAGAGGCATAATAAAATCTTGTGGATTACGAATTAATTTACTTTTTACAAGATATGCCCAAAATTGTCTTGAAAGCTGGAATTGCTCATTCACTTTTACAGCCTTACTAATATCTATAGATCCGTCAGATTTTTCGGAAGTATAGTTCAGTTCGCATAGCGCAGAATGCCCTGTACCTGCATTATTCCATTCATTAGAGCTTTCTTCCCCGGCACTTGCGAGTTTTTCAAAAACTTTAATTTCCCATTCAGGTGCTAATTCTTTTAGTAATGAGCCTAACGTTGCACTCATAATTCCTGCACCAATTAAGATAACGTCTGTTTTTTGCTGCATGTTGCTCATGATAATCTCTCCATCCCCTATATTGGCAAAAAAGAGTAGGTGTTTACTTGTATCTAAGCCGTAAAAAGAAAACACCGCCTAGGCCCCACCTAGGTATTTACCTTTTTTGTCTCAATTGTATAACCATCTCATACTCTATTATAATAATTAATAGACTAAAATATCTAGTGTTATCTGATAATTTTAAACTATTTAACGTTTTATTCGCCAAAAATCTTATTTAACAAGCTCTTTTAAGGTGGTAAATAGAAAAAAATTACAGTTTGAAATTATCTCGAAAAAGCTTACATATCCAAAAATGGGCAGAAATGATACCTTTTTATGGAATTTTTGCCCCTTTAATTGTATGATTATTCTGTAAAATAAAAAGGAGGGATACAGATGCGTACACAAGAACAAATCGCAAACTTATTTCGAAATTTTTCAATAAAGGAATGTAAAGGGTCAAGTGACTTATATGAATACTTAGCGATAAAAATAGCTGAAGATGAGGAAGTACTTACACTATCTTCCTACGCTCAAGCAGGTCAACCAGTCCCAAACTTATTATTAGGTGCAGTACACCATTTATTACTAGCAGGGAAAGAACATCATTTAAAAACGTATTATAGTAGCTTAGTTGAACATGCTAATACGGATTTAGACCAAGCTTTTCATCATTTTAAAGATTTCTGTAAAATGTACAGAGAAGAAATTATTACGTTATTACAAACGAAACTTGTTCAAACGAATGAAGTAAGAAGATGTGCATATTTATATCCAAGTTTCAGTTACATATTTAATAAAGTGAACAAACCGTTAGCGTTAATTGAAATTGGGACAAGTTCTGGATTACAACTATTTTGGGATCAATATAGCTATTCGTACGGAACAGATGAAACATACGGAAATATAAATTCGAATGTACATGTAACTTCTGAAATAAGAGGGAAGAATGTGCCTCATTTATTAAAAGAAAGTCCACCTGTTGTAGAAAGAATCGGACTAGATTTACATGTAAATGATTTACATAGTAACGAAGATTATTTATGGCTACGTGCACTTATTTGGCCAGAACATAAAGAAAGGCTTGAACTGTTTGACCAAGCTGCATCTTTAGTAAAAAATAAATCTGTTCAATTAATAGAAGGAGATGGTGTAGAGCTATTACCATCTATTATTGAACGAATAAGTAGCGATGCTATTATCTGTATTTTCCATACACACGTCGCAAATCAAATACCTGAACAAGTAAAACATAAGTTAGAAAAACAAATCCAAGAAATCGGTGCAAAACGTGATGTATTCCACCTATATAACAACATGTGGGACCGGGACCTTCATATTAATTATTATATTAACGGAAACGAATATCGTGAAACGGTTGGAGAAACAGAAGGGCATGGGAGATGGTTTAGCTGGAAGATTGGAAATGAGAGGCTTATTTAGATTAATAGGGATATTCTCATATTTAAAAGATGAGGAAATAGGTTTAAGCATAAACTAAATGGCTAAAGAATAAATTTATTATTTATATACAAAAAATGCTTCGGAGAAATCCTAAGCATTTTTGTATTACATTCAAATCCCATAATGAATCATGTACTTCTTTTCTGCTACAGCTTGTACAATTTTTGAAGCTAATTCATTCAGCTCATCAGATTTTTTGAAGAACTTTGAAGATGTAACTGTTTCATAGAAAATTGCTAATGAATCAGGAGGGATAATTGTAATACCCCAATATGCTAAACCATATTCCTGATTTTTTACTGTATGAAAGTAGGTTTTCATAATTGATAAATTTTGACTTAAATTACTGATAATATCATCATCAACAGAAACACAATCATATTTCTCTGGTGTATAATCGTTGTAACTTTTTTGAGAATCAAATTCTTCAATTATTCCAAAATCATGGACACATGCCATCATTATCGTCCTTTCAAATTTAATAAAATGATTTCTATTAAAGTAAAATGGTCATTCGTTTAAGTGTAATAGAAATAGTTATGTAGTTCATAAAATATCGTCGGTTCTCCTTCGGGAAGACAGTTTATTTATCGATAAACTTATCGGGAGTCCAAGTGGCGATTTCATTCCCAGGTGCAGCAACTACAAGCCATTGCTCACATTGCATACCAGCTTGCCAACGTTCATAATGATCATGAAAACCATTTACAAAAATAATTTTTCCACTCTCTAATGTAATAATTAAATGAGGGCTTTCTAAGCCGAGTTGTATATCGGTAACTTTTTGTCTTCTTATCTCAAATATTCTCTCATATTCTTCTTCCTCAGAATAATCTTCAAAGTCATCTTCATTTAATGGGTATCTTTTTGTAGATTTATTAAATAAAAACCATTTTGATTCGATATTGATATATAATTGTCCGTCATAATCAACGGAGTCGTGAAAGTTTGTGAAATGAATCTTTATAGTGCCTGAAGAAATACCAAATTGTAATCCATCAACTTGTGATCCGATAAAGAGATTTTTCAATACTTTTTCAGCATAAATTTTATCTTCTTTATTCATTCTTGAAATCCTCCTTTGTATAAAAATATACCTTATATTTTTATTGTAATAAATAAATTTTCATGTAAAATGAACCTTTTGTGAAAAACGAGCGAATATAGTGTGAAAGATCATGAGAGGGGATTGTAATGTTGGATGAAGTACAATTGAAAGAATGGCTATATAAAATGGAGTCTGGGGACCAAGAAGCCTTTCAAATTATTTATGAATATACATGTAAAGATATTTATAGAACAGTAGTATTTTTAGTAGGAAGTCAAAACCAAGATGTAGACGATATAGTTAATGAAGTGTACATCAATATGTGGAAGTCCATAACAAACTATGATATGAATCGTTCATTTCGTTTTTGGTTACATGGATTAGTTGTTACGCAAGTACAGGATTGGCGTCGGAAATCGTGGCGACGATTTCGAATCTTTGAAAAGAAGAAAATGTATGAACAAGATCGGTCTTACATAATGGATGAAGCTATTTTACATAAAGAAACAAGAAGTGAACTAGTAGAAGTTGTACAAAATTTATCTTATAAACATCGTGAAGTAATTATTATGCGTTACTTCCATGAATATAGCTTAGATGAAATTGCTGCACTTCTTCAAATTCCTCTTGGTACAGTGAAATCTCGACTGCACACAGCACTAAAACGATTAAGAATAGAAATCGAACAAATGCCAAACGAAAGGGAGGAAGAAGTAAATGGATTTTGAAAGATATGTAACGAATGAACTTAAAAGAAAAGCAGAGAATCTAGAGCCGTCTCCAAATTTAGAGAATAAAGTGCAAAACTCTTTTTATAAATACCAACAGTCGAAAATGAAAAGGAAGGTTTCTATGAAGAAAAAGTTATTATTTGGCTTTGTAGCTGCGGCTATTTTAATACCAACTGGTACTTTTGCAGGTACAACATTAATGGATAAAATTGTAGGGACACCAGAAAAAGCAAGACAAGATATGGGAATGACTGAGGATGGTTATAATGGCGTAATGGAACGTATAGAAATTGCTAAAAGTATATTTACAGAAGAGGACTTTGATAAGTATGTAACTTTATTACAGGAATCGTACTATTTCTATAAAAAAGTAAGTGTCGTAGAGAATGGAAAAAGACAATATACAGCAACCGATCGTCTAAATGCTGATGAAGAAACGAGAGATAGAGAGGTAATGGAACAATTACATATATATGAAGAAAGAATAGATCAACATTTTACCTATACATTTGAACAAGCTGAACAAATAACTGGTTTTCCAATCAAGCATCCAACGTATATTCCGGTTGGACATCAATTAGTATTGGAAGAGGTAAAAGCTGAAGCAACACTAGGAAAACCTATGCCGCTTATTACAATGAGATATGAAAATCAAAATGTAAAAAAACAGCCACATACTTCAGATGCAGAATTAGGTTTTACAATTCATCAATTAGAAATTGTTGGAGGAGAATATAAAGATTACTTTATTGATAGACCATTTGATAAACCATCTGAAAGAGGACCTAATTTTACTGGAGATATAAAGAAATATAAATTACATGGCTATGACGTTACATTCGGTGAGTATAAAGAATCGAATGTGCGGGCTATGAAAATAGTGGTACCTGGAAAAGAAGGGGAAAATGCATATCAAATCTATATAAATGGTAGTATGCTTTCTAAAAAAGAGCTTGAGAAAGTGTTATTTTCGATGGTTGAATAGTTATCCGACATAAGTGGTTGATAATTATATTATGTAAACTTTTTTTGCAAAACATCCATTTTAAAAAATGGATGTTTTGCATTTAGATAGATTAGGTGGAGTGTATAGTTTTCTATATGTTTTAGTAATTGTAAGAAAACTATTAAGTATGAAGAAGGGGATAGAACGTTTATAGGAGATATGGAAAGTTATAATATATAGAATTAAAAATAAGAATTTGATAGTATTGGAGTAAGGAGTTTTAATAACAGTATATTAAGTCGTATTAATATGTTGTTGCAAATGTTTTGGTATGATATTAAATTTTATTATTTTTACGAAAGCATTTGATAGAATTCAAAAAAATATAATGGGGGTTAATATGAAAAAAGTAATTGGCGCAGCAACAGCAACTGTTTTCGGATTGGGAGCATTTACTACAACTGCTACTGCAGAAACGATCGTAACAGCAGATGTACTCAACGTACGTGAAAAACCGACTACGGAATCAAAAGTTGTCGAAAAAGTAAAAAACGGGGAAGAATTAAAAGTCATAAATACTGAAGATGGCTGGTCAAAAATTGAGTTAAATGGTAAAGAAGTATTTGTAAGCTCGGAGTTTACAAAAGATATTTACCATGTAACAGCAGATTTGTTAAATGTACGTTCTGAATCAAACACAGAATCAAAAATTCTTGGCAGACTGAAAAAAGATGATGTAATTGAATCAACGAACCAAGTAAAAGATGGATGGCTACAATTTGAGTATAAGGGAAAAACAGCTTATGTAAATGTTTCTTTCTTATCAAGTAAAGCACCAATTGAAAAAAAAGCTGACGAGAAAACGAAGCAAGTAACGAAAGTACAAAAAACGGTTAAAGCTAAGGAAGAAGCTAAAACACAGAAGATAACAAAGGCAAAAGAAACAATAAAACCTAAGGAAGAAGTGAAAGTACAAGAAGTAACAAAGCCTAAGAAAGAAGTGAAAGTACAAGAAGTAGTAAAGCCTAAGGAAGAAGTGAAAGTACAAGAAGTAGTAAAGCCTAAGGAAGAAGTGAAAGTACAAGAAGTAACAAAGCCTAAGGAAGAAGTGAAAGTACAAGAAGTAGTAAAGCCTAAGGAAGAAGTGAAAGTACAAGAAGTAGCAAAGCCTAAGGAAGAAGTGAAAGCGCAAGAAATAGCCAAAGCTAAGGAAGAGGCGAAAGCACAAGAAATAGCCAAAGCTAAGGAAGAGGCGAAAGCACAAGAAATAGCCAAAGCTAAGGAAGAGGCGAAAGCACAAGAAATAGCCAAAGCTAAGGAAGAGGCGAAAGCACAAGAAATAGCCAAAGCTAAGGAAGAGGCGAAAGCACGAGAAATAGCAAAGGCTAAGGAAGAGGCGAAAGCACGAGAAATAGCAAAGGCTAAGGAAGAAGAGAAAGCACGAGAAGCGATAAAGGAAAAAGAACAGTCTAAAAATAACACGCAGTCTGCTAAACGTGAATTAACGGTAGTAGCGACAGCGTATACTGCTGATCCAAGTGAAAATGGTACATATGGTGGACGCGTTTTAACTGCGATGGGGCATGATTTAACGGCTAATCCGAATATGAGAATTATCGCAGTTGACCCGAAAGTAATTCCTTTAGGATCTAAAGTATGGGTAGAAGGTTATGGAGAAGCTATCGCTGGAGATACCGGAAGTACAATTAAAGGTAATCGCATTGATGTTTTAATGGGTTCAAAAAGTAAAGCTATGAATTGGGGAAGACAAACTGTTAAAGTGAAAATTCTATAATAAATATAGTATATAACATAATGAAAATAAGACTGACATATTCTGTCGGTCTTATTTTCGTACCATAACATCATTAAGAATCGCATCAAATATATCTTTTTGCGTGAAGTTATCTGTAAAAATAGTTTCTCTAGCAACTTCAATTGTATCGTGCGGATTATACCATTTTAGTAATGAATCCTCACTGAATTCATGCCGTTTTTCTCTTGTATTATGTCGTCGAATAGTTTCCTCTAATGATAAATCGAAGTAGTATGTATAAGCGTTTCCTTTAAAATAATGTATTAATTCTTTCAACATTTCACCGTATTTACGACTGTTTAAAATACCTTCTAAAATAACAAACTCACATTTTCCTTTTCCGTACTTCGTAATTTCAAATAGTAAATCATGTGATAAATTACCCATCGTGTCGTGTACTCTAAGCATATCTCTACGGACAACATCCTGAGATACTAAAAGTGTGCCTTGTCCGAAATGTTCTTGTAGTTGCTTTGCGATTATTGTTTTACCACTTGCGGAGTTTCCTCTAAGAATGATTAAAGTTGATTTAAGTATAGGATTAGACATAATGTATTCCCCCAACGCGAATGATTATATAGAAAATTTTAACAAATGAAACATAGAAAGTGTATAATTAATATGATGCAAATAAAAAAGGTGGGGGCTAAATGGAAGCGAAATTAAATAAGGCGCAGCTGATTTGGAAACGAACATGGTTTTGCTATCTAGGGGCATTTATAATTGTACAATTGCTGTTTATTATTTGTGAAGTAACTGCATGGGCACCGAACTTTAAACCTGGTGGAGAATTTTTAAATAGAATTTTAAATTCTCAAATTTTCACGGAATGGTTCATTCCATATGAAATCTCTCATTTTAATATGTTTACAGCTTTTTTTGCGATTACATTGTTACCATACGCATTAATAGGGGCAATTAAAGATTTCACAGCAAGAAAAAATATAAATAATTAAAAAGAGGTACTTTATGCTATTTCAAAAAGAAACTGTATCGTTTAGGTACGTAATAGAAGATGATGCACCTATCATTTCAAAATGGTTAACGGACCCAGAAGTCTTGCAGTATTACGAAGGACGAGATAATCCGCAATCTGTAGAAAAGGTGCTTGATCATTTTATACATAGTCCAAACAGTAATGAAAAAAGATGTTTAATAGAATTTGATACCGTTCCGATTGGTTACATACAAATGTACCCAGTTGATTCAGAGTGGAAAGCGTTATATGGCTATAAAGAATCACAAAATGTATGGGGAATGGACCAATTTATCGGAGAACCGGCCTGTTGGGGGAAAGGAATTGGAACTAAACTCGTTCAGGCAGCAATTACATATATTATGGAGAATGAGGGAGCAGAAGTAATCGCAATGGACCCGAAAGTTAATAATGAACGTGCGATAAAGTGTTATGAAAAATGTGGATTTAAAAAAGTAAAGATTTTAAAGGAACATGAACTGCATGAGGGGAAATTAGAAGATTGTTGGATGGTGGAATTTAAACACTTATAATGATTATGCAATGGCTTATACAAACAAAGGGAGTTGTATAAAATGAAAAAAGCATTAATCGTAATCGATGTGCAAGCAGGTATGTATACAGCAGGAATGCTAGTACATAATGGGGAGAAGTTTTTACAAACATTACAAGAGCTTATTGGGGAATGTCGTTCAAATGATATTCCGGTGATTTATGTTCAACATAACGGACCTAAAAATCACCCGTTAGAAAAAGGTACAGATGGCTGGAAGATCCATGTGGAAATTGCGCCGCAAGAAGGGGACAGTATCGTTGAAAAAACGACGCCAGATTCATTCTATAAGACAAACTTAAACGAAGTGTTACAAGAAAAAGGAATTAATCATGTTATTATTTCTGGAATGCAGACGCAGTATTGTGTGGATACAACAACGCGCAGAGCGTTTAGTGAAGGGTATAAAGTAACGTTAGTAAGTGATGCGCATAGTACATTCGATACAGAAGTGTTACGAGCTGAAGACATTGTGAAACATCATAACGTAGTGTTTGGAGCGTTTGCTGATGTTGTTACGTTAAAAGATTTGAATGTGACTGTCTCTAAATAAGAGGCAGTTTTTTATTAGAAGCAATAGTGACAAATAATGTCGGTAAGTCGATATTATTTGTCGAAACGTCAATATATTGAAATAATCGTTGATATATTTCAAGTTACGATAGATATATTTGAAAAATCGTCGATATAATTTCACGTACCATAATAAAAACAGAAAAAAGGAGCACCACATAATTAAAAAAGGCGCTCCTGCATCAAAATTTTACTTCTTCTTATCTTTATCCAACACATTCTGTTCTTCCGCAAACTCCGTACCATATGCAAATCGTCGATTAATATGAATATTATCGTTGTGGTGCCTTGTGTGGGAGCCAGAGAAGCGATGAACGATTACTTCTGATAATGTGAAGACAATCGCGGAAAGGATGCTTCCCCATGCAATTTGCATATAGTTGTCTAATAAAATATTACCGAAAATCCATACGCTTAAATATGTTAGTAAAAAATCCGACATAATGGCACCAGTATTGCCAATTCGATTTAAAATAATTTTATCAACGAACATATAAGATACGATTGTAACGAAGAGACTGAACGAAATAATTTGGACGAAAGTTGCTGGGAAAAATAAAGCGAGTCCAATACTAAATGCGATAATGCACGATATAAACTTAATTAGTACTACAGTAAAACCATTCAATATTTACACCTCCGATTTATACATAGTTTTACAATAAATTTAGGAGTTCATACATTGTAACGAATATATTTACGTAAAACTTTTTCATGTCCTAATTTTATCTAAATATTAAAAAAACAAATAAAAAATGTTATAGTAAAATGAGAGTATATGACATTTTTAGGTAAGGGGGAATCCTGGGTGTGGATTACTTCAGAAGTAGAAATTCCAGATGAGTTAATTGATCATCTGGAACAAGGAAAGTTAGTATTATTTGTTGGAGCGGGAGTTTCTATGAAAGGGAAATCAAACTTACCGAATTTTGATGATCTTGTTGATGAAATTGCGAAAACGTTATATGTAGAAACGCGTGAAATAACAGAACCGCATGATTATTATCTTGGAAAAATAGCGAAAACAAAAGATGTACATCAAGTTGCAAGAGACCTAGTTCATATAGAAAAGTCAAAGCCGAATCCGCTTCATTATGCGATTCCGAGGTTGTTTCCTTTAGATACGGAAGTCCGCATTGTAACGACAAATTTTGATCGACATTTTACAACTGTAATGAAAGAAATGAATAGAGAATTAAACGTATATTACGCACCTGCGTTACCTACAGGTAGAGCGTTTAAAGGACTCGCTTACATACATGGCAATATAGAACAAGAGAAAGAAGCGTTAATTTTAACAGATGGTGATTTTGGAAGGGCTTACTTAACGGAAGGATGGGCAAGAAGATTTTTAGTTGATTTATTCTCGAATTATACCGTTTTATTCGTTGGGTATAGCCATAATGATCCAGTAATGAAATATTTAGCGACTGGTTTACCACCAAGTACAAGGCGTTATGCATTTGTCGCACAAGGGGAAAATACGTACCACTGGGAGCATTTGGGAATACGGCCGATTGTATATCCGAATAAAGGTAATAATCATCAATCTCTTGTTAAAGCAGTGAAGCGATGGGCGGAATTAATGGGGGATAACTATATTACAAAACGAATGCGAATTCGTGACATTGTAACAGTTCCACCGTCAGTAGAGCAGGAACAATTATCATACATAAAACAGTCAATTAAAAAAATTGAAACGGTCCGCTACTTTGTTGAATTTGCTCACGATTATGAATGGGTGGAATGGCTTGAAGCAGAAGGGAAATTACAAAATTTATTCTTAGTTACATCAAACTATAATGAGGTAGATGAATTACTTGCAGAATGGTTAGTGGAACAATTTCTTTTTAGTCATCAAAAAGAATTATTTCAATTAATTTTTAAAAATCATTCTAAAATATCTCCTTTATTATGGAGGACAATTTGTAGCTACTTAAACGAAACGAAAATGAAAATGGATCCGTTATTGTTTGCAAGATGGACACTTCTTTTATTAGAAACAGCTGAAAAAGATAGTAAATCAATTGAAAAAATTTCTAACTTACTGCAAAAATGTTCTTTCCCTGAGCATAAAGAGATTGCTTTATTGTTACTAGCGTTTATTTTGGACGGAAAACTTAAATTGAAGCGAGAAAGAAGATGGGGAAATGATACGCAAGAATCAATAGAACTTGAGGAATCGAGTCGTTTACCAGTGTCTACATTTTCTTATGTGGAGCAAATTTGGAATGAGAAGATGAAACCGCATATTTCCTATTACGCCGTTCCAATTATGATGATGGGAATAGAGAAGATGCGAATGTTATCACTAAGGCAAATGGCACTGAAGAAAAGGGATAAGGAAAATGTGGAAAAAGAATTCCAGCAAAATGATCTTGCATTTTTAATTCAAATTGTAAAAGAATGTTTAGCCTATTTATGTGAAAACAATGAGCAAAAAGCAAATTATTATATTACAGAAATGATAGAAGCAAACAGCATACTTCAAAAACGAATTGCAATTGATGCGATGAATAAAAATATATTTGTTGGCGCCGATGAGAAAATTAAATGGTTGTTACAGGAAGGTATTCTTTTAGATGTCACGTATAAACACGAAGTTTTTCAACTAATAAAAAATCATTTCGCACTCTCTTTAGAAAAAACAAAGGAAGAAGTCGTTCAAATTATACTGAAGGACCTTGCAGAGGAGAGGACATTTGATGTTTGTTTAGTCTTAGATTTATTATTCACTTGCGATTCGAATAGTCCATCTACGGCGAAAGGTTATGAGTTAATGAAGCAAAAACATCCTCACTTTCATTCTGATCGATACAGTGTACAAAAGAAAGAGACTACAGAACAAAGTATTACTTGTAATGTAACTGCTGATGGATTATTGCAGCTGAAAGACGAAGAAATTATGAAACAAGTTCGTCAATTTTCTCATGATGGTGTTTTTGAACAACGTCATTTTTTAGAGATGTTATCGAAAGCATGTAAATTGAATACAGAATGGAGTATTTCATTTGCTTATCAATTAGTTGGAATGCACGAAATAAGTAATGAAGTATGGTTTGTTTGTATTAGAGAGTGGCGAAATAACCGAGGACTGACAAATGAACAAATCCAAAAAATTATTCCGCTATTGCAGAAATTTGTTAGGAATACTTCTTTTCATTGGTTAATTAGTAGTTTTCTATATGAAATTAGTAATCGATTAGAAGAGTTAGAGGAAAATAGTATACGCAATGTGAAACGGTTTGCGTTTTCGGTATTCCCTCAAGTAATGAAAGGTGATACAGATTTTAAGCTGGGAAAACAAGATTTTTACAATGAATCAATCCAGCATCCTGTTGGGAAAATGACAGCTGTATTATTAAAATTGTTATCATATGATCATTTATACGATCGTAATGTGTATGAATATTTATTTTTATTTGAAGAACAAGTAAGAGTTAGTTCAGAACGGACAAATTTTATGTTAGCTCGTTTAGTAGCAGATATTACATTTCTTTATCATATTGAGAAGCAATGGTGCCGAAAATATTTGTTACCGTATTTAGATTTAAAGAAGGAAAATGAAATTACGAAATATGCATGGGCAGGCTTATGTTACACGCAAATAAATTTACCTTTATTTACAGAAATGAAGCGATTTATTAAGTATGCGGTAGAACATTTGGAAGTATTACATCCGCATACGAGGGAAGCTTTCTTGAAATGGCTTAGTTTTGTATTTATTAAATGTGTACTGTATTGGGAGCAAAAAACAGATTGGTTATACCCTTTACTGATACGAGAAAATGAAGAAAATAAAATTAAATTTATGCAGTTTTTATGCTATTACGTCAAAACGTTAAGTGCAAAAGAACAACAAAAATTTTGGGCAGCTTGGCTTAGTATATTTTTGCGAGAACGACCGAAAATGGGTGAAATCACAGCTAGAGAATATGTAATGCTTTTACGTATTATTTTATTTATGGATGAAATAGTAGAAAGAGGATTATCTATCATATGTAAAACGTTTTCGGACGTGGATGGAAAAGGAAATCAAATAGAGTTAAAACAGTTATTTAATGAAATACTTCAAAAGACAAAGAGTATAAAAATGTATAAAGAATTGTATGCAAATGTCTTTTTCACTTTACTGCAAACGCTTCAGGAAGCCGATTTACTTGAAGCTGAAATCATTCAAATAAAAGAAGTATTAATCCGGTATGGAGTAGAAAAATGTGTATTAAATGCAATAGATAATGAGATAATTCGCATCGGAATTGTTATGGAGAATTTACAAGAAGAAATGTAGGACAAAAGTGGAATTTTAAAAAATATATAAAAAGTTGTTGACAGTGTTTTGAAAAGCGTTCTATAATACGAATCATACTTATTCAATTTCAAAAACATTTGAATAAACAAAGTGCAATGAAGAGATCACAGTAGTGGTTAGTCTTACTGTAACAGAGAGCTGGTGGTTGGTGTGAACCAGTACAGGGATAATCATGAATTACAGTCTTGGAGCATCTTTTTCGTAGTAAAGATAGTATTGTCTTTATGAAGAAAAAGCGGTCAATTGATCGTTAACAGTGAAGAGAGGTAGACAGAAATTTAGTCTACAACTAGGGTGGTACCGCGATAAATATCGTCCCTACTGATTTATTCAGTAGGGACTTTTTGTATTTTAGTGGTCCAACTTGAAAATTAAATATTCATGCGTTGAAAGGAAAAGCAGTAGTTGTTGTTTCCCTGTAACAGAGAGCTGGTGGTTGGTGCGAACCAGTACAAAAACAAGAGCGAATTACAGTCCTAGAGCATCTTTTTCGTAGTAAAGATACTATTTGTCTTTATGAAGGGAAAGACGGTCAGATGATCGTTAACAATGAAGAGAGGTAGACGAAAGAAGTCTACAACTAGGGTGGTACCGCGATAAATATCGTCCCTACTGATTGGATCAGTAGGGCTTTTTTGTACAAAAAAAGTGGTTTTTTAGCTAGTAGATAGTGTCTTTGTACTAATTATTAGTTTAAAATAAGAAGAGGTATCGATTCCACTTTAAATTTGTATAATTGACCAGTTCAGAAAATAGAGAATTTTTCATTCTCTTACTATACTTTTAAAACATTAGAGGAGGATTTCCAAATGGCAAATCATGAATTAGATCAATTACGTAAACAGGTAGATGAAATTAACTTACAACTATTACACCTTTTAAACAAACGTGGTGAAATCGTTCAAAAAATTGGGGAACAAAAGCAAGTACAAGGTACGAAACGTTTTGATCCAGTACGTGAGCGTGAAGTACTTGATATGATCGCAGAGAATAACGAAGGACCATTCGAAACGTCAACAGTTCAACATATTTTCAAAACAATCTTCAAAGCTAGCTTAGAATTACAAGAAGATGATAACCGTAAAGCATTACTAGTTTCACGTAAAAAGAAACAAGAAAATACAATCGTTGATGTAAAAGGTGAATTGATTGGTAACGGAACACAAACGTTCATCATGGGACCTTGTGCAGTTGAAAGTTTAGAGCAAGTTCGCCAAGTAGGGCAAGCGATGAAAGACCAAGGATTAAAATTAATGCGCGGTGGTGCTTTCAAACCGAGAACATCTCCATACGATTTCCAAGGTTTAGGAGTAGAAGGATTACAAATTTTACGCCAAGTAGCAGATGAGTTCGACTTAGCGATCATTAGTGAAATTTTAAATCCGAACGATGTTGAAATGGCATTAGACTACGTTGATGTAATTCAAGTTGGTGCACGTAATATGCAAAACTTCGATTTACTACGAGCTGTAGGTAAAGTTAACAAGCCCGTATTACTAAAACGTGGTTTAGCAGCAACAATTGATGAATTCATTAACGCAGCGGAATACATCATTGCACAAGGTAACGACCAAATTATTCTATGTGAGCGCGGTATCCGCACATACGAAAGAGCAACACGTAACACATTAGATATTTCAGCAGTACCGATTTTAAAGAAAGAAACACATTTACCAGTTATCGTTGACGTTACGCATTCAACTGGACGTAGAGATTTATTATTACCAACAGCGAAAGCAGCACTTGCAATTGGCGCAGATGCAGTAATGGCTGAGGTTCATCCAGATCCAGCTGTTGCATTATCAGATTCTGCACAGCAAATGGATATTCCTGAATTCCATAGATTCATGGATGAGTTAAAAGGTTTCAAAAATAAATTATCTTAATTCCATATCATATATGCGCTGAAGAGGAAACAGTAGTGCTTATCTCCCTGTTAAAGAGAGCTGATGGTCGGTGAGAATCAGTACAAAGGTAAGCATGAATTACAGCCTTGGAGCATCTTTCCCGCCATTTATGGAGGGAAAGACGGTCAAATGATCGTTAAAGAAGAAGAGAGGTAGACAGAAATGTAGTCTACAACTAGGGTGGTACCGCGATAAATATCGTCCCTACTGAGCGCTCAGTAGGGACTTTTTTGTACAAAAAAATAGTAAAGGGGCAAGAGAAATGAGATACATTACAGCTGGAGAATCACATGGGCCGCAGTTAACAGTTATTTTAGAAGGTGTACCAGCAGGTTTAACATTAATAGCGGAACATATTAATAAAGAATTATTAAGAAGACAAAAAGGGCACGGACGCGGAAGACGCATGCAAATTGAAACCGATACTGTTGAAATTGTAAGTGGTGTTCGTCATGGGGTGACACTTGGCTCGCCGATAACGTTAATCGTAAAAAATGATGATTTCAAACATTGGACGAAAGTAATGGGTGCAGAGCCAATTTCGGAAAAAGAAAGTAAAGAAATGAAACGTACAATTACAAAACCACGTCCAGGACATGCGGATTTAAACGGAGCAATTAAATACGGACATCGTGATATAAGAAACGTACTAGAGCGCTCATCGGCAAGAGAAACGACAGTTCGTGTAGCTGCTGGTGCGGTTGCGAAACAAATTTTAAAAGAATTAGGCGTAGAAATTGCAGGACATGTACTTGAAATTGGTGGAGTACAAGCAAAACATATTTCAAACTTAGCAATTGAAGAAATTCAAACAATTACTGAAAACTCACCAGTTCGATGTTTAGATAAAGAAGTAGAACAAGAGATGATGGATGCGATTGATAACGCAAAAAGTAGTGGAGATTCAATCGGTGGTATAGTTGAAGTCATTGCAGAAGGTATGCCAATTGGCGTTGGTAGCTACGTTCATTACGACCGTAAACTAGATGCAAAACTTGCTGGTGCGATTATGAGTATTAATGCATTTAAAGGTGCTGAAATTGGCGTTGGCTTTGAAGCGGCAAGACAGCCAGGCAGTAAAGTGCATGATGAAATTTTATGGGATGAGGAACAAGGATACACGAGAAAAACGAATAATGCCGGCGGTTTAGAAGGCGGTATGACAACAGGTATGCCAATTGTTGTAAGAGGTGTAATGAAGCCAATACCTACATTATATAAACCGTTAGCAAGCGTTGACATTGATACGAAAGAAGCATTCCAAGCGAGTATTGAAAGATCTGATAGTTGCGCAGTACCAGCAGCAGGTGTAGTAGCTGAATCTGTCGTAGCATGGGAACTTGCACATGCCCTTGTCGAACAATTCGGAAAAGATCGTATGGATTTAATTCAGCAGAACATTACGCAACATAACAAATACGCAAAAGAATTTTAATAAAAGGTGGTTTTAACATGCAAGTAAAAGATCAACTATCATCATTACAACCATATAAACCAGGTAAATCACCTGAACAAATGAAAGAAGTGTACGGAGATCATTCGTTTGTTAAATTAGCATCGAATGAAAATCCATTCGGCTGCTCACCACGTGTTTTAGATGAGTTGCAAAAATCGTGGTTGGAACATGCATTATACCCTGACGGAGGTGCTACAACGCTCCGTCAAACAATTGCAAATAAGTTACATGTGAAAATGGAACAAGTACTTTGCGGTAGTGGTTTAGATGAAGTCATTCAAATGATAAGCAGAGCAGTACTCAAAGCAGGAGATAACATCATAACGGCTGGTGCAACATTCCCGCAGTACCGCCATCATGCAATTATAGAAGGTTGCGAAGTGAAGGAAGTTGCGTTAAATAACGGTGTATACGACTTAGACGAAATTTCTTCAGTAGTAGATAACAATACAAAAATCGTATGGATTTGTAACCCGAACAATCCAACAGGCACATATGTGAATGACCGAAAATTGACTCAATTCATTGAAGGGATTAGTGAAAATACGTTAATTGTCATTGATGAAGCGTACTGTGAATACGTAACAGCAAAAGATTTCCCAGAGACATTACCGCTTTTAGAAAAACATAAAAACATTCTTGTACTTAGAACATTTTCTAAAGCGTACGGATTAGCTTCTTTCCGCGTTGGATATGCGATTGGACAGGAAGAGCTAATCGAGAAATTAAATGTCGTACGTTTGCCATTTAACGTATCTTCATTAGCGCAAAAAGCAGCGACGATTGCTTTTGGTGATGACGAGTTTATTGAACAAATAGTTCGTGTGAATACAGAAGGTTTACGACAATACGAGAGTTTCTGTAAGGAAAATGAAATTCCATTTTATCAGTCACAAACAAATTTCATCTTCTTGCCAGTAGAAAATGGTGGAGAGATTTATGAAGCTTGCGCACACGCAGGGTTTATTATTCGTCCGTTCCCAAATGGTGTCCGTATTACAGTCGGAACAAGGGAGCAAAATGAAGGAGTGATTTCAGTGTTAAAACAACACTTTGAAAATAAAAAAAGAAAGTCTCGAGATGAGGCAAATGCGTAAAAATTTAGTATTAATTGGAACAGGTTTAATAGGAGGCTCTCTTGCATTAGCAATTAAAAAAGAGCACGATGTAACGATAACAGGTTATGATATATTTCAAGAACAAGTAGAGCGTGCAAAAGAATTACATGTAGTAGATGAAATAGCAGTAGATTTACAGCATGCATGTGAAGAGGCACATTTAATTGTTTTTGCTTCTCCTGTTGAAGAAACGAAGAAGTTATTACACAAATTAGCGTTATTTAGTTTACGAGAAGATGTTATTGTAACCGATGTTGGTAGTACAAAAGGCACGATTATGAATGAAGCGGAAGCATTGTTTTCAAAGGAAGTTTCTTTCATTGGTGGACATCCAATGGCAGGTTCTCATAAAACGGGAGTTGAAAGTGCAAAAGCGCATTTATTTGAAAATGCATTTTACATTTTAACACCGATGAATCATGTGCCAAGTGAACAAGTGGAAGAACTAAAGTGTTGGTTAAAAGGAACAGGATCTCATTTTCTTGTTTTAAATACAGAAGAACATGATTATGTAACAGGGATTGTTAGCCATTTTCCGCACCTTATCGCGGCAGGATTAGTAAAGCAAGTAGAGAAACATGCAGGAGATAATCCGCTCATTCATCAACTTGCTGCGGGAGGTTTTAAAGACATTACACGCATTGCATCTAGTAGTCCGAAAATGTGGAGTGATATTGTAAAGCAAAATCGTGAGCATTTAATGGTATTATTAAAAGAGTGGATCTCTGAGATGGAAGGTTTATATCATACAGTCTCTACCGGAGATGCGGGCGAGATTCAAAACTATTTTGCAGATGCGAAAGAATACCGTGATTCTTTACCAGTACGAAAGAGAGGGGCAATTCCTGCCTATCACGACTTATATGTCGATGTTTTAGATAAAGTAGGGGCATTAGCTCATATTACGAGTATTTTAGCCCGCGAGGAAATTAGTATTACGAACTTGCAAATATTAGAAGCACGTGAAGGATTACTTGGGGTATTACGTATTAGCTTCCAAAGAGAAGAAGATCGTATGAAAGCAAAGCTAGCGCTTGGAGAAGAAAAATACCAAACTTATGAAACAATTTAAATGAGAAGGTGAAAATGTGAAGGAAAGAATAATAAAACCTGTAAATAGCGGATTGAATGGCAATATTACAATCCCGGGTGATAAGTCCATTTCACACCGCGCTGTTATGTTCGGCGCGATTGCAGAAGGAAAAACGACAATTAAAGGTTTCTTGCCTGGTGCAGACTGTTTAAGTACAATTTCTTGTTTTAAAGAAATGGGAGTAGACATTACGCAAAACGGTGATGAAGTCACTGTAGTTGGTAAAGGATTAGAAGGTTTACAAGAACCGAAAGCTGTATTAGATGTTGGTAATTCTGGTACAACGATACGTTTAATGTCAGGGATTTTGGCAAATACACCATTTTTCTCTTGCGTACAAGGTGATGCATCTATCGCAAAAAGACCGATGAAACGTGTAACAAATCCGTTAAAACAAATGGGTGCAAACATTGATGGCCGCGAAGAAGGAACATTTACTCCATTAACAATACGTGGCGGAGATTTAAAAGCAATTGAATATATTTCTCCTGTCGCAAGCGCACAAGTTAAGTCAGCTATTTTACTTGCAGGACTTCGTGCAGAAGGTGTAACAACTGTTACAGAACCACATATTTCCCGCGACCATACGGAAAGAATGCTTGAAGCATTTGGCGTTAAAGTAACTCGCGAAGGAAAAACAGTGAAACTAGCAGGTGGCCAGAAGTTAACAGCGACAGATGTTCAAGTACCAGGTGACGTATCATCAGCTGCATTTTTCTTAGTGGCAGGTGCGATCATTCCAAATACTAAACTAGTATTAGAAAATGTAGGGATGAATCCAACACGTACAGGCATCATTGATGTATTAGAAAAAATGGGTGCTACATTTACTGTAGAAGCAATTAACGAAGGTGCATCAGAACCAGCTGCAAATATTACAATTGAAACATCTTCATTAAAGGGAATCGAAATTGGTGGAGATATTATTCCAAGATTAATCGATGAAATTCCTGTTATCGCTTTAGCGGCAACGCAAGCAGAAGGAATTACAGTAATTAAAGATGCGCACGAATTAAAAGTTAAAGAAACAAACCGTATTGATACAGTTGTTGCAGAATTAACGAAACTAGGTGCTCGCATAGAAGCAACTGACGACGGGATGATTATTTACGGGGAATCAGCTCTAAAAGGGAATACAGTTAATAGTTATGGTGATCACCGCATCGGAATGATGCTTGCGATTGCTGGATGTATCGCAGAAGGAAAAACAACAATTGAAGACGCAGAAGCAGTAGGTGTATCATACCCTACATTCTTCGAAGAACTTCAAAAGTTAGCTAAATAAAGTAATGAGTAGCAGATACGGAATGTATCTGCTTTTTTATATTGGATTCGTGTCGTTAAGTCGATATAATTTCATTCATCGAACTTTAATTTTTAGAATTATGATACAATTTAAATGAGGAATGGAGGAGAAATATATGAACGTTGTACGATTAAAAGAAGATAAATTTAGAGAAGTATTACGCTTATCAGAATACGCTTTTCAATATAAAGTAGATGAGGAACGTTTACAGCAACAACTTACAAGAATGAAGGAAAGTCATGAAATATACGGTATTATGGAAGGGGAAAAGTTAGCAGCAAAACTACACCTAATTCCGTTTCATATATACATAGGCAAAGAAAAATTTAAAATGGGAGGCGTTGCTGGGGTAGCGACGTATCCAGAATATAGAAGAAGTGGTTATGTGAAAGAATTGCTTCAACATTCACTTCAAACGATGAAAAAAGACGGATATACAGTATCGATGTTACATCCATTTGCTGTTTCATTTTACCGTAAATATGGCTGGGAACTTTGTGCGAACCTTCTCGTATGTCATATGACGAAGAATGATTTAGTTATGAAAAAACCAGTGAATGGAACTGTGAAACGTTTCAATAAAAAAAATCATCCAGAAGAGGTCGAGAAGATTTATGAAACATTTGCAGAACGTTTTTCCGGGATGTTAGTTCGAGAGAAGAACTGGTGGTTACAAGCGGTCTATGATGACTTAACATTAGCGACTTATTACGATGAAAATAAAACGGCAGCTGGTTACATGTTATATAAAATAGAAGACTCTAAAATGACAGTAGAAGAATTTGTACCACTGCATAATGAAGCACGAAATGGTCTGTGGAACTTTATTTGCCAGCATGATTCTATGATTAAAGAACTTGAAATGACAGTAAGTGAAAACGAACCGTTGTTATATACATTGCAAGAGCCACGTGTGAAGACGGAAATAAAACCATATTTTATGGGAAGAATTGTAGATGTAGAGCAGTTCTTAAAACAATATGAGTTGAACTGGAACAATGTACAGCAAGAAGTGATCTTACATCTTACAGATTCATTTGCTCCGTGGAATAATGTAACAGTGAGGCTTGCAAATCATGAAATAACAATTGTAGAAGAAGTAATGAATAATGGAATCAAACTAGATATAAATGCATTATCTACAATAATGTTTGGCTACAAACGTCCGTTAGAACTTAAAGAACTAGAATTAATTAGTGGAAGCGAAGAGGAAATACGAGTGTTAGAGAATGTAGTACCAGTGCGTAAGCCGTTTATTTATGATTTCTTTTAATTTGCATGTATGAAGGTGGGCTATCCCAAGTGAAATTTCGGGATAGCTTCCTCTTATATTGTGAAATTTTGTCGGTAAGTCGATATATCATGAAAAACGTCGATATAACTTCATTTAAAAACAGCAACTATACTTTGTCACACACTTGACTTTTAGTGCATCTAATTTATAATTAAAAACGGAATGAATTTTCATTCCTGAAATTGAGGTGAAAAAATGGCTAAAAATAAACAAGAAGACATTTTTGATGCGGCAATACAACTTTTTGCAGAACGAGGTTATGATGGTACAACAATTCCGATGATTGCTGAAAAAGCAAAAGTAGGTGCAGGTACCATTTATCGCTATTTTGAAAATAAAGAAGCACTTGTTAATTCTTTATTTACGAAAAGTGTTTTACAACTATCAGAGTTAATAAAAACCGATTTTCCAGTCAACGCAAATATTCGTGAACAGTTTAGCCATACGTACAACCGTTTATTTGAATTTGCGAGACAAAATGCAGATGCTTTTCTTTTTACAAATTCTCACTGTGATAGTTATTTTCTCGATGAACATAGTAATGAAATATTCGAGGACTTTATGGGCTTCTTTATGGACTTGATAGAAGATGGAATCGAAAAAGGTTTTCTTCGTCCATTACCACCAATTGCTTTAATTATCATTGTATATCAACCGATTGAAAAATTAATTAAAGTAATGGAAACAGGGCAATTAGAATATACAGAAGAATTGGTAAAAGAACTGGAAGAAAGTTGTTGGAATGCTATTAGAATCATTTGATTCTATAGCGTTATAAGGACAGGAATGAACATTCATTCCGTATTATCAAGAGTAATGGAGCTAAAAATAATTTAATAGAATTATAGGAATGAACGTTCATTCCGAAAAAAGTGTTTTTAAAAGAGTAGGAATGAATATTCATTCCCTTACAATTTTCATAACGGGAGATGATTAAAATGAGCAAGCTAAAAAATTTGAGAAGTTTATCTTTTCTATTATGGATAGTTATTACTATTACAATGATCGTAACGATGCCTAATATGGATAAATTAGTGAAAGAAAAAGGGCACATTACGATTCCTAATACAGAACAAAGTAGTATTGCTGACAAAATGATAAAAGAAATGGATAAAGACGGGACTGAAAAGTATGACATTATAGCTGTTTTTAATAGTGGAAGTAAAACAGCTTTAACAACTAAGCAAAAAGAGGAAATAACAAAAACAATCGAAGCCCTGCAAAATGAAAAAGAGCAATTAGGAATAAAGGAAGTTGTTTCACATTTAGATAATAAAGACTTGGAGAAACAATTAGTTTCTAAAGATAATACGACTATTTTAACGCAAATATCGATAGATAAAAAACATGGTGAAATATCGAAAGTTTCAAATAATCTTCATGAAAAAGTGCAAACGAAAGAGGTAAAAACGTACTTAACAGGAAGTGACTTAATAGCGGGTGATTTTCTTAAATCTTCTCAAGAAGGAGTGAAAAAGACTGAAGTTATTTCAATCATTTTCATTCTTGTAGTATTAATCATTGTATTCCGTTCACCTGTTGTTCCGATTGTTTCTCTTCTTACAGTTGGGGTATCGTACTTAGTTTCAATGGGGATTATTGCTCATCTTGTAGATCAATTTAATTTTCCGTTTTCAAACTTTACGCAAGTCTTCGTAGTAGTCGTTCTGTTTGGAGTGGGAACAGACTATAACATTTTATTATTTACGAGATTTAAAGAAGAATTAAGTAAACAAGAAAACGCATTTTTAGCTACGAAAGAAACATTTAAATCGGCAGGTAAAACCGTATTGTATAGCGGGATAGCGGTACTTATTGGTTTTGCATCACTTGCTTTAGCAAGTTTTAAATTATATCAATCTACCTCAGCGGTAGCAATTGGTGTTTTAGTATTACTACTCGTTTTAACCACTTTAAATCCATTTTTCATGGTACTTTTAGGAAAAGGAATGTTTTATCCAGTTAAAACATTTAAAGGTCATGAAGACAGTCGCTTATGGGGATTCTTTGCGAAAAACTCAGTAGCAAGACCATTTGTAGCTTTAATTATTGTATTCGTGATATCGATTCCTTTCGTATTAAAATATTCTAATACACTTAATTACAATGATTTATTTGAAGTAGACAATAAGTACGAATCAAAGATGGGGATTAACGTAATAGAAGATCATTTTCCGCCTGGCTTTTCTTCACCAAGTACGTTAGTGATTCAATCAAACAAAAAATTAGATGAAGGAACGTCTCTACAAACTTTAGATGAGTTAACTGATAAAATTTCGAAAGTTAAAGGTGTTTCAGAAGTATATGCACCGACACGTCCAACTGGAGATAAGATAAAAGAATTATATATAAATAAACAAGCAGGAGAACTAAATTCAGGATTAGGAGATGTCAATGGTGGCATAAAAGAAATCAATGATGGATTAACGGATGCTAAAAATAAAATGGGTGGTAATGACTCAGACGGCCTCTCAAATGTTCAAAAGTTAATTGATGGAACGAACGAGGCGAAAAATGGGGTATCGGCATTAGGAACAGCTTTAACTCAATTATCAAATGGTATAAACGACGGTGCACAAGGAGCGCAGCAAATTGAGAGCGGGTTAACTTCAGTAAATGAAAATATAAGTGTATTATCTAATGCAACGTCGCAGCTGCATGCTGGCTATGCACAGTTAGAAAAAGGTTTAAGTTCTTACGATAAATACTTCGGAAGTATTTCTCAAGCGATTGACGGTGCGAAAAAAGGATACGAACAAATTGAAATGTTAATGACCAATTTCGTTCAAACGAAACCGGAATTAGCAAATGATCCGAACATACTGCAAACGATAGGAATTGCTAAAGAGGCTCAAAAGCAATTAAGTGTACTATCAAAAGAATTAAATGAATTAGCGACGCAGCATAAAGCAGCTATGGGTTCATTTAAAGAAGCGAATCAATCGTTATTGAAAGTTGATAACGGCTTAAAAGAAATGAGTAATGGAGTTAATAAGTTACAAAAAGGAGCAACTGAGCTTAAAAATGGATTAAATGAAGGTGCTTCAGGTTCAAAACAAATTGCGAACAAGTCATCTGAGTTACAAACTGGATTAACAAAAATAAATGATGGGCAAGACCAGCTATTAACCGGACTGAAAGACTTGCAAGAAAAAATGGGGCAATTACAATCCGGCTTATCTAAAAGTACAGAAGGGCTTGGAAAAGTAAGTAACGGCCTGAATGATGCACAGAAATATTTAGGCGAGCTAAATGAATCAAAAAGCTCTGAGAAGTTTTATATTCCAAAAGAAGTTTTAGAGGGAGAAGATTTCCAAAAAGCTTTGAATACGTACATGTCACATGATAGAAAGACTGCTAAAATGACAATCATTTTAGACGTAAATCCATATTCAAAAGAAGCGATGCCGATTATTCAAGAAATCAATAAAACGATAGATGGTACTTTGAAGGGGACGGAATTAAATAATACGAAAACAGCAATCGGAGGAACAACAGCTAGAAACGTTGATTTAAAAGAAGTAACTGGGCAAGATTTCTTACGTACAGCTACAATTATGTTAATCGGAATTGCGATCGTATTAATCGTGATTACACGTTCATTATTAAACACAATCTTTATTATTGGTTCGCTAATATTAGCGTACTTTGCATCGCTAGGTATAAGTGAACAAATTAGTACGCATATTTTAAATGTAGATTCATTAAGCTGGAATGTTCCATTCTTTAGTTTCATAATGATTGTCGCTTTAGGAGTGGATTATAGTATTTTTGTAATGATGAGATACAATGAGTTAGAAGGGGACCCAGCGACGAAAATTGTAAATGCATCTCGTCACATAGGGGGAGTCGTATTATCAGCGGCACTTATTTTAGGTGGTACATTTGCTGCATTAATCCCTTCAGGTGTATTGACGCTTATACAAGTAGCATCCGTAGTTGGCGTTGCGTTGTTACTATTAGCTATCATTGTTATGCCAATATTGTTACCTGCTTTAATAGGGCTAACGAGTAAAATGAAAAATTATACAAAGAAATTAAGCAAAAGAAAATAAAAGAATTCCCTTTTAAAAGGGGATTCTTTTATTTAATAAATTTGTCCATCACGTCTTTATATTTTGCAAACTCTTCATCTTTCATATCGCCATTCATTTGTAAAAGAAAATTGCCTTTTCCGTGTGTATGAGAGAATAACATAGGAGCAGAGTTTCCTAATTCATCGTAATATTTCTTAACTTTTTCTAGGTCTTCTTTCTTTGTAATTTCGAATAATCGACCGCCTTTATCTTCACCAAGAGCTGGTACGACAATACGTTTTCCTTCTTTTTGAAGGTTACCAAATTCTTTTTGCGGAAGATCAGTTGGATTTTCTACTTGGAGACCAGCATTTTTAAACTCAGTGATAATCGAATCGACAGTTACTTTTGTTTCTTTTTCTCTTGTTTTGATTCAGTGGATGTTTTTGTATTGTTACTACTACATGCAGTTAAGGAAGCAATTGATAAACATAATGCTCCAATTATAAATATTTACTTCAAAATAAAACCACCTTAAAGTGTGTATGTAACTTTAATATAATTAAAAATAAAGGTTTTATTCAGGTTTGAAAACAAAGGAATAGCAATCAACCGTTGCTATTCATCCAGCTTCTACTATATAATAGCTATAGTCTACAATAATTGAGTCGTTATATGCGATTTTTAAGACAATCGGTGAGAAAACGCTGAAATAAGCGGTATTAGTAGGAGGACACAAATGATTACAGTAAGTAACGTTAGTTTGCGTTTCGCGGATCGCAAATTATTTGAAGATGTTAACATAAAATTCACGCCAGGTAACTGCTACGGTTTAATCGGAGCGAACGGTGCTGGTAAATCGACATTTCTAAAGATTTTATCTGGAGAAATTGAACCATCAACAGGTGATATACATATTACGCCGGGTGAGCGTCTAGCAGTATTAAAACAGAACCACTTCGAATATGAAGAGTTCCCAGTATTAGAAACAGTAATTATGGGTCACACGCAACTTTACAAAGTAATGCAAGAGAAAAATGCCATTTACATGAAAGAAGACTTTAGTGATGAAGATGGTATGCGTGCTGCTGAACTTGAAGGTGAGTTCGCTGAGCTTAACGGTTGGGAAGCTGAGTCAGAAGCTGCAATCTTACTAAAAGGACTTGGTATTGGTGAAGATCTTCATGATAAGAAATTGTCAGAATTAACTGGGTCAGAGAAAGTAAAAGTATTACTTGCTCAAGCATTATTCGGTAAACCGGACATTCTATTACTAGATGAGCCTACCAACCACTTGGACTTAAAAGCAATTCAATGGTTAGAAAACTTCTTAATGAACTTTGAAAATACAGTAATCGTTGTATCCCATGACCGTCACTTCTTAAATAAAGTTTGTACGCACATGGCTGATCTTGATTTCGGTAAAATTCAACTTTATGTTGGTAACTATGACTTCTGGTATGAGTCAAGCCAATTAGCTTTAAAATTAACACAAGATGCTAATAAGAAAAAAGAAGAGAAAGTAAAAGAGTTACAAAACTTCATTGCACGCTTTAGCTCAAACGCATCTAAAGCGAAACAAGCAACTTCTCGTAAAAAACTTTTAGATAAAATTACATTAGATGATATTAGACCATCATCACGTCGTTACCCATTCGTTGGCTTCACACCAGAACGTGAAGTAGGAAATGACTTATTAACAGTTGAAGGTCTTTCTAAAACAATTGATGGCGAAAAAGTGTTAGATAATGTGTACTTCACTTTAAATAAAGGTGATAAAGTTGCATTTATCGGTCGTAACGATATTGCGATGACAACATTATTTAAAATCCTTATGGGTGAGATGGAGCCAGATAGTGGTTCATTCAAATGGGGCGTTACAACATCTCAATCTTACTTCCCAAGAGATAACTCTAAATACTTTGAGAACAGTGACTCCAACTTAGTTGATTGGTTACGCCAATTCTCTCCACAAGATGAGTCAGAAAGCTTCTTACGTGGTTTCTTAGGCCGTATGTTATTCTCAGGTGAAGAAGTTAAGAAGAACGTTTCTGTACTATCTGGAGGAGAAAAAGTTCGTTGTATGCTATCTAAAATGATGTTAAGTGGTGCAAACGTAATCACTCTTGACGATCCAACGAACCACTTAGACCTTGAGTCTATCACTGCATTAAACAACGGCTTAATCGCATTCAAAGGTACAATGTTATTCACATCTCATGACCATCAGTTCGTACAAACAATTGCAAACCGCATTATCGAAGTAACGCCAAACGGTGTAATCGATAAAGAGGCTACTTACGATGAGTTCTTAGAAAATGAAGAACTTCAAAAACAAGTAGATGCAATGTACAAAGGTCAATAATAAATATAAAAAACCCTCGCTCTCGTTATGAGAGCGAGGGTTTTTTATAATCATTATTTTTATGGATTATGAATAATTATTCAACAATAGCTTTAGTGAAGGGGGGAGAGATTTTGATATTGCATATAGAGGAATGGCTAAGGTATGAATATACTTGAAATACGTGAAGAGATTTAATATACATAGAAAAAAACACATGCTTTCAAATATGAATTTAATTATATTACATTAATGTTCCAGAACTGGAGACATATTTATTTGCGAAGCAGTGAATAAAGGTATATAGTATGTGATGTCATAATTAGTGGATGAATCTTGGGAGAAAACAGGGAATGTTACAAATTTATTTTGTTAAATAGAAACCAAGGTCAAAATGTCTGGAAAGAAATAGTTGAATAAATACTAGCTTCAAATTATAATTACTAGTATTCTTCATATAGTTAAATAGATAAAATCTATTTGAAGATAAAAAATTGAATAGAGAGACAGACTTATAAAAAAATAAGCCTTGGATGATCAAAAGAGGTGGAGAAATGAAACAATTCTTATTAAAAAGCAAAAGTGTGCTAAGCAATCATTTTGGATTCTTTCTGTTTGCCGTTATTTTATTTTGGCTCAAAACATATGCAGCTTATGTAACGGAATTTAATTTAGGAATTTCAAACACAATCCAAAAATTCTTGCTGTTTTTCAATCCGCTTAGTTCAGCAGTTCTATTTTTAGGACTTGCATTATTTGCAAAAGGGAAACGATCTTATATTTGGTTAATTATCATTAATTTGTTATTGTCGATTCTTTTATACGCAAACGTAGTATATTATCGTTTTTTCAGCGATTTTATTACGTTCCCAACATTAACACAAACGAATAACTTTGGAGATTTAGGTGGTAGTATTATTGCGTTGCTACATCTTTATGATCCGCTATATTTCTTAGATACAATTATTTTAATTGTATTAGTAGCAACGAAATTTGCAAATCCAAAACCAATTCGTGTTGCGAAACATAAAGTATCTCTAGTATTTGTAGCAGGTATTTTATTATTCAGTGTTAACTTAGGACTTGCAGAATCTGACCGTCCTGAATTATTAACAAGAACATTTGACCGTAATTATATTGTGAAATATTTAGGGGCATATAACTATACAATTTATGATGGTATTCAAAGTGCGAAAGCATCAACAGAACGAGCGTTAGCTGATGGAGATAATATGACAGAAGTAAGAAATTATTTAACATCAACTTACGCAAGTCCAAATCCTGAGTATTTCGGTAAAGGAAAGGGAATGAACGTAATTTATATTCATTTAGAGTCATTCCAAAACTTCTTAATCGATTATAAATTAAATGGTCAAGAAGTTACGCCATTCTTAAACTCATTCACAAAAGATGCGAATACGCTTTACTTTGATAACTTCTTCCATCAAACAGGACAAGGAAAAACATCTGATGCGGAGTTTATGTTAGAGAATTCAATGTTTGGTTTACCACAAGGATCTGTCTTTACAACGAAATCTCATAATACGTATCAATCAGCACCAGCAATTTTAGGACAACAAGGATACACATCAGCAGTATTCCACGGTAACTATAAAACATTCTGGAACCGTGACGATGTTTATAAATCATTTGGTTTTAATAAATTCTTTGATGCTTCATACTATGATATGAATGAAAAAGATGTAGTAAACTATGGATTAAAAGATAAACCATTCTTTAATGAATCCATTCCGTTATTAGAAACATTGAAACAACCGTTCTATACGAAGTTTATTACGTTATCGAATCACTTCCCGTATCCAATTGATAAAGAGGAAGCGACAATTGAACCAGCGAACACAGGTGACTCATCTGTAGATACGTATTTCCAAACAGCACGTTATTTAGACGAATCTGTAAAAGGTTTCATCGATTACTTAAAACAATCTGGTTTATACGATAATTCTATTATCGTTATGTACGGAGACCATTACGGTATTTCAGATAATCATAACGCAGCAATGTCAAAAGTAATGGGTAAAGAAATTAACTCGTTTGAAAATGCACAGTTACAGCGTGTACCTTTAATCGTTCGTGTACCAGGTGTGAAAGGTGGCGTACAACATCAATACGGTGGTGAAATTGATGTCCTTCCAACTCTTTTACACTTACTAGGAACAGATACAAAAAATTATGTTCAATTTGGTTCAGATTTATTATCACCAGATCATAAACAAGTTGTTGCGTTCCGTAACGGCAACTTCGTAAGTCCAACTGTTACTGCATTAAACGGCAAATACTACGATACAACGACTGGAAATCCAGTAGAATTTACAGATGAAATAAAACAAAATGAACAAATGGTTCAAAACTCGTTAAAATACTCTGACCAAGTCGTAAATGGTGACTTATTACGATTCTACACACCAGAAGGTTTTACTCCAGTAGATCGTTCGAAGTATAACTATAACAATCGTGATAAAAACAAAACGAAGGTAAAAACGGCTCCGGAAGGGGAAGCTAAATAAATATTAAAAAGCGCTACTCATATGAGTAGCGTTTTTGTTTGTAACTAAAATTATATCGGCATTATATAGAATCATCTTTAGTTTTTTGCTTCCTCTTTCCAAAGAACACTACACCGACAATGATAAGAATGATGAATACCCATTTCATTAAAGGGTTACTTTCAAAAAATGCAGCAAACCATTTCTCGTCTACAATCATTTTCGCAGCGGTATAAGCTAAAACTGCTGCTCCAATAGTAATGATGACAGGAAAACGATCTACCCATTTTAAAATTAATGTACTGCCCCATACTACTACAGGAATAGAAACTAATAACCCGATGATTACTAAAGAGAAATTGCCATGCGCAGCTCCTGCAACAGCAAGAACATTGTCTATACCCATTAATGCATCAGCAATAATAATAGTTTTAATAGCAGACCAAAATCCTTCTTCTGCCTTAATATCATGATCTTTGCCTTCAGCAATTAATTTGTAAGCAATCCATATAAGGAGTACACCACCAATTAGAAGTAACCCTGGTATTTTTAACAACCAAACGACAACTAAGGTAGCGAGGGCTCTAATGGCAATTGCCCCGATAGTGCCCCATATAATAACTTTCTTTTGTTGATCTTTCGGTAATCGCCTTGCTGCTAATCCAATTACAATGGCATTATCACCAGCTAATACTAAATCAATTACAATAATGGCAAGCAAGGCTGACAAATATTCAGCTGAAAGAAAATCCATATATAATCACCCCTTAAGAGTAATATGTGCTAAAGTGTTGATAATATAAAAATAGGATTGAATTTGTATATTCAATCCCTAATTTCTTACTGTATTTAGATATATATGTTTTAATTTCGTATAAGTCGCTTGTGCAATCTTTTTTGCTTTTCGTTTCTTTTTCTTAATTTTCTATTCATCTTTTTGATCCGGTTTTCTATATGAGAGAATTTCCAAAACGATAAAAAAAGACTCAATAACCTACTAGAGGAAATCAAGTCTTTTTCATTACATACGATTATCATGCCAGAAGTTTAATGGGAAGTGTTCATTCTCATTATAGGCTTCTAATTCATATCCTTTTTCTTTCAGCCCTTTAATAATACCAGGTACTGCTTTTACGGATTGTGGATGAATGTCGTGCATAAGGATAACTTCTGTTGGCTTGTTTGCACCATTAATAACGTTTTGTACAATTTTAGCTGATGCAGCGTCAACAGGCATTGTGTTATATCTCCAGTCTAATGAATCAATTGTCCAATCCCAAACTTTTAGCCCATTCTCAACAACTTTGTTACGAAGAGCTTCGTTTAATCCTGGCATTGAGCCGTAAGATGGACGAGTTAATACTGGCGATTTACCTAGAACGCCAGCGATTAAGCCTTGGTCTTCCTTCATCTCATCTACATAATGACCTTCTGTGTAAAGTTTCTTGTAGTTATGAGTCATACTGTGCATCCCAACGTAGTGGCCTTCAGCATCTTCGCGTTTTACAAGGTCAGGGAAAGCTTTTACATTTGAACCAATAAGGAAGAATGTTGCTTTTGCATTTTCTTTCTTTAACATATCTAAAAGCTCAGCTGTGTATTTTCCAGGACCATCATCAAATGTTAAATAAGCTACTTTTCTAACTTGCCCATTATATTGTTTTGGAGCTTCTTTCGGTGCAAGAGATGATTGAATTTCACTTACAAGTTGAACAGATTTTGCGTCATCCTCTGTACTTGCTAGAGCAGTATGTGTTGAACCTAAAGCCGCTTCGTATGTAAATAATACCCCCGCGCAAATCAACATAGCCCTTTTCACTAAAGTTGTCATTCGAATTCCATTGTGCATAATTTTCCTTCTCTCTATAAAAGTTCTACTCTACTATATTAGCAATTATAGGTATGGAAATGCAAAAAAAATTTTTTACAAGTGCAAGAAAGTTTGTCAAAAAGTATGCAAGATTTTAAAGGAATGTCATTTTTAAAGAAACGTCATAAAAAATTGGATAAATTGAATTATGAATTGGAAACAATACAAGGGATATTAATTTTAGGAGGTGCTTTAATTGAATTATAAAAAAATGCTTTCTATATTTATGACGAGCATATTCACAGTAGGATTGTTAATCGGGTGTAATCCAGCTCCAAAGGATGAAAAGGAGCCAGATCCAACGGAGGAACCTTCTGAGCAAAGACAAGAGGAAAAGAATGAAAAACAAGATCCTGCTAAAGAAAAAAATAATGAGTTAAACAAAAAGGATGAACAAGAACCAGATCCAACAGAAGAGCCATCTGAGGAGCAAAAGAAGAAAAAAGAAAATGAGTAGTTGCAGTTTAATGAAATATGTAGCGTGATTTAGTAACAAAAATTTTCTGGAAATATACAAACCACTTTTCTATATAAGAAAAGTGGTTTGTATAAAATTATGTATGAATTTAAGTATTTCATGTATATAATTTTTGTTTTAAAGCAACTTTCTAATTAATGTCTTTTAACATATCTATTGCTCTTAAAATGAAGATTGGCCACGCATTAATCCTTCTTTACAAACTCTTCAAGTATTAAATTTAATTAAATTCTTCTATTAATAATACAGGCTCTTTATTGGTTGAACCTATATTAAAGCGAGTCTGTAGGTCGTATTCTAGCATGAGATGAACTGCTTTGTTTTTTCATCTCTGAATTCCCAAACTACTAACGAAAGAGTCATATCAATACCGACAGAGCCAACAGCTACTGTTATGATTTTGACATGACAAATAACTCTCTTTAAGGAAGAAATAGTTATTTTATCTCTATATTTTTATAATTAATTCTATATGAATTTAATACTAAAGTCCTACTATTTATAAACTAATAGGTCTTTCAACTAAGGCAGTTCTCACACTAATGAGGGATGTTAAAGGAAATATATGTAACCTATAATGATTCATATAAAGCTTTGGAAAATGAAAAGGAGGAGATTTGCATGAAGAATTGGGTTCAATTTAGAATTGCAAGACCAACAGATAAATTTGAAGAAGTTATAAGCTTTTATGAGACGGGGTTAGGGTTAAAGCGTATAGGAGAATTTCACAATCATGAAGGATATGATGGAGTTATGTTTGGATTACCGGATGCCGAGTATCATTTGGAGTTTACAATGCATGTTAATGGAAGTCCATGTCCGGCACCGACAAAAGATAATTTACTAGTTTTTTATATGCCTAATAAAGATGAAATTGAAAAAATAGTGAATCGATTAAGTAATATGGGCTACCATGAGGTGGAACCAGAAAATCCGTATTGGCTAGAGAAAGGTACCACAATAGAGGATCCAGATGGTTGGAGAATTGTGCTTATGAATGCATTTGAATAAAGAAGCTCTTTTCGTATGTAATGGAGTGTAACAAAATGGTTTAGACATAAATCCCTACAACATTTGTAGGGGTTTTTAAATAGGGAGATTTAGTTAAGAGAGTAATGAAAATGTAAAAAGTATTTTGGCTAAAAATAAATGTAATAAATATGATTCATGAAGGAGGTATAGAAGTATGACATTAAAGTGTTTTGATGAGTTTGCTAAAAATGTTGGGAATACACCTCTCATTAAATTAGAATGCGAAGAAACGAAGGATCTTTCTATCTATGCTAAATGTGAATGGCACAACCCTACAGGATCGATTAAGGATAGAGCAGCACTTGGAATGATTCAAAAATATTTACAAGAAGCGGACAAAAAACAATATATTTTAGAATATAGTGGTGGAAGCTTAGCGAGATCAATCGGGCGTATTTGTTATTATTTAGGAATTCAATGTACGTTAGTTTTAAGTTCCGGAACTGGTAAATCACTACTAAATGAACTTGAGCATTATAGAGCTAACGTGATTTTAGTTGATAAATGTATGGGTTTTTACGCAGTAATTGAAAAGACAATTGAGATTAGCAAACAAAAACCCGAGTTATACTTTTTATTCCAACATTATAATAATGCAAATCTATCAAGTCATATAGAAGGTACAGGCCAAGAAATTATTGCGCAAATGAACGGAAAACCAATACACGCATGGGTAGCATCTGCTGGTACTGGTGGAACTCTAATGGGGGTCTATAAAGCAGTAAAGAATTATACAAAAAATGTTGAGCTACATTTAGTAATGCCTGCTGAATTGCCTTATGGTTCCGAACAACCACCAAATGATTTAAAGAAATATGCTGGTTCAGGTGGGTTCGGCTTAGGGAGGAAACAACATTTCATAGAACAGGAAGATAATTTGATAGAAAAACAATGGACTTATTCATATGAAGAAACCTTGTATGAAATGGCACGTTTTTATAATGAAACTGGTATGAAAATAGGAACGTCTGCGGCAGCGAATTTATTAGCCGCTAAAAAAATTGGAAAAGAAAAAGGTACGAATTTTAATGTAGTTACAGTTTTTCCGGACGCAGGCTCTATAGAAGAGTGGTCAGATGTAAAGAGCTTACAAAAAATAAAGAGAGAATTAAACAAATAAAAGTTCTTTCATAGTCTATTTCTTACACCATGGGAAATGGATAAAATGAAAACCTGTATATGTAAAATGTACAGGTTTTTCGTGGGTGTTTTAGTTATTTGTAGAACTATAAAATTTCACATACCGTATTTAAAAAATAAATATAGGAAAACTAAAAAGTAATGTAGAATATATCGTATATACATATATGAAGTCAACATAAAAGTTAAAGAGGTGGATATATGTTACTTGAGGAAGTAATGCAGCAACTAGAGGAATATGGAACAGAACAAAATTGTAAAACGTATAAAAATCACGGAGCGAAAGAGCCACTATTCGGAGTTAGTTTTGCCAATTTAAAATTGTTAAAAAAGAAGATAAAAAAAGATCATGATTTAGCAATTTTATTATGGGAAACAAAAAATATGGATGCAATGACTTTAGCAACAATGGTATTAGATCCAAAGGAAGTTACGACAGAACTGCTAAATAAATGGGTACAGGAAGTTGATTATTATTGTTTAATGGACGTTTTGATGACGGCTATTTGTACGTCGCCAATTGCGATAGAAAGAATGGAAGAATGGGCAAAATCTGATGATGAATGGATTGGAAGAGCAGGCTGGTCTTTATTAGCAAATATAGCGATTAAAAATAAAACGTTATATGATGATTTCTTCTCACCGTATTTAGAAGAAATTAAAGCAAATATACATAATGAAAAAAATAGAAAAAAAGAAGCGATGAATAGTGCTTTAATTGCGATAGGTATTCGTAATGAACACTTAGAGCGAAAAGCGATTGAAATTGCACGTGAAATTGGAAAAGTACAGGTTAATCACGGGGCAACATCATGCAAAACACTAGACGCAGAACCGTATATAAAAAAAGCGAGAGAAAGAGCTGAAAAAAGAAAGTGAAATAAGAAAAGGGGAACGGTTATGAAAGCAATGGAAGCGGCAAAAAGCATAATTACATCACAATTTCCGAATTGTGATGTAGCTTTACTTGGAGGAAGCGTTGCAAGAGGAGAAGCCACAAAAACATCTGATCTGGACATTGTAATAGTTGATCATAGTTTAACGTCTTGTTATCGAGAATCTTTCTATAGTAATGGATGGCCTGTTGAAGTGTTTGTACATAATTTTGAAACGTATAAAACCTTTTTTAAAATGGATTGTGATCGCGGGAGACCTTCATTGCCACAATTAGTTTCAGAGGGGATTGTATTAAAAGGTGACAATGAAATGATTGAGAAATTAAAAAGAGAAGCAAATGATTTACTAAATAAAGGACCAGCTAAATGGACTGAAGAAATGATGAAACAGAAGCGGTATTTTATTACGGATACTTTGGATGATTTTATTGGTGCATCAAAAAGAGAAGAAGAATTGTTTATCGCGAATTTATTAGCTGATTTATTACATGAATATGTATTAAGAGTAAATGGTAAATGGCTTGGAAATTCAAAATGGTTTATAAGGGTACTTAGAAGATATGATGAACAATACGCAGATCAATTTGTAGCAGCATTCGATCATTTTTATACAACGGGAGAAAAAAGAAAATTAATTACTTTTGTAGAAAAAACGCTAGAACAGTATGGAGGAAGAATGTTCGAAGGGTTTTCTATAGGAAAATAAAAAAGGGGATAGCGCAATGAATGTTCCATTCGTTCAATTAAGAGAACTGACACTAGATGATGTAGAAGATCGATATCAATGGTCATTAGATACAAAAGTAACAAAGTATTTAGTTGTACCAGATCAATATCCACCGTTCACTCGTGAAGATACGAAAAAATGGATTGAAGCATGTATAAATCGAAAAAATGGTTATGAACAAAGAGCCATCACTGCAGAGAACGGCATACATATTGGATGGGTAGATCTTAAAAACTTTGATAAAACAAATAAAAATGCAGAACTGGGAATCGCGATTGGTAATAAAGAATACTGGGGTAAAGGGTATGGAATAGCAGCCCTATATAGTATGTTATATCAAGCATTCTTTGCATTTAAATTAGAAAAAGTTTGGCTACGTGTAGATGAAGATAATTTTCAAGCTAGAAAGAGTTATGAAAAGGCTGGTTTTGTTTGTGAAGGACTAATGAGAAATGATCGATTACGTCAAGGGAAGTTCATTCATCGTTATCGTTATAGTATGTTAAGAGAAGAATACGAATCTTTAAATGGTTTATTATAAAAGTATTATGTTAACTTAAAGGGGCTGGAGTAATATGATTCGATTACTTGCGAAAGAAGATGTGAAAAAATATTGGGATTTACGTTTACAAGCATTACAAGTAAACTCAGAGGCATTTGTAACAACTTATGAAGAGGCGATTTGTCAGGAAAATCCTATTAAGCGAGTGGAAAGTAATTTAACAGCTACTACTAGTTGTACATTCGGTGCTTTTAATGAGGATCATAAATTAGTTGGAGTTGTCACTTTACTAACAGAGGAAAAAGAGGCGTATAAACATAAAGGTCATATCGTTGCGATGTATGTAGATGCAAGCAATCGAAGAAGTGGCCTTGCACGTGAGTTAATACGCAAGGCAATTGAAAGAGCAAGAGAAATGGACTTGGAACAATTGAACTTAGGTGTTGTGTCCACAAACGAGCCAGCAAAAAAGTTGTATGAATCAATGGGCTTTAAAACGTATGGGATTGAAAAGAGAGCTATAAAGATGAATGGTGTGTATAGTGATGATGAACATATGGTGCTGTTCTTTTAATGGAGGGAGTTTAGTATGAAAGATCTCCGTTTAGAAAAAAATATGAACTCGCAAGTAGCGATTCTATATGCGATGGTTGCTGATACATTTAAACGATTGCAAAAGTTAGTAGAAGGTACTGATGAGAAAGAACTGTCCTTTAAAGGGTCAGAAAATAATGAAAATAGTATAGGACAACTACTTCAGCATTTAGCGGTGGTTGATTTACACTGGGTGTATCGTTTAAAAGGAGAAGAAATTCCACCAGCACTTGAAAATAAGTATGGACCTTTGCTGAATGAAATAGGAGAATTGCCAAGTTTAAGAGAGTACACATTGCAACAATTAATGCAAGACTACGAAGCTGTGCAACATATGTTTCATGAGGAATGTATGAAACTAACAGAAAATGATTTAACACGGGACGTTTTTTATGAAAAGGGAGAAAATGCGACTATAAGGTGGGGGATATGGCATATAGCCGATCATAATCGGTACCATCAAGCTCATATTAGTCAGTTAAGAACACTATATAGAGCTAGAATGCATGCAAGATGAAGATTTCGAATTTTAATTATATTTAATTTGTTGTATAGTATAAGAATAAACTAAACAAGGGGTTTTATAATGAAAGCTATTGCAATAGGGATATTGGCATCATTTTTCTTTGCCTTTACCTTCGTTTTAAACCGTGCGATGGACTTAGAGGGTGGAAGCTGGATTTGGAGTGCATCATTACGGTATTACTTCATGGTTCCAATGCTTTTGCTTATTGTCATGTATAGAGGAAACTTAAAGCAACTCTTTCAATATATGAAAAATAATCCGAAAGAATGGTTAGTGTGGAGTATCGTTGGATTTGGTCTCTTCTATGCACCACTTAGTTTTGCCGGAGCTTTTGGACCTGGTTGGCTTGTTGCCTCAACATGGCAAATTACGATCGTCGCAGGGATTTTGTTAACACCATTTTTTGCAGTAGATCCATTACATAAAAAACTTCCAATGAAGGAATTAGTTATGTCGGGTATTATTTTATGCGGTGTTGTACTTATGCAAGTAGAACATGCTTCTTCATTAGGAATTCGTGAAACCGTTTTATGTGTCGTTCCTGTACTTATTGCAGCGTTTGCGTATCCTCTTGGAAATCGAAAAATGATGCAAGTTTGTAAAGGGGAATTAGATGTATTCCAGCGAGTTCTCGGTATGACATTAGCAAGTTTACCATTTTGGTTTTTATTATCAGGTTATGAAGTATCAACAGGCGGACTACCGTCAAGTAGCCAAGTTTTTCAATGTTTTATTGTAGCTGTTAGTTCTGGTTTAATCGCGACCGTACTATTCTTCTTTGCGACAGATCTTGTAAAAGATGATCCACAAAAACTAGCAACAGTAGAAGCAACTCAGTCTGGTGAAGTTTTATTTGCGCTAGTAGGAGAACTTATCTTGCTATCTGCGCCAATTCCGTCATCTTTATCTTGGATTGGCATGAGCCTCGTTATTGTTGGAATGATACTACATAGTTATGTAGCGGTCGTTGTGAAGAAAGAAGAAAAAATAACTGCGTAATGAGATTAGCTCTTTATATAAAGAGCTAATCTTTTTTCATAGAAAGGAATGAAGATATGAATTTGCAACACGTTGAACAAATTGAGAAAGATCCCATTTTAAATGTACTACAGTATGCAGTTGGACCAAGTGAAACTAGCTTAAAGAAAGCAGTTGTATTTTATGAAAGGAATACAGGCACATTGTATAGATATGAAGAAAAGGCTTGTATAGGTATTGAAATATTCGGCGCAAATAAAGCGAAAATTTGCCACATAGCAGTCGCTCCACAATATCGTAAAAAAGGAATTGCGTTGCAAATGATAAGGGAAGTAGTAAGAATACATCAATTGACTTATGTAGAAGCAGAGACAGATAAAGAGGCAGTAGAATTTTATAAGAAAATTGGTTTTAAGGTTAAAAGTTTAGGAGAAAAATATCCGGGGATAGAAAGATTTCATTTGTATTTTAAAAATAAAACATAATGAAATAATCTTAGAATATAATATCCGGAAGACGATTTGAAGAAATAGTTCGTTTTTTATTTATCTCGCTATTGGTGGGTAGTAAAGCTCCCACATTAAAATTCGGCTGGAGTAAGGGAGTCAGTTAGTTGGAAGCCTTGCAGCCCATAAATGCCCGATTGGTACGGGCTTATAATCAGTGGAGGATGCACAAAACCTCCACTGATTCAAGTTTCATTTTATCTGTTCTAATTTTAATAGTAGCTAGTTATTCGTTTTTGGCAAAAATGTAAGAAAGGTCGAAATGTTTAGTTGATGCAAAGGAAGGAAGCAAAATATGAGTAAATCTATAAGTAATGGAACAATTGAGAAGAAGCGTGCAGTCTCATTAGATTTAAAGGGGTACAATGTTACTATTAATCGTACTTGCTCATGCACCGCTTTACTTATATGCTGCAGATCCTGGAATTATGCATAGGGTGGAAAGCGGTAATTTCTTTGATCAAATTGTAAACCTTTTTGGTATATTCATAATTGATAACCGTGCACGGGCGATGTTTGCCGTATTATTAGGCTACGGTTTGGTTCTAGCGCTTGAAGGGCAAATATCAAAAGGGATAGATGAAAATCAGGCTGTAAAAATAGTAAGAAGACGCTCTTTGTATTTAATACTGTTCGGGATTGTGTTAGCGGTTTTAATTGGTGGGCAAGATATTCTTATGGCTTATGGTGTAGCGGGGATTCTTGTTAGTCCACTATTAAAGTGTAAAATGAAAACATTAATTCGAACATTTACGATTATCACTATATTGTATATCATTTTTATTCCAATAATATGGGGATTTAATATGCAAGCAATAGGCGATTACGGTTTTTCACCAGATGTTTCAGCAAAAGACACGTATCTTAGTACTACCATGTTACGATTACTTTTCTTTCCTGTTATACCTGTTCTCATCCATGTTATGTTCCCGATAATTCCTTCTGTAATTCTTGGTTTGTGGATTGCTAGATATCGGATACTAATAAAACCAGAGCAACATTTGAAAAAATTATATTTTATAACAATTATAGGATTATCAATTTCCTTAGTAGGTGCTTTGCCACTATCTTTTGTAGGGACTATATGGTATCCAAGTGTATTTGCAGCTGGAATGATAAATGGAATCCATATTGTAACTGGAATTGTTGGAGGATTAGCATATGCAACAGGTTTCGGAATAATAGGGAGTAAATTAAAAAATCTAGGGTACTGTAGCCTTGCATTGATCGCTTTAGGAAAGCGTTCATTAACATTTTTTGTTTTGAATGAGGCACTGCTTGTTATACTTTTATCACCTGTAGCATTTGATTTAGGAGGGCATGTAAGTAACACTCTCGCTGCATTGATAGCTATAAGTATTTGGATATCGTCTGTCATATTAGCTACAATAATGGAAAAAAATAACCTCAATGGACCATTAGAGATTTTATTGAGACGTTTAGTATATAAAAATAAATAAATTAAAAGACGATCCGAGTATTATATGATCCCCTTATAGTAGACAGGAAAAAGAAAGCACATTAACCTGTTTACTATGGAGGGGATTTTTCTGTGGGCAAAATTAGGGTCACTTACGATGTGGAATTTAAGAAAAAAGCTGTAGATTTATATTTAAAAGAAGGTATGAGCTATAAAACTATTGCGACAGAATTAGGTATTCATCATTCAGTTGTAAGTCGATGGGTGAAACACTTCGAAGCTGAAGGTATCAAAGGACTAGAAGAAAAACGTGGGAAAGCAAAAGGTCCCGGTTTAGGTAGACCAAGAACGAAACCCGAAAATTCAGAGGCTAAGATTAAACGATTAGAAGCGGAGAATGCGATGTTAAAAAAGCTCTTAGGAATGTAAAAGGAGGCGTGCCAGCTATATCCAAAATGAGAAAGTTTGAAGTGATATATGAGATATTAGAAACAGGATATACAGTTACTCTATTATGTGCCATTGCTGGTGTAACCCGAAGTGGCTATTACAAATGGATAAAGCGACACGCAGTGCCTTCTAAAAAACAATTAGCGGACACTGAATTCAAGAAAAAAATATTGGAGTGTCATACAAAACTAAGAGGGATTTATGGATATAGAAGAATACAAGTGTGGCTGAAAGCCACATATAACCTTCATTTGAATCATAAGCGTATCCAAAGATTGATGAATGAATTAGGTATCAAAGCTATAATTAGGAAAAAACGACCTTATTACGGAAAAAAAGAGGCGTATGTGACTTCAGAGAACCATCTAAATAGAAACTTTCAAGCTTCAAGACCAAATGAGAAATGGGTAACGGATATTACCTACTTAATTTTCAATGGACAGCGCTTGTACTTATCCGCCATTAAGGATTTATATAATAATGAGATTGTTGCCTATGAAATCAGTCGTAGAAATGACTTAAAGCTTGTTTTAGATACACTTAAAAAGGCAAAGAAAAAACGAAATGTGAAGGGAATCCTCTTGCATAGTGATCAAGGATCCCAGTACACCTCTCGTCAATATAATCAATTACTTAAAAAATATCAGATGAAGGCAAGTATGTCTCGAAGAGGCAACTGTTGGGATAATGCTTGCATGGAAAACTTCTTCAGTCACTTTAAGGCAGAGTGTTTTCATTTAACCTCCTTCCGTAAAGCGAATGAGGTTAAACTTGCCGTACGCAAATATATACATTTTTATAATCATCAAAGATTTCAAAAGAAATTAAATAACCTGAGTCCATATAAATATAGAACTCAGGTTACTTAGTTGCGCTTTTTAAATACTGTCTACTTGACAGGGGTCACTCCAGTATTAGGTCGTCTTTTAATTTATTATAGTATGTATAATATAATAATAGTTCGTTTTTATTTAGGGAATAAAAAGCAAAAGATGCAAATGTGCATAAAAGGTTTAGTTTGAAAACATTAATATTTACATTATATAATAAAGTTATCTGGAAAAATATAGATAAAAGAAATTAGGTGTATAACACATGAGAATGGATAAAAGTAAATTTATAAAAATTGCTACTTCAATAGGGGTGTCATCTTTTTTATTAACTGGCTGTGGTGATTATGAAGAAGAAACTGCACAGAAAGAAAGTACTGCTGTTAAAACAGATGGTGCAAAGCAAGGGAATGAACAAGAAAATTTAAATTGTGATGATAAAACTCCTACTAATGAAAATGTAGAAAATGATGAGTTATGTAAGGAATTTAATCCGTCATTTTCATCGTATCATGAAAACTCACATTTACCGATACTTCCATTCGTAGCAGGATATTTATTAGCAAGCAGAACTTCAAATATGAATTTTACAGCAAAACCAAATGTAATGAAGAAACCGTATGCAAATAATGTTATTCCATATCGTGAAAAAGACGAACGTAGAACTGGTGGCAGCGGTGGTGGAGGGTATTACGGTGGAACTAACAGTAACAACAACAACTCTTCCAATAAAGTGGATTTAAATAAACAACAGCCAAATCCAACAAATAAAGTGACGCCAGATACAAATACGCCGAAATCATCTACGACACAAACACCAAAAGTGAATTCTGGTTCCAGTGGAATTGGGAACGCAAAAGCGCCAGCTGGATCATAATATGAAAGGATAATAGAACCATGTATACAGAACAAGAACAGAAAGAGTATATGAAAGTATGGTTTTCTCTTGCAGAAGAGGCTGGTCGGAATGGATTTACTTGGCCGAGTCTATTAGAGAATGATGAATGGAACCAATATATGGCAACAGGTATGTATCGTATGCCAGTAAACACATATACTGCTATTTCAAAAGCGACAGAAGAAATCATGTACGTGTTATATAGAACGTATCAATATATTGTAAATACGACAGAAGATTTTCAAAAACTAGGATTCCCAGCTGAAACGTGGGAAATTGCGAGAATGAAACATACTGGTTTGTTTTCATATTTTACAAGATTTGACTTTATCGTAAACGGTGAAGATATAAAGTTAATAGAAGTAAATTGTGATACACCAACAGGTTATTTAGAACCGTCTGTCGCTAATGAAGTGTTGTGTCGTTATCATGATGTAAATCATCCAAACCATATAGAAGAGCATATAGTGCAGGCATGGGAACAAATTAAACATGACTATAGTATAAATCCTAGAGAAACGATATATTTTACTAGTTATGATTGGCACGAGGAAGACCATCAAACAGTACAGTTTTTAAGAAACTATTGTTTAGATCAATCAACAGATTATATAGGAATACAAGATATCGTCGTTGCAGATGATGGTATATATACGCCAAATGGTGAACGAATCCATTATTTATATAGACTATATCCAATTGAATATTTAGTTTCAGATACTGATAAAAACGGGAAAAGAATTGGACTCCAGTTTTTAGATCATATAGCGCAAGGAAGAGTGAAAATCATTAATCCACCGGCTGCTTTTCTTATGCAAAATAAAAGTATACTCGCATTAATTTGGCAACTTTACGAAGAAGAAGTTTTCTTTGAGGAAGAAGAGCGAGGAATCATTCAGAAATACTTCCTACCAACATATTTTACAAATAAACCATTTATAGAAAAAAATGAATCATATGTTTCTAAACCTTTATACGGCCGTGAAGGCGGAGGGGTATCTATATACAAAAATGATGAACTATTAGCTGAAGATAAAACAGAGTATTACTTTGAACAACGGAAAATATATCAGCAATATATAGAAATGCCTGACTATACAATTGACACATGGGATGGTCCATATACCGGTAAACTATTAATTGGGTCACACTGCATAAGCGGAAGAGCCGCAGGGTTATTTTTACGTGTAGGTGAGAAAATAACAGGAAACTTATCGATGTTTACAGGGGTTACAATTGAAGGGTAAATGAAACAAAGAGCTTATCATTTTTGATGAGCTCTTTGTTTCTATATAGTGTTATTATTGTTTGGATGTAACGCCTTCATGTTTCTTCTTTTGTTATATAAAATCAATATATTACCATTTTTTACGTAGATGAAAATGATTAAGTTAAAAATTAAGAAAAATATGATAATATATGTATGTAGTAGTTTAAAATAAAATGGGGGAACAATCGTGAAAATGAATGACATAGTGGCAAGTACACAATTGCCAAATACAATCAAAACAATTACAAATGATTTAAGAAAATTAGGGTTAGAAAAAGGGATGACGGTTATTGTGCATTCTTCGCTAAGTTCTATCGGCTGGATATCTGGTGGAGCGGTTGCGGTAGTTGAAGCATTAATGAAAGTTGTTACAAAAGAAGGAACAATCATTATGCCAACGCAATCTTCAGATTTATCCGATCCGAAACATTGGTCAAGACCGCCTGTACCTGAAGACTGGTGGCAGATTATCCGTGATAATGTCCCAGCGTATGATCCACGAATAACACCAACAAGAGGCATGGGGGAAATAGTTGAATGTTTTCGTACATATCCGAATGTAGTTCGTAGCAATCATCCATTAGGGAGTTTTGCTGCATGGGGAAAACACGCAGAAGAAATAACGATAAATCAGTCACTATCGATGAGTTTAGGAGAGGAATCTCCATTAAGAAAAATATATGATTTAGACGGGTACATATTATTAATTGGTGTTGGCTATGATTCCAACACGTCTGTACATTTATCTGAAGTACGTTCTGGTGCATGTGAGTTAATTAAAGTGGGGGCACCTATTATAGAAAATAGTGAAAGAGTATGGAAAGAGTTTGTGGATATGGATTACGATTCTGATAAGTTTGTAGAAATCGGAGTAGCGTTTGAGCAAAAAGGTACTGTAACAATGGGGAAAATAGGAAACGCAAAGTGTCGTCTTATGAAACAACGAGATATCGTTGACTTTGGGACAGAATGGTTTCGTAAGAAAAATCAGTAAGGGATGGTTACAATGAAGGGGAAAAAGGTATTAATTACAAGTGGTGGTTGTTTAGAAAAATGGGACCAAGTGCGTGGTCATACGAATATGGCAAAAGGAACAATTGGAAGAATAATTGCTGAAGAGCTTATAAGTAAAGGAGCGCATGTTATATATTTACACGGTTATTTTGCCGAGAAACCAAACGATATAAATAATCAATTAGAATTACACCCATTTGAAGGAATTGTTGATTTACAAGATAAAATGAAAAGTATCATTACGCATGAAAAGGTTGATGCAGTCATTATGGCAGCGGCTGGATCAGATTGGATTGTGGACAAGATTTGTGATCAAGATGGGAATGTTCTTGATATGAATGGAAAAATTTCAAGTGATATAGCGCCAATTATTCATTTTCAAAAGGCGCCGAAAGTATTAAAACAAATAAAAAAGTGGGATCCAGAAACAGTGCTCGTAGGCTTTAAGCTTGAAAGTGATGTAAATGAAGAAGAACTGTTTGAAAGAGCAAAAAATAGAATGGAAGAAGCAAAGGCGAGTATAATGATTGCGAATTCACCACATTCTTTATATTCGTGCGGAGCGGTACACTACGTAATTGGACAAGACGGTAAAGGGAAGCTATGTAATGGGAAAGATGAAACAGCGAAAGAAATTGTCAAAAGGTTAGAAGTACTATGTAATCACATTACTGCTTTTTAATTTTAAGTATTTGGATAAGAGTAAATCCGCATAGTATATATAGGTAAGCGAAACTTTAATTTATGGGAATTTTACTTTTACACAAACGTTAAACATTCAAAATGGATACATAGAATAATTGGTGAGGAGTGAATTCTATGGAACATTTATTAAAGCAAGCTATTAAACTCCGGAAAGAAAAGAAATATGCGCAGTCTAAAGAGATACTCATTGGATTAACAAACTTTACGAGGGATGCAGAAGTACTTTATCAATGTGCCTGGATACATGATGTAATGGGTCTTGAAACAGAAGCTATGCCATATTATGAACAGGCAATTGCAAACGGTCTTGAAGGTGAGTCACTTTGCGGCGCATATATCGGCCTTGGTAGTACATATCGTTATATAGGGGAGTATGACAAAGCAATTACTGTTTTAGAAACAGGTTTACAGCAGTTTCCAGATAACGATGTGATGAAAGTATTTTTGTCATTAGCAAAATATAATGTAAACGATCATGAATCCGCGATGAAATTACTACTTGAAACAGTCGTAAAAGTAGAAGAAGTTAAAGAATTTGAACGTGCTATTTCATTTTATAAAGACCATTTAAACGAGGTTTTTAAATAGAGGAGTGGACGTATGAATGTCACACTTTCGCTAAGGCGAAAAGGTATCTGGATTGGACTCGTATCTTTAATCTTGTTATCAAACTATTTATTATATGCTCTTCCGATTGTACCAGCTACTCCGAAAGAAGTTGTTCTTGGATCATTATTAGATTGCATGTTTGTAATTCCGGTCATTACGTATTTCTTTATTATTCGAAAAAGATACTCGTTAACGTATATATTTCCTGTTGTAATAGCTGGTTATATATTTGCAAGATTTATTATTCCAAGCGATTATTTACAAGCTTTTTCATACGTTTCTTATATTATAGTAGCAGGAGAAATTGCTTTTGTATGTTTAGAGTTATTCCTTCTATATAAAATTGTTAGAAAGCTTCCTACCATAATAAAAAAATATAAAGAATATAAAAGTGAGTATTCTTCATTTTCTTATGCAATTGATGCTGCGTTTGACGCTACTATGAAAAGAAATAAATTAATAGATATTATTGTAACGGAGTGTAAGTTAATCTATTATGCATTTTTATCGTGGCGTGAAAAAGTACCAGAAGGTGAATCCGTATACTCATATCACAAAAAGACTGGTGCAATAGGTGTATATATCATGATCATCCATGCGACCTTAATAGAAAGTATCGGTTTTCATTATTTGTTTCATCAATGGAATCCAGTAGTAGCATGGGTGTTACTTATTTTAAACGTATATGCAATGTTTTATTTTTTAGCTGAAATACAAGCAATGCGTAAAAATCCAATTATTGTTGCGAAAGAAAAAATAATTATTCAAATTGGATTAGGAAAGAAAATTGTTTTACCATTTTCACAAATAGATAAAATTGCGTTTTATAAAGGCGAACCTTTAAAAAAAGAGAAAGAAGTTCTTGACGCAACGGTGATGGAATTTATAAAGGAACCTCCAACATTTGAAATAACGCTAAAAGAGCCAGTGAAAGCACAATTGTTATATGGATTTTCTAAAACAGTAAGTCGTGTTCACTTAAATGTTGATGAGGAACGGAACTTTTATGATGTGGTAACGGAGAAATTGAACCATGAATAATGCTACTAATTTTCATCGTGCGTTTGGTGTGTACGGCATTTGTATCGAAAATAATAATCTATTAGTAATCGATAAAATTAAAGGGCCATATAGAAATCGGTATGATCTACCTGGTGGTAGTCTAGAAGATGGGGAATCATTATTAGCTGGACTTCATAGAGAGATTAAAGAAGAGACCGGTCTAAAGGTAACGGTAGTAAAACAAATAGCTACAGTTGATTTTCAATATCCTTCAAAGTTCAAGGAGTATACACATGTACATCATATCGCAGTTTTCTACGGTGTTGAAAGGTGCGGAGGTGAATTCGTAGTACCGGAACAATTTGAAGAACAAGATTCATCAGGAGCTAGATGGATTCCTATCGAAAGCATTACAGAAGGCAATTCATCTCCGCTTGTATGTAGTGCAGTAGAGTGGCTGAAAACAAATGAGCTTCCATTAGAAGTGAAAAAATATGAAACATGGACAGTGAAAAACTCCTTCTAAATAAGAGGGGGTTTTTATTGTGTAATTGGAGACCAAACACTTCTTTATCGCTATATAAATGGATATAATTAAGATTAGAAATAGCATAAGGGGAAAAAAAGAATGAATAAATTACTAACACTTAAAAGTAAAATTGTAGAAAGAAAAATCCGGTATGACTCGACCGTAGTAGATCACACTTGCTTATTACTTGAAAAGCAGTTGCAAAGCATCGTGTTATTTCATGAGGTTCAGTATTCATTTACAATGACTACACATAGTACGAGTTTAACAATCCCAAAAGGAAGTTACACCATTGCATACTACTGGGAAGATCGTCCGTACAATTTATACATATGGAGAGATAAAAATGGAATGTATTTAGGCTCTTATTTTAATGTTGTAAAAAATACGCAAATAACAGGCGAACTAGTGTCATTTGAAGACTTAATTATTGATATTTTGGTACTTCCAAGCGGAGAATATTTTATTTTAGATGAAGATGAGTTACCTGAGCCTTTAGAGGGTTTTGAGGGTGGCTATGTGAATGAAGCTCTTTATGTATTAGAGGAAATAATTCAAAAGACGCTTCCTCAAATGATTGTAGAGACAGAAATGGTGAGGTTAAACTAAAGTGAAATTGATTTGAAAAGAAAATATGTGTTTAATGAAATTGAGTAGTCTTAAGTTATATGATCTAACTTTTTTGATAAGTCTAAGGTTAGATGTATATTTCTTGGGATTACTCTTTTTTGTGGAAACGAATATTGACTGAATATAGTTCAGTCGTTTATGATTGAATCAGATTCAGTCGCAGAGAAAACATACTAGGAGATGACGTATGAAAAGAATATCAAAAGAACCAGATATAAGAAGGCAAGAGTTAATGGATATTGGATTTGAACTATATATGAAAAATGGTATGAAAGGATTTGGCATAAAAGATGTTGTGAATCATGCTGGTGTAGCAACGGGCTTATTTTATTATTACTTCAAGTCTAAAGAGAATTTTGTTGATGAAGTATTAAATGATTTTATTGTGAAAAATATGAAGTTAATTGAAGAAATACTTATTTCTAATGAACGATCTGTCATGCAAAAGATGAAAGATTCTCTAAATATATTTTGGACATTTATCGAAAAATTAGCACCTTATAAAAATGTGAGTTCGTTTCAGACGGAACAACATTTTCAACTGGAACAGAAATTATTTACGCGAATGCAGCCATTAATTCGACAAGTGATTGAAGAAGGGGTGAAAACAGGGGTTTTTAATACTGTTAACTCATTATTAGCTTCAGGATTTATTTTATACGGTCTTAGTAGTATTGCCTATTCAGACGCGAATTTGAATTTAGATACGAAGCAAGAAATGGTTAATTTAGTATTAAATACACTACGATACGATCAAAGAGAAGGAGAATGTATATGAAGATTATAATTGATGGAAACAATATTTCGAATGAACAACTTACAAAGTGGAAAAGAGAACGTATTAAAAAAGTTTTAAATACATTAGGACATAAAGAACTGGAATTAAATGATACAGACGTTATGATAAAAAAACTAACGGAACTAAAGTTAAATTATTCATCCAATGAAATGTATGATAAGTTAAAATCTAAACTTAAATTAAGTGAAATGGGTATGCGTATTTGTACTGTTTTATCTGGCGATAGACGAAAATTTTCAAAAACAAGTATTTATTTAGATGGGATTACAGCAGAAGAAGCGATAAATGGAATTGATAGTTTTATGCTTGAACAATCAAGTGAATTTATCAGCTTGTCCTGATCACTATGTATTAAGACCCTTTGGGCAAAATGAATTAGAGGTTATCGAAACTACTGGTAATTCTCCGTTTCCAGTTCGATTTTTTATTGTTTTTGGTGACGAAACGGGATTGAAGACACCTAGAGATAAGTCTTATCAATACCAATCAACAGGTGTTGCACGTATGAAAGACGGTACTACTATTGGTGGAGTTCGACATCAATTCAAAAATACAGATACTGGTATAGAAGTAAGTCTAGTTGTAGAGTTCCCAGCACTTTGTCCTAATAGTCTTATTAAATCGCATCAAATGCATTTGGCATGTGAGTTTTCTTATTGGTTACAGTGGATTAAGGACCATAAAAAATAATTTTCAAATAAACAACAGTCAAGATGTTCAAATAAATCATACGTATGTTTTAATAAAACCGAGTTCACTTATCGGAAAAATTTGTATAATATGTACTTAATTCCATTACGTATTGCTGATTGGAGAAACCAAAGGCATTTTATCTATTGATAAAATGCCTTTGGTTTTTTTATTGCATAAATACTGAATCTGTTCATTTAGATGAATCATTTCAAGGAGGGGGAAAAGTGACTGTATCAATTGATGGAGTATCAAAATATTTTTCGAAACAAACTCGTACTGTTCAAGTATTAGAGAATATTAATTTTCAATTAGAGAAAGGGGATTTTGTTACAGTAATTGGTCCGAGTGGTTGCGGAAAAAGTACACTATTAAAAATTATTGCGGGTTTAGACAGCGATTTTGAAGGAGAAATCATTATTGACGGAGAGCGTATAACAAAACCGAGTAAGAAGCAAGGATTAATATTTCAAGAGCATCGATTGTTTCCATGGCTAACAGTGGAAGAAAATATTGCAGCTGATTTGTCATTAAAAGATAAGTATGTGAAGGATAAGGTAAAGGAATGGGTTGAAATTGTTCGGTTAGACGGTTTTGAAAAATCATATCCGAAAGAAATATCAGGCGGGATGTCACAACGTGTTGCGATTGCAAGGGCGTTGCTAAGAGATCCCAATGTATTATTGCTTGATGAACCATTTGGAGCATTGGATGCATTTACCCGAAGTCATTTGCAAGAAGTACTGCTCAACATTTGGGAACAAAAAAAGACGACAATGATATTCGTTACACATGATATAGACGAAGCAATATATCTTTCGAACAGAATTGTTATCATGAGTGCAAAGCCTGGAAAAATACATAAAGTGATTGAAAATAATTTACCTTATCCGCGTAGTAAAACTTCGGAGTCATTCCAAGAAATTCGAAAGAAAGTATTACAGCAGTTTGAACACGGGGAACTAATTCAAACAAGTATATAGGGAAAGAGTGAGTATATGTATAAAAAAATCAAAGTTCTTTCTTTTGCTTTAGCTATTTCTTTATTTTTATTTGGATGTGAAAAAAGCACAGCAAGTAATAAGAAGGAAGATGTAACAGTACAAATTGGTATTCAGCAAGGATTAAGTCCACTATTACTCGCACAGAAAAAAGGCTGGTTTGAAGAAGAGTTTAAAAAAGAAGGCGTTAAAGTGAAGTGGACAGAGTTCCAAAGCGGGCCTCCTTATTTTGAAGCAATTGCATCAAATCGATTAGACTTTGGTGAAGTTGGGAACTCCCCAGTTATTTCAGCTCAAGCAGCTGGTATTGAATTTACCGAAATTGCTAATACAAGTTATGCGAGAAAAGGAACAGGGATTCTTGTACAAAAGGATAGCAAGATTACGAGTGTCAAACAATTAAAAGGTAAAAAAATTGCTGTTGCAAAAGGAAGTAGCGCTTTTAATTTATTGTATCGAGCGCTAGATAAAGAAGGTATCAATGCGAAAGATGTAAATGTCATTCAGTTACAACCAGATGAAGCGCAGCCAGCATTTGAATCAGGATCAGTAGATGCATGGGCAATTTGGGATCCTTTCATATCGTTACATACGGTAAATAAAGGAGCGAAGGTGATTACAGATGGTGAACTATTAAATGTATCTTCTCCAGAGTTTTTAATTACGAGAACAAAATTTGCGAAAGAGCATCCAGAATTAGTTGAGAAATTCCTTAAAGTATATGAAAAAGCACGTGTATGGCAAGATGAAAACTTGGATGAAGCAATAAAAATATACACTTCTGCAAAGAAAATAGATGCAGAGATTGTAAAAGAAGTGTTTAATCACGACAAACCCATTTTAGTTCCAGTAACGAAAGAAATAATAGCAGAACAGCAAAAAACAGCGGATTTTCAATATAAGCTCGGTTCTATAAAGAAAGAAATCAAGACCGATAAAGTGGTAGATAATTCTTTCGTAGAAAAAGCGTTAAAGGCGAAATGAAGAGAGGTTTTGTAAATTGGATAATACGAAAGCTGTTATGAAACCAACGAGTATAACGATTGATAATAACGATGTAAAGAAAGTGCGAAAGACAAAAGTAAAAGTGTTAGTAAGAGCGATTACTATACCAATTATCGTATTAATAATTTGGCAGTTAGCCGGCGTATTCGGTCTAGTTTCTAAAACAGTTTTACCAACGCCGCTAGATATATTTTTAGCTTGTCAAGAAATTATAAAAACAGGAGAGTTATTCGGTCATTTAAGTATTAGTGTATTCAGGGCTGCGGCTGGGTTCTTTATTGGTGGGAGTTTAGGAATTATTTTAGGGACAATTGTTGGGTTTTCAACGAGAAGTGAGCAATATTTAGATCCGTCAGTACAAATGTTAAGAACTGTGCCTCACTTAGCTGTTGCACCGCTTTTCGTATTATGGTTCGGTTTTGGGGAAACATCGAAAGTGTTATTAATTGCAGATGGTGCTTTTTTTCCTTTATACGTAAACGCGTTTCTAGGAATACGAGGTGTAGATTCAAAGTTATTTGATGTTGCGAGAGTATTAGAGTTTAGTAAAAGAAAATTAATTACAAAATTAATTTTACCTGCCGCATTACCGAACCTATTACTAGGAGCAAGATTATCATTAGGAATTGCATGGGTGAGTTTAGTAGTAGCGGAACTTATGGGATCTGCAGAAGGTATTGGCTATATGATAATGGATGCAAGGCAATTTTCAAATACAGATATCGTATTTGTCGGTATTATTATCTTTGCATTCGTTGGGAAGTTTTCTGATTCAATCGTACGTTTACTAGAAGTGAAGTTTTTAAGATGGCGAGATAATTTTAAAGGAGAGATAGGAAATTAACATATAAATTATTAGCGGTAATTTATATAGAGTGTTTTAATACATTTTAATATAACTAAGGGGTGTGTAAAGACATGGAATTATTATGGTTTATTCCAGCGTATGGAGATGGTCGATATTTGGGGACGACAAAAAGAGGAAGGGCCGCTGAATACGGTTACTATAAGCAGGTTGCACAAGCAGCAGATTATTTAAGGTATACAGGTGTGTTACTTCCAACTGGTCAAGGTTGTGAAGATCCATGGGTATTAGCATCGGCACTTGCAGCTGAGACAGAGAAATTAAAGTTTTTAGTAGCAGTTAGACCAGGGCTAATGTCACCGACAGTTGCAGCGAGGATGGCATCGACATTTGATAGAATCTCAGACGGAAGACTACTTATTAATGTAGTCGCTGGAGGAGATCCAGTTGAATTACAAGGAGATGGATTGTATCTTGAACATGATGAAAGATATGAAGCAGCAGATGAGTTTTTAAAAGTTTGGAAATCGACGCTGCAAGGGGAAACGATCTCTTTAGAAGGAAAACATATTAAAGTTACGGATAGTAAAGTTGTATTTCCTACGGTTCAAACACCGTATCCACCAATTTATTTTGGCGGATCGTCTGCTGCGGGTAAAGAAGTGGCTGCTGAACATAGTGATGTATATTTAACGTGGGGAGAGCCGCCAGAGCAAGTGAAAGAGAAAATAGATGAAGTAAGAAAACTGGCAGAAGACAAGGTGCGTAAGGTGCGATTTGGCATCAGGTTACATGTAATTGTAAGAGAGACAGAAGAAGAAGCATGGGAAGAGGCAGAACGTTTAATTCAATATGTAGATAACGAAACAATTGAGCTTGCTCAAAAGACATTTGCAAGATATGATTCAGTTGGTCAAAAACGAATGACTCATTTAAATAAAGGTACACGGGAGTCGTTAGAGATAAGTCCTAACTTATGGGCTGGCATCGGGCTTGCAAGAGGTGGTGCAGGTACTGCGCTTGTTGGGGATCCGTATACAGTAGCAGAAAGGATAAAAGAATATGAAGCGTTAGGAATTGATACTTTTGTATTATCTGGATATCCTCATTTAGAAGAGGCCTATGAAGTGGCGGAACTGTTATTTCCTTTATTGAAAGAAGAAAAGGAACAAGAAAAGAAAATTGTTGGCGAAATGATAGCTGATGCATTTACACTAAAAAAATAATGAGAAATAAAGTGAAACTTTAATCCTTTGGGTGAATTGTCCCAAAGGATTATTAGTTGAACCAATCGGGCATTTACAGGCAGTTTCACCTATGCTTTACTTCGTATTGTTTACTGCCTGTTAATACGGGATAAAAAAACCCGCAAGTAAATCACTTGCGGGTTTTCATCGTAAACTATTAGAAAATATGGTAAAATTAAATAGTAACTTAAGGTACGGTTGGTTGTTCAATTATCACTTCTCCGAGTAGGAGGGGGGTGATAATAAGTGAGTGAAATAGCGTTGTTATTGCAAGGTGGACTGTTTCTCGTTGCATTGTTAACGTTCGTCGTCGTTTTAATAGACAAGCTCAAAAAATAACAACCCACCTATGCCAATAGAATGTGGGTTGTTTTGTTTGTAAGAAACAAATAGGATAAATGAACAATCCAATCTGCTAAGTTACGTGGACTAGTGTGTAGCCGCACACTAGTCTTTTTTATTTATATACAATTAATAATTGGTTTATGTGATTGTATTGTTCTTTTCATACTTATTATAACACAGTGTCTTTTCATCAAGAAAGGAGACCGTATGTTCTGATTTCGATTAAATAGAAGAGGTTTTTTCTTTAAATAGTCCATCCATATACTGTTTTAAAGTTTGGATATAAAATTCCTGCCTATCTACATTATTTACGCCGACAATGGGTGATGAAAGTTCATATCTCTTTTCTGATAAATGAACGACAACGTCAAAGATATCAAATAGACGAATGAAACAGAACAGGCCATCTTTATCACTTAATAAAATAAAATAATGGTTTTCACTATTTGTATTTAATGTATTCCATAAAGAACTTTTACTTAAATCGCGAACGATGCTCTTTTCTTTTAATTCCATGAAGTCGGCATTTACTAGAATATTAGAAATATCAATCGCATCTGGATCTTCAAAATAGCCATCAACAGCTTGTACAGCGAAAGCATAAGCCATTTTTAAAATACTCATTTTGTATTTACGGTTATCTAAAAGTAATTCACGTTGAATAGAGCTAGCTACTTTCGTTACACGTTCTTCTTTCCAAATTTCATTATGTAGTGAAATATCGTGCTTTTTACATAGTTTCATAATTAATGCATTGGAATAAAGTATTTCATCACTTACTTCAACAACATCTGTCTCAGCCGCTGCAAGTTCCTCACCATGCTCATTCGTATAGAGTGGGGAGTCAATCTGTTTTTTCATTTGTTCAATCTTAAATTGACTTAATTTATGCCGAATTAAGGGGCGATCAATATTTGTTGTCATTTGTTCATGACAAGTATCACAAATTGAGTTTGTGAAATAATATCCACATAATATTTCTGGGATGACATATTGTTCACTAAGTTCTTTCGTATCTTTTCTGCAAATGATGCATTGTGTCATTTTTATCACCTTTACCTGCAAATTTGTATGTAATCTCATTGTAGTGTATTTATTGGTATTTTGGAATATTGTAAAGGAAAATATTATGTGAAATTCTTGCTTATTTTGGTACAATGAAGAGAAGTGCTAGTTTAAAGGAGGACGTTTTTTTGAAATCGAAAGTGCACTTTTGGACATTAGAAGTGCTAATGGTTGTAGCGATCATATTTATTTGCACAAAAATATCGTTTCTATTTCAACCGATTGGTATCTTCATATCAACGTTGTTTTTCCCAATTTTAATCGCGCTTTTTTTATACTTCATATTTAATCCGGTATTAGTCTTTTTGGAGGATAAAAAAGTACCTAGAAATTTAGCGATTTTACTGTTATATCTTTTTATCATAACATTAACTGCGGTTGGAGTTGGAGTAGTTGTTCCAACGATCTCACAACAGCTAATGGATTTAGTAAAAAATATGCCAGGATATATAAAAGAGGGAAAAGTATACATACAGGATTTATCCCATCATAGATTGTTTGAATGGTTATCTACACAAAACTATGTTTCCATTGAAACAATTGAAAAAAATGCAATTGAATACTTAAAGGATATACCAAACACAATAACGTCGAGTGCAACGGCTTTATTTGGTATCATAACGAATGTCGCATTAGTTATCTTTACAGTACCGTTTATTTTATTTTATATGTTTAAAGATGGACATGCGTTTCCAGGGAAAGCAGTTAGTCTATTACCTGAGTCTTACCGTGAAGAAGGACTTCGTATCATTAAGGAAACGAACGAAACATTATCTGCATATATTCAAGGGCAAGCGCTCGTTTGTATATTTGTAGGTGCTTTTACTTTTATCGGTTATTTAATTATCGATTTACCGTACGCTTTTGTTTTAGGAATTATAGCAGCATTTACAAATATAATTCCAAACTTAGGTCCATTTATCGGTGCAGCACCAGCTGTTATTGTAGGCCTGTTCGTATCACCGATGCAAGCGTTGTACGTAATTATTATCGTAACAATTGTACAGCAGTTTGAAAGTAACATCATTTCACCGCGTATTATGAGCTCAAAATTAAATATCCATCCGTTAACAATTATTATTTTAATTTTAGGGGTAGGTAACTTCGCGGGAATTATCGGAATGATTTTAGCAGTGCCAGTTTATGCAGTAACGAAAACAGTTGTATCGAACTTGGTGAGATTGTTTAAGACGAAGCGAAGTAATAGAAAATAGTATATGTTGAGAAAGATACACCGCTTTTTAAGAGGTGTATCTTTTTGTTTATTAATCAATGTTAAAAGTGTATGAATAACATTTTATTGTATATTTATTATACATTAAATGTAACGGTAAACTTGTGTGATATAACGTCTATAAAACTATGTGGAATCCCTCTGAACTATCCAAATCATTTCCTTACAACGTACTATCAACATCATAATCGACTCCTTTCAATATTTATATTTTTAAAGGATTATAGGTGAGTGTAGTAGTTGCTTCTACGATCTCGAATTTCGTCCATAATCTTTTTGTATTGTTGCTCTTGTTTTAATTCAGCTTCAGAAAGGCTTTTTTTCTGGATTGTAATTGTTAAAAAGAAAAGGTGAAACTTCATGATACATTCCTCCTTTCGAAAGGAATTATAAATGGCTACAGTAGTGACTTTGACGTTCTTTTACATCTTCCATAGCTTTATTAATTTGATGGTCATGCAATATCTCACTGTCCGAGAACTTAGTTTTTTGAATCGTGATCGTTAAAAAGAATACTTTAAATTTCATTTGATAATTCCCCTTTATAAGTTAATTAGAAAAGACGTGTGTAATAAGAAGCTTGACGCTCTTTTACGTGGTCCATAATAGATTGAATGTGTTGCTCACGCAAAATTTCCTTTTGTGAAAGCTTACGTTTTTGAATGGTGATGGTTAAAAAGAATGCTTTAAATTTCATGAAGGGATTGCTCCTTTATAAGTGATTTAGAAAAGACGTGTGTAATAAGAAGCTTGACGCTCTTTTACATCGTCCATAATGTTTTGAATGTGTTGTTCGTGTAAAATCTCATTCTGTGAAAGTTTACGTTTTTGAATGGTGATGGTTAAAAAGAATGCTTTAAATTTCATTAGATAATACCCCTTTATAAATGATTTAGAAAAGACGTGTGTAATAAGAAGCTTGACGCTCTTTTACATCGTCCATAATGTTTTGAACGTGTTGTTCGTGTAAAATCTCTTTCTGTGGAAGCTTACGTTTTTGAATGGTGATGGTTAAAAAGAATGCTTTAAATTTCATGAAGGTATTTCTCCTTAAAAATATATTTTTAATACATGTGTGTATAGTATGAAATTTTAATGTCAGTCATTTTATCAGTCAGTTGTTTTAATTGTTGTTTACGAATGATTTCAGCTTCAGATAAAGTGTTTTTCTGAAGTACAGTCGTAAAAAAGAAAATATGAAAAGTCATAAATGAATTCCTCCTTTCGAAAAGGAATTACAGGTGATCACAATAAAGTGCTTGGCGCTCCTTAACATCATTCATAGCTTTTTCAATTTGCTCATTATGAAAAATTTCATTTTTGGAAATTGTATTTCTTTGAATCGTAATACTTAAAAACAATACGCTAATAGTCATCGAATGTTGCTCCTTTCTTTAAAAAATAATGTAAGAGACTAAAAAATCGCACAAAAAAGCCACAGGAAGATATAGTTCTCCTATGGCCAGGCGTGAAAAAGCCACAGGAAAGTATACGACCTCCTGTGGCGAATTTATGAATTAATAGAAATAAAGTACGATTTTCAATTCTCCATTAGGGTGGTCGAATTCATATTTAATTGTCCAGAAAACACAGGTGCAGTTAACGCTAAAGTTAAAGCATGTAATTGTAATTTCATCATTTCCTTCGACCTCCTTTTAGAATATTTTTCTTACGTTAGTAAGTATATACAATTAATGGATAATTGTAAACATAAAAATTGAAAATTTTTAATTTTGATTAAAATGCGTATGTTTTAAAGGGATTTGATAAGTACTATTGTAATTAAAGAAATAGCGATAAAAATGTGGGATGCTAAATGAAATATATGCATCGTAATGTCATTGTTATGCTAACAATTTTTTTATTTATTACTGCTTGTTCTAGCGGAGAAAGAATAAAAGAAATATCTGATATGGAACCAAGTGATTTAAAAAAATATGCTGGGACATACGTTGGTAATAATTCAGTTGAAACTTCAAAATTTTAGAAAGAGAGTCATTCTTAAACGAATGACTCTCTTTTTTTGTAAAAGAAATTTATGGAAATAAATATTTTTATGTGGTATGGTTCATTACATAAGTAATTAACCTATGAACCTAAGGTGGTGAAATTGTGAAACCGACTCTAGAGCAAAATAAATTAATATACTTACAAATTGCAGAAACGATTGAGTCTGATATTTTAAAAGACATATTACTAGAAGAAGAACAAGTTCCATCAACAAATCAATTTGCGAAGATGTTACAAATAAATCCAGCTACTGCAGCTAAAGGGGTAAATGTATTAGTGGATGAAGGGATTTTATATAAAAAGAGAGGGATCGGGATGTTTGTTGCAAAGGGAGCGAAAGAAGTCGTACTTAAAAAAAGACAAAACACTTTTATGACCGAATATTTACCTAAAGTGTGGGAAGAAGCAAAAGTATTAGAAATATCCAAAGATGAATTGATGGATATGATTCGAAAAATTACGAAGGAGGGGAAAGAGGGATGATTGCACTTGAAACGAAGGATATAACGAAAAAATATAAAAAGAAAGTAGCTGTAAATGAAGTTACGATTTCATTGGAAGAGCATAAAATATATGGTTTGCTTGGAAGAAATGGAGCAGGAAAAACGACACTATTAAATTTACTTGCAGGCCAAATTACTTCAAGCAGTGGAAGTATATCAATATTTGGTGAAAATGTTTTTGAAAATAGTAAAGCGATGCAAAATATTTGTTTTGTTAAAGTGAAAGAAGCTGCATATTTAAATAATAAAGTTAAAGAGATTTTTAATTTATGTCACATGTTTTATAAAAACTGGGATCAAGAGTTTGCTGAAGAACTTGCTAGGAAATTTCAACTTAATTTGAAAGGAAAATACCATAAGTTATCACATGGTATGCAAACAGTTGTCGGTATTATTCAAGGATTAGCAAGTAGGGCGCCAATTACAATTTTTGATGAGCCGACTACCGGCTTAGACGCAGCAAATCGAGAGTTGTTTTATAGTTTACTACTAGAAGATTACGGTGAATATCCACGAACAATTATATTATCAACCCATTTAGTAGAAGAAATAACTCATATTATTGAAGATGTAATCATCATAAAAGAAGGAAGATTGGTTGTTCAATCATCAGTGGAAGACTTGTTACAACAAGGTCATATTATTTCAGGAAAAAAAGATAAAGTGGATGGATTTTCAATCAATAAAAAAGTAATAAATCGAGAAGTTTATGGAAATAAGGGGATTGCTGTTATATGGGAAGAATTTTCTAATGAAGATTATTACTCTCTTGAAAAAGAAGGTTTAGCAATTGATAGAATTACATTACAAAAACTATTTATTCATATAACTGGTGGTGAAGTGAAATGACGATGTTAATGAAGCAGTTGAAGTTACATATAAAATATCAGTATAAAGCCATTCTTATCTTTTGGACTGTAGCATTATTTATAAAAGGGACAATGACGGCAACTGATTTAAAGGGAATAAAGGTAGCATTTTTACACGATATCTTTAATAATTCATCAATTGCAATCGTAATGTTTATTGTGATAAGTGTGTTTCTTATTCAACTTGATATTTTCCCTACAGTCGTTTCGTTTGGTGTCACTAGGTTGCAATTCTTGATAGGTTCAATATGTTTTATTTTATTGCAATCAGCATTGTTTTCAGGTCTTCAAGTTTTATTGTTACAAGGTACATTTTATAAAACAGAACAGATAAATTTAGGATCATATGCAATTGAACAATTTTTTGTGCAGTTCATATTTTATAGTACATTAGCTTGTTTATTCCAATCATCAATTATATTTCAGAAGAGATTTAATTGGTTTGGATTAGCCTTTAGTATAATATTTTTATTCGGATTGGCTAGTACAATGTATGCAGGGATAGGAATAAAAGAATTGGTGTTTATTAATAGTAAAATGTTACTAGAAATACCTAATTTCATATCAGTTTCGATAGTACTTATTTTCATATATATTGTAATTAGCGTTCTATTTATTCGTAAGGTTTCATTTGAAGATACAATTTAAATATAATTATTTTAGGGGAGAAGGAAGAGTAAATGGGAGACACTTCCGCACTAATAACTGTCTTTTTATGCATTGCACTACTAATATTTTGGCGTCGTTATCGCTCTATGTATAAGCCAATAAAGGGCACAGGAAAACGTATTTTGTGGCCATTACTATTTTTAACTCCAGGTATTGTATGGTTTTTTGGTCCCGTACATCCAGCTATCTTACAAGTAATAATAGCAGCATTCATTGGGGGGCTTTTCGCCGTACCACTTATAGTTCTAACAAATTATGAGCGAAGAGATGATGGGAAAATTTATACGAAAAAAAGTGCTGCCTTTTTAATTACCTTTATTGCATTTGTCGTTTTAAGATATGGTTCAAGACAATTTATTGTGGATTTAGATCAACAAACGATAGGTTTATTATTTTACGTAGTTGCAGTATCGTATATTATTCCGTGGAGGATTGGTTGTTATATAAAGTTTAGAAAAGTTTGGCGAGAAAATAGTAATCATGTTATATGAAAACTTCTCATTTGAGAAGTTTTTTATTTTTACATGTAAGTAAAATAATTTGTTGAAGTGCAAGACAGTTATAGAATATGATACATATTAAAATAAGGGAAAGTAGAGAGGATAAAAATGCGTACAATTTTAGTTTTTCTAAATAATATGTCCATCGATAAAATAGAGAACATTAGACAAATACATGATCCTTTATTTGAATTAATTCCACCGCATATAACAATTGTATTTCCGTTTAAGAGTAATATTTCAAATGATGAATTAAAATCTCATATTTTGAATTTAGCAAAAGGGATAGGCAAAATTGAAATTGAGTTTGCAAATTGTATCACTAATGTAGGAAACTATTTGTATTTGGAAGTGGAGAGAGGGAAAGAACAGATAGAAGAATTACACGCTAAATTATATACAGGTCCTTTGCTACAATTTTTGAGAGCAGATATTCTATACATACCGCATGTAACAGTGGGAAGAAAAAGTAGTGAGGAGTTAGCTGCTAAAGTAGCCAAGGATATTCGTAGTTTACCTGAAAAGTTACAATGTGTAATTGATAGAATTAGTGTAGAGCGAATTGGAGAGGGTGGAGAATCAATTATTGAATTTGAAGTACCGTTGTAAAAAAGCTGACAAAAGTCAGCTTTTTTTATTCGTAGCATGAAGTAAAGCACCAATCGCACCGCTATTACCACCATCTCGTAAAAAGATTGGTGTTTTATTTTGATATTTTGTGTAGCTACTAATAATATTTTGAAGGTGTACATTATTACATAGAGTCGAACCAATATAAATAATATGGTCAATGTTTTTTGTTTCGGCGAATTGAAGGCTTAATGCAGTAACGACTTCACCGACAAGTCCTTGTACAGTAGCAATTATATCTGAGCTATTATAATTTGAGTCTGTAATAGTGGCTTTACCAAAATTGCTTGCAGTTAAACTATTATCAATAGGAGAGAGAATACCACCATAAATATCTCCAACCGTAATATCTAGTTCTTTTCTTGATCCTACTTTTGTTAAAGGAATCACATCTTCAAAATGATCTATATTTGTTAACAATTTTGAAAGCCCCATAATAGTACCGCCACCAACACCGGTTCCACCAGCGCGAATATATTTGTCATTATAAACGTAATGAATGGAAGTACCTGTACCAATATTCGTTAAAATAAAGTTGTTTATATCATATTTTTCTTTTTTTAATATGTATTGGACACCTACAAGAGTAGCTTCAAATTCGTTTAGTTCTACTATTTTATATGAGTCTGAAAGTAGTTGCTGTAATTGTTTCGCTTTACCACCCGTAATACATATTTGTTTTATACTAGTTTGGTTCTTAAGCCAATCTAGTATTTTATCTTGTTCATTTGAATAAAATTTTTCAAAAGCTAATTGCTTTTTTTCGTTCAAATAAGCAATTTTTGTTAATGTTCCTCCAGCATCGATACCGATAGTACTTTCCATTTGCCTGCTCCTAACTAAGTAATTTGTTTACTCTGTTCATGTTGATGAGACGAATTTGTAGGAGATAGATACCCTGGTGAATGAAAACGTCTTTATTCTGCTTGATATATTAATAGCTTTTCTATCGTTACAATCGGCTGATTATTAACGGTTGCGGTGCCTTTACCGAGAACAAAACCTCGGCGATTGCGAGTTAGTTCATAATGTAAATCAAGTTTATCACCCGGATATGCTTTTTCATGGAACACAACCCCGTCTAGCGAGGAGAGGAAGCCTAGTCCTTCAGATTCGCTTGTATGTACAAATGCACTAAGCTGAGCAAGTGCTTCTACAATTAACATATGAGGCATATGTTTTTGACTATCATTTATAAACCATTCGTTATTTGTAAGGAGTTTATATCCTGTAACGGATTCACCTTGTTTTACATTTGTTACTTTATCAATCATTAAAAATGGATAACGATGGGGAAGGGTGTCTTTAATATGCATATGAAAGTACCTCCAATGGATAATACCCCTGCTATAGTTAAGCAGGGGAGTTGCAATTAATTTTTAACCAATTCTTCTGCCTTTTCAAGAGAAAAAATACCACTATTTCTAATGTTTTCAACAACTTGTTGTAAAACTGCTTTATCTTGAACGAGTGCAATGCGTACAAAGCCTTCACCGTGAGGTCCGAATGCATGACCTGGTGTGACAACGACATTTGCACGATCCATTAATGCATAAGCGAAGTCTATAGAAGTCCAGCCTTTTGGAATTTCAGCCCAGACGAACATACTACCAGCTGGTTTATCGACATTCCAGCCAAATGTTTGGAACCCATCGACTAAAGTATCTCTACGTTCTTGATAAATACCGCGGTTTTTCTCACAAAAAGCAGCGCCATTTCTTAGTGCAGCACATGCTGCTTTTTGAATTGGTAAAAACACTCCGTAATCTGTATTTGATTTAAACTGAGTAAGCGCACGAACAATTTCTTCATTTCCAATCATATATCCGATACGACTACCTGCTAAACTATAACTTTTTGATAAAGAGTTGATTTCTACGCCAACTTCTTTAGCGCCAGGTACAGAGAGGAAGCTAATTGGTTTATTACCATCAAAATAAAATTCAGCATAAGCAAAATCATGGACAACAATAATGTTATGCTTTTTCGCGAATGCAATTACCTCTTTAAAGAAATCTTCATGAGCCATTGCTGGAACAGGATTCCCTGGGAAGTTTAAAATCATCATCTTCGCCTTATTGGCGATTTCTACAGGGATAGCTTCTAAGTTAGGTAAGAAATCATTTTCTTTCTTTAAAGGCATGTAGTAGGATGTTGCACCAGCCATTTGAATGCCTGTTTCATAAGCTGTATATCCTGGATCAGGAACTAATATAATATCTCCCGGATTCGCATAAACCATAGGTAAATGAACGAGTCCATCTTGTGACCCCATTAATAATAAAACTTCTTTATCGGCATTTAAAATAACGTTATGAGTATTGTTGTAATATTCAGTAACAGCTTCGTGAAATTCTTGAATACCACTTAATGTGTATCCATAGCTTTCTTTTTCACTTGCTGTATGTACCATTTCTTCTCTTACAAAATCGGCAGGCGGCATATCAGGATTCCCGATACTTAAATCAATCATTTTATGACCTGCTGCAATTTTTTCTTTTTTATAGGCCCCTAATTCACTAAATATAGAAGATTGGAATGCTTTCATTCTAGTTGCTAACGTGTAAGTCATCAAAACCCCTCCTAAAAACAGTGTTTTCTTTCTGCGTTTTTAATTATTCTGAAAACACATGGTTACATTTTATCATTTTTTTATGAAAATTAAAACGATTGACAAATTTAGAGGGAGGATTCGTCTTTTTTGAAAGGGGCGCAGTAAATAAGAATCGGTTAACTGAACTGTCTATTATATCTTTCTATACTGTTTAGGATGTTTTATAGTTTTTGTTGAGTATTTCCCGCATATTTTGGATAAAAAAGAACACGAAAACGAGGCCTATTATACCACTAAGCCAATAGTATGAATTTCCTGTCGTGAATTTTTCATAAAATGAAAGTGCATTCCATAGGATTAGGATAATGGAACAGATTGTTGATACAATTAATGAATTTAAACTTCTCAAAAAAAGCACTTCGCAGTAAAAAATGTTATTATATAATATTACATTTAAATTAAAAGATTTAAAAGAGGGAAATGTTTTTGAGAAAGCTTTCTAAAGTAAAATAACGCAGAAAATATTTTCTGCGTTTTATATGGAGTGTAATCATTTCTTTTTATATGTACATAATCTTTCCACTGCATAAAAGTATACATTTAATGTACTATCAACAACTTTTATAGTTTGATCCGACGTAAATGAGTTACCATAATCAATATGATACACATTAGAATCCTTTACAAATGAACCTTTGTATAAATCTTCTTTTTTCTTTGTTGTTTGCATTTCCACTAAATTTTGAATGATTTTTTCTTTCTTTTCTTCTTTTACAACTGTTTCAAATTTATAAAATGCAGGACAAAGACCATTTTTGTTGTCAACGACTTCCCAAGAACCGTAAATATCATTATTGCTACATCCACAAAGTAGCATGATGAATATTGGAATAATTAATACAAACTTTTTCATTTTGTGCTCCTTTCTTTTCATTTTCATTTAACGTGCGAATCCGATAGGGATATTGTAATAAATAAAGTTTAAATTTTTATAAAGAATTATTTAATTTCACATAAAAATTTAGAGGGAATTGAATAAGCATGAATCTAGTGTAAAGTCAGATTCATGCCTAGTGTGCTATCTTATGTTTTGTTTTTTGTGGATAAATGAAGCGGATAGAAGAATGACAATGCCATTTAAAATATATATATTTACAATAGAAAATATTAGGTTGCCTGCTCCAAAACTAGCTTTATTGAATATAGAAGTGAAAGCTGAAGTAGTCAAAAAGATAATGGGAGTTAACAGTAAAAATATGAAACCTGCCACAATTCTTCTTTTAAAGTTATGTTGAGAAAGGGAAATGGCTAAAAAGTTTAGGATGCTAAACATAGCAATTACAAAGAGAAGGATAATAACTAGCTGTACGCCCTCAGACATTTTCGCACCTCCAGGATATCTTGTTAATATACTATATTCGAATGCAAAAGAGGGTACTCCTTTAAATAATTTCAATAAGTGTAATAAATAAAGTTTTATATAAAAAAGAAGCATGGATTAATCTAATAGGATCCATGCTTCTTTGTTTATGTTATAAATTCGCAGATTGCGGCGGTTGTTTTTCATACTGTTTCTGTTTAGAAAGCGATATGAAAATAATTAATAATGAAATGACGCCGAAAATTAAGACCATGTACTGTAATCCAATCGTATCTAAGAAGAAACCTGTACCGAGTAATACGATTTGGAACATAACTCTCTCAAACATATTACGGAATGAGAAGAGACGGCCGTGATAGCTTTTTTCCACTTTTGTTTGGAAAATTGTCGACATGATAGGGAAGAAGCAACCGACACTAAAACCAAACAAACCAAATGATGTAAGAGACATCCATTTTATATCGCTAAAGAACAATGAAAGGTGTGCAAAAGCGGTACAAATAGCGAAGAAATATAATAATTTTTCAGGTTTGAAATGATCAGATAAATGTTTTATAACGAAGGCCCCTAACATAAATGCGACACCTTCAATTGTATATATAAATCCTTTAATCGTTGGATCATGTTGCATTTCGCTAATATTAATTACCATTAAATTAAATCCAGCTATAAATAATAGAGGGATAATACTTAATATAAGTGCTGTGAAAGCAATTGGAATTCCTTTTAAAATACGAAATACTTCCATAAAGCTATTATCTTTTGCAGCTTGTTTACTTGGTGTTGTTGATTTCTTATCTTTAAATTGTAGGAAGAAAGTCGAGAGGAATAATAAAGCGTATGCTGCCATTGAGAAGGCATACATATACTGTAAACTCATTACAACTAAAAGAATTCCACCTAGTGAAGTACCTGCAATACGAGCGATTGTACCTACATTCATATGTACACCGTTCATTTGTAATAACTCATGCTCACGTACGATGAGTGGAATTACAGATTGTAATGCAGGAAAATAAAATGCAGCTGAAATTTGAAGCGCAACCATAAATGCAATCATAAAGGCGATACTTTCAAATTGGATAGCGAAAAACATAAAAATAACACTAATAACACGACCAAACCCGGCATAAAGAAGAACTTTTTTCTTTTCATACTGATCGATGACACGACCAGCCATAGGACCAACTAGAACACCTGCTAATAGTCCGATAAATAATATAACTGATTTCATGAAATCAGAAGGGACATATTTTTGCATAAATTCAAGGTTGCCAAGAATACCAAGCCATAACCCTAGACCAGCAATAAACTCCCCAATTAAAACGATCCAAACATTTTTATTACGCCACATAATGTAAAACCTCTCCGTCTTTTAAAATGAAAAACTCGTATATAAAACCTCCTTATTTTATGTATTATTTTTAACGGACTTTTTTAGAGTCAGAGTCTATATTACGTGTTTCATGAGTGGATTTCAATCTTTTTGATTTGTCAAAAATTTGATTTGTTAGTTGATAAAATAAGTAAATCAAAATGCAAATATTAGAGGGGTGAAAACTAACTAAAAGTAGGAGTGAATATCGAAAAAATAAAAAAGCAAGAACGTATAGCTACGTCTCGCTTTTCTCAATAACATTCACTTTGCAGCATTTAAGCTCTTTTCCAATAGCTAAATCACTAAAAGATAATGGATCAACAACATCGGCACTTGCACCGTAATATATCACAATAACGTGATGTTTCTCTTGATGCTTTTTGTAATTAAGCAGAATATTCTTCTTTACGCACTTCGAAAAATTCATTACGACGTAAGTAATTATATACTTTCTCGGAAACCTCTTCTTCTTCAGACATTAAGAAACGATGATCAAAAGCATAGAATGATTGACCTTTAATTAATTTTACGTAGTATATTTTACACGCCTCCTCTAGCAGAATTGGAACTTACCTAATAATATGATGGCCTAGATGTACATGAACCATACTTGGAGTTTCAAAGGATGGAAGGAAAGAAGTTAAGCGCATTGAAAAAGCTTACAAAACTGTAATGTTGTTGTCACGTTTTCCGATAGTTAAAAATAACCAATCTCCTCTATACTACAAATAAGTTACATAAAATTAGGGGGTAAAAAGATGGATGAAGTAATTGGAGAAGTTGTAGCAGGTATTTGTGAATTTGTAGTTGAAATAACGGCAGATGCTATTGGTAGCCTAGCTTCAGGAAATGAAAAAAGGGAAGATGAAACTATATAGAAGATTAACAAACAGATTTTAGCATACTTAAAAAACTGTGAGATACATTCTTACAGTTTTTTATTTTTTCAAAGCATTATATGTAATCTGTCTAAAAGAGGAATTGAAAATATGAAATAGAACTTATTAGTTATCTGAATCGTGTAAATAACAATAGAAAGAAGATGATAAAATGAATAAAGAAGAGCTTGTAAAACAACAATTTGGTAATAATGCGGAAAAGTATGTGAAAAGTAAAATTCATGCAAAAGGACCGGATTTACAATATGTAGTTCAACAAGTTGAGTCTCGTCATAATAATCGTCTTCTTGATATTGCTACTGGCGGTGGACATGTTGCAAATGTTTTAGCTCCATTGTTTAAAGAAGCAATTGCTTTAGACTTAACAGAAAAAATGTTAGAGAATGCGAAAAATTTTATTATAAATAATGGACATGAAAATGTAACTTTTGTCGCTGGAAACGCTGAAAGTTTACCGTTTGCCGATAGTTCTTTTGATACGATTACGTGCCGAATTGCAGCACATCATTTTACGAATCCAGCTCAGTTTATTTATGAAGTAAATCGTACGTTAGAAGATAATGGATTGTTTATTTTAATAGATAATGTTTCACCGGAAAATAATGAATTTGATACATTTTATAATTTTATAGAAAAAAAGCGGGATCCGAGTCATGAACGAGCGCTGAAAAAAACAGAGTGGATTACTTTATTAGAGAAAAATACTTTGCAAATGCAGTCATGTCTTACTTTTGACAAGAAATTTGAATTTGACTGGTGGTGCGATATGATGAATGTACCTTTGCAGAAGCGGGTGAAGTTAACAGAATGTATGATGAAAACATCAGTTGAAATGCAAGAATTCTTTAACATTCAATATGAAAATAATAAAATCATATCGTTTTATACTGAAATGGCATTGTTTGTATGTAAAAAAAGTTCGACATTAAAAAGATAAATTTCTTGCAGTCTTTTCAAAGTACGTTATACTTAGTAACAGAGAAAATGAGAATTGAGGAAATGTAATAATGATTCGCGTACGTATTGAAGGAACTGAAGAAGAAATGCTTGAATTTATGGAGAAAATGCCGGATATTCCTGGATTTGAAAAAACACATATGAGAGAACCGAGAAAAGGAAATAATCCAAAATACGATTCAAGTAAAAATGTACTAGCATATTTATCTTATAAAAAGATTGAAGTCGCCAATAAATAGGCGGCTTTTTTAGTTTGCACCGTTTCACAGCCTTGTCTTTTTTACATAATAATAGTAGTAGATAATGCTGAAGAGGGGTGAGTATAGTTAATAAGAAAATCATCTTTTTTGGAGACTTTGGTATTGATGATGCTGTGGCGTTAATTTATGCAAATAAAACATGTAAATTAGATATTATAGGTATTGTTGCTGAATATGGGAATGTATCGCGAGAAATTGTAACAGAAAATGTGTATTTTTTAGAAAGATACTATGCTACAGAAGTAAAAATCATTGAGGGTGCAGCAAGACCGATGACGGCTGAAGAACCTTTGTTCTTTCCAGAAATTCATGGAGATCACGGTTTAGGTCCAATTATTCCACCTGATATGAGGATTTGTAAACGGGAAAATTTTTGTGAATTAATTAAGTTAATTGAACCTTGTCCAGAAGATATTATTATTGTAGCGACTGGGCGATTAACAACATTGGCAACTTTATTTTTATTATATCCAAATGTCATGGATAAAGTATGTTCGTATTATATTATGGGCGGTGCTTTTTTATTTCCTGGTAATGTTACTCCTGTATCAGAAGCAAATTTGTATGGAGATCCAATCGCCGCAAATATCGTGATGAAGTACGCAAAGAATGCGACTATTTATCCGTTAAATGTAACGCAAGAAGCCCTAATTACTCCTGAAATGGTGGATATTATCAATAAAGAAGGAACAGGGCAGGCGAAACTTATTAAGCCAATGATTGATTTTTATTATGAGAACTTTTATAAAAAAGAATACCCTGGTATTGCTGGAAGTCCAATTCATGATTTACTTCCGTTTATTTCGTTTATAAATGATGATATTTTTGAATATAAAAAATCAGCAGTTTGGATCAGTACGACAAATGACGTAACAAGAGGACAAAGTGTGGCAGACTTTAGGAAAATAGCTGAGCCGACACGATTTGATGATCGGCCAATACAAAGAATTGCGGTTGGTTTTAACTATCCTGCATTTAAAGAAGAGTTTATGCGGACAATATTGAAGCCTGATTGTCCATAATCTGTGAAATATGAAGGATTTCCACCATAAATTGAAAAAATGGTTGTTCATTATTTTGAAATAATCTAATAGTTGGGCTGTATGAATAACTTATGAAAAATGTAACATAACTAATGGTAAGCAATTGTTTCTAATTATATTTTGATTGGTGAAACATAAAGGAGGGTATCATATGATTTGGTCATTAATCGTTGGTGGTATATTAGGATGGCTTGCTAGCTTAATTACTGGCAGGGATGTACCAGGTGGTGTAATTGGTAATATTATTGCTGGTATTATCGGGTCTTGGATTGGTACGAAATTACTTGGTAGTTTCGGCCCGGTAATCGGCGGATTTGCAATTATTCCAGCTTTAATCGGTGCGATTATTTTAATCTTCATCGTAAGTTTCTTATTACGAGCAATGCGAAAATGAATGACAGGACTGTTTACATTTGTAAGCAGTCCTTTTTATATGTTATGCTAGTATTATACATTCAGGAGGTGTCAGCATTGAAAACATTTACAGTAAATTTCCATCAAGAAGATAATGCTAAAGCGACAACAGTACATAAATTAAGTGAAGAGGACTTCAATAAAGCAACAGAAAAAGGTACTCGTCATCTATTTGATTTAGATACAAACGTTGGATTCTTCGTATTCTTTGACGCAGAAGATGCAGAAGGAAATGATCAATACTTAATGCTACAATATGAAGGAGATCATGAAGAGCCAACTGCGTGCTACGGATTTGATTTAAAACTATACTATCAATTTTTAGCACTATACTTAAACGATCTTGAATTCCAAGGCGAAACGGATGAGGAAGAGGAAGAATATGGCCCAATTCATCATTTAGCTCACTTACTTTACCATATTGTTGAAGATGGTAAGTCAATCGAAGTGTAAAAATACATATGTAAAGCTGTCCTATTTGGACAGCTTTTTTCATTTTCTCAAGCAAAATATACAAAATTTCCGCTATAATTTTTAAATATCTTGATAATTATATGTATAGGAAGTGAAGTATTTGTTTACGATTGAGAACTATAAAAATTCATTAATAAAAGGACTAGAAGCAAAATCTTCTGATTTGATTGAAAGGTTAAAAGCGACAACACAGCTTAATTATTATAAAGAAATAGATTTATTAGATTTTACTGTTTTTGTTCAGTCATTTGAACTGTCTATCGTTATGTTTTCAATGGATGGAGAAGCTAATGAAGTCTTTTATGAGGGAACTGACGAAGAGATTTTTTCTGGTAGCTATGATGTAATGGATGACGTTACATATTATACGTTTAGTGATGAACAATCTGATGAATTTTGGGATTTTCACGAAAAAAATGATGAAAAGTTATCTGAAATTGAAACAAAAGCTATAGTAGAATGGTTTGCGGTATGCTGGAATAAAGCTGGTGGTATGAATGTTAAATTACCATCTTACTTTAGTTTTCATGATTATGATACATGTTATGATTTGCATAACGGTAAATGGATTTCTGATGGTGATAAATGGTTTGATTAAACAGAAAAGGCAACAAAGAAGGCTCATCTTTCTTTGTTGCTTTTTCTGTTTAAGGAAGGATTGCAGTGTAAATGGCGAGAAGGGATATATAAGGAGATGGAAAACATGATAAACAATACAATTCCAAGTTTTTTGAAATTATGGGAAAGTAACGAAGTAGAATTAGCTGTCCTCAATCAATACTTCACTTCGCATCCAGAGATATTTGAAGAATACTTTAAGTATCATTGTCCTAAAACGAAAGAACGTCTTTCTAATGCCATTAACCTATATCCCGCAAAAATAGAAGATATTCGTATCATTGCAGAATCACTACCAATCATTATTCAAGAGGTAACGAATGAATATCATAATAAATTTCACTTTGATGTAAAAATGAAATTTCACTTATTTGTTGGAGGATTTGGCTCTAATGCATTTGTAGAAAGAGAAATTATTGGAGACATGTTTTTTGCGGCAGAAAAATTATCTCCTCATTTAAATCACCTTCGTGTTATTGTCGCTCACGAAATAGGACATATATATCATAATGTTATGTTACAAAATGATGGAATGGACTGGAGGAAAGCAGAGTGGGCCGATGCGACAGTTAATTTGTATCGTGAAGGTGTTGCAACATATTTATCAAAACAAATTATGAAAGGTTTAAATGAATCAGTATATTACTCATATGACAATGATGGTGAACGTTGGTTACAATGCTATATAGAAAATGAAGAACATATAAAGAAACGTTTTTTGGAAGATTATATAGAAGGATGGACGTTTGAAAAAGAGAAAGAGTGGTTTCGGTTATCTGGCGGACAGTATTTTGGATACAACCGACTCGGTTATTTTTTAGGAACTGCTTTTGTAGAATATGTTGTACAAGCATGGGGAGAGAGTGAAGTATTTACTTTTTGGAATAAACACAATTTAAAAAGTAGTGTATTGGATTGGTTATCGAAATGAATAGCATTTAATAGGGAGCTGAAATGTATGAAATTGTATGTAAAGATTGCTTTATTATTTCTTACTTTTACATGCATATTTGCCTTAGCGGCATGTAAAGGAACAGATGAAAAAAAGGAAACAAACCCAACTTCGGAAAATAGTAAAAACGAACAGAATAATTCTTCTGAACAAAAGAAAGAGCTTGAGGTTAAATCAAATACCGATTCAAATTCGAAAGATACAGTAATAAATCAAAAATCAATTAACCACGTTAAAAATTTGTTTGAACTAGCGAAAGAAGGAAAAGTGCCTAATGTTCCTTTCGCAGCTCATACAGGAGATATCGAAGAAATAGAAAAAGCGTGGGGGAAAGCTGATAAAACGGAGCAAGCAGGAAACGGAATGTACGCAACCTTTACAAGTAAAAATGTTTCCTTCGGTTTTAATAAAGGATCACAAGTTTTTGATGTACGCTCCTATCATGCAGAGCTAAAGTTAATTACATTACAAGAAATTGAAAAGGCATTAGGAAAACCAAACTCAGTTAAAGTAAATGGTGAAGATAAAATATATGTATATAAAGTAAACAATCAGTTTGAGTTAAAATTTATCATTCCAAAATCGACTGGTAAGGTAAATCATATTTCGGTATTTTCGCCAGAGGATAGTATAAATAAAATGGCAGGGTAATAAAGAAGGCTATCACCAAAGGTCATCAAGACTTTTGTGATAGCCTTCTTTTTACTGTTAAAAGGATGAGGAAAGCAGCCTATAAAACATGAGGAGTATGCTCTGAAATGTCTTTTTTTATTTTATTACGCTCTAAATTGTGAACAAAAAGAGCTTGAATAATGCCCCCAATTATTAAGAAACAAGCACAAATATAAAATAGCATACTGCCGTTTAGTTTGCTTAATAAAACCGCACCAATAACAGGACCGCACGTTCGAGATACATCCCAATGTAAGCCGTAAATTGAAAAATACAATCCACGTTTATCTGAAGGAGCGATTTCTGAAACGAATCGAAGTAAATGATTTAAAGCAATACTTCCACCGATGACTAAAAAGAGTAATGTGAAAAATAGTGACGCGATTGTTGCTGAAAGCCCGTAGCCAAGTGCAGCTACTGTATAGCAGGCATAAGAAATAATGATGATTTTAGCCATGGAAAATCGCTCAGACCATTTCACGAGGAAAACTTGCAGAAAGATTTCCATAATAGCTTTGCATGTTGAAATAAAAACGAGTATGAGTTCGAAATCCGGAAAAGTATGTTTCACGAAGATAAGATAATTCGTCTCAGTTTGTGCATAAAAAAAGCTAATAGGAAGTGTAGAAACCATAAGTCCAAATACGGCGTAATGTTTGCGTACAAAATGTTTTTGAGATGATCCTTCAAGCTTTTGCGTTGGTGTTGTCATTGCCGGAGCGGTTTCTGGAAGCTGTGTCCAAACAACGAGTGCATATACTATAAGTGCAATGCTTTGCACCGTAAATACATATTCAGGATGAGTCTTATAAAAAATAGCACCAATTAAAGGGCCGATTAGGGTACCTATTGCTCCCATCGTTTGCAGAAGAGAGAAGATTTCTGCTTGCTGCCCATGTTTTGTTAAATCAGCTATTTGTGCACGTTGAGCAGGAATATATAAGGAACGGCCAATCCCATTTATGACATATAACAAAGCAAATATAAAAACGGATTGAGCAAAGATGAAGCTACCGATTGCAACGCTTTGTAGCAATAAGCCGAGTAACATAATTTTCTTTCGTCCATATTTATCAGTGACTCTTCCAGCAATAAGTGTAAATATAATGTCCGAAAGCGGTTGTAACCCGAAAATAAGCATAGTCATCATAATATTGCCGTTTAGCATCTTATTAACGTAAATAATCATAATAATAGCTAACATTGACTCTGTTGTTCGAGTTAATAATTCACCGCACAGTCTAATGATAATTGGTTTATTGTAACGTAATAAAAGATGATTCAATATTATTTCCTCCTTTCTATATTGAAATGATATGATGAAAGGAGAATTAGAAAAAGGGTAGAAAGAATAGGGAGTATTTTTCACCTTTTAGGGGGAATATGATGTTTATTTTAGATCAATACATTGAGCTATGGATTGCCTATGGGAAAGGGAAAAAAGAAGGAGAACAATTAGAAATAACAGTGCAAAATATATCCGAAACATTATTTTGTACAGAGCGTAATAGTAAATTAATTATAAAAAAATTAGATGAGTTAAATTGGATCGTTTGGTTTCCAGGTCGCGGGAGAGGGAATCGCTCTAAACTAATATTTCAAAAGCAACCGATACCATTGATTTTAGCTAAAGGAAAAGAGATAACGAGAAAAGGGGATGTGAAAAGCGGAATTTCATTTGTGGAGCGCTACAGCTCACAATTTCCGTCAGTAAAGAAAGAGTATGAAGTTTGGGTAGATTCAATATTTGGTCATAAAATAGAAAGGACATCCGAAGGGAGAAGAGATGTCCTTCGTTTGCAGGTTCAAATGAATTTAGATATTGCATTAGATCCGGTCTACGCTACAATGCGTTCAGAATGTCATATGGTAAAACATATTTTTGATACGCTCGTATATGTAAATGAGCAATCAAACTATATAGAACCAAGACTTGCTTTTCACTGGGAATATAATGATGCTGAAAAGATATGGACGTTTTATTTACGAAAAGGAGTACACTTTCATAATAGAAAACAACTTACTGCACATGATGTTATACATTCATTAAATCGATTTATAAAAGCTGAAAATAACCCACACGCGTGGATGTTACAACATATTGAAAGCGTCCGCGCAGTAGATGAATATATTATTGAAATTCAATTACATACAGAAAATAGCATATTTTTACATATGCTAAGTTCAGAACAGTGTTCTATCGTAAATGAAGATGAAGCGGAAAACCTCATTGGAACAGGCCCCTATAAATTAAGCGAAAAGAATGCACATTTATTTGTATTAGAAGTACATGATTTATATTATCGTGAAAGATCTTTTCTTGACCGAATTGAACTATTGAATGTAGAACAAAGTGTAAATACATACGATATTTTAGTAAAGGCGCAGTATAAAGATCAAGAAAAACATAATAAAGAATTATCTCGGCTTGAGTTGAACGTGACATATTTAACATGTAATCTTGCAAAAGAAGGACCAATGCAAGATGAGCTGTTCCGAAAAGCGTTATATAAAATCATTCATGGCCATGCAATCATTAAAGAACTTGGCGGAGAACGTGGAGAAGTGGCAAAGGAACTATTATTAGCTAGTGACAGCATAGTAGAGATTGAGGAGGAGATAGAAAGTTTAATTAAAGAGAGTACGTATCATTATGAAGTGCTACAACTTTACACATTTACAGGACAAGATCATGTTGAAGATGCGCGATGGATACAAAAAGAGTGTGCGAAGTATGGGATTCGTGTAGAAAATAATTTTCTTGAAATAGAAGATCTGTTAGAAATAAGTACGATACAAAAGGCTGATATGATGCATGATAGCGCAACAATTAGCGAACGAATAGAAGATAGTTTGCTATATATGTTTCTTACAAAAAACAGTTTTATTCCAGGGCATAGCAACATGGATTTTCATAAAACGTTGTCCCCTTATTTTAAGCAAGAACAAGTAGAGAAAAGAGTTACACTGTTACGCGATATTGAGGAGACTTTGTTACGTCAAATTCAAGTTATTCCTTTATACCGTAACAAACAACAAGTAACTTCTCACGAAAAAGTACAAAATATAATGATTAATTCACAAGGTTGGATTGATTTTTATAAAATATGGTTTAAACCTTGATAGATAAAGGTTCTTATGCATTTTTCATGAGGTGTGTAAGGGCCTTTTTTGTATGTAAAATAGGGTTGTTTTACACGTTGTTACGCTACTTGTGATAAAAGTCCATTTACAACGTAACAGTGTTATGTTACATTGTTATCAGGAAGGAGTGTTATACAGTTGAGTACAGATTTAATTTCAAAAAAAGATTTATTAGAACTTACTGGTATTTCATACGGACAGTTATATAGGTGGAAAAGGAAAAATTTAATACCGGAAGATTGGTTTGTACGAAAGTCTACATTCACGGGTCAGGAGACATTTTTTCCGAAAGAAAAGATTTTAGAGCGAATTGATAAAATCCAAACGATGAAAGAGGATCTATCACTTGATGAACTAGCGAATATGTTTTCACCGAGTGTGAGAGAAATTCTTTTAACAAAGGAAGACATTTTACGTAAGGGGATTGCATCAGAGCCAGTTTTACAATTCTTCATAGAACAAACGAATAAAACAATAGAGTTTCAATTTGTAGATATTCTTTATGTGTACATGTTAGAAGAATTACTACAATCGGGAGAGATTAGTTTAGAAGAAGGAAAAATGGTCTTGCAAGTTTTACGTGAAAATTATGAAGCAATTAAACATAAAACTTGTGACTTAATCATTGTCCGAAAGTTAGGGATTTCTACATGTTTCTTAGTTTCAAACGTGGACGATTTAATTTTTGAAAAAGGAACCAAAATCGTTTTACGCGAAGCGATTATGAAATATACCGAAGCATTAAAAACTAAATTGTTGTAGTGGAGGAGAAAGTATGCGTACAGATAATTTGATTATAAATGGTTACGGTTCATCGAATGGCGGCGAGTTTCATAAAGTGCAATTAAACGGAAAAGGAACTGTGAATGGAAATGTTGAATGTGAGCAATTTGAATGTAATGGTTACGGTGCCGTTACTGGAAACTTGAAAAGCAGCAATGCAAGAATTAGTGGATCAGGTAAAGTCGATGGTACAGTACTTGCAGAAACGATGCGAATTGATGGGAAAGCAACAATTACGCAAGATGTGAAAGCAAACAGTTTGAAAATTGCAGGAAAAGGTACGATAGGTGGAAATGTCACTGGTGAAGAATTTAAAGTCAATGGTCAAGCGACAATTGATGGTAATTGTGAAGTGGATACTTTTTCTTCAGAAGGACAATTTACAATTGGTGGATTATTAAGCGCCGATGAAATAAATATTAATATTCACGGTACATGTCGAGCGAAAGAAATTGGTGGTCAAACGATTAAAGTAAGACATAGATCAGGTACATTTAGTAGGCTATTTAAAACAGTATTTGGCTTGCAGTTAGAAGCTGAGCTGCTTGAAGGTGACAATATTGATATTGATTATGCTCACATAAGAACGGTAAGAGGAAATAATGTTACAGTAGGACCGAACTGTGAGATTGAACTGATTGAATATACCGGTGAGCTTACTGTTGATAAAAGCGCAAATGTAAAAGAAATTAAGCAGGTTTAATGGGAGGGAGTAAGTAATATGGAACATCCACATAGTCTCATAGTAAATGGTTCCGGTAATTCAGCAGGCGGAGATTATAATAAAGTGAAGATTCGCGGTGAAGGAACGATTACGAATGCTATGAGTTGTAATGAATTTAAAACGTATGGTACGAGTGATGTACGCGGTGATATAAAAGTGAAAAATTATGTTGTGTATGGAGATAGCGAAGTACAAGGAAATGTAGATGCGGAATATGTAAAAGTATATGGTAATACACAAATTCATGGTGATGCACATATTGAAAAAACAAAAGTTAGAGGTATGATAGATATTGCAGGAAAGTTTTCAGGTGATCTTGTCGATGTAAAAGGTGCTTTAAATGTGAAGGGAGATATTGAAGTAGAAGATTTATCATTAACTGGTGGTCTTGAAAGTGATGGATTACTAAATGCTGAAAATATTCAAATCTCACTTCGTTATGAAGGAAGTACGGTAAGAGAAATTGGTGGTAAAAAAATTACTATTCGTAAAAAAGCGAGATTTCTTCCTTTTACTAGTCATGTTGGAAACCTCCAAACTTCAATTGTTGAAGGAGATGATATATATTTAGAACATACGATTGCTGAAGTAGTGAGAGGAAACAATGTTACAATTGGCCCTGGTTGTGAAATTAGTGTTGTAGAATATCATACTCGTTTTAATCAAAAGGGTAATGCAGTCGTAAAAGAACATAAACAAATATAAGTAGTACGAGGGAGAGCAAGGTTATGGTTGAGAAGAATAATAAGCTCGGCTTTGTTGTGGCGGGCTTATTGCTAGGTATTTTAATGGCATCAATGGATAATACCATTGTCGTAACAGCGATGGGAACGATTGTTGGTGACTTAGGAGGCCTTGAAAACTTTGTATGGGTCGTTTCTGCCTATATGGTCGCAGAAATGGCAGGTATGCCGATATTCGGTAAACTATCAGATATGTATGGTAGAAAAAGGTTCTTTATTTTCGGTTTAATCGTCTTTATGATTGGTTCGGCACTTTGTGGTACAGCTGAAAACATTACACAGTTAGGTATTTATCGTGCGATTCAAGGTATTGGCGGCGGGGCATTAGTACCAATAGCATTTACTATCGTTTTTGATATTTTCCCTCCTGAAAAGCGCGGGAAAATGGGTGGTTTATTCGGAGCAGTATTTGGTTTATCAAGTATTTTTGGACCGTTGCTTGGCGCGTATATTACAGATTATATTAGCTGGCACTGGGTATTTTATATTAACTTACCGCTTGGCGTTTTAGCACTTATTTTTATTACATTCTTTTATAAAGAGTCACGAGTTCATAGAAAGCAAAAAATTGATTGGTATGGGGCAATTACTTTAGTTGGTGCAGTAGTTTCGTTAATGTTTGCGCTTGAACTTGGTGGACAAAAGTATGACTGGGATTCTAGCTTTATTTTAAGTTTATTTGGCGGATTCGCTATTTTAATTATTGCATTTATTTTTATTGAACGTAAAGTAGAAGAACCAATCATTTCGTTTGAAATGTTTAAACAACGTTTATTCGGAATGAGTACCATTATTGCATTATGTTACGGTGCTGCGTTTATGTCAGCAACTGTATATATTCCGTTATTCATTCAAGGGGTATACGGTGGTAGCGCAACAAACTCAGGGTTATTACTTTTACCGATGATGTTAGGATCAGTCGTAACAGCGCAATTAGGCGGATTTTTAACGACAAAACTTAGCTACCGAAATATTATGATTATTTCTGCGGTTATTATGCTAATTGGACTATTTTTATTAAGCACATTAACGCCAGAAACAAGTCGTGCATTATTAACAGTGTATATGATTATTATCGGATTTGGAGTTGGATTCTCATTCTCTGTACTAAGTATGGCAGCTATTCACAACTTTGGTATGGAACAGCGCGGATCTGCGACTTCAACGAGTAATTTCATTCGTTCATTAGGAATGACGCTTGGTATTACAATCTTCGGAATGATCCAAAGAACAGGTTTCCAAGATCAATTAGAAGAAGCATTTAAAGCTATGAGCGGGGGAATGAATACAAACGCTTTAGGAGATTCAAGAGCTATTTTATCAGAATCGGCGAGATCTCAAATTCCGCCGCAAATATTAGATAAAATTATTGGCGCTCTTTCTAATTCAATTGTTCAAACATTTATGTGGGCATTGGTGCCAGCTGGTTTAGCATTCATATTTATTTTCTTTATGGGAAATGAGCGCATGGTAATTAAGAAACAACAAAAGAATAATAAGAACGAAACATCAAAAGCGTAATGAAAAAACTCCTTTCCAATTGGAAAGGAGTTTTTTCGTATGTACAGATTTAGATTAGCCTTCGATAATTTCGTATTCTTCGTCTGCAAGTAATAAAATTTGTGTTTTCTTACCTTTGTTTTGAACTTCGATTACATCGTATGCACCTAAGTCTCTTACTTTGCTTTGAGAAGCGTTAACCATAACTTCCATAGAATCGATTAAGATATCTTCTTCAATGTATGATTCAGGCAATGCCATATCTTCAGTTTCTAATACACATGCATATAGATTTTGTAAGTTTTCAGCAGTTGGATTTTGTTCCTCAACATCAATGATGTTTTTTACTGCTTCCATATTTTCTTCTTTTGCTTGGTATACTTTAATTTTAGCCATTGTTTTAATCTCCTTTATAACGTAATCGTAGAGGCTACACCTCATTATAACGTTTTTTTCATGAAAGATGAAATTGTTATATGTATTTATAGTAAAAATTATGTGTTATTTCTTGTTCTTAGTGTGAATTCTTACGTTAAAGTTATATTGTCCAAGCTTTTTTATACTCCGCTCATATTATATGTATTAGATAAAAACATATAGGGAAGGGATGGAGTGTAAGTGGATTGTGAGCCGAAACGTGATTGTGGATGTTGCCAAAATAGTATATGTGAATTTTTACAAAGTCTTGAACCGTATACTAAAGTTGAGAGTATTGTAATAGCAGGAAATGGAATTGTTGTATCTTATTTTCTTTCATTTAATAAGAGGAATGGTATCGTATCCTTCGTACAAGAGGACAATGAGGTTATTTTTGTAGATTGCTCTAAGATTGATGCAATTCGAATAGGAAAAGTTTGTAGTTGTAAAACGAAAGTTAAATTTATTGAAGAGGATTTTAGTCTACTTGGAAATGTTTGTCCGCAATGTTTAACCGAGGGAAGTACACTCTTTTTTGACTTTCACAATCCAGAATTGAATTTATCACTGCAAGCAAAAACAATTGATGCACCTAGTTGTACTGAATTTACAGATGAAAATGGCAATGCAGTGAAGCAGGTTACAATAGTTGGGGAAGCGATTGTTTCTAAAGACTTTGTTCAAGTGCCTGAACTATTAAACTTTCGATTAGTTTTATCCGATACGGCTGGGAATTCTTTGAAGTTTGGAATACTGTTCATTAATTTCCCAGATCTTACGTTTATTATTCTTTTCGCATCGAGTGGATACCTCAACATTTCGAACTGTTTGAGAATAGAGAGTGGAACGGGTAATGCTGAAATAGAAGAAATGAAAAAGATGATAAAGAATGACAATAATACGTACAAGTCAATTATTAACCTGACTAAAATATATAAAAATGGCGCTACAGAATCCTTTACTTCTAAGAAGGAGATATAACGTATTCATATTGATTAACCCTCTTACAAGATAATGAGGGTTAATCAATATGCCAATTGGATGGTATTAACGAAAAAATTGCTTTGTTAATATAAATGTTAGTAAAGCAAATAAGAAAAGGGCTATTGAAGTAGCCCTTTTTTAACAATGTAAATAGTTGTTAGTAACTTTTATTAAGATTAATTAATGATTGTGTTATTTACTAAATTCTTTTTGAGCTCCCACGTAGCTTCCGATGATATTTTGATAACTTGGAAGATGTTTAGCAAGTAAAGCTCCAAAGCCTTCAACATCATTTCGCCAGTCACGCTGTAATTCAGCTGCAACGCTAAACCAATTCATTAATTGAACTCCTCCATTTAATCTTACAGTTATTTAGATAGGTTTGGTATACGTGTAAGAGTTTTTCAATAAATTGGCTTTATTTAGATATAAAGATGTGTATTTTGAAATTGCAAAAGTGAATTTTACTTTTTTGATTAGATGTTATAATAATTTTATATTTATGAATAATATATAATTATATGGAATTTATTAGACGATTGCTTATATGTAGAATAAAAGGACTTATGAAAAAAAGTAGAGGTACATTGATTCTAATGAAAGCAGGAATGTGAATGATATATGAAGCGAATATACAGACAAGAGAAAAATTAGTTAATATGTTCGAAGATTTCAATAACGTTGTTTTACTTTCTTATTTACAAGGTCATATGGGTAACGCTTGGGTAAATAATCTCGAAAATCCAACGGTAGCGCAAGTTACGGTAGGGATTTTCACATTTTACGCTGGGGATCCAAATGTGAAAGAAACAGAAGAATTACTACGTAACATTCCTGATAGAATGTTAGTAATCGTAAATAGTGAAGAGTGGAAAAAGCGTTTAGAAACATTTTACGAAAGAAAAATAGATAAGTTTTTACGTTATAAATTCAAACGAAATGCGGAAATTTTTGATCGCTCAAAATTACAATCTTTAATATCAGCGCTTCCAAAAGGTTACGAGTTACAAAGAATAGATGAACATATTGTAAATATCCCTACATTACATAAGGTCTCTGAAGATTTTACAAGTCAATTTCAATCAGTAGAAGATTATATAAAACGAGGTATAGGGTATAGTGTTTTGTATAAAGGAGAAGTTGTATGCGGTGCATCATCATATAGCATTTATGATGATGGGATCGAAATAGAGGTTGCAACTGATCACAATCATAGAAGAAAAGGATTGGCGACTATAGTTAGTGCAGCGCTAATCTTGGCCTGTTTAGAAAAAGAGATATATCCAAACTGGGATGCAGCGAATACTACGTCTGCTAAACTAGCAGAAAAGTTAGGATATGTTTTTGATAAGGCGTATGATACTTATTTTGTGGATAATAGATGAAATCGTTTTAAATAAAAGAGCAGCTAGCATAAGCTAACTGCTCCTATCCAAAGGGGGAATAGAGAAATAGAATCATGTTACTTACATTATTGACAGAACATTGATTTTTAATCAATCGTCTATAAAAGATGAGATAAAATATTTTTGATTAATCCTGAGGCTCCAATTAAGAGTACTGATAGAAAAACGATTGAGAATATACTTTTTTTAGGTTTTTTAAACTCTATGAATAAGTTAATAATGGCACCAATCGCAACAACAATAAAGATAACGAGTCTTACTACATCTATCATGAATAACGCTCCTTTTAATTACTTAATTGTATTATATAGGAATTAATCTTGTGATTGGTTTGTTGGAATGCGATTTAAGGTAATTTTAAACAAAATAACCTTTTTAGAAGAAAGAAGTTAGGCGAATAAGGAAATGTATGTAGCAATGGCTTAACCTTAAAAAGTATATAAATAGGCTGATAGCAATCAAATAAATTATTGTTATCATCTGAATTTCAAGGTATATACTGTTATAAAGTATTAATATGAAATACTTTATATTTTTTAAGTGCTCTCTTTTAAATTCACTTACAATTTAAAGAGTAATACATGTTTATCGTAATGATCCAAACACCAATTATATTTTTCTAGAATAATTGGATGAACAACTTCTTTCGCAGTATCGACCTCAGTATAGCCATATTTCTTATAAAAGTTTTCTAATTCCTCAAAAGGAAGACAATATACATTTTCTACTTGTAAATTTTGCGCTGTTTCTACTAAAAATGAAACAAGTTTCCCAGCTAATTGTAGCCCTCTAAATTGAGGCAGAATAAAAATCCCACCCATTTCTATAGTATTTTCATCTACTTGGACTAATCGCCCAACGCCTGCATATTCATTGTTGTATGTAATGATTGCAACTTTATCTCTCTCTAAATCACTTTGTACAAATCCTATCGATTCATATTGATTATTAATCCATTCTAGGTCATTAGATGTAGCTAATTGAATACTCATTAGCATCCTCCTTTGGAAAACTAGCGCTATCTTCATTATATAGAACATAAGATGCTATATCAAAAGAACCTTGATATAGCACATTTGTTAAATTTGTTAGTTGAAGGTGTGGGTTTGCTGGTATTGAAATGATGACTTCAACAAACAGAGGATAATGACCTTGTGAATTTAGTGTTATATAGTCAAAAATTAGTTTAACAAGAATTGTTTCAAAAATCATCTGTTAAACAAGTTAATAAACAAGAAACTGTTATTAGAAATTCTAGAAATGTTACAGTTACGACTACGGATACAGACATAGCAGTAAATGTTCAAATTCTTCTCCAAATTTTATTAGCTTTACTAGTAAAATTAAATATTTTATATAATATTTAACCTGTTTTTTATATGCTGCTTTTTAGTGATAATATTCACTGTTTTAATTCTAGTACAGGCTATAAATATTAATCATAACTGGACTAATATTTAACAGTGCCTAAATAATAATGTAAACAAACAATGTGATGGAAAATAAAGTTTGGTTATTTTTTTTGAAATTTAAAAGCCATTTCCTTTATTGGATTTGGCTTTTAAATAGTATAAATTTGAAAAAATCACATTAAATTAAATAATTTATATATAATAATTATTATAAAAATATAAAATTATTCGTGCTATAGAAAAAATAACAATAAACGAGTGGTTAAATTGGAATGATTTTTATTAACAGTTCAAGTTTTGAATAATAGTGCATACAATATAAAGTGTTTTCCTTTCTTCATTTAAGTTTTACGTATATAATTTAAAAGTACTATTTTTATTTTATTATTTTATATTTATAACAGAATAGAGGTTTAAAAATGGGTGTTAAAATCATTACGGATAGTGCGGCGGATTTACCGGTAGAATTGCTGCAAGCATATGATATTGATTTAATTCCACTCCGTGTTTATGATGAAGCAGAAACAGAGTATTTAGATGGAGTAACATTAGAGTCAGTTACATTATTGCAAAAAATGAGAGAAGGCGCTGTTTATAGAACGTCATTGCCTTCACTTGAAACTTTCCAAGAAAAATTTGTTTCTTATGCAAAAGAAGGTAATCCTTGTATATATTTAGCTTTTTCATCTGAACTGTCTGGTACATATCAATCATCAGTTCTCATTAAAGAAGAAGTAAAAGAAACATATGCCGACTTAGATTTAGAAATTATCGATACGAAATGTGCTTCGCTTGGTCAAGGGCTTGTCGTTTTAGAAGCTGCTAAAATGGCAAAAGACGGCGCATCAAAAGAAGATATTTTAAAGCGTATTGATTTTCTAATGAATCATATGGAACATATCTTCACTGTAGCTGACTTACAGTACTTAGTGAGAGGTGGACGTTTAAGTAAAGTAGCAGGTTTTATCGGTGGTTTATTAAACATTAAGCCGATTTTGAACGTGGAAGAAGGAAAACTTGTCCCACTTGAAAAAGTACGAGGGAAAAAGAAAGTATTAAGCCGTATTGTTGATATTATGGAAGAGCGCGGAAAAGACCTTAAAGGTCAAACAATCGGTATGACTCACGGTGACGATTTAGAAACAGCTGAAGCATTAAAAGCATTAATTACGGAAAGATTTGGCTGTGAAGTATTTATCGTAAATACAATTGGTGCAGCAATCGGCGCACATACAGGTCCTGGCGTTATAACATTATTTTTCTTAAATGAAGTAGAGTAAAGGATTGATCATTTGATCAATCCTTTTTTTCTTCAAGGTAATGCTACTACTTCTGTAGCAGATGAGCTGAAATAATTTAAGAAATTATTAGATATGGGCGTTATTATAGAAGATGAATTTAATGCGAAGAAAAAGCAGTTACTAAATATATAAATTAGCATGAAAATGCTAAATATAAGATGTTAAAAAGGTGATTCTGTCTTGAACAGAATCACCTTTTTTGTGTGTTGAAGTCTTTTGTTTGTAAAAATCTAAATATTTCAAGATGTTAAAATTTAGTTATCTCATATATAATTGTTTTACGGGAGATATCTGTAACTATTTGTAAAAATAGGAGGCGGCTATGAAAATGTATGAAATTGCTAGGTGGGAGTTAGATTCATTGTATTCGAATGAGGATATCCTATCTCCAATATTGGAGTTGAAAGAACAATTTTTTGTAACAAAAGATATAGGGATTCTTTCAAAACTTATACAAGCTATTGAAAAAGCAGAATACTATTTGTACTGTCGATCGGCTGAAGAAAGTGTTGTATCGGATATTACTAGATTGACTGTGAAAGTAAAGGAATTAAAAAGTGAAGTGCAGCAAGTAATACTACAAAGTGAAGTGGAAATTACCAATAATACTAGGTTACTAAAAGATGAACTTCATGCGTGGGAAAACATGTACATACAATTAAGGAATAGGATAGAAATAGAGCACAATAATAAGCAATTATCATTTGGACAAGCAAATCATATTGCAATGAATAGTGATAATGAAAAGGAAAGACTAGAAGTATTCGAGTCATTAACATGTGCTTTACATAAGGGAAAAGAAATTTTTGCTACTGTATTAAATCAAATAGGAAGATTGCGTAATACAAAGAGTAATGAATTAGAAGATAGAGAGATTTTAGCAGGGTCGCTTCATACGAATGGTATTTCAGAAACTGTAATATTGCAAATGTGGAATGCGGCAGAAGAAAATCTAGATAAATTAGTTAGTGCTTTAAATGTGTATAAGAAAGGTAGAGCTTCGATTACATGGCATGAACTTATGACAGTAAAGGAAAATAATGAGGCTATTATTCCTTTTTCAGTAGCAGTACAAAACATATACGATGCATTAAAAAATATAGATAAAGAATTAGCAGAATTTGCACGTAATGCGATAGAAAGTGGTTGGATAGATGCGGAACCGAGAGAGAATAAACCACCAGGTGGATTTTGTGCTCCTTTTTTTAGTGAGAAAGAATCACGAATCTCTATGCGTTATGACGGCAGTATCGATAGTGTAAGAGTACTTGCTCATGAACTAGGACACGCTTGGCATTTTTATAATATGAGTTTTGAACAATCCTCTTCTTTTTTAGATGATTATTTGCCAATGAGTACAGCAGAATCAGCGTCTATTTTCTTTGAAACTACGCTTATAAATTATCTAATTCAAACTACAGATAGTATAGATATGAAAAAGTCATTGTTAAGTTGGAAAATAAGAAACTGTTTTAATTATGTAATGGCAATTCGAGCATCGTTTGAATTTGAGAAGAACTTTTATGAAAAATGTAAAGAAAGTCCTTTAAGTGCTGATGAAATCGAGAAATTATCTATAGCAGCGCAAGAAAAAGCATACGGGAATGCATTATCAGAATATCAGCCGTTTGTTTGGATGAAATATGTTCAGTTTTATATAGCAGATGTTCCTTTTTATAATTATCCATACACATTTGGCTATTTAGTTAGTTTTAGTTTATTAAAAATAGCTCAAGAAAGTAAAAGTACTTTTCACTTGAAATATAAAGAGTTTTTACGAGAAACAGGAAAATTTCCAGTAGAAGAACTTATGAAAAAACATTTTGAAATAGATATAATGAGCTATGAATTTTGGGATAAAGCTTTTAGACAAATTTCTAAAGATATTGATGTATATTTGCAACTTATGTAAGGGGAGAGTATAGTGAATCACCAACTTATAAAGGGAATACCTTTTTCAACTTTAGAATATGCAAAAGCTATAAGCTTATTAAAAGGTTGGCTACATGAACAACAAGAGAAACCAAGGTTTGTAGTAACTGCAAATCCTGAAATTGTTATGTCTGCAAAGGAAAATACGGATAAATCAAAACAGTTTAAAAAGATGTTACTATCTGCGGATTTAATAACAGCAGATGGGATTGGCGTTATAATTGGCTCGAAAATATTAAAAGGAAATTTGAAAGAACGTGTTACTGGGGCAGATATCACTCACGATTTAATAAATTATTGTAACGACAATGAATATCGTGTCTTTCTTTTTGGAGCTGCGCCAGAAAGTAATAAAAAAGCATTAGAAAAATTAAATGAGCAGTTCCCAGGAGCAAAGTTTAAAGGACAGCATGGATTTGTAAATGGTGAAGAAATAGAGGAAGTAATAATGAAAATTAAGCAATTCAAACCGCATTTATTGTTAGTAGGACTAGGTTCACCAAAACAAGAAGAATTTATCTATGAAAACATACAAACATTAAACATTCCGCTATCTATAGGTATCGGAGGCATGATTGATATAATATCTGGTACTATAAAAAGAGCACCGAAAATAATGAGGGATACTGGAACTGAATGGCTGTATAGGTTACTTTCACAGCCAAAAAGATTAAAGAGACAACTTGTACTTCCGAAATTTTTATTGTCGGTTATGGTAGAGAGGATGAAAGGAACGCCAAGTTAAGAAAGGATAAAAAAGATGATAGAGCCGTTATCTAATGAAAAAGCTAAAATGATATTACAAGAGCTGCAAGTAGAGTGCGAATCTTTATTTGAATTTAAAATTCAAAAAGTAATTCCTATTCATCGTGGTTGGTTAAACTTGAAGTGGAAACTCGAAACGGATGTAGGGAACTTTGTATTAAAGCAATATAATAAAGAACGATATAAGTTATATGACCCATTGAAGTTATTGCAAGCATTACAACAACAGCAAAGATTACATAATAATGGTGTAAGTTGTCCAAAGTTGTTAACTTATAAAAATAATGTAATGCATATATCAAAGAGTGATGAAAGATTTATAGTATTAGAACATAAAGAAGGTAATCTAGTCTCACCGGGAAAGGTGAATGAAAAGGAAATCCACTCTCTTGGTCAGACGATAGGTCATATGCACAAATTGTTAAATGACGGCAATTTAATAGAAGGAGAAATCCCTAAATTTGTTCCGCCTACTAAAGAGGAAAGGTTAACACATTGGGAAGAGAAAAGGAGAGAAGCAGAGAAGCTAGGAAAAGAGCACATTCTTCCCTATATAAAATTACAACAAGAGGCAACACAATTGGTAAATGTAGATCAATTTTATAATAGTAAAAAGGGATGGGTACACCGTGATCTATGGGTAGATAATTTCTTATTTCATAACGATAAGGTCTCGGCGATTCTTGATTTTGATCGTATGGATTATGATTATTTTGAGTTAGACATTGGGCGTGCGGTTATATCGTGTGCATTAGATGAAGGAATATTAAATAAGGATCTTGTTGCATTATTTTTAGCGGGGTACCGCAGTGTAATAGACTTTTCGATAGGGAGTATTGTTCGGGCAATACAAATGCTTTGGTATATGGAGAGTACATGGTGGATTCAGGCCAATATGGATCAGCATAGTGTACCACCTTCACGTTTTGCGGATGAAATGAATTGGATAGCTGAAAATTACGGTGCATTAAATAATATATTGGCAGACTTATAAGTGAAAAAGGAGACTATATTCATGAATAAAATCGGCATTATCGGAGCAATGCAAATTGAAATAGACTTACTTTTAGAAAAATTAGTTGTACAAGAAGAACAAACAATCGCGGGAATGCCTTTTTACGCTGGAGAATTCATGGGAACAGAAGTAATTATTACACGTTCTGGTGTAGGCAAAGTGAATGCAGCCGCATGTACGCAAACGTTAATTCATAAATTTGATGTAGATGCCATCATCAATACGGGTGTTGCTGGCGGGTTACACCCGGAAGTAAAAGTTGGTGATGTAGTTATTTCAACGAATGTTACCCATCATGATGTAAGTAAAACTCAAATGAAAAACTTATTCCCGTTCCAAGAGGAGTTTATCGCAAGTAAGGAATTAATAGAGTTAGCACATATTGCATGTAATAGTAGTAGTTTACATATGGAGATTCATGAAGGAAGAATTGTCAGCGGTGAATGTTTTGTTGAAGATTCCAAACAAAAATCGAAATTAATAGACGAATATGCACCGCATTGTACAGAGATGGAAGGTGCAGCAATTGGACATGTTGCTTATATAAATGAAGTACCATTTCTCGTTATAAGATGTATTTCTGACAGTGCAGACGATGAAGCTCAAGTTTCCTATGATGACTTCGCGAAAACTGCCGCAAATTATTGTTCAGAAATTATCGTTGAGATGCTTAAAAATATATCAAGTAAAACTGTATTGTAATACAAAAGGGGAGAATGAAATGTTGCAAGCATTAATTTTTGATATGGACGGAACGCTATTTCAAACAGATAAAATTTTAGAATTATCGTTAGATGATACATTTGATCATTTAAGATCATTACAATTATGGGATACGGTAACACCTATTGATAAGTATCGTGAAATCATGGGTGTGCCTTTACCGAAAGTTTGGGAAGCTTTATTACCGAATCATTCTCTTGAAGTAAGAGAACAAACAGATGCATATTTTTTAGATAGACTTATTGAAAACATAAAGAGCGGAAAAGGTGCTTTATATCCGAACGTAAAAGAAGTTTTTACATATATAAAAGAAAAGAATTGTTCAATATATATTGCTAGTAATGGTTTAACTGAATATTTACGAGCAATCGTATCTTATTATGCTTTAGATCAATGGATTACTGAAACGTTCAGTATTGAACAAATAAACTCACTTAATAAAAGCGACTTAGTTAAAAGTATTTTGAACAAATATGATATAAACGAAGCAGCGGTAGTCGGGGATCGTTTATCTGATATAAACGCAGCTAAAGATAATGGCTTGATTGCAGTTGGTTGCAATTTTGATTTTGCACAAGAAGATGAGCTTGCCCAGGCAGATATAGTGATAGATGATTTACTGGAGTTGAAGGGGATATTACCTGTTTTGCAGAAATAATAAAGGTATTTAATTTATAATAAAATCATTTGAAAAAATAATATAATTGTTTAAAAATCCTTCTCCTATTAATGGAGCAGATTAGTTCAATAAAGTATCAAAAAAAGAACTTGTAGCTTCTGAAGAATTGTGATAAAAGAAAGATTATAAATTCAAAATAGCCTCTGTTATATAGAGGTATAGAGATTATAATTCATTTGTGATGAATTAGTAATAGTTTGATTTGTTTAAAAACTGAGTAGAGGATTATAAAGTGTGCAGTTTTGCCAATTCCTATATGTCTTATTTCACGGAGTAAAATATGCTTAAAGATAATGTTAAAATTAGTAATATTCCTACGGTTTTATGGGGAGATAAAAGTGAAAAAATTTTTATTGCAGTACATGGAAATATGTCAAATAAGGAAGATGCAGTTATTCAAAAATTAGCTGAAGAAGCTAATCAAAAAGGTTATCAAGTATTAAGTTTTGATTTACCTGAGCATGGAGAAAGAACAAATGATAATACACCTTGCAAAGTACAGGTTTGTGTTAGTGAATTATCTATAATTATGAATTACGCAAAAGAACATTGGAAACAAGTAAGTGTGTTTGCATGTAGTATCGGAGCTTATTTTAGCCTTTTAGCCTATCAAAATGATGTGATAGAAAAGGCATTATTTTTATCACCAGTAGTTAATATGGAACGAATTATCGAAAATATGATGAAATGGTTTAATGTAACCTCAGAACTTTTGCAAAAAGAAATGATTATAGAGACACCGATTGGTCAAAAGTTATATTGGGATTATTTATGCTATGTAAAAGAGAATCCTATTAGTACATGGAATACAGATACATATATTATGTATGGAGCTAAGGATGAACTGTGTGAATTTGAAACTATAAACTATTTTACAAAAAAACATCGTTGTGAATTAGAGGTCGTGGAGACAGGTGAACATTATTTTCATACTGAAGAACAGTTAAAGATATTTGAACTGTGGTTACATAAATATTTAGATTAATAAATTATAACTTAACTTGAACCTGAACCTGTTAGAGAAGAATGGTGAATTTAAAAACTGATATTATATTTGAGAGACACTATAAATGTATTCATTTAAACAAACAGCTGCTTTAGTTCAATAAGACTTAAACAACTATATTATCGATTTACATCTGAAGTGAAGAATACACATACTACGAATTGAATAAGATAACAATCATAAAAATGCTCAGAATAAATAATTCTTGAGCATTTTTATGTATTTTCATATTAAGGGGGGAATTTACTTGAAAGACATACATATTCAACAAATTGAAGATTTAATGATATACGAACACGATTATCTCGTTGAAGAAAGTAAAGAAGAAGGATTTAATTTCTTAATAAGACTAATAAGTGAGTATGAAAATAAAATAAACACATTTAACAAAACTGGTGAATGTTTATATGGCATTTTTCAAGGAAAAAAGTTGATTGGAATAGGAGGGCTGAATGAGGGTCCATATACAGAAAACAATAAGATTAGCCGATTAAGGAGATTTTATATTGCAAAAGAATACCGCCGGAAAGGATTAGGGAGGTTATTATTAGTGAGAGTTATAAGCGATGCGAAAAAATATTTTAATATTGTTGTTTTAAATACAGATACAGTACAGGGTGACAAATTTTATACTTCGATTGGATTTGTGAAAGGGACAAAATATATGGGAGCGAGCCATTATTTGAACTTATATAAAAGGATGTAGTGAATTATTATTTACCTCTCCGACAGAACTTTTGTTCTATTTTATGTAGATTGATGTTATAATTTATATGAATATGATATTAGAATGGGGAATTGGATGATGGGAGAAAATAAAATTATTAATGATTTCAATGAATATTCAATTTGGATAAATACATTGAAAGGTATGAAAGAGGAATTGTGGGTGGCACCAATATCAGAGGGGAAATGGACTATTGGCGAAATCATATCTCATATTATGAACTGGGATGACTATCTATTACGTGAGACATTATCATCAGTGAGAGATGGAAAGGGAATGGAGTTCCCTGATTTTGATACATATAATAAACTAGCATCTAGTTATGCCAAATCCGGTATATCTAAGATGAAACTTCTTGAAGAAGCAAAAGCTAAAAGAGAGTTACTCGTAAAAGAACTTAGATTACTGTCTGCTGAAAATCTAAAGAAACCTTTAACTGCCAATGGAGTATCACATTGTCCTCATACTGGAACGCCGTATTCTCTTATATATATTATTAAAGAATTTGTAGATCATGATAACCATCATAAAAGACAGGTTATTCATTTTTTAAATGAAAATGCAGTTGCTAACTGATAAAGAAAGATCCCACAAATGATATTTATGGGATCTTTCTTACATTATAATTTAACATTCATTTCTTTCAATAGTCCCTTAGGATCACCTTTTACATAATAAAAATGCGGATTATTTTCATCATCGTAAAGCATAATATAAGGTTTTTCGTTAAGTGGGAGGAGAATAAGTACTTCATCAATTGTTGTATGTAACCACCGATTTGTAATAGAAACTGGTTTAGATAAAGGGATTTTTATCATGTGACCATCTTTTGGGACGACGTTTAAGTTTTTAAATGGGCCAGTAATGGATTCAGCGTATTGAACAGCTTCTTTTTGAATAGCTGGATCTAAAGATTGTTTTTGAACGACCATTTCTTTTTGACAATCAAATACTTCAATTTGTTGATTTGTATTTGCGAACGCATTTGTTGATAATAAGAAGAAAAGAAGAGTAATGACCCAGATTTTTTTCATCATAGTACAACACCTCGTTTTTACTATACCCTTAATTGGTTCAAATATTTTTCTGTCACATACATGTAACAAAGAAGTTGTATGATACAATTGATTTTTGTTTAAAAGCAATGGAGGATAATGCATGAGAGTATTAATCGCAGATGATGAACAGGATATGTTAAGGATTTTAAAAGCTTATTTTGAGAAAGAAGGCTTCGAAGTTTTCTTAGCGAAAGATGGAGAGGAAGCACTTCAAATATTTTATGATGAAAAAATTGATTTAGCTATTTTAGATTGGATGATGCCGAAACATAGTGGTATTACTGTCTGTCAGGAAATAAAGAAGAACTCAAGTGTAAAAGTATTAATGCTTACGGCGAAAAGTGAAAGCGAAGATGAATTAGCAGCGCTTCAAGGCGGGGCAGATGAGTACGTAAAAAAACCATTTCATCCAGGTGTACTCATTGCTCGAGCGAAAAAGCTTATACAGCACGATGATGTCATTCAAGTTCAAGATTTGAAAATAGATTTCACTAAAAATAAAGTTTATAAAAATGACAAAGAATTAGATATTACAAAAACAGAGCTAGAATTAATAAAATGTTTTTTAAATCATAAAGGGATGATTTTAACTCGTAAAAAATTGTTAGATATCGTATGGGGATTTGACTATTTTGGAGAAGAGCGAACTGTTGATACACATGTAAGAAGATTACGTAAAAAAGTAGGAGAAAATATTATAAAGACGCACCGCGGGCTAGGATATAGTTTGGAGGAGCAGAGTGAATAAACTTGGAAAAAAGCTATTTCTCAGTATTTCGTTAACTGTGATTCTTATTTTTACGATTTCTTTATTATTAATTAACTACCTTTTACCGAAATATAATATTTACAAAACACGAGAAAGCTTAGAAGGGATTACAGCACAAATACAGTCTATACCGAGCGAACAATTGGATGAAGCAATTACGAGCATTGAAAATAAAGGGAATGTTACGATTGCGTATACATCAATTAACAATTCGGAAGATCAAATTAATGATGAGTTACGTATGCAACTTACAAGGAAAAGAGTTGCCCTTAATAAACTTTGGATTACAAAAGAGGAAATAATAAAAGTAAAGAACTTCGGGCAATCGAATAAAATATATGATCAAGAGAAGATGAAATCTAGTTTTTTTGTGAAATACATTGCGAAAAATGATATGCTGATTTTAGTAGGGGTTTCGATCGCACATTCAAATGAAGTGATAAAAACATTAAACTCATTTTATTTATACATATTAGGTATTACGATTTTTCTTATTATCGTACTTGTATGGGTACTTTCAAAAACAATCACCAGACCATTGAAAGAATTAAGTGATGTTGCAGAAGATATTTCACGTTTAAAATTTGAACGAGCGAAAGTGAAAACAAATGATGAAATAGGAGACTTAGCTACTAGTATTAATATTATGAGTGATAAACTACATGAGGCACATGAAGATTTAACAGATCGAAATGAACATTTAAAACGATTTATGGGTGATGTGACGCATGAATTAAAAACACCAATCGCGTTAGTGAAAGCATATTCTATGGGAATAAAAGATGGTCTAGATGATGGTACATACATAGATACAATCATTAAACAATCGGATCACATATCAAACCTAATTGAAGAGTTATTACGATTTTCTAAACTAGAAAGAGATGTGTTACAAAAAGAAGAATTCTCTATTAAATCACTAGTTCAAAGTATATTAGATAAGCATAAAATTGAACTGGAGTCGAAGGAAATCGATTTGCAAGTGAACTATAATGTTGACGATGCAGTTGTTTATGCTGATGTAAATAAAATGAGAATGGTGTTTCAAAATTTAATTTCTAATGCGATAAAATATACAGCAAATCAAAATATAAAAATTACTTTAGAAGATCAAAATGAAAATGTATATTTTCAAATTCAAAATGGTATGAATGCTGAACATATGAAAGATATCGATAAAATTTGGGAACCTTTTTACGTCTTAGAATCTTCTCGTAGTAAAGACCATTCAGGTACAGGATTAGGCTTAGCGATTGTGAAAAGTATTTTAGAAAGACATGGTTTTGACTATGGCGTATCTACTATAGAGGACGAAATACGGTTTTATATTCATATGAAGAATGACTAATTCAATACTATTAGAAACATCGTCTATTAATAGGCGATGTTTTTTTATTGATTATATGATAGTAGTAAGTCAGAATATATAACCTTGAAAGAGTGTTCTACAAATTTCTCAAGTTGTTGTATAAAATATAAACCGAATTTTCTGTAATTTTATTGTATAGTAAAAGGAGAAATATATGGGGAGGAAAGAGTATGGGGAAAAAGAAAATAGCAACATTATCAGCAATATTATCTTTATCAATTACGTCAGGAGTTTCTAGCATGACTGCGTATGCAGACAATAAAGAAACAAACTACATAAATGAGAATGACGTGAAGTTAAATGGAAAAGTTTCAGAAGTGTTACAATCAAACACAAAAATTGAATTAGAAAATGGGATGACAAAACCGATTTATTCGCTTGATGAAGCAATTATTGAAAATTTATTTGTAGAAACAGAAGTTGATAGTGATCGAGATGGAAAAAAGGATCGAGTATCGGTAAAAGTTATGCGTCCAAAAACAGATTCGAATGTGAAAGTTCCCGTTATTTATGAAATGAGTCCATATCGATCAGGCTTAAAAGATGTTCCTGTATATAATGTAGATGAAGAATTGTATGCGTATGAAGGGAAACCGTATGGAGCTGTTAATCTTGGTTCATACGGAAATTATTATGTGCCAAGAGGCTATGCAGTCATTTTAGGTGAAAGTATTGGGACTGGGAAATCAGATGGATGTCCGACGACTGGGGATGAGCAAGAAATACTAGGGACGAAATCTGTTATTGATTGGGTGAACGGGCGTGCGAAGGCATATACAGAAGATGGGAAAGAAGTAAATGCTAACTGGTCTACTGGAAATGTAGGTATGACAGGAGTTTCTTATAATGGTACGTTACCAAATGCAGTTGCGACGACAGGCGTTGAAGGGTTAAAAACGATTATTCCAATTGCAGCGATTAGTAGTTGGTATGATTATTATCGTGCAAACGGTGCAGTCATTGCGCCAGGTGGATACCAAGGAGAAGATACAGATAATATGGCAGAAGCAGTATTAACAAGGGAAAATCCTGAAGTTTGTGGACAAGTAATAAAAGAGCTAACAATTGGACAGGACCGAAAAACTGGTAATTATAATGCTTTTTGGGATAAACGTAATTATGTAAAAGATGCTAAAAACGTAAAAGCGAGTGTATTTGTTGTTCATGGTTTAAATGATTGGAATGTAAAGACGAAGCAGTTTGCGCAATGGTGGGATGCGCTTGGAGAGAATGATGTCCCTCGTAAAATGTGGTTACATCAAGGTGGACATGGTGGAACATCAACGAATGACTGGCAAAGAACACAAAATAAATGGTTCGATTATTGGTTGTATGGAATTGAAAATGGCATTATGAATGAACCGATGGTCGATGTACAACGTGAAAATAAAACTTGGGATAAAATAAAAAATTGGCCGGATCCATCAGCTGTGCCGTCAAAAGTTCGTATGTATTTAAGTAATAAAGCAGTTAATTTACCATTAAGTATAGGTTCTGTTAATAAGGTGTTTTCATTCGTAGATGATGCAAAAATGAAATCAAACCAATTAGTAGCAAACCCAGAATTAGATGTAGCAAATCGATTAGTGTATACAATGCCTGTACTGCAAAAAGATACGCGTATAAGCGGAACACCAAAGATTTCAATTACAGGAAATATTGATCGGTCTGTATCAAATTTAACTGCTCTACTTGTTGATTATGGAGGAGCGAAGCCAGAGGTCGTAACGAGAGGGTGGATGGATCCACAAAACTTAAAGAGTATAGAAAATTCAACAGCGATTCAACCAGGCAAAGATTATACATTTACATGGGACATGCAGCCAGATGATTATGTATTTAAAGCGGGGCATCAAATTGGGGTCGTTTTAATTGCTAGTGATTATGATTATACAATTAGACCGAAAGCGGGCACGAAGCTGACAGTGAAATTAAGTGAAGTGACATTGCCCATTGTAAAATAAATAGTTATGAATAAAGAGCTTACCGCATAGTAAGCTCTTTACATTTTGAAAGGGGAGTTTATTAGGAATTTTTATTGGTAGATACAAAAATGCTTACAACAAATAAAAAAATTGCATTCATGATCAATAGGCCACTAAAAGTAAGCCCAGCAAAACCTCCAGCGAATCCATCTCCTACTTTTTCACCAATTACGTGCAAAGTGGTGAAGAAAACAATGGGGGAAGAAAGAATGAAAATGCAACTGGCTATTTTCCATATTCGCTTATACTTCTTTGCTATAAAGAAAATTAGAGTATTAAAAGTAAAAAGAAGTAAAAAAAATATAATTAATGAATTCATCGTATCCCCCTTTTAGAAAAAAAGTATGAATTTTCATTATTTACATTTTTATTTTAAAGGAAATATTATACAATATGATTATATTCTATGGAAAGCGAGTGATATATTATGACAGTCAGCTCTTTCGAGTTTTCATTAAAAATAAAGGTACAGGAAGATTAATTGAATTAAAATCTTCCGTACGTAAAAAACGGAGGAGAAAATAAATGTTTAGTTTTTATAGTACACTTTGCACGGAACTTTATGATTACACAAAGCCTGTCGGTTATTCTTTAAATGGTGATATTGAGTATTACCAAGAACGTTTAAAAAATTGTAGAGGAAGAATTCTCGAAGCAGCAGTAGGATCAGGGCGAGTCATCATCCCACTTTTTGAGGCTGGTTTTACAGTTGATGGGATTGACTATTCACCTGAAATGCTAGAATCGTGCCGTATACGATGTAAAGAGAGAGGCTTGCAACCTAATTTATATGAAGGAAGCTTACAACAATTTTCACTTCCGTATAAATATGAGGCAATTATCATTCCTACTGGATCTTTTTGTTTAATTGAAAATCGTGAGGATGCTATAAACGCATTGAAATGTTTTTATGAACACCTTAAGCCAGGCGGACGATTAATCGTAGATATTATGCTTCCGCATGACTGGAAGACGGGGGAAATTCATACATCGACTTTTTCTTTGCCGAGCGGAGATGGAATTACTTTAGAAAATAAATCAATTGAAATAGATTGGCTGAACCAAGTTACTCTATCATATTTAAAATATGAAAAATGGAGTAGAGGACAATTAGTACAAACAGAATTGCAACGCTTTGCGATACGTTGGTATGGAGTAGAAGAGTTTAGACTTCTTTTAGAAAGTATAGGTTTCTCAAACATTACGTGCTTTGCTGACTATGTTTATGAAAAAGAACCGTCAAATGCAGATCAAATGTTTACTTTTGAAGCTGTGCGTAACGAAAAATAAAGAACGATCTATTAAAACAAGGCAGTCGGTACACTGTCGACTGTCTTGTTTTAATTGTAAAATCCTTACATGTTGTTACGTTTTTATTGTCCAAGCATTCTGCTACTAACTACATATACTATTTATGTTAAAGTCAGCTACTATTTTATATAGGGCTGATAGTTTCTTGAAAATGTTATTTTAGTGACGTGGGAGGAATCAATTTGGAAAACGTAGAACAAGATAGAATTGAAAATCAAGTGTATTCAAATCGTGTAGTAAGATCAGAATTTGATGCGAATTGGGAAACGTGTATTTCAAAAAGTGGCTATGTAATTTATGTAGCAACAAGTAATAATGCTGAAGTAATAGTACTTCTTGCAGATGGTTCAAGTAAATTATTAATTTTCGAAAAAGGCGGTAAAGTAGTAGTAGGTGGCGGTGGAACAAGTCATTACAGTAAGCCGCATATTGCGAGAAATATTTAAGGTAGAATATGCTATTGAAGAAGAAGCTGGAAAGCGGTTAGTTATTCATGCTCTAAACATGAATGACTAACCGCTTTTATTTGTTTAAATCATTTTAGTAGAATTTGATTTATTACAAATACTTTTGGATGATCAGAGAAGTATGAAGGGGATTGTACGGATCAGTATTTGAAATATAATGTAGGGTTTGAAGAATCCTATAAGCAATATAAAAAAGCATTTCCTATTTCGGGAAATGCTTTTTCTATGTTATAGTATAATAGTGTTTTAAAACAATGATATTTTAATATATTTCAAATTTTGTTGTGTATTATTTTTATATTAAATTAGTTGTGTAAGTATTTTTTTATATAAGGAGTAATAATTAGAGAAATGAAAAATATAGACTTTATACTAGAAAGTGATGAGGCATTAAAACCGTCTGAACGATTAGTACTATTATTATTAGAGAAGCATAGAATGTTATATACGAACGATCTATTGGCATTATCTAATTTATCATATAAAACATTAACGGATTCATTAACGGCGCTTGTATTAAAATCATATGTGTTAAAGGAAACAGGTAAGGGCAGAAGACAGAATTGTTATAGATTGGTATGATAAGACTACTGATTTTAGAGGGTTTATATTAATATTTATCGAATGTAAGGATAAATTATATTTTTGTTTTCAAATGAAAAATGCGAAACGAGGTAAACTTAAATATTTTAATTTCGTTTTTGTTAATGATAATTTAGTCATTTTTAAAAATAGAAAAATAAAATAAACTGCATAAAACAGAAATAAAAAAACAATCCGTTTTAAAAACGGATTGTTTTTTTATTGGAATAATATTATTTGATGAATGGAAAACTGGAATGATTATTCTACTTCACTTGTATACTTTTCAGGTAATAATTCCATTACGTTACATTTTACAAGTTCACCATTATAAGAAAGTATAACGTTCGTATTTTTTCCGTAATCACTTATTAATTCTCGACACATACCACATGGAGCAACAACCCAACATTTTTCAATATCTTCATGAGGGTGTGGGTGAGCGACTGCTACAATGGTATCAAATTCATGATCACCTTCTGGAATAGATTTTCCGATTGCCATAGCTTCGCCACATACTGTTATTCTTCCAACGTTGGCTTCAACATGTACTGCTGCATAAATATTACCTGTTTTAGTTCTTACAGCTGAACCGATATGATGACGGCCATATTTATAGTTTTTTTCGATTACTTTTTCAGCAGCTTTAATTAAATCATAGTCTTCACTATCTAAAGGCATTACTTGTAACATAATTTCTCCTCCATACTAAACATGATTAGCATTATTTTAGCAGAAATTTAATATTTAAAATAAAAGATAGGAATTAAATAGATAATATTATTATGTAAACTATCATTTTAAAAGGAATATATAATAATCAATAGAACATATAGAAGAGTGTGATGATGAGAAAACAGCCTATGATATTGCATTAGAAAAAGAACATAATCACCTTTTACATTATTTGCAACAGGGAGTGAACGTGTGGTGAATAAATGGAGTGTAGGTATATTTTTATTTAATGACGTAGAAGTGTTAGATTTTGCAGGGCCATATGAAGTTTTTTCTGTAACCGAAGGGCAGGAAGAAAAACCATTTACTGTGTATACAGTTAGTCAAAATGGAAAAATGATTACAGCAAGAAACGGATTAAAGGTACAGCCGGATTATAGTATTGAAGATTTACCACCAGTTGATATTTTAATTATTCCAGGCGGTCTAGGAGTTAGAGAAAATGAAGTGAAAAATGATATTATTATAGATTGGGTTCGACAGCAAATGAAAGAAGTAAAGCTAATGACTTCAGTTTGTACTGGAGCGTTATTACTTGCGAAAGCCGGTTTGCTTGAAGGATTAAAAGTCACAACACATTGGGCAAGTATTCAAACATTCAAAAAAGATTTTCCGAATGTAGAAGTAATGGAGAATGTGAAATTTGTAGATGAAGGACATATTATTACATCAGCCGGTATTTCAGCCGGTATTAACATGTCATTTCATATTGTGAAAAATTTGTTAGGTGTGGAGATTGCTGAGGAAACGGCAAAAAGCATGGAATATGATATTGATTTACAAAATTAAAAAAGCCCAGGCCGGGCTTTTTTATATTGATTGAATATAGCTAAGCTCCTCATCACTCAAAATAGGGCGAACAGACGCATTTGCATTTTCTTGTGCTTGTTTTTCTGTTTTTGCACCCGGGATTACAACACTCACTGCTGGATGAGTGAGTATATAGCGAAGTGCAAGTTGCCCTAAGGTCTGATTTTTATTTGAGAGCAACCGAAGTTTCTCTACCTTTTGTAAGTCTTCTTGAAACCAATTTTCATTTGGCCAATCTTTGCGTAAATCTCCATTTGGAAAAGTTGTTTTATTTGTGAATTTTCCAGTTAAAATACCCATTTTTAACGGACCACGAATAACAGTTCCTAGATTTTTTTCTTGTAAGAATGGCAAAATATCATTTTCTGGTTTTCGATTCAATATATTGTAATCAAGTTGTACGATGTCAATTTCATTGTTTTTATTGAAATGACGAATGTATTGTAAATCATGTGTCGAAACACCGACTGCTCTTACTTTTCCATCACGTTTTAATATTTCAAATGCACGTAAAAATGCTTCTGTTTCTCTACGATTATGCCACCAAATATGACAAAAATAAAGATCAATGTAATCTGTTTGAAGACGTTGTAAACTTGTTTCAAATACGGCGATGATTTTTTCGGGAGTATCATATACAGGTTCTCCATTCGGATCGTAGTGATGTCCGATTAAACCGCCTTTCGTTGATAGGATAATATCATTACGATGTCCTTTAATTGTGGTAGACACTAACTTTTCACTATGTCCTAAACCATACACATCTGCAGTATCAATAAAATTCACACCACACTCAATTGCTTTTTTTATAGCGGTTATAGATTGTTTATCGTTAACAGGTCCCCATTCATCACCACCGATTGCCCATGCCCCAAAACCTATTTCAGAGACAGTTATTCCAGTTTTACCTAATGTACGGTAATGCATATTTTTCCTCCTTGTAAGCATGTTATAACATCGATATGTAGGGAAGGTATTTTGTGTGTAAAAAAACTCTTCTACAATAGTAGAAAAAGATTAACAGAAACTACTATTTTATGGCAGCATACATAAAAAAATGCAATATAAATATGGAAATGTCGTCGAATGCTATCTTTAATTGGTTAATTTGTGAGATATTTTTGTGAAGGAGCTTATTTTATAAGAATAGAATTATAGTTAGTAAGAGATCATGCCGATGGTAGTGAAAATATATGTGTTAGGGGGATTTCATAATGAGGAAACTCAAGCGAATAAATGTTCCTAATATGCAAGAACAACTATCACAGTCTAATGAGAATCGAGCAATTAATAAGAAAAAACTAAGCCGATTTATACTCATGTTTATATTTATTGCGGCGGCTACTTTGTACGTTCAATTTATTTTAACGAAACAACAAGAAATAATCGTTGAAAAACAAGATACAATAACGAATCAAAAAAAACAATTGGTTTCTTTAGAGAAAGATCAGGCTTCTTTAAAGACTAACATAGAAAATTTAACAGACGATGAGGAAGAAATTTTGAAGTTTGCGAGAAAAGAATATCAATTTTCTAAGTCCAATGAAACTATATTTGTATTGCCGAAGTAGTGTAATAAAACAGTTAGTGATAGCTAGCTGTTTTTTCATGTATGAATGGCATGGTACAAGAAACAATCACATATTGTAAAAATGAAGAGTTTGAGCTGTTTTTATAATTATGGAATATATACCAAAATAAATGTTGTTAAAATTCTGTCAATTGTATTATAATACAAGTTAAGCGAATACATTTTTTAATCAACGTTGAGTTTATCACTCATACGACTATTAAGAAAACCGTTATCCCGTATTAGAAAGGAAGATAGCTGTGTACGCTTCAAATACAATTTATGTCGTAGGGGATGCGAAAGCACCTCAAAATAATCCCATTACCGAAAAGTTCAAAAGTTATTTTGTAGCATTTGTACTTGTTAAGGAGACTGGGGAAATTGTAGATGCAGATTGCTCAGCGACAATTGCATTAACATCTCAATTCGTTAAATATTTATTTCTACATAAAAATATTAATGACCCAGCGTTAGTAATGGAAATAAAAGATCGTTATTTCGGTTCATCTCAAAAGGCATTACTTGTAGCATTAAAAGATGCACAGAAAAAATATAATCAAATCGCTGCTTTGTCTACCCATTCATAGACAAAATCCAGCCGTAAGAATCTTCTTATGGCTGGATTTTTTTATTTTCCATTAACCTTCTACATGAAAAGTAAGTGAAAGAGGAGATGGATTGCTCCAAAATAATTGAGAATTAAGGTTCCATTTTGCCAGACAACGAAAGGATGAACAAAATGAAAATTACCGATGTAAAAGTAAATCGTAGACGTGTAAATCTCCATACACCGTTTAAAACGGCGCTTCGTACTGTAACCGAAATAGAAAGTATAGATGTATATATTCATACAGATGAAGGAATTGTTGGCAAGGGTGCTGCAGCCGCAACACCAGTTATTACGGGGGATTTCGCTAACGGGATTGAAGAAGCAATTTTAGGGCCGATGCGTTCAAGTTTAGTTGGTCAAGATATCATTCAGTTTCAGCAGTTACTACAGCACATACAAATGAGTTGTATTGGAAATCCAAGTGCGAAAGCGGCGGTAGATATCGCTTTATATGATGTGTATTGTCAATTTCAAAACGTTCCACTTTACGCACTATTAGGCGGGAAGAAAGAAATTCATACAGATATTACGGTGAGTGTAGATGAGCCTTTCGTTATGGCAAAAGAAGCAAAGCAACATGTAGAAAAAGGGTTTCAAACTTTGAAAATTAAAGTGGGGAAATCTGTTCATTTAGATTTAGAACGTATTGAAGCGATTCGAAATAGTGTACCAAAAAATACGACGTTACGATTAGATGCAAATCAAGGATGGAATCCAAAAGAAGCGGTTTCTATCATTAAAGAAATGGAGAATCGTAATTTAAATATCGAATTTATTGAACAACCTGTTCATGCGAAAGATTGGGATGGGTTAAAGTACGTCAAAGACAATGTGCAAACGCCTATTATGGCAGATGAAAGCATATTTTCAGCCAGTGATGCATTGAAAATCGTGCAAGGAAGATATGCAGACTTAATCAATATTAAATTAATGAAATGTGGTGGCATTCGGGAAGCGTGGCGTATTGCAGATATAGCAGAAGCAGCTGGTGTGAAATGTATGGTGGGGAGCATGATGGAATCTTCTCTTTCTGTTAGCGCTGTTGCACATTTGGCGGTAGCTCATCCTAATATTCATTATTTCGATCTTGATGCGCCGCTTTGGTTAATGGAAGAGCCGGAAGGAATGACTTATTCGGGCTCAAAGGTAAACCTTCAATCGACAGTGAATAGTAAATCTTAGGAGAAGAGACTAGTAAACTACCTTTTAAGGGGGATATTTATGAAAAAAGTAGGAACTGCATTTTTAACAACTTTATTTATATTTTCATCGTTTACATCAGCAAATGCTGAAGAGAAGAAAGATAGTAAAGCGTTTATCGATGTATCTGCCGCAACACTTTGGACTGCACCTGATTCATTACGACCAATTGATGTGCCGAGTGCTACAAATCCAGTTGATTTGTGGAAGTGGACGAAATCGATGACACTTGACGAGAAACTTTGGTTAACAAATGCAAATAAATTAGAAACGCAAGCGCTACTCGGTCAAGAAGTAACGGTTGTTGATAAAAAAGGTGATTGGGTGAAAGTGTTAGTCCATGGTCAACCAACACCGCGAAATGAAGAAGGTTATCCAGGGTGGATGCCTGAAAAACAATTAACATACAATCAAGAATTTGCAGATAAAACAAATGAACCTTTCGTATTAGTAACGAAACCGACAGCGATTTTATACATTAATCCTTCTGAAAAACATAAATCGCTTGAAGTCAGCTACAATACGCGTTTACTACTATTAAGTGAAGATTCAATTTCATACCGCGTGTTGTTGCCAAATGGTCAAAAGGCATGGTTACGAAAAAATGACGGAGCGGTTTACCGTTCTCAAAATGATATTCCAACTCCGGCGGCTGATGATTTAATAAACACAGGAAAAATGTTTTTAGGATTACCGTATATATGGGCTGGTACAAGTGGTTTTGGGTTTGATTGCTCTGGATTTACACATACAATTTATAAATCGCATGGTATTACAATTCCACGAGATTCTGGTCCGCAATCGAGAAATGGAGTTGCAGTTGATAAAGAACATTTACAAAAAGGAGATTTAATCTTCTTTGCACATGATCAAGGAAAAGGAAGTGTTCATCATGTGGGGATGTATATTGGTGATGGAAATATGATTCACTCACCAAGAGCTGAAAGATCAGTAGAGATTATACCGCTAAATACACCTGGATATATAGAAGAATACGCTGGTGCTCGTCGTTACTTACCTTAAAAAATAGAGGGGGTTTTCAAATGAAAAAAGTTGTTCGTTACTCATTAGTTAGTACTCTATTAGTTTCTTCAATTTTAGTTGGCTGTGCAAAAGAAAAAACAACGACAAAGCCGAAAGATGAGAAGAAAGTATTACAGTTACTAGAAACGGGTGAAATTCCGTCGTTAAATTCAGGGAAAGTAACAGATGCAGTATCATTTAACGTTTTAAATAACGTAATGGAAGGATTATTCCGCTTATCGAAGAATGATGAAGTGATTGAGGCTGGAGCACAAAAATATGAAGTTAGTAAAGATGGAAAAACATATACATTCCACTTACGTGATGCGAAATGGTCTAACGGAGATCCAGTAACATCGCAAGATTACGTATATGCTTGGAAACAACTTATTAATCCAGATACGGCTTCTCAATATGCATACATTGCATACGATGTGAAAAATGCGGAGAAAATAAATAAGAAACAACTAGGGTTAGAGGAATTAGGAGTGAAAGCGACGGATGATAAAACGTTCGTTGTAGAGTTAGAACATCCTGTACCGTATTTTACGAAACTACTTATTTTACCGTCCTTCTATCCAATTAACGAAAAATATGCGAAAGAGCAAGGCGATAAATACGGTTTAGAAGCAAATAAAGCAGTATACAATGGACCATTTACATTATCTGATTGGAAGCATGAAGCTAGCTTTACAATGAAGAAAAACGATAAGTATTGGGATAAAAAAGAAGTAAAGTTAGATGAAGTAAACTATCAAATTGTAAAAGAAATTTCAACGGCGGTAAATTTATATGAAACAGATAAAGTTGATAGAGCTGTTATTTCTACAGAATTTGTAGATAAATATAAAAATAATAAAGAGTTAAAACAATATACAGATCCAGTTATGTACTTCTTCCGATTTAATGAAAATGTACCGATTCTTAAAAATAAAAATGCACGTCTTGCGCTAAGTACAGTTTTTGATAAGAAGGGACTCGCAGATTCATTTTTAAATGATGGATCGGTTGCAGCGAACTATTACGTACCAAAAGGATTTTTAAAAGGCCCAGATAAGAAAGATTTTAGAAGTACGGCTGGTGAGTTTAATAAGACAAATGTAAAACAGGCGAAGGAATATTGGGAGAAAGCAAAACAAGAGACAGGTACAAATGAAGTGACGTTAGAACTATTAAATTATGACTTAGAAAACTTTAAAAAAGTTGGAGAGTACATTAAAGAGCAGCTTGAGAAAAACTTACCAGGATTAAAAGTGAATGTGAAATTACAACCACATACGCAAAAATTAGCACTTGAGAAGAAGAAAGAATATGAAATGTCGTTATCACGCTGGTTACCGGATTATCCAGATCCAATGACTTACTTAGAAGTATTCCTTTCTGAAAGCAGTGTTAATAATACAGAATATGCAAACCCAGAATATGATGCGTTAATTAAGAAGATTAAAACAGAATTAGGTAATGATGAAAAAGCTCGTTGGAAAGCACTGCAAGATGCTGAAAAAATGCTACTGGATGATGCAGTAATTGCACCTGTATTCCAGCGTGGATTATCATACTTACAAAAGCCGTATGTGAAAGATTTATATGTACATCAATTCGGTCCAGCAACAAGTTTAAAGTGGGCAGATGTACAAAAATAAAGGATGAGTAAACAGACTCCACGTGTGTGGTAGTCTGTTTTTCTTATTTAAAGTTAAATAAATAGCTCGTGTTATAAATTACTAGTCTGTAAACAGAGATTGGAGGGGCATGATGTTTATGTTGGTAAAAAAAAAGTAATAGGTACAAAAAGATTGTTCATGAGGAAATCAATTATAGAAAATGTTGATCAATTTTATAACATATTAAAGAAAGAAGCTGTTGGTAAATGACTTGCTTAATCAAGAGGAATGTCAAAAGAAGAAGAAAATGATTATATCGGACAACTTATATTACATTGGGGACAGTATAACCTCGGGGTATGGTTGTTATTTAATAGTAAAATTGGAAATTTTTAGAGTGTTGTTGTTTAAGAAAGGTAAATGAAGCGTGTGAAATAGAAATTATGTATTTATTTAATCCAGAATATCGGGGGAATTGATACGCATCAGAAGCAGCAAGGGCTTCCATTCAATATGCAATAGAGTCTATGAGTGTAAAAAGAATAATTGCTAGGGTGAAGATAGTAAATGGGAATTGATTTCATTACATTGAAATGACAAAAGGGAACGTAAAAAAATGGGTTGATAACAAATTAGAAATAGTGTAAAATTACACCAAATAACACATAGGTTACTTTCGGAGGTGGAGGAATTGAATAAAGAGCTTACAATCGAACTCATATCAACAAAAATAAAGTTAATTCGTACGGAAAAAGGATACACACAGGATAAAATGGCTGAAGTTCTTGGTATTTCAAAAAAAACGCTTGTTCAAATTGAGAAGGGACGAACAAATGCAGGATGGACGAATACCGTAGCAATTTGTGCATTGTTTAGGGATAGCGAGGTTTTACAGTCTAGTCTAGGAGATGATCCATTAGTAGTCATTACAACTTTAGCACATAAAAGCATGAACAACGCCAAACAGAAAACACTGGGAGGAAAAGTCTGGTGGAAACAAATTCAAGAAAAAGGTATCTATCGTTTACAACAAAATCTAATTAGTCAGCATTACCGTATTTTAGATAAACAAGATTATCGTTGGTTTAACTCGTTTGATTTAGAAGACGCAATCGGTCACCTTGAAAAATTAGCAGCAGACTCAGAAAATCAATAGACTACAATGACCCAAAATAAATAGGAGGAACTTACATATGCTCATCTTAAGTCTTCTTTGGATACTATATACACCCTATCTCGTATTATGCGGATTTGCGGGTGGGATTTATTTAATAATAACAGGGGTCAAATATCATAAACTACTCGTGAGTATTATGGGATTACTCAGTGTTTCCTTTGTCGTACTGCCTTATATTTTTTGGGGGCTGGGCGTTGAGGGTAGTCAATATCTTGATATCCCAACCGAATTATACTGGATCCTATTTTCTTTAACGGGGCTACTATCAGGGTTTATAGGTTTACAGTCAAAAATTAAAGGCATACGCAATATGGGATTTATTATTTTTACTAGTGGAATAATCGGAGTCTTTTTCTATTATTTAATGTCTGTACCTGGTTCTATGTATATCAGATAGTTTTTTCTAAATTCGACTTATCTACTACTATATGATACTGAATTCAAAAGGATAGTAATACAGAGGAGATGTTATAGAGTCTCCTTTCTACTGTGGTCAAAATGATTGAGATCTTTGCTAATGCACGCCTGTTTAAATTTCTTAGTATTTAGTAGATAACGAATATCAAAGAGAGTATCATAAGAAAGCTGAATATAATAATAATTAATATACTCAACTACTTGGACACTTGTCTAAGTGGTTTATTTGTTATAAAAAACTGTTAAGTGTAGATAAATTTGCTAAATCAGTAGATAAAGCAGCTAAATCTATACATAAGCAAGCTCCGATGGTCGAAGGAGTAACAAGATTTGGTGAATATGGGGAGTTAGAACAGAAAGCGAGGTTTTGCATATAAGCATGATGTTGATTATAGTGGACGTATATTATCTCATTTTAAATTTAATATATCACCTGATGGATTATAGACATTATATATATTTTTTCATGTCTTAAAAATAAAATTATTAGTAAAATTCCAGTGTGAAATATATGTAGAATCTTGTATAATTAACGTGTTTCTATGGAAACATTTTCTTGCGCTATTTATATAGAGCTTTATAGAACAAGGGAAGAAATACATACATGTATATAATAGATAAATAGAATGGAACATGTATAGAGAAAAAGGAGAAAAAAATGACGTGTCAAAAACAAGGGTTACAATTTAATCGCGATAGAAAGAGGAACAAAAAATGAAAATGAAGCATGCTTTTGGTCCCATAATTTTAGCATGTGTGCTTTTTTTCATTATCGTACTAATCCCATCAAAAAGTTTAGTATCAATTATTAGTGATAAGAAAGTAGAAGATGCGGCAACTTCCTTACAAAAAGAAAAGTTACAAGGTGTTTTCTTGCAGCGGAAAATGTTAGAGAATTCGCAGTATTTACCGATGTACGGTTCATCTGAATTTTTACGAATGGATGCATACCATCCGTCTAATTACTTTAAAGTAAATCCCGCGGGTTTTACACCATATTTAATCGGGATTGGCGGTACACAAAGTTTAGCTCACATATTAAATATGACGTCTACAGTGGATGAATTGGAAGGTAAAAAGGTAGTCTTTGTTCTATCACCACAGTGGTTTACAAAGACAGGGGTATCACAAGGGGATTTTACTAACAATTTCTCAAAGCAACAGGCATATCATTTTATTTTTAATGATAAAATAAAGGTAGAAATGAAGAAGCAAATTGCGAAACGACTATTAGATTATAAAGTTGTTCAAGAAGATGATATATTAAAAAATTCATTAGAAGGTATTGTGTATAATGATACAAAACATAACATAAAAGCAGGTTTAGTAAAACCACTTGCTTATATGCATCGAAATATTTTAGATCATAGAGATTTATTTAACTCTTTATTTAAGAT